>NZ_MODU01000004.1:0-627071 GCF_001885075.1 Alteromonas sp. V450
GGTGTTACGCTCCAGTTACCCACATCGTCTGCGGTGGTGGTTAAATCTGGGGTGCCGTCGCCATCAATATCAACCTCGACCACGGCATTGGCCTCAGCCGTACCGGTGATCACCGTGCCGTTGCCTGCATCGATTGTCGGCGCAGCAGGGGCAGTGGTGTCGATGACCACAGTGCCATTCGCGGTACTGCTATTTCCTTCAAGATCGGTGGCTGTCACTATGGTGCTATAACTGTCTTCCGCTAATGCATCCACGGTATCATCAGCCAGTGTCCAGGTACCGTTGCCTCAGCCGTACCGGTGATCACGGTGCCGTTGCCTGCATCAATAGTCGGTGCGTCAGGTGCAGTCAAGTCGATAACACCATTACTATCTTGTGCGCTCGCAGTATTGCCAGCATTGTCCGTTGCGCTAACAACGACCGTGAAAGGCCCCTCACTTAACTCGACCGGAACTGTCGTGTTAAAATCCCCGTTCTCGTCAACGTCGATATCGAAGTTTTGTGTGTTGTTTTGGCTATCCGTAACGGTAATAGATATGGTTGTTCCGGCAGCAAGATCGGTGGTTCCAGATATTTGTGGTGTGGGGTCGTTAGTTATTTCTTGTGGCTGGAGCGATATGACGGGCGGTGTAGTATCTACAATGCCGCCGTTGTCCACAACCGTTGCAGTATTTCCAGCCTCATCAGTAATTTCGACGGTAACCTGGTAGCTGCCTTCATTTAATGGCTCACCTACATCAACGCTGAAATTTCCGTTTTCATCGGCATTAGTAATAATCGTTTGTTGCTCACCTTGACTATCAATGATCGTGATAACGATATCATCGGTTGTCGATGCATCAGTTGTTCCCGATATAGTGGGGGTATTATCGTTCCCCTCGGCTTGAGGAGTAAGTGTCACTGTGGGCGGTGTGACATCAAGTTCTATTGTGGCGTCAGTTGTGGTGCTATTACCTGTGTCATCAGTAACGGTAACTTCAACATCGATGTCTCCCTCTTGAATACTATCCGGTATATCGACATTAAACTCACCGTTCTCGTCAGTGGTGTCGACTATTGTTACAGTGTTACCTTCATTATCAGTAATAACGACAACTATTTCTGCATTCGGTGCATCAGAGCTACCGCCAATACCTTCGCTTCCATTTGTCGGAGAGCCTGTCTCGATAACTATACTCGGGCCTGATGTGTCAATTACCGCGTTGATTGACGTGGTGCCAACATTTCCTGCTGCGTCCGTAACAGTAGCACTAACCGTAAAATCGCCTTCTGCGAGCGGTTCGGGCGTTTCAACACTAAACGTTCCGTCTTCTTGTACCAGTACATTAACCGACTGCACGACGCCATTACTGTCTGTAATTTCAAGCGTAACCGTGGTGTTAGGTAGGGCGTCGGTAGTACCTTCTATCAAAGGCGTATCATCATTGCTTGAGCCAATTGGTGATATTTCAATAACAGGAGAGGTTTGGTCGATTTCACCTGTCACGGTTACTGTTGCGCTTTCTCCCGTGGGGGTTGTTACTGACACAACGACTGAGAAGTCACCCTCATTGAGTTCGGTAGGCACTGTTTCGCTAAAGTTACCCGTTTCGTCCACAATAGTAGTAAATGTTTGTTCATTCCCTTCACTGTCTGTCACAGTGATAAGCACATTACTCCCTGCTGGCGCATCGGTTTCACCTGAAATCTCGGGTGTGGCATCGTTAGTTGGCGAGGTAACGTCAACGTTCAGTACAGGGCTACTCGGATCAAAAATGCCGTTTGCCTGTGTTTCTGCTGTATTACCTGCACTATCGGAAACCGATGCAAGAACGCTAAACTCGCCTTGTGTAACAGCATTTGGGACATCAATAGAAAACGTTCCGTCGGCTAATACTGTCGTTGTTATAGTTTGATCAGCGCCTGAACTATCTGTCACGATAATCGTTATCTCACTGCCAGGTGCAGCGTCTGTAGTACCAGAGATGTTAGGGGTTGAATCACCATTATTTCCAGGATCATTTATCGAAATAGTGGGGGCTTGTGTATCTACTTCACCCTGCGCCGTTGCAGTAGCAGTGTTGCCTATCTGATTTGTAACGCTAGCTAAAACGGTAAATTCACCATCAGACAACTCAACCTGTGTGTCTGCTGAATAGCTACCATCTACTTGCACAGTAGCTTCAATCACTTGGGTATTACCATTACTGTCCGTAATCGTAAGAGATACAACGCTTCCTGGCTCGGCATCAGTAGTGCCTGAGATGGTGGGCGTAGTGTCGTTACCCAATGCTATTGAATCGATTGTGATCGTAGGTGGCGTGACATTGATAATACCAGCGCTTTCAGCAGTAGCTGTATTGCCAACTTCGTCTGTTACGCTTGCATTGACGATAAAATCGCCTTCAACAAGTGATTCAGGTACAGTTGCTGAATAAGTACCATCATCTTGAACCGTCGTGGTGACAGTCTGTGTATTTCCTTCGCTGTCTGTAATGACAAGGGTAACTGTCGTACCAGCAGTGGCGTCCGTTGTGCCAGTGATTGTCGGCGTCGTGTCAGATAGTGTGCCTATCGTATCTATGGTAATCAACGGCGCCGTTGTGTCAATTTCACCTGTTGTTGAATTATCTGCAGTGTTACCTGTAGGCTCTGTCACAGTGACGTCAACGGTAAACGCCCCGTCGGAGAGGGCTTCTAGAACGTCGGCGCTGAATGTATTATCTGCGGTAACAGACGTGGTTAATGTTTGTACGTTGCCCTCGCTGTCGGTAATCGTTAAAGTTACCGTGCTTCCTGGAATTGCTGATGTAGTGCCGGTGACCGTCGGCGTTGGGTCGCTTGTGAGGCCTATGGGGTCTAACACAATGGTAATGTCTTGCGCTTGTTCACCTGTCCCGTTTACATTGTTGGGCTCAAGTTCATTATTGTCAGTTGCGTTTGGAGCGAATTGAAACCCAACGGGATTTACGTCTTCGTTAATACGGCCAACGCGGACAAAGTTGCTTCCGCCCTCTGTGCCTGCACCGCCATCAAGACCTGCCGCAGTAGCCTCTAACGATTCTAAAATATCCTCTTCACCTTCAAGAAGGTCAAGAAAATCGGTGTTGCTTTCTGATTGGTCTGGTTGTGTTTCAAGCGTGGCTGCGAGTGCTTCTAAGCTTTCGTCGAACACTGCAAATTCGTCGTCTGAATTACTGTCAGTGAAATCGAGTTGAAGCGGGAATGTCGTATTGGTGTTAGCAGGAAGAATTCGCAATTGACCGTCTACACTAACAGTGACCTGAGTACCCGTTTCGGTGCTGATTACATCGCCTTCGTAGACAACCACACCAACGGTTAACGCTATTGTTTCGCCCGACTCAAAACGCGTTAATGACGCTTGGCCTTCGATTGCTGTGATAATTACTTCTGCCATAAATCCTCGCAATACGCTAAAAAAATAAACTTCTCTTAAGAAGCGTAGCAAAGGATTCGGTATTCGTTACCGGACCATAGTACGGGGGCGCGTTAACCTTTGGTCTAAGCATTATTTTTCTGTCTAGGTGGTTACCCCTAAATTCTTAATATTTAGTCGAAATCTGCATCTGACAATTTGCACTACGCGTATAGTTGTCTACCCTTTTCATAAAACAGAGTTGTCAGAATTAAGCGCAACCTACAAAAGAGAACCGTGTATGAAGTCAATTACATCAGGCGTGTCTTGGCTCGCTATAGCAGCAGCCACAACAGCATTTACGCAGGGCAACGTGAACGCTGCTGAAGCGAATTTGGAAGACTATGTTCGCAAAGTCGTAAACGAGAACCCTGAAGTACAGGCAAGCTGGCATCAACTTCAGGTTGCGATGTCTGATGTGGACATTGCACGTGGCGGATTCAAACCACAGATAGACGTTGTAGCGTCTAGCGCTTATTCAGACAGGAACTATGGGCTAGACCGAGAATTCATGGGGCACACTGGCGAACTGCAGCTTACTCAAATGCTTTACGATGGCTTTTTGACAAGCAGCGAAGTCAAACGATTTAAGCAAGCGCAGGTTGTTCGATTTTTCGAATTGATGGGGGAAGTTGAGCAGAAATCTCTTGAAACGTCGCTTGCGTTCATGGATGTGAAAATGTTCAGAGAACTCTTGGCGTTGGCCGAAGAAAATCTGCTAACTCACGTCGACGTGTTCAAACAGATAGAAGAGAGCGTTGAAGCCGGTGTAGGGCGAAGAGCCGACCTTGAACAAATAAGTGGCCGTCTCTCTTTGGCTGAATCTAATGTATTGACCGAGCTATCTAATTTACACGATGTAACTGCACGATTTTTACGTTTAGTTGGTGAAAAGCCTGCTGAGTCTCTAGCGTCTGTCTCTATCAGTTCCGCTTTTGTCGATGCTACGGTGACAGATTTACAAACACTCATGACTAACGCTTATGGTTCTAACCCCCAGTTTAATGCCGCAATATATAATATTGACGCGCAGCGCTACGCAGTTGACAGCGCAAAGAGCCTATACCATCCGCGTGTCAACCTAACCGCAAGTTATGGTGCACAAACACGTGACCAAGCGGCACTCAATAACACTATTACTGAGGCGAGTGTGGGCGTAAATGTTACCTACAACCTCTACAATGGTGGCGCTGATCGTGCGGCAATACGCCAGGCACTCTCTCAAGTCGATTTAGCAAAAGATCTTAGAGACAAGGCGTGTATAGATATGCGTCAAACTGTCCAGATTGCCTACAACGATATTATTAACATCACGGCCCAATTACCTTCTTTGAATGCACATCGTTTATCTTCAGATCGCGTAAAATCCGCTTACATGGACCAGTTTACTATTGGAGAACGGTCGCTGTTAGACCTTCTCGACTCAGAAAATGAATACTATGAGTCGAGCCGCGCTTATTTAGAAGCACAGTACACGCTAGAAAAAGCACGAGTCAGACTATTAGCTGCTTCGGGAAATTTAGCACAAACACTTGGTATAACGAAGGACGGCGTGCCGGATATCCTAGATATGGCTGAAGAGCAAATATCGTTTGACCCTAACTATGTTTGCCCTGCAGTTAAAACTAATTTTGACGACGACGCGAACATACTAAAGCGTGATTCGGACAAAGACGGGGTAGTCGACATCTGGGACGACTGCGTAGATTCATCGCCCGGTGCTAACGTCGATGATTACGGCTGCGAAGCAAAGGAGCCAGAAGTTAGTGCAGCAGATTTTACTATTGATAATGCAGACATTGTCGAGTCGTTCACGGTAAATATTGAGTTTAGCAAGGGCTCGTCCCGCGTTATGCCTGAGTATAATGACGAACTGCAAAAGATTGTGGACGCACTACAAAAAAATAGCGAACTTGGTGTCATTATCCACGGCCATGCGTCGTTAGACGGTGACGAAGGATTTAATCAACGCCTGTCAGAACGAAGAGCAAAGTCTGTCGCTTCCAGACTTATCCAAATGTCAGACATTAAACCGCGTAGGATCACGGCAATAGGCTATGGTGAGAGCCGACCTTTGGTGAACGAAGAATCTGAGCAGGCCAATAAAAGAAATCGTCGAATAGAGGCCTCAATAATTAAACTAGATTCTGCTCCTTAAACCTAGGAAGGCCTCAATGACGGATAAGAAGGTCGTACAAGATGTTTCGTGTCTAGAGCAGAAAGGTGGTGTGTTGATGGATTGTTTGATGACAATTTGTCGCGCACACCACATGAATGTTTCTCGCGCAAATTTGATAAGTGGACTGCCGCTGGATAAGGGTAAACTGACACCCGCGGGCTTTGAACGTGCAGCGAAAAGGGCTGGGCTTACCAGCAGAACAGTTCGAAGAACATTGGAACAAATCAATACGGCGTTGCTGCCTGCTGTGCTTATTCTAGAGGATGAGCGCGCCTGTGTTGTTCACGCTATAACAGACTCAAGCGCGTCAGTGTCTTACCCTGAACTCGACAGTGCAGCTGTTACTGTTCCATTCGAAGAAATTGATAAAAGCTACACCGGCTACGTTATATTTGCGCGACCCGAAATGCACGCAAGCGATAATAAGTCAGGTATAGATAAATCATCAGTGGGACATTGGTTGTGGTCAACAATAAAAACCGCGAAAAGCCTTTACCGCGACGTAATTTTTGCGTCTGTTTTTATTAGTTTACTATCCATAGCACTTCCCCTTTTTGTCATGAATGTTTACGACAGAGTGGTGCCAAATGCTGCACTTGAAACGTTGTGGGCGCTAGCTATCGGCGTGTTATTAGTATTAACCGCAGACTTTTCACTTCGCATGCTAAGGCAGTATTTTGTTGAACTGGCGGCAAGCCGTTTAGACGTTACGTTGTCCGCGAAAATACTTGAAAAAGTGTTAGCCATTCGTTTAGAAAACAAACCCGCAAACAGTGGATCATTCATAAACAGTCTTCAGTCATTTGAAAGTATTCGGCAGTTTTTTGGTTCAGTAACGCTTGTTGCGCTTGTTGATTTGCCCTTTGGGCTAGTGTTCGTTTTCATCATTGCGATGATCGATATTTACCTTGCCATTCCTTTGCTTTTAGGTGCAACGGTTCTATTTTTATATGCGCTTAAAGCGCAGCGTGTTATGCGCCAATTGTCAGAAGAGTCTATGGTCATAGGCGCGCGTAAAAGCAGTCTCATCACTGAATGTATTACGTCGCTTGAGGATGTGAAAGCATTTGGTTATCAAAGTCAAAAGCAAGGAGAGTGGGAAAAACAAACCATTTTTTTGGCGAAGGTTAACGCTAAATTACGCATTGTATCAATGTCTGTTAGTAATGCTGCTTTATGGGTGCAGCAATCTGTTGGCGTAGTAATCATATTAACGGGAGTCTACCTCATTATTGAGGGTTTCATTACTCAAGGAGGCCTGATAGCCGCGTATCTTCTTTCAAGTCGAGCAATGGGACCGGTATCGCAGGCAGCATCATTGCTTGCTCAGTACCATCAAGCGGAAACGGCCAAGGATACGTTGGATGAAATCATGGCGCTACCCAGTGAACAGAGCGGAAATACGCAGTTTAACAGCTCGTCAATACTGAAAGGGGATATCGAAGCAAAACAACTGTGCTTTAGATACCCAGATGAAAACACATTAGCGCTTAAAGACCTTAATTTATCAATCAGGCAGGGCGAGCATGTCGCTATTTTAGGAAGAAATGGATGCGGTAAGTCGACATTGAATAAATTACTGCTCGGCTTCTATCGCCCAGAGTCTGGCCAGATAATGATTGACGGTATTGATTTACAACAATATGCCCCGGCAGTCTTACGTACCCATTTTGGGTATGTCCCTCAGGAGGTTAGCCTTTTTAATGGATCGTTGAGAGATAATATCTCAGCAAACGACAGCAGCGTTGATGATACTAGATTGTGGGAGGTTATTGTTCAGTGTGGCCTGGCAGATATTGTTAACGGAAACCCAAGCGGCGTTGAACAGAGTGTTGGTGAAAGAGGGTGTTTGTTATCGGGAGGGCAACGTCAAGCAGTGGCTCTTGCCAGAGCGATTTACCATGACCCTTCAATTTACTTGATGGATGAGCCTACATCGGCAATGGATTCTGCAAATGAGGCGAAGCTTAAGGAAACAATTAAGCGAGCGGTCGCTGGTAAAACCCTAATTCTAAACACGCATCGAACCACGCTACTTGACTTGGTAAAACGTGTGATTGTCATAGAAAACGGCCGCATTATTGCTGACGGTAGAAAAGAAGATGTACTTGTCCAATTTAAACAACCTGGTAACGCACTTAAGAGGGCACCATGAATCGCGTAGGTAATGGTGAAAAAAAAGATTGGTTACAGCGCCTGCTTAGAGGTTGGTTGGCTCCGCCTCCCGGTCAAGACTGGGTTGTCGAAGCGGAATGGGCGCGTATTATGCAAACACCTGCGAGAGCGAGAGTGTTGTTATATACCATTCTGATAGTGCTTTTTGTTTTGCTGGTGTGGTCCTATTTTGCAGAAATTGACGAAGTTGCCAAAGGTGATGGAAAAGTCATTCCGTCTCAGCAGCTACAAGTACTCCAGTCGTATGATGGCGGAATAGTGCAGGACATCTTAGTTAAGGAAGGTCAAGCGGTAAAGGCTGGACAAGTATTACTTAAAGTCGACCCTACCCGCTACCTGTCTAGTCTTGAAGAGAATACAACACAGTTTGCAGCCTTAGCCGCAAAAGTACAGCGCCTAACCGCGTTAACGCAAGGCAGTGCTCTGCGGTTTAATCGAGATCTTAAAAAGCAAGCGCCGACAATCATTGAAAACGAGCGGAAGCTTTATAACTCCAATCTTGCAGAACTGGATGAAATCGCCGCGGGATCTGACAGTCGAATTTTGCAGCGTAGACAAGATGTCGAAGAATTAAAAGCAAGTCTGGCTCAATATGAGGATGTGTTAGATTTGTCAAAAAAAGAGCTGGCTGTTACCAAGCCACTTCTCGCATCCGGTGCAGTCTCGGAAATAGAAATCCTCCGGCTTGAGCGTCAAATTGTTGAGTTAGCGGGAAATATTAAAAAAGCAAAGGTCGCCATACAGCGAGGGCTAAATGCCATCGAAGAAGAGGTAATAAAAAAGGAAGAAAACAGGCTGAAGCTCGTTAATAGATGGAACCAAGAACTTACCGAAGCGACAGGGGAAATGGCTACACTTCAACAGTCGCAAACAAGTCTAGAGGATGTGGTATCGCAAGCTGATCTCAAATCACCAATAAACGGAACAGTGCAACGCTTACTTATCAACACTGTCGGGGGCGTCATTACGCCAGGCAGTGCGGTTGTCGAATTAGTACCGCAAGACGACCAGTTGATTGTAGAAGCAAAAATTTCGCCCAAAGACATTGCATTTATTCGAGAAGGACAGCCGGCCATCCTTAAGTTTAGTGCTTATGACTTTACCATATATGGTGGTATGTCAGCCGCAGTGAAGCATATCAGCGCTGATGCTATTACCAATGATAAAGACGAAACCTATTATCTGGTTCGCCTTGAAACAAGAAAAACAATCGCTAATGAGGAGCTAGATATTCTTCCAGGAATGATTGTTCAAGTGGATATATTAACTGGAAAGAAAACGGTTCTAAACTATATTCTTTCGCCCTTGTTCAATGTCACTGCCTCTGCGCTAAGGGAACGCTAATGAACCATTTTATCACGGATATGGGAGCGGGCAATGCGCTAACACAGCTGTCATGGACATTGTGCAATAACATTGATGCAATTGACTGCGACAGTAACGACTGTATATGGATAGTGGCATCGGATGACCGTTGGAGGCAATATGTCACTGACGCGAAAAAGAAAACCGATAATATCATATTACTCACTTATAAGTACGATAGGAAAGAGATGCAAACGGCGCTAATGCTTGGCATAAGGGCTTATTGCCATGTGTTGGGTACGCCGGCTTTATTTTCCTCAGTTACACGCGTTATTCAGGCAGGTGGCATATGGCTACCAAATGAATTGCTTTCTGTAACAACTACAAATATTGCAGTAAAGCTCGGTACGAAGGACTTGGTACCGCAAATATCGTCTTTAACTAACCGTGAGAAAGATGTGTTATCGGGCATATTAAATGGTATGAGCAACAAAGAGATTGCCAGAAAGTACGGCATCACCGAGCGTACCGTTAAAGAGTATGTCGGCACGCTCCTGCAAAAATTCAAAGCCAAAGATCGTATAGGGTTGTTACTAGGTGTAGGTGAATTTAGTCACTTGAAGAATGTCCTATGACCTGCATGTTAGCGACAACGCCATCAATTCCAAGTTCGACAAACAACTCTTGATGATTTGACTGCTTTACACCATCTGCATAAACACTGATACCAAATGTGTGAGCAAGCGAACAGAAGCCACGAATAAAAGCGTGGTTTGCAGGGTTATAGTCTATGTCAGTCATAAATGCTGAGTCGATTTTCACGTAGTTTAACCCCATCTCTTGAACATTCAAAAGCTGAGAAAATGATTCGCCAACGCGTTTTAGTCCGATTTCACAGTGCTTTGCTTTTAACGTGGTGCAGAACAAGTTAAATTCTTGCGGGAAACGGGTAGCCGTCGATTCTCTTACCTCAAAACAGAGCTGCTTTGCTGCCTGTGGGTTAGTTCCTATTAAGTAATACAGCTGGGCTAAAACTTCCTGATTGAGAATAAACTGTTCAGAACACAAAAAAGCGTATTTAGCGTCTGTTTGTTCTCGTTCTAAATTTTCTATGAGATGACTTATGGTTGTAAGCTCTAATTGTGGCAGCAAACCTAAATATCGTGCCCAATGTGTATAATATCCGCTCTTGCGCAGCTCTCCATCAATGTTTACCGCTGCCCAACTTTGATAGTGAACGAGGGCGTTATTGATATCGAGAACGGGAAAGTTTAATGTTTCCACGTCTTGCTCGTCGATAATTCGCTGTAGCTCCTTCTCCCAACGTCGCTGTTCAACTAACGATATAAACTCACGTAGCGATGTTTCCATGAACGGCTCTTCCATGTTGTTCATCTCAGCTTCGTCAATCATCGCATCAGCGCGCATAAGTGTATCTGAAAATGAATCGGTTGAGCGCAGCTTAACAACAGACTGGTAAACGTTCGGATCACCCGGTGAGCTGAAAGCGCTTAAGCATGCTCCGTGAATAGCTTCAGAAATTGATATTGCGTCGTGGGTTTCAGTCAAAAGAATGGCAAATTCGTTTTTCTGCATTCGTGCGATACGGCTGTCAGTAAAATGGTGATGATGTAACGCGAGACATTCGTTAATTTCTCCGACAAAGTCACGAATGCGCTTTTTGCGAATAGCTGCAGGTGAGCGAAGGAATCCCTCACCTTCAGTAAATCTAACAAAGAAGAGACAGTTAACTCCCTCGGTATCTCTAAATGCAAGTTGCCCTTTTAATATTGATATAAAGTAGTCTCGATTAGCCACACCTGACTCGTCGTCAAACTGTGTTTTATAACGCATAAGGTCAAGGCGCGTGTTTTCTTCAAGCATTATCTTTTGGGACTGACGCGCTAAGAAGTTCATTGCTTTTACAACTCTTTTTAGCTCTAGCGTCCTGGGCTCGGGCAGTTGAACAAACTTCATTTCTCTGAATGATTCAGCTTGCCCAACAACGGCATCTAAGGGTGTTAAAATGAGACGAAGTGCCCATGCGCCGGTTAATCCAGCAAATATTCCAACTAGAGACAAACCAAATATAAGGCGATTGGTTGCTCGCCACATAGAGGCGACGGCGAAACTGGTGTCGGTCTCAACATAAACCGTACCATACAAACCCCATCCCTCACTTACCTGTGCAACCCCTTGTTCTACTGAAGGTGAAAAGTTATCTGCAAACCATTTTGGCGTATTTTCATCAAGCTGAACTTCATGCGAGTGCTCTGATATCGTTTCACCGTTGGCATCTTTTAAAACAATGGAAGCATAATGGCCTATATCAAACTGAGACATAATAAAAAGATCAAGCGAAACGGGGTCTTTTTCAAGGCCACTCAACGTCAGTGCAAGCATGCTCGCATTGTCGAGATTTTTTGAATAAAGCTGCTCTTCTACATATTGCTTTGTGGTAATACCGTGTATGGTCACGCTGCCTGCAATGGCAACAAGAACGACGACTACAATGGCTAGCCATAATTCTCTTGTTATAGACATAAACCTCTAAGACCTTCTGCTAATCCCCTCTTGCTTCATGCGCTCTATTACATCACGCCACCTTGATAACCTACTGGTTGAGCTAGACACTTGTGCCGTTTTACCGGGTTGCCAAATACCTGAGTCATTAAAACTAAACACCGGGATCAAGTCTGTTCTTTGTGAACCGGGCAACACGTTTGACACTAGGCTGTCTAACACAAGAGGATCCGATGAAGGGGAGTCATAGTATCCTAAAACCATGTGTGCTTGTGTGACACGACTCCTTCCAATTTTCGCCTTCACGTAGATTAGTCGAAGTTTAGCGCTATCAATACCTAAGTGTAGCAGAGAGACGTATTTTGCAATGGCATAATCTTCACAATCTCCGCGTGAATTGCCAATTAATTCTGACGGCGTTGCCCAGTAATCTTTCTCTTTGAATACAACATCGTCTGTCGCATATTGGATATGTTCTGCGAAAAATGCATTAACCCCCAAAAGTTGGTCTTTAACACTTTTGTTTTTTAGTTCGAGCAGTGTCGTCTCCAAGGCCGCTACGTGGGAAGCTCTTTGTGCACCGTAATGTTTTTCCACCTCTTGTTCGAGCAGCGGGAATTCAATGGAAAGGTGTTCTTTAATTTGTTGTCCTGCAAATAAAAGTGCAGCAAGGGCAAAGCACTGTGAAACAAACAGTGAGAACGTCATGATTTGATTATTATTTTTAAACAAAATTGACTTTCAGGCTACAACGATTAACACAATTGAAGAGTATTAGATGTAATACATACATATAAAAAGAACATGGCATGATAACGGATCCAACCTAGCTTGTCTTAGGAAGACCATGTGATAGCGACACTAGATGAATCGCAGTGCTACTTCTTCACTACGAAATCATTTTCTTGAATGTTGGCAATGACGGCAGTATTCGTATTAATAACAGTCGATGACTTGCCATATGCTTCAGCTACAACAAAAGTACCTGGGTAAAGTGTGTATTGTAAATACGAAATACCTTTGCTATCGACGATCTCTTTTGCTTGGTAAAGATATAGCTCATCTTTTTCTGATATGCCATTGTCTTTACCTAAAGAAATTGAAATAGTGTTTTGTGCAACTTGAAGCACTCTGCCAGTGACCGGTTGACAGTCGATAATTTCTTTTATGTCTTCAATGGCTGAAAGCATGACACCGTCAGCGGCTTGCCCAAATGATGAACGCCAAAAGTGCGATGAAAATTCGTCAACATTGTCAAATTTGCTATAAGGCCACTCCGCCATAGCATCATAGTGTTTAGATAGTAATAATCCCCCATTGATCCCATCGTAAACATCAATACTTAATCCAAAGGCGCGATAAGCTTCATCGTTTTTCCATGGGGTAAAAAGTGACTTTTCTTTTCTTTCAATGCTCAGGTCGTTTATCGCACCTAAAAGAACAAACTGTGTGTTACTGCGCTCAGAGAGGCTTCGAATATTTTGCGCCTTCGCAATATCGTTAAAGTGCGCGGTGTGCGGGGTAACGTAGGTTATTCGTAAATTATCCGAGGCTCCGTTTAACAGTTTTGAGAAACGTTCTGTTACCGCTTCATCTAATCGTGGGATATTGCCTTCAGTGAGCTGTCGTCTGTTTCGAATAATAAATCGAGTCGTGGAAAAGTGTTTTTCATCACCTTGCGCAGCGCAGACTTGTCCTTTGGGAAAGATGTCCGCACGAACAGTCACGGTGATTATCTCTCCATTATACACTTCATCAACGAGTTCTAATTGTTTAACCTCTCCGGTCGCTCTTATTGTTATTTCCTCGTTTTTAAGCAAACCATTGGTAAGCTGTTGAACGCTGTTAACGGAAGCTCCAGCAAAAAGCATTGCTTGTTTCAGCGCTTCTTGCGTTGCCTTTCGTTTAGCTGAGCCCTTATCTCCATCTTTCACTACTGCCTGCCCTTTAGCTTCATACCAATCAGCATTGGCCTGTTCAACTAAAATGAACGGAAGACAAATTAAGAGCGTTATCAACGTGGATAGTTTGGATAGAACCAATTGGCAAAATGTGTTCACAATAAACCTCAAACTGAAATGCTAAAGTTCAAAAATAGTAATCCGTCAAAAAAACGTTAAATTGTTAACTAGACACAGGTCTCATAGTGCCGAGTAGGCTATCAGGCTAAAGTTATGCTAAAACGATGCCAATCTTAAGCCTCCAATTTTAAGCCTACAGCGCAGTAACTATACTTGGCACTATGTTGCGTTACTATAAATGCGTGTAATTCACGCTTGTGAAATAATAGAAAGGTGGCATGCTTTTCGCTTCGATGCAGATATAAGAAAAGCAGTGTCAAGAATCATACATCATCGCGAGATGACTAGGCTTGCACTATCGACAAATAGCAACCTCTTTTGCGGAGAACGATACGATGTCGTGGATTACAATTTTAAAGCCAAAATCGATTTTTGCAGCTTGTCTACTAGGAGGCGGGCTCGTCTTGCCAGGATGTGGGATTGTTGATAAACACGTAGAGTGGGAAACTGTTGAACCAGAAACCTATCCTGTATTAAAAGCCATTGGCTATGCGCCCATCAATGCGCAAACGGGTGATACTGAAAGTATGAAGCTTATTATGGCGATGAAAGCATCCAAGTTAGATGCGTATCGTGAATTAACCGAACAGGTCTATGGTCAGCAGATAGCAGGGAGCCAGTCGGTATCGAACCTTGTAATGAATAGTGAGACTATGAAATCATCAGTGGAAGGTGTTATCAGGGGAGCAAAAGTCGTTAAAACCTATCCCGTTGGTGATGACACTTACGTTACCGAGCTTACGCTTGACATGAAGAAGGTTCATGACATCTATCTGACAACGGTTAAGCCTAGAAAAGTGAAGTCAGTTAAATACTATTAGTAAAAAGGGCGAGAGGAATAGTGTGTGCGGCGTGCGCAAAAATATGACGTTAAGCGCTAACGCCAGAGCCAAGCTTACCGCCTTTTGGTTTACCCTTTTTATCGTAGGTCAGCGATTCTTTTGCACGTACTTCCATCATTAAATTGCGAAGATGCGAAAGACGCAGTTGCCCCTGTTCTACCGCTTTTTGATTCACCTGTGTTCTGTATTTACAATCATCCAAAAGCTGTTTCGCTTTGTTGACAAGGTTCTCTTCTTCGGGTGGGAGAACACCACTGCCTACCATTTTATTTTCGATTGCCGTGTCCAACGCCTGAATAGACTCGAGTAGTGATTTTTTTTCATCTAACAATTGCATAAGCGCTTCAGCATTACGAGAACTAATAAGCTGTAACTCTTTTTCTAACACAGTGTTCAAAGCGCTAAGCAGTTCAACCTGCTTGTTGAGTTGAACGGCCAGACTGTCAGATTCATATTCAGACACGATGTAACCTTACATGGTTGCTATGATTTACTACCAAAAACCTCAGCTTCAAGCTTGGCAATTTTGTTTGCAAGCACTTCTGGGTTGACCTTATATTCACCACTTTGAATGGCTTTTTTAATACGGTCAACTTTTTCCTGATTAACAGGCGCTTCAGACCCTTTTTTCTGAACCTGGTTAAGCTGCTGTGCAGATTGCGTTAATGAAACAGAGTCCTGACGCGCAGGCGTCGCGACTTGGGACGCTTGTAAAGTTGCAGACTGTTGTTGGGATTGTTGTGACTGGTTTTGTTGCGCCACTTTCCCCGTGTCTATAGGGTTTTTAGGTAACCCATTGTTTACATTATTAATTGCCATGTTTATTCCTCACTACCTTTTTGCCTCTATTTAGTTATCGGCCTTTTCACTAATTTCTTTAGTAAGATTAGTATAAAAGAGGTAGATTTTTTAGACCGCCTTTACAAGTGTATCACGACTTCTTCGGGACTGGCGACTCTTGCGATAATTGCTTTCTGACTGCTGGCGTTTAACACCTTTACATTGTCGCCAATTACACCGTCTTGCTGTGCGATCCCAGCCGTTTTTACCTCCATTCCAGAGACTTCCGCTGTAATGGTTATTCTATCGCCTTTACATACAAAACATAGCATGTTTGCTTGAATTGCTTGCCCGTTGGCTACCCGTCTTTTAATTCTTGCTCCGATCAGATCGTCTACCTCAGAGTAGGCAGTATGACGAAGACGGCGAATATCAACATTTGCAACAGTCAAGTTTGAAGCGGTGAGAACCGTACCTGGACTAAGTGCTCCATGAGTAATAACGATTTCTTTCGTTTTCGTCACCTGGCCGCTTGTAAAAAGATACCAGTCATTGTTACCGCAACTTACTCTCACAGATACATAAGACTGGCGCAAAGATTCTTCTGAGGCATGATATTCATACCCACTAGGACACCGTGGGATTTTTATCCTATCGTCTATCTTCACAATTTCAACGTCAATGCTAGTATCCGCATCGACATTTAAAAGCACATTCTTTAAATATTGCTCTGCCCCTTTCTCTATCTGTTCATGAAGAGTTGGCCCGGCAATAGAGGTTAAAGAAATCAAGCTAAGACAAATGAGCGTTAAGTATTTGATACTTTTTAGACCTATGTGTGTGTATTTACGTTTCATCATGACTTTTCGTATCCAGTTTACAAGTTCTTGACTATGCTTGTTGATGCAATTAGCGATAAATGGCTGTGTTCGCTTTAGATTTAAAGCACAAGTGTCATTTTTCTGTCGTTTGACCTGCAAAAATTTAGTGATATTGTCTATGGTTATTCATAGAGGCAATGTTCATGCCCAGTATTTTTTAGAGGTGACTTATGTCGGGTATTTTAGATTCAGTTAATCAGCGAACGCAGCTTGTGGGGCAAAATCGCCTGGAGCTATTGCTTTTCAGACTGAATGGCCGTCAACGTTTCGGTATTAACGTTTTTAAGGTAAGAGAAGTACTCCAGTGTCCCCCTCTCACCGCGATGCCAAAATTAAACCCGCTGGTGCGCGGCGTAGCACATATTCGAGGCCAGACAATTTCTGTTATTGACCTGAGTATGGCAACACGCGGTCGAAAAATCGAAGACCTTTCCAACGCCTTTATTGTTATCGCTGAATATAATCGTTCAGTGCAAGGTTTCTTAGTGGGCGCCGTCGAACGTATAATTAACACTAATTGGGATGCAATAATGCCTCCGCCTCAAGGTACTGGCCGAGCCAGTTACCTGACTGCGGTTACCGAAGTTGAAAATGAACTGATTGAGATCCTTGATGTTGAGAAAATCTTGAACGAAATTTCCCCTCTTAATGCAGAGGTGAGTTCCGATGTAGCCGAGAGCCTTACCACCGAAGGGCAGGAAAACAAGATTATTTTTATCGCCGACGACTCTGCTGTGGCGCGTAATCAAGTTAAAAAAGCATTGACCTCTTTAGGGCTTGAAATTGAACTTGCCAAAAATGGTCTTGAGGCCCTGAATCGCTTAAAGGCTATTGCTGAAGAGTACGGTGGTGACGTAACCAATAGAGTAGGGGTGTTAGTTTCGGACATTGAAATGCCAGAAATGGATGGTTATACCCTAACCGCCGAAATCAAAAATAGTCCCGAACTTCAGAAGCTTCATGTGGTGTTGCATACGTCGCTTAGCGGTGTTTTCAACCAAGCAATGGTTCAGAAAGTAGGGGCCGATGATTTCATCGCAAAATTTCATCCCGATGAACTCGCGACTGCCGTACAAAAATGGCTGATGACAGATTGTGAATAACGGAGAATAACAGGAGTGACTAACAAAGATGTTTCGTCAGAGAGTTATCTGCTATTTAGAACGTTTCTTGAAAAACAATGTGGAATCGTTTTAGGTGAAAACAAGCAGTACCTAGTGCGTAGTAGGCTCGCGTCGCTTCTTTATAAGCACAAATATGGCTCTGCCGATGAACTCATTAGTGTTGTCGTAAAAGGAATTGATAGGAACCTTCTTCAAGATGTTATCGATGCAATGACAACGAACGAAACGTTGTGGTTTAGAGATAATTATCCCTTCGATTTATTAATCAAAGATTTATTGCCCAAACTGGCGAATACAAATCAAAAGATCCGTATATGGAGTGCTGCCTGCTCATCAGGACAGGAACCGTACTCTATTGCCATGTCTGTTTTAGAGTTTCAACGACAGCGGCCCGGCGCGTTAAAAGCCGGAGTGGAAATTATTGCTACAGACTTGTCGTCTGAAATGTTGTCAAAGTGTGAGCAAGGCGTCTACGATGAGCTTTCGCTGTCGAGAGGGTTGTCTGTTCAACGGCGGCAAACCTTCTTCGAAGTTCATGAGAGTGGGCAAATGCAGGTACGATCAGAGGTTCGCCGAATGGTATCTTTTAGAAGTTTGAATTTGCTAGGCAGCTATGGCGGGCTCGGGCGTTTTGACATCGTGTTTTGTCGAAACGTTTTAATTTACTTCTCTGCTGACGTTAAACAAAGAATACTGCAACAAATTGCCGGGCAGCTACTGCCACAGGGCGTGCTCTTTCTTGGCGCTTCCGAATCCATTAGTGCTGCAAGTGACACATATACGATGGTTAAATGTCACCCGGGTTTGTACTATCAAAAAAAATAGCTAAATTAGTCGCTTGAATTTATTGGTTTTTTAAGCGATTCCCCTTTTTTCTTTCCTTCCTCTATGCCGTCAAAAATACATTGTGGCATCTGCTTTGCAAACCAATTCGTCAACTGCCTTAACCCGGCAAATTTACACTCAACAGTGAACCTGTCAGGTTAGTTTAGGGCAAACGAAAAAATGTAAGCGGGAGTTATGTTATGGCTATCAATTTAGACAAATTAGTAGGCTTTCACGAATCAGCACTGAAGATACGTACTGAGCGTATGGAGGTGATTGCGGGCAACTTAGCGAATGCAAATACTCCCGGTTACAAAGCAAAGGACATTGATTTTAATCGAGCAATGCAGTCAGCAATGCAAGCGTCGTCTGGTTCAGCATCTCACCAAGCATCAAATGGTTTGGTCAGGACCAGTGAACGCCACATGAGCGGCAATATTAGTTCAGTGGCGGCAAATTTTGACATGCAGTATCGCGTACCTACGCAACCCGATACGGGAGATGGCAACACCGTAGAGGTACAGTCGGAAAGAAATCGTTTTCTAGACAATGGTTTGCGGTATCAAGCGAGCTTGGAATTTCTCAATGGCAAAATTAAAGGTATGAAAAAAGCACTTAGCTCAGGAGGCCAGTAGTCATGAGTTTATTTAACGTGATGCAAATTTCGAGCACAGGTATGGAGGCGGAAAATGTTCGCCTAAACACAACAGCGAGTAACATTGCAAACGCCAATTCTGTAAGCAGTAGTTATGATGAAACGTATCGAGCTCGCCATCCTGTATTTGCCACAGCGTTACAGCAAGCAATGCATGACCAGTCTAAAGGCACTGGGGTTGAAGTGAAAGGTATTGTCGAAAGTGATGCTCCGCTACAAGTAGAGTATTCGCCCAATAATCCATTGGCCGATGAAAACGGCTACATTTACAAACCTAACGTCAATATTGTTGAAGAGATGGCGAATATGATGTCGGCGTCAAAGGCCTACGAGACCAACGTACAAGTTGCGGATACGACTAAGCGCATCTTCCGTCGTGTACTTCAACTTGGTCAAGGTCAGTAACCTAAAGCAAGGTTAATGTGAGGATAAAACAGTGAACACAGTTAACAATACCGGCTTGACTAACGATATGTACTGGCAGGAAGAAAAAGTCAAAGTTGCGGATGGAACAGAACAGCAGCTTAGCCAAGAAGATTTCTTTGCCATGTTGACAGAACAGTTAGCTAATCAAGACCCGACAGCCCCGGTTGATAACGACCAAATGGTAGCGCAGATGACATCGTTCACGATGGCCGATGGTATATCTCAACTAAATGAGAAGTTTGAATCGTTCGCGGCTTCGATGACGTCAAATCAAGCGCTGCAGGCGTCTAGCCTTATAGGGCAAGATGTTCTTGTGCAAGGAAACGTCGCGTATATGGCGAATGAGGGAGACGGCATTTCAGGTGTTGTTATAAACGAAGAAACTGTACAGAACATGACGATCACCATACAAAACGAACTGGGTGAAGTGGTTAAAACCATTGATGCAGGCACGCAAGCGCCTGGCAATATACAGTTTGAATGGGACGGCCTGGACAAAAATGGCGACCCAATTAGCGCGGGCAACTTTGTCGTTACCGCCACGGGAGATGTTGGTGGTGAAGGATTTCAAATGACGACGGCTGTACACAGGCACATTGGTAGTGTCAGTTTATCAAGCAGCAATCAAGGTATTATTTTAAATTTAGATGGTAATGTCAGCATTAGTCTAGATGACGTTATACAAATAGGTAGCTAGTAGGAGAGAACATATGTCTTTTAACATTGCTTTGAGTGGCGTAGCGGCAGCGCAGAAAGATCTAGACGTAACCGCAAACAACATAGCTAACGTAAACACTGTAGGTTTCAAAGAGTCAAGAGCTGAATTTGGCGATGTATATGCTGCTTCGCTGTTAGCTGGAAGTCGAACAAAAGTTGGGGACGGTGTACTAACGCAGGAAGTTGCACAGCAGTTTTCTCAGGGTAGTCTTCAATTTACTAACAGTTCCCTTGACTTGGCTATTACAGGAACTGGTTATTTTGCGTTGTCATCAGATTTGTCCTCGAATGACTTTACCTACACTAGAGCGGGTCAGTTTAAACTAAACGATGATAATTTCATTGTGAACAGCAGTGGCGATAACTTAATGGGTTTTCCCGTTAATGACGATGGCACCAGTTCTTCAACCGCTTTAAGTACAACAATACCTACGCGTGTACCTGATTCGTCAGGCTCGCCTAAAAGCACAGAGACCGTTGATATCAAAATGAACCTCCCTGCCGGCGGTGAATATAAGACGGTAGCGAATTTTGACCCCACTGACCAGGACACTTATAATGCAGCAACATCGGTCACCATCTACGACTCGTTAGGCGAAAGCCATGTTATGACTTATTATTTCGTACGCGATGATGCCGACATTACCAATAACCCAAATGATTGGCGTTTATTTACAGCAGTTGACGATACCCTTGTTGATATCACCGGCGGTGGCTCACCTGCTGGACCGGCTACATCGGGTGGCCCTGTATCAAGTGCCCTTCTGCAGTTTGATTCATCTGGTGACTTTATAAACCAAGATCCTCCTACTATTACCACCGAACAACTTGGCGTGGCAGGTGCGAATGCGTTGAATAACGGTTCTGACGGTACGCAGACAATCACAATCGATTTTAACCTTAACCCAGCGCTACAGACGTTAAATGAGCCGACGCAATATGCCTCTGGTTTTGAGGTAACGTCGCTTGAACAGGATGGACTAGCAGTAGGCCGTCTTACTGGTATCGACATTGACAGCGATGGCCTTATCAGAGCAAGTTTCTCTAACGGTACTTCTGAGCCAATTTCAAGGGTAGCGTTAGTAAGGTTTGCCAATGATCAAGGCTTAACGCAAGTGAGCAATACAAAGTGGAAAGAGAGTATTGCTTCAGGTGAAGCACTGGCGGGCGAAGCAACCACAGGGACTTATGGTGAAATAAACTCATCGGCCTTAGAGCAAGCGAACGTGAATTTGACTACAGAGCTTATCGATATGATCATCGCTCAGCGTAATTTCCAGGCTAACTCGCGGGCGTTGGAAGTGAATAACTCGCTAAACCAGACCATCTTGAACATCCGATAATAGTTAATCTTGCTAAGGCGGCAAAAATTAGTCGCCTAGCAACATATAGTGCTTTATCTTCGTTAAAGGTCACCGCTCGGTGGCCTTTTAATTTTATAAAATTCAGCGTGTTAACCCTTCAATTAAAACATTCCTCATAATTTCCAAAGATTGGCATCACCTTTGCAAAAATCTGTTTAAGGTTTAAACAGAGTCAAAAGTCAGTCATGGATAAACTTCTCTACATTGCCGCAAGTGGTGCCTCGCAGGATCTATTAGGAACGGGCATACGTGCAAATAATTTAGCGAATGCTCAAACAACCGGATTCAGAGCCCAACTAGAGCAAGCGCGCTCTATGCCTGCATATGGAGAAGGTCTACCAACGCGCGTATTTTCAATGACTGAAAGTCCATCTAATAACTACGAGTCTGGCCCGTTAATTAAAACTGATAGAGATCTAGACGTTGCCATTCAGGGTGATGGTTGGTTCGCTGTTTTGGATGAAAATGGTCAGGAAGCGTACTCAAGAGATGGAAATTTTAAGCTTGGAGACGACGGTATTTTGACAGACATCCACGACCGTGTAGTGCTTGGTGATAACGGCCCCATCTTTTTGCCTGTTCCGCTGGATAACCTGAATATTGCGGCAGATGGCACGTTATCGATGCGACAGCTAGGAGCACCAGCAAACGTAATAGATGATGTAGGTCGGCTAAAACTTGTCAGTCCAAATTACGCGGATATGGAAAGAGGTAATGATGGTTTATTTCGCATGGAAGATGGAAGTATTGCCCCAGCAAACGCCAATGTGAAAGTGATGTCTGGAATGCTTGAAGGGTCCAACGTAAATGCGGTTGAAGAAATGGTGGACATGATCAGTTTGCAACGACACTACGAACTTCAGGTAAAAGTCATGAAACAAGCGGAAGAATTAGACTCTCGCGGCAATATGTTGCTGCGTATTTTGTAATCGTAATTTTGTTCTCGTTGCGAGAAGCGCAACGTCGGAGGTTAACATGCATCCTGCACTGTGGATAAGTAAAACTGGACTTGATGCCGCTCAAACTGATGTGGCAGTTGTTTCAAACAATTTGGCAAATGCGTCAACGGTCGGATTTAAAAAAGATCGTGCTGTATTTGAAGATCTTTTGTACCAAAATATCAACCAGCCCGGTGGACGTTCGTCGGCGGATACTGAATTGCCGTCGGGGCTTATGTTGGGATCAGGCTCTAAGGTGGTGGCAACCCAGAAAGCACATACCCAAGGTAACCTTCTGGCTACTGACAATGCGTTAGATATGAGTATCCAAGGGCGAGGGTATTTTGAAATATTGCAGCCTGACGGCACTATTGCGTATACGCGAAATGGGCAATTTTCTCTCAATGATCAAGGCCAAATTGTTACATCTGGCGCAGGGTTTCTGCTGCAACCAGAAGTAGCAATTCCGGAAGATGCTCAACAGATCACGATTTCTCAAGATGGCGAAATAAGTGTGAGTATTCGAGGTCAAGCAGAGCCTCAGGTTTTGGGGCAATTAAACATATCTGACTTCGTCAACCCAACTGGGCTGCAGCCCACGGGGCAAAACTTGTTCGTTGAGACGGCATCAAGTGGTGCCCCCATACAAGGTGTTCCAGGCTTACAAGGCTTGGGATACATTTCTCAGGGAACGCTTGAAACCTCTAATGTGAACGTGACAGAAGAGCTGGTTAATTTGATTGAAAGCCAGCGTCTTTATGAGATGAACTCTAAAGTCATTTCATCTGTTGATCAGATGCTTGGTCAGGTAATACAGCAGCTTTAATAGGTAACACTATGCGTATCTTATCTCTATTAGCAGCCTTCACTATTGCGGGATGTGCAAGTACTCAGGAACCTCCCGTACAGGCAAATGATCCTTCGTTTGCGCCGGTCGTGCCTGACTATCCTAGAGAAAGTGTAGTTGAAGATGGCTCACTCTTTCGTCCTTACATGGCCAATAGCCTTTATTCGGACGTTACGGCACGT
The DNA here is from genome assembly GCF_001885075.1 of Alteromonas sp. V450. Classification (NCBI taxonomy): domain Bacteria; kingdom Pseudomonadati; phylum Pseudomonadota; class Gammaproteobacteria; order Alteromonadales; family Alteromonadaceae; genus Alteromonas; species Alteromonas sp. V450. Next base: position 23,260 of record NZ_MODU01000004.1, read on the forward strand.
CGTGTGGGTGACATTATTACGGTGACTTTGAGTGAAAATACGCAGGCAAGTAAATCTGCCGATACCAGTACCGCCAAAGACACCAACGTGAACCTTAATCCCATCACAGGTTTAGCAGGTCAAGCCATTAACATCGGCGGTGAATCTGTCCAGCTTGGACTAAGTGCTTCACGTGATTTTAGCGGCGATGCAGCGGCAAATCAGAGCAATAGCTTAATAGGCGCAATCTCTGTCACCGTCGTCGATGTATTACCAAACAATAATCTAGTCATACGCGGCGAAAAGTGGCTTACGCTGAACCAAGGCGATGAATACATCCGTCTAACGGGTATTATTCGCCCCGCGGACATTAGCCCTGAGAACGAAATTGTTTCTACGAAGGTTGCCAACGCTCGAATTCAATACTCAGGCACCGGAACGTTTGCCAGGGCTCAAGAAAAAGGCTGGCTAACTAAGTTTTTCGATTCCTCATGGTGGCCTCTTTAGATGTTGGTAGGAGAATAGATATGCGGTTAGCTTCAGTTGTTTTTATAGCATTTTGCGTTGTTTTTGCGCCGTCTGGTTTTGCGCAACGAATAAAAGATGTAGCAAGTATCCAGGGTGTTAGAAGCAATCAATTGGTGGGATATGGCTTGGTAGTAGGTCTTCCCGGCACGGGAGAGCAAAGCCCTTTCACAGAGCAAAGCTTTAGAACAATGCTCACCAACTTCGGTATAAGCCTGGATGCAAATACAAAACCTAAAATTAAAAACGTGGCAGCAGTTGCCGTTCACGCCGAGTTACCGGCTTTTGCAAAACCTGGGCAGACAATTGATATCACGGTGTCTTCTGTAGGTGAGGCGTCAAGCTTACAAGGCGGCACACTGTTACAAACCTTTTTACGTGGCGTTGATGGCAAAGTGTATGCCGTAGCCCAGGGTAGTTTGGTGGTAAGCGGCTTTGGCGCACAAGGCGGCGATGGATCGCGAATTGTCGTTAACACGCCCACCGTGGGCAGAATTCCAAATGGCGCTATGGTAGAACAATCGGTACCAAGTGGCTTCGCAAATGGTGACGCTTTGACACTGAATTTGCACTACCCTGATTTTTCTACAGCGAAAGCCCTTGCCGACACGATAAACGAACGCTTGGGGGCGCAGCCGGAAAACGGTTACGTCATTGCAAAGCCAATCGACGCAGCATCGGTTCGTGTATCCGCGCCACGAGACGTAGGTCAGCGGGTAGGTTTCCTTGCTACACTGGAAAATTTTGAATTTACACCTGCTGACGCGCCTGCTCGTGTGGTCATAAATAGTCGCACCGGCACAATCGTCATAGGGAGTGATGTGCGTTTATTACCAGCTGCTATTACACATGGCGGTTTAACGGTAACAATCTCAGAAAACCAACAAGTTTCTCAGCCAAATGCGTTTGGTGAAGGGCAAACTGCGGTGACAACGCAGTCTATCGTAGATGTGGATTTAGCCGACAGTCGCATGTTTAAGTTTGAGCCCGGCGTTACGCTTGATCAATTGGTCAGAGCGGTTAACGAAGTTGGCGCGGCGCCAGGTGATTTAATGGCGATATTAGAAGCATTGCGTCAGGCCGGAGCCTTACGCGGTGAGCTAGTGATTATCTAATGGACCATATCTTATGGAATCGCTAAGCACTAAAAATCAACTCGACATGGCCCGCAATGTTCATGATATGGGCAGTATAAATAAAATGCGTGAAGCTATTGCTTCGGGTGACGAATCTGTATTGGAGGAAGCAGCCCAGCAATTTGAAGCAATTTTTGTACAAATGATGTTGAAATCAATGCGCAAGGCGCAAGACGCTCTTGCAGATGAGAATAGCCCATTTAATTCCCAACAAGTCAAATTCTATCGAGATATGCATGACCAACAGCTAGCGACAGATTTGACTGCGAAAGGCGGACTCGGATTAGCAGATATTATCGTCAAGCAATTAGGCCAAACGGAAAATAGCTACACGCCGGCTTCGGTTATTAGAAGTGACGGCAATCTCTCGTCACTTAACCGCAGCAGAGTTGAAAACGTAACAGACATTCAAAACAAAATGCTTTCATCACAATCGATGGGAAGCCAAAGCGCCCACAAAGATTCCATGTTTGAAAGTCCGGAACAATTTATAGATACCCTGTTTCCGATTGCTGAAAAAGTTGCGGCAAAGTATGGGATGGATCCGAAGGCTATTGTTTCCCAAGCTGCCGTTGAAACGGGATGGGGAAAATTTGTTATCCATTCGTCTGATGGCAACAGCTCACATAACCTATTCGGTATCAAGGCAAACAAAGGGTGGGAAGGGAAGCAGGCGATTGTCGATACACTAGAATTCAACAACGATATTCCTCAAAAACAGAAAGCTGCGTTTCGTGTTTATGAGTCGTTAGAAGATGCTATGGATGATTATGGGAAGTTTATCACTTCGCAACCTCGATATGCCCGAGCTGTTGCGCATGCAGCAGACGCTAATAGATACACACAAGCGTTACAGGAAGCTGGTTACGCAACCGATCCCGCCTACGCCAAAAAAATAATGTCTGTTTACCACAGCGACCGCTTAAATGCGTTGACGCCATAGTTCTGGAGATGCACTGATGACCGTTGATTTATTTTCCTTAGCCACGGGTGGTGTTAATGCAAGCAGTAAGTTACTGCAAACAACGAGTAACAACATTGCTAATGTAAATACGCCTGGTTATGTTCGTGAGCGCACAGAATTGATGGACTCTGCGCAATTCGGTGTAAAAATTGGAGACACAGACCGAATCTTGAGCGTTTTCGCCCAAAACCAGTTAAGAAGAGATGTGACGAAAGTAGGTGAGCTCGAGGCATTTTCATCGAAAACGCTCGTCATTGATAATTTATTAGCGAGTGAAGCAAACTCAATCTCAAAAAGCCTCAGTGAATACTTTTCTGCAATACAGACGGCTACAGACGACCCGACAAATCTGGCATCGCGGGAACAGGTATTGGGTAAGGCCAATACTCTGCTTACGCGGGTGCGTAGTATTTCTGATTTCATGATTGAAAAAGAAGATGAACTTAACCTCGAGTTTACCAGTCTTGCTAATAAAGCAAACTCGTTAATTTCAAGTATTGGTGAATTGAATGAAAACATTGTTTCAGTCAACGGAAGCGGTGGAAGGGAAGTACCCACTAGCCTTTTAAATGAGCGGGACAGAGCGATAGAAGAACTCGCCGAAATAATGGATATTAACGTTACTGAAATAGACAGTAAAAATGGTGCGGTGAGGGTTAATCTGGTTTCTGGTCAGTCTCTGGTGTTAGAAAACGGAGACTTTAATCTTGTCGACGTTAGTTCTAACCCTGACACGCAAGCAAAGAGTCTTACGCTTGATACTAATTTTAATAGCAGTATTAAGGGAGATGCCAGTATACCCGTTTCTGAGGGAGAATTAGGTGGGGCATTGGGCGGACTGTTCAGGTATCGAAATGAAGTTTTAGGTCCTACAATGCGCGATGTAGGGCAAATTATGGTCGCATTTGCTGATGCGGTTAACTCACAAAATAAGCTGGGCATGGATTTAGACGGTCAGCTAGGTGGAAACTTGTTTGATATCCCTAGTTTTCAAGGAATAGCGTTTGAAGGCACGACAGGTGACTATCGGGTTACTGCACAGTTAACCGAAGGGAAAGGTAAAGAACTGACGGATGCTGATTACAAAATCGAAGTGACAGCGGTTACCGCAGGTGTACCTAGTCAAGTTGAAGTTACCCTGTTAAATGCAGATGGCTCGCCCCAAAAAGATGGTTCTGGAAACGACTTGGTGTTTTCGGGTATTGCAGTGACAGGTGGCTTCAATGAGCTACCTGGCGGAATAGAGATTGAATTTTCTGGTACCGATCCTTACACAGTAGGTAATGAGTTTTTAGTTCAGCCTACTAAAACAGTCGCGTCTGAAATCTCATTTAATACTAATCGCCCTGAGGACCTAGCCTTTGCAAACCCCGTGCGTGCTGGCGCAAACAATACAAACTTAGGAAGTGCTAACGTTATTGATGTAACCGTAAGTAACACTACCGTAGGGGCAGGCGCTGATCGGTCTGCATTCGATGGTGCCGGTGGAATTGATAACGCAGCGCCGGCGCAAATTGTTTTTACCTCTGCAGATACCTATGAAGTACTGGATGGTACGGGCACAACAATTGCGACGGTAACGGGAACAACGAATTTAAACAATTTAATAGATCAAGCAAAATCAAGCGGAACGTGGCCAGCGGCGTTTGCTGGGCTTTCAGATTATCCCGGCTTTGATTTGAGTTTGGATGGTGTGCCAAGAGCAGGAGATAGCTTTTCTATAGGCTATAATACAGATGGATTTAACGATAACAGTAATGCGTTAAACTTAGCGGGCTTACAAAGTGAAAATCTTGTACAAGTGAGCAGCCAAGCAAGTAATGCACCGAGAACATTACAAGATGCCTACGCATCGATGGTCGGGCGTATTGGTGAGGATGCATCGATGGCCAATATTTCTCTAGCGTCTGCTGAGGCGATGAAGGTTCAATCGCAAACATGGTTTGAGTCGGTATCGGGTGTCAGTCTGGATGAAGAAGCGGCAAATCTTATTAAGTATCAACAAAGCTATGCGGCTGCGGCAAGGATCCTCTCAACCGCTCAAGAGCTTTTTAATACAATATTACAGTCTGCAAGATAGGTGAATAATGCGTATTTCAACGAATCAAATTTATGATCAAAATTTACGCTCTATTATGCAAAATCAGAGCAGTTTGGCGAAAACGCAAGAGCAGCTTTCAACGGGAAAGCGTCTGACTTCGCCGAGTGATGATCCGGTTGGAGCCGCAAAGGTATTGCGTATTACAGAAGAGCTTGACGCTCTGACGCAGTTTCAAAGAAACAATGATTTGGTTACGGGTGGACTAGAGCAACAAGAGGCAGTTCTTACTAACATTACGGATTCTATTAACCGAGCGAGAACCCTAGTGGTGCAATCAGGTAATGGTATCATGTCTGACCCAGATAAACGTGCAATTGGCGCCGAACTCGAGCAAATTAAGCTTGAAATTTTTGACCTTATGAATACGCAGGATGCCGACGGTAATTATCTTTACGCCGGTTATCAATCTGGTAATCAAGCATTTGAATATAACCCTGCGTCGTCGGGCAACGCAATTACGTTTGCCGGTGATCCTGGTGTGAATTTTATACAGCTTTCAAATAGCGCAAAAATTCAATCTACCAGCAATGGTTATGAAGTATTTGAGAATGTTCTTTCAAGATTTAAGTTTTCGATTGATGCAGTGACTGGCGCAAATATAGAAAGTGCTTTGGTAGAGCAGCAAGGCACGTTTGATAATTTCTATAGGCAAAATTACGATACAGCAAACGCGTTAAATAATAACTTTAGCATTAATTTTTTAGCTTCTGGTCAGGCGGAGTTAGTTAACCAAAACAGTGGGGCGGTGATAGACACAGTAGAATATAGTTCAGGTCAACCGTTTACTATTAAAGGCATGGAATTTAACGTGTCTGCTGTGCCTGGTGACAGTATAGATTTGTCACTAAATGCACCAGAGAAAAAAAGCATGGCGCAGGCGATCCATGAAATTCAAACGCTCTTGATGAGTGATACTATCAGTGATGGGGCATTGGAAGAGTCTATTGCGGATACGCTGGTTAGCTTAGATAATGGCCTAGAAAAAATCTCCCTCGAGCGTGCTTCTATTGGTAGTAGGCTAAACATCGCTGAAAGTACTTATGAAAGTAACCTCGATATCGAGATAGCCGCAAAAACTGCTCGCTCGGCAATTCAAGATGTGGACTATGCTGAAGCGTCAACTGAATTCGCCAAGCAAGAGACCGCGCTTAGTGCTGCTCTCGCGACGTTTCCTCAAGTGTCTAATTTAACGCTATTTAATTTCATATAAGTAGGAAAGCCCGCAAACTATCCACCTACTTTCACTTTAGCCAAATAGACCCTTGATTGATTGTCTATGTGGCTAGAGTAATACGAGATGTAAAGTGTCTTATCGATAACCACCATGCCAGGGTAGCTTGTATCACCCCCGCTAGGTAGCGTGAGGCAGTGTGTAAGTGAACGTGTGTCGCTGTTAAATGTCCAAATTGCAGTGGAAAATGTTCTACGCTGCCAGTCAACGTCTCTACCGGCAACGAAATAAATAGTGTTTCGATAGTGAACGGCAGCAGGACCACCAATATAAAGACCTAGGTCACACCATTCCCACTTCGTATATGGGGGACGAGAGAAGCCGTATTGCGCGCTAAACGAGTCAGCGTCGCGTCGTAAAAAAACGTGCGCTCGATCGCAGTCGTCAAATAAAATCGCACTTTCGTTAGGGTAACCTTTGCCCGATTTTTCAAGACTAAACACGTTTCGCTTAGCGCAGTGCATAGCGCGAGAAGGGTGCCCGCTATACAGATTCACCGCATTAGCGGCTCTGCTGTAGGCAAGCCCATAAGCTTTTGATTTGCTGAACGCTATGTTCCACAGCCACCATCCATGTTGTCCAAACTTATTGCCACTTGACCATGACATCCCGGTTGTTGTGAAAAAGCTCAGCATGGTTGTAGTGATAGCGCTATTTTTATCTTTGTGTTTTGCATAGCACGTTAATATTAAGCGCGTTCCGTCAAAACTCAACTTCGGATCTCTCAAATCGGTGTTGGCCAACTTAAAGTGATGTTTGCTGACAACCTTGAATGAATCAATTTGAATGGCTAACACAGTAATTTGTCCATCATGGCTATGATGATTTTGTGCATTTCGATAACAACAAAGTACCGTATTACCACTTTCGTCGAATGGGTTGATGTGTAAATCCGTAAACGCTGCATGGGGAGAAGGCGGTGAAATGCGGGCTACTTTAATCAAATCAAATTCATTCGACATGAACAATTCCTTCTTAAAAATCTGTTGTTTAGCACGTGCATAGCGCCCTTTCAGCGGCAATATATTACCGCTGAACGGCAAAATTAGTAAATTTTTCTAAAGGGTTTTCACATCTAGTCGATAAAGAATCTGAGAGAGCCAGTTCATCAATTACCCCTCAGGAGTTGATGGCTATTAAAACAAAATGCCGGAAAGCCCGGCAGCCAGCGCACGCTGGACTGAGAGTGTAGGAGAGACTTTATGTCTATGTTCGTTAATACCAATGTATCCTCATTGAATGCCCAGCGTCAGCTTTTTGATGTTAGTAGTTCATTGAGCACGTCTTTCGAGCGTTTGTCGTCAGGCTTCCGTATCAACAGCGCAGCTGATGATGCAGCAGGTTTGCAGATCACCGACCGTATGACGTCACAAATTCAAGGCCTTAACCAAGCGGTTCGTAACGCAAATGATGCGATCTCACTATCGCAGACGGCGGAAGGGGCATTATCAGAAACAACAACAGCGCTTCAACGTATTCGTACCCTTGCAGTACAATCACAAAATGGCATTAACAGCGATGCTGACCGTGTTGCACTGCAAAAAGAAGTGTCTGCGTTACGCACAGAAATATCACGTATTTCTACAACTACCCAGTTTGCTGGTGTTGATATCTTGTCAGGTTCGTTTTCTGCGAAGTTCTTGGTAGGTGCTAATGCCGGACAGACCATATCAGTGAACCTTTCTTCTCCAGCGCTTACAAGGGCGGGCGTTAACGGCTTCAGTGCTACAGGTCTTAACATCACAGGTACTGACGTTGACGTGCTTACCAGTGAAAACGCTTCAGGCTTATTGGCGAAAGTTGACAGCGCTATTTCAGCAATCGGTGGTCTTCGTGCAGATTTAGGTGCGCTTCAGAACCGCTTCCAGTCGACTATCCGTAACCTTAGTAATATCTCGGAAAATGTGTCTGCGGCACGTTCTCAAATCAAAGACACTGACTTTGCGACAGAGACGGCAAACTTGACGCGTAACCAGATTATCCAGCAGGCAAGCACCACAGTGTTGTCTCAGGCCAATCAGCGTCCGCAGGCTGCCCTGCAGCTTCTAGGGTAAGCGATAAATAACGTTGGGGGCCAGGAGGTAGTGCTCGTTCCCTTCATAAACTAATAAAGCCGATGCACACATGCATCGGCTTTTTTATTCTCATTTCTTATGGTTCAACACACTCCTGCTTTGGCAAGCTGCTCACCACAAGCTATCCAGCCTTTATAAAAGTCTCATTTTTCAATTAGTTTTAAGCACAACAAAATTAGTTGAAAAAAAACTAAAGTATTTTTCGAGTTGTGACGATAACTATTACAAAGGGGATGCATAGTTAAATAAATCTCTTTAACCCTTAAAAGATACGTTTTAATGATACTTTTGAGCTGGTTTGTTGAGACTTATTTGTTTTCATTCTTTTTAATTGTCGTTCTATATCAATGCTTTGATGTTTTTAAAGATGATTTAAAAAAACTTCTAAAGTATTTGTTGAATAGGGACGATAAATAGATAGTTAAGTTTGTGAAAGGGCTGCTGACCGGCGAGACTGAAGCCAGGAGGTAGTGAGAGGTTTGAGGTCTGGAACATCAAACCCACCGACCAGCAAAGAGAAGATACTTCTCTTCGTAACAAGCTTTATCGGTAGTGTGCCGATAAAGCGTCGGAAAAACCGACGTTTTATCCAAAGCACAGGCTATGCCAAAAATTTAAAAACTACAGCGTAAATAACAAAAATAATAGCGCTTTACTCGAAACTGTTAGGAGAGACCCATGAGTCTATTTGTAAATACCAATGTGTCATCGCTGAATGCACAACGTCAATTGTTCAACACTGGCAACAACCTGAGCACTGCGTTCGAAAGACTGTCGTCAGGCTTTCGAATCAACAGCGCGGCTGATGATGCTGCAGGTCTTCAGATTACCGACCGTATGACTTCTCAGATTCAAGGGTTGAATCAAGCGGTACGTAACGCGAATGACGGCATTTCGTTAGCGCAAACCGCTGAAGGTGCAATGGCAGAGACCACAACTGCATTGCAGCGAATCAGAACACTGGCGATTCAATCCCAAAATGGTATAAATACCGAATCAGACAGAGCCGCGCTGCAAAAAGAAGTGTCTGCGCTTCGTACAGAGATTTCACGGATTTCTACCACGTCACAGTTTGGTGGTGTTGATATTCTCACAGGTGATTTCTCGGCAAAGTTTTTGGTTGGTGCAAACGCGGGACAGACTATCTCAGTAAACTTGTCGTCTCAGGCGCTGGCGCGAGCAGGTGTTGATGGATTTAGCGCGACGGGCTTAGGCATCATTTCCGATGACGTGCTAACTGAAGCGGGCGCATCAAGACTACTAACTGCAGTGGACAGTGCAATTTCGGCAATTGGTGGGCTACGCGCTGACCTGGGGGCACTACAAAACCGCTTCCAATCTACAATTCGTAATTTGAGTAATATTTCCGAAAACGTATCTGCGGCAAGATCACGCATCAAAGATGCCGACTTTGCCACTGAAACGGCAGAATTAAGCCGAAACCAGATTCTGCAGCAGGCAAGTACGACCGTGTTAGCACAGGCTAACCAGCGTCCACAGGCTGCATTATCACTATTAGGTTAACGTTTGAATTAGGTAAGACGCTTTATTGGGAAGGAGTTGAGAGGCCATCCCCACCTAAGTGAAGGCGGCCATTAAAGGCCGCCTCACGAAGAAAGCGTCGACTAACAGGACTGAGAGTGTAGAAGTGTTGGTTGAGAGGCCAGTTTATCCTACTAAACCCTGCCAGCCGACAGAAACTGAATTTGCTCAATCTCCTAACATGAGCAAATTGGCCGAGAACTTATTGTCTCGGCCTTTTTTTTATATTTACCGAAACATCCCGCCAATTTCAAACGATGGTGAGCAACGCCATTGTTCGATAATTCTTAAGCACTTGCCGTGCCAATTCTGTTCTACGTACAGATTGACAATCTATATTCGTAATTCCTTTTACTGTGTCGCCTAGCTATTTCTTTGGCAAAGTTTACTCCGTCTGCGCGTTCGTTTTCAGTATCAATTGAAATTTTATCAAAAATTACATTTTTTAAATTTCATATATATCAATAGCTTGCAATTTTTTTGAAAGTTTTTTTAAAAAAATGACAAAAAAAACTAAAGAACCTAAAGACTTTGCCGATACCTATTGTTGAGGGGTAATTTAATTTACTTTTACATGAGGTGTCGGCAGGAGTAGTGACCCAGCTGATATGAACTGGAAGGATTTAATGATAGCAGAATAGCCATTGAATCCCTAGGAGGTAATCTATGTCTTTATTTGTAAATACTAACGTGTCGTCGATCAGTGCACAGCGTCAACTCTTTGACGTAAATGATCGTCTGAATACATCGTTTGAAAGGCTTTCATCGGGGTTCCGCATCAACAGTGCTTCGGACGACGCTGCAGGTCTTCAAATTTCTGATCGATTAACGTCTCAGGTCCAAGGCTTAAACCAGGCCGTTCGTAATGCTAATGATGCAATTTCTCTTGCGCAGACCGCTGAAGGGGCACTTGGAGAAGTGACCACAAGCTTACAGCGTATTCGTCAGTTAGCGGTACAATCTCAAAATGGCATCAACTCTACATCGGATAGAAATGCGTTACAAAAAGAAGTGTCGGCGCTGCGCACCGAAATTTCTCGAATTGCCACTACTACGCAGTTTGGTAATGTAAATATTCTTGACGGCAAATTTTCTGCGAGCTTTCTTGTTGGCGCAAACGCAGGCCAAACGATATCTGTAAATTTATCATCTACAAACCTAGGCTCAATAAATGGTTTTAGTGCCACTGGCCTTAATATTACTGATAACAGTGTTGCTACTGCTTCTGGCGCCTCTGCGCTATTAACAGACGTAGATGCGGCGATATCAGGTATAGGCGCTGTTCGTGCTGACCTTGGTGCACTTCAAAATCGTTTTCAGTCGACAATTCGAAACCTAAGTAACATCAGTGAGAACTTGTCTGCAGCGCGCTCTCAAATTCGAGATACTGATTTTGCTGCTGAGACTGCCGAGCTTACGAGAAACCAGATTCTTCAGCAAGCATCTGTATCTGTTCTTAGTCAGGCAAATCAGCGTCCTCAAACAGCATTATCTTTGCTTGGATAGGCTATACTAGTAATAGTAGGCTTGAATGTAATGGATCGGGCGCTTACTTTTTGGTGAGGCCCGTTTTGTTGTTTCAGCGGGGAGGTATTAAGTGGATATTCAAGATACCAAAGTTGGCCAGGCATTTGCTTCACCAATCACAATTTCTACTAGCGTACAGAATCAAGTAAAATTAGATAGTTCTGTCAAAACCAATGACTCTGGAAGCCAGGCTGAGAGTAACGCTAGACAGGCAAACACAGCGTTATCGAGTGATAGCGCAGAAAAAGCTAGGCAAGATAAGTTAAATATATCTCAAGGTTCTGTCGATAACGCCGATAAGAATGCTGAAGAGAGGAAAGGCATTGCATTGGATGATGCAGTGGCGAAAGTTGATTCATTCTTGAAAGCTCAGAATCGCGATTTGGCCTTCACTATTGATGAAAATACAAATCGCTCTGTAGTCACTGTGAAAGACGCGACGTCTGGCGACGTTATTCGGCAAATACCTTCCGAAGAGGTGCTGAAACTTGCCGAGCGGATTCAGGAACTCCAACAGGATGTAGGAGACAGTGTAGGAGTGTTTATCAACAATCAGGTTTAGAGTGAGGTGAGAGTATGACAATTCAGTCTTTAGGTGTTGGATCAGGCTTAGCCCTTGATGATCTTGTTCAGCAGTTGCTTTCGGCTGAACGTCAACCAAAAGAAAACCGTCTCAATGAAAAGGAAGAACGCATTGAGGCTGAAATTTCAGGACTGGGTCAAATAAAGTCAAAGCTTTCTAATTTTAAGGACGCTGTTGATAAGTTGCGTAGTGACAATGATATCAATGGCCGAGAGCCCACGATTAAAAACCCCTCTGAAGATAACGACGTACTTTCGGCGGACGCATCGAATTCGGCGCTTCGCGGAAGTTATGAGGTTGTTGTAGAACAGCTCTCTAAAGGCAGTAGGATAACCACCGATGAAGGTGCGTTTACGGCCAGCAGTGATGCGGTGCTAACCAGCGGAACTGGCTCCCTTAGCTTTGATGTTGGAACGGGAGAAAGTTTCACCGTAAACATTACCGCCGGCACTACGTTAACGCAACTGAGAGAAGCGATAAACAATGCTGAAGACAACTTCGGTGTAACCGCTAATATTATCGATACAGGCACAGGGGCAGGTCCTCGACTGGTCTTTTTATCCAGCGAAACAGGGGATGGGAACGACCTAGTCATTACAAATGACTCGGGAACGCCAGAGCTAGACCGTTTGGCAACCACAGGTGGTACAAATAACATCAGCGCGGCAAACATTGAAAGTGCGCAAGATGCTGTTGCCTACATCGATGGCATTAAAGTTCAAAGCGCAACGAATGAGTTTGAAAACACCATTCAAAACGTTAGTTTTGAAGTAAATGAAGTTTCTCCGAAAGATTCCGCAGGCGATTTTCTTGCCACAAAGCTTAATATCGGTTTTGACAAAGACGGGTTAGATAAGAAAATTCGAGATTTTGTTGATAATTACAACTCGTTAATTGACGAGATAAAGCAGCTAACTCGATACGGTGAATCTGAGCTAGAAGACGATGGCGCGCTGGCCGGCGACTCTATGCTTCGAGGGATCCAAAATGGTCTTGCCTCTATTGTTGGTAGCAATGTAAATAGTTCTGCTCTAGGTGGCCTATTCCAAATTGGTATTGAAGTGGATAGTGACGGAAAACTGGAGATTGGCACCACCGATTTTGGTTTAGGAACAGGGGAAGATCGTCTCGAAGATGCACTTGAAGATAACTTCGATGAAATAGCCAAACTTTTTACCGATGAAGAGCAAGGCATCGCTACGCGTTTATACGACTTCTCAAAGGAATACACGTCGTTTTCTGGGCTGATAAGTTTACGTGAGCGTGCAGCCAAAGATAACAGAGATGAACTGTTTGATGAACGCGAAACGTTGGAACTTCGAATGCTTAATTATGAGCAAATACTGCGTGACAAATATCTGAATTTAGACCAGACAGTTGCACAGCTTAATCAAACAGGTTCGGCGCTACTCGCGTCTTTATAAGCAACATAGAGTTGGAGTATTTATGTCACTTAAAGGTATTAATGCATATCGCAAGGGTAATTTAAAGCAAGACGTAGCGAATGCAGATCCTCACAAATTAACCTTGATGCTTTTGCAGGGGGCTTTGGACAGGATTGCCTACGCAAAGGGTGCGATGGAAAGAAAAGAATTTGATGTTAAAGCCGACTTCATTTCAAAAGCGAGTGCGATAATTATGCACTTGCGTGACACATTAGACATCGACGTTGGTGGTGAAGTTGCTGAAAATATGTTTGCGTTATACAACTATATGATTGAACGTTTGAGCGATGCGCATATTAATAATAACTTGAATATACTGGATGAAGTGTCTAGCCTGTTAACACCAATTCGAGATGCTTGGGTTCAAATTCCTGAAGACGCCAAACAGGAAGCCTTTGAAGCTAAACGTCAAAAACGACAAGCTGTGTGACTGATATCGACCTAAACCACCCTTACACTCCAACTGCGCTGCGCGAACTCAACGACAAAATTGCGTCGCAGTTGGATGAATCATCTTCCTCTGATTTCTCACAATTACTCGAATTGGTTAACGAACGAGATAGCCTGATAAATTCCCATTTAGCTTCACTGAATGATGAAGATAAACAAGCGTTTGCAAAACATGAGATAGGCGTCAATAATAAGTTAAAGGAGCTGGCGCAAAGTTTGCTTGGGTCTTCAAAGGATGAAGTTACGCGGCTTGTTCGTGGCAAAGCTGCGGTTAAAAAATACAAGTAAGCTTGTTGGGCATAATTAAGCGGTGTGCTCTATTCAGCTATCCAACCGGTAGATAGGGATACGCGCTAACTGCCGTGTGATAAAAACTAGAACTTAGTGAGAGCCTCTAACATGGCAGATTTCAATGAAAAGTCTATTCTAATTACTGGAGGGACTGGCTCCTTCGGTAATCAATTTGTTCGCTATCTACTCGATAATTACTCCCCAAGAAAAATCATCATTTACTCTCGGGACGAGTTGAAGCAATTTGAGATGCAGCAGCGGTTTTCACAGTCTTGTATGCGTTTTTTTATAGGGGACGTAAGAGACAAAGAAAGGCTTAAAACCGCAATGAAAGACGTAGATTACGTAGTTCATGCCGCCGCCCTTAAGCAGGTTCCTGCTGCTGAATATAATCCAAATGAATGCATAAAGACTAATATCAACGGTGCGCAAAATGTTATTGATGCGGCTATTTTTAACAATGTGTCGAGTATCATAGCGCTTTCTACAGACAAAGCGGCCAACCCGGTTAATTTATACGGTGCGACAAAGCTCGCGTCGGATAAGCTTTTTGTAGCAGCAAACAACATATCGGGCGCTACTGGCCCTAGGTTTTCAGTCGTGCGATATGGCAATGTTGTCGGTTCTAGAGGGTCAGTTGTCCCCTTCTATCGCAAATTACTCGCTGAGGGAGAAAAATCACTACCCGTGACTCACCCTGAAATGACCCGGTTTTGGATTACGCTAGACGAAGGCGTGAGGTTTGTAGTTAAGAGTTTTTCACGTATGCAGGGTGGTGAAATATTTGTGCCTAAAATTCCCTCGGTACGAATCGTTGATTTAGTCGAAGCAATGAGCGGAAGAAAAGACTTCCATATTATAGGCATTCGCCCGGGAGAAAAGCTGCACGAAATTATGGTGCCAGAAGAAATGTCTCATCACACGGTGGAGTTTTCTGATCACTTTGTCATTGCTCCGGCGATCACTTTCTTTGACAAAAATTTGGATTACTTTAAAAACAAACTCAATGAATCGGGGACGCCTTCAAAGGAAAAATTTGAATATCACTCTGGCACCAACTCTCATTTTTTATCGGTCGATGAATTAAAGGAATTAGATAAGGTAACGCTATGATTCCGTATGGTAGACACACTCTTTATCCTGAAGATATCGAGTCTGTCACTCGCGTTCTCAACGAAGGATTTTTGACGCAAGGAGAGCAAGTTCCTTTATTCGAGGAATCAGTGTGCACCTACACAGGTGCGCGTTATGGCATTGCTTGCAACAGCGGAACATCAGGTCTACACATCGCCTGCTTGGCTGCTGGAGTTGAAAAAGGCGATTTAGTCTGGACGGTTCCTAACTCTTTTGCAGCTTCAGCGAACTGTGCGCGCTATTGTGGTGCTGATATAGACTTTGTTGATATTGATCCAGCGACCCGCAATCTAAGCTTATCAGCACTTGAACACAAACTAAGCGTGGCTAAATCGGAAGGTCGGCTGCCGAAAGTTATCATTGTTGTTCATTTTGCAGGTAGCAGTTGCGATATGTCTGCAATAGCCGCATTAACGTCTGAGTTCGGAATTATTTTAATAGAAGACGCAGCTCATGCTCTAGGTGGAACAGATGTAAATGGTCATAAAGTGGGGCGATGTGAATACTCGTCGATGAGCGTTTTAAGCTTTCACCCGGTTAAATCTATCACCAGTGCAGAAGGCGGAATGGTGGTCACCAATGATGAGAAAATCGCGTCATTACTTCGCCTTTATAGAAGTCATGGTATTTCTCGCGATGCAGAGCGATATTTAGACCTACCGTCTGACGAACCGTGGTTCTATGCGCAATATGAACTTGGCTATAATTACAGGTTGAGCGATATCCACGCGGCGCTGGGACGAGCGCAACTAAAGCATATTGAAAAGTTCGTGGACGCAAGATACGCCCTTGCCGAGCGTTACGACTCGATGTTGGCAACGCTTCCTCTTAAACGTCCAGTTTTAGATAGAAATAGTGCATGGCACCTCTACATGGTTGAACTTGAACGCCATGACAGAAAAACGGTATTCAATGAGCTACGTGCCCGAGGCGTAGGCGTAAATGTGCACTACATTCCAATACACCTTCATCCGTATTACAAAAAACTGGGTTTTACCAAAGGAATGTTTCCGAATTCGGAGCGTTATTATGACGGCGCGTTAACACTGCCTCTTTTTCCTAGCCTAACGCTTGATGAGCAAGATTATGTTATTTCACAGCTCAATGAGATACTAAAATGAACGTTGCTGTTATCCCTGCTCGTGGTGGGAGCAAACGCATCAAACAAAAAAATATAAGAGCATTTGCAGGACAGCCCTTAATAGCTTATTCACTTGACGCGGCTAAACGCGCTTCTTTGTTCGACGATATTATTGTATCCACAGACTCAGAAGAGATTGCACGTGTGTCTCTCACGCATGGTGCCACCCACATTATACAGCGTGCACCTGAGTTATCTGATGACTACACCGGCACGACCCCTGTTGTCCAAGATGCTATTAAGCGCTACGAATTAGCAACAGGTAAAAAAACTACGCGAGTCTGTTGTATTTATGCAACCGCCCCGTTTCTTACTGCTAGTGCGTTAAAAAAGGGACACGATAAACTTGTTAGCAACGCAAATGCTAATTTTGCTTTTTCTGTTACCTCTTTCGCATTTCCGATCCAGCGCGCTATAAAAGTTGCCGGCTCTGGGGTTGAGCCTGTCTTTCCTGAGCACATGGGGAAGCGTTCTCAAGATTTAGAAGAATGTTATCACGATGCAGGGCAGTTCTATTGGGGGCTCAGAGAGGCATGGCTAGACAACGCGGGTATGTTT
The DNA here is from genome assembly GCF_001885075.1 of Alteromonas sp. V450. NCBI lineage: Bacteria > Pseudomonadati > Pseudomonadota > Gammaproteobacteria > Alteromonadales > Alteromonadaceae > Alteromonas > Alteromonas sp. V450. Next base: position 39,942 of record NZ_MODU01000004.1, read on the forward strand.
AAGTCTCACAGCTGCCCCGTGGTCCTTCCTCGTCATTTGGTTCAGGATATCGACACCTACGAAGATTGGCATCGCGCTGAGCTTATGTATTATGCATATGTAAAAAGACAAGATGATGAATAACTGGCAAAACGTATCAATAAATATCGGCGGCAGACTTGTAGGCGCCAATCATCCCCCTTTTATTATTGCTGAATTAAGCGGTAATCATAGTCAATCACTCGAAACTGCCTATGAAATGATAAAAGCGGCGAGTGAATGCGGCGCTGACGCTATAAAACTGCAGACGTATACCGCCGATAGCATGACACTTAATGTGCACACACCTGACTTTGTAATTAAAGAGCAAGATAGCCTATGGCATGGCGAAAACTTATACGGCCTGTATCAAAAAGCCGCAACGCCATACTCTTGGCACAAAGAGCTTTTCGACTACGCAAAGCAGTTGGGCATGTTAGCATTTAGCTCTCCTTTCGACGAAGCCGCGGTTGATTTTCTCGACGCATTGCATGTCCCCTGTTACAAAATTGCATCGTTTGAACTTACGGATGTACCGCTTGTGAGAAAAGCGGCAAGTAAAGGAAAACCGCTTATCATGTCTACAGGCATGGCAAGTCTTAGTGACATAGAGCTTGCTGTAAATACTGCAAGAAGCGCAGGGTGCAGCGACATCATATTACTTAAGTGTACGAGCACTTATCCCGCAGAGCCTATAAATACGAACCTTCTTACTATTCCCCATATGTCCGATGCATTTAAGTGCCCGGTGGGTTTAAGCGATCATACTGCAGGCCTTGGTGTGGCGGTTGCCGCCGTCGGCTTTGGCGTCCCTGTGATTGAAAAGCACTTCGTTTTAGACCGTTCAGCAGGAGGTGTTGACGCCGAGTTTTCGCTGGAACCCAACGAGCTTAGCGCCCTAGTGACCGAGACAAAACGTGCATGGCAATCCTTAGGGGAGGTGACGTACGGCGGTAGTCAAGCAGAAGAAAAAGCTAAGCAATATCGGCGCTCAGTCTATGTTAGCGAAGATATAGCGGCTGGCGAAACATTTGGCGCGCATAACTTAAAAATTGTTCGCCCTGCTTTTGGATTAGCGCCAAAGCATTGGGACAGCGTCATTGGCAAAAAGGCAACGGTAGCATTGGCAAAAGGGACCGCTTTGGCGTGGGAGCATGTGTCTTCATGAGCGAACTTTTGTTCGTCGTTGAAGTATCGTCAGAGTCAGGAATAGGGCATCTAATGCGTTGCTTAGCGTTGGCTCAAGCGGCGCAAGAACGTGGAATTAATAGCGTATTCTTTGTGCCTGCCTTTGCGCAACGCATTTGTAAGTCGAGGCATGATTGGTGCGGTACGATTGTCGTTGCTGAGCAAAACTCATCGACAAGCCTTTCGTTAATTGAACAGCGCCTTCAGAAAAAGCGATCGCTGGGGATCGTTGTAGACGGTTATCATTTTGATCAAGCGTTTATAGAAAGGGTAAGTCAGCTTGGCTTCCCACTTTTAGTACTTGATGATGTGAAAAGTCCGATATGCCAATATGCCAATCTTATAACTAATCCCGCGGGTGTAGATTGGAAATCCGACTACCAGAGTATAAACCCTCATGCCACATTGTGTTTGGGGCCGCGCTATCGATTGTTACGTCGTTCGTTTCGCCAGCCTCCCGCACTGCCGCTCTCACGTCGACATTGCCTTACAATTAGCTTCGGTGGAAGCGATCCTAAGCACTTTACCTTGCCTGTGCTCAGTGCAGTTGTAAAATATCTCCAAGATGTTCCAATTCGTGTTGTGACCGGCCCAGGCTTTACACAGCAAGCCGAGTTAGGTGAATTTTTGACATATTGCGATGCACCCGTTCAACATATTCATAACGGTCAAGATATGGCAGATATTTGGGTAAACTCTCGGCTAACAATCGCAGCTGCTGGTGGTTCTCAGTTTGAGCTCGTAGCGTGCTCAAGTCCTTCAGTTTTGGTTGTTGTTGCCGATAATCAAGTTAGTGCGACAACCCAGGCGGTAGAGCAGGGTTGGTGTGAATGGTGGGATGCTCGACAGGCGCTCAACGTTGATTTGTTGGCGCAGAAAATAAGCAACTTGTGGAATGATGAAAAACAATTGTCACAGATGTACGCTCGTTCAGAGCATGCTTCTTATCTTGCAGGCACCGATAATTTGCTTGATGCATTAATCTGCTATGAAGCTTAACGTAAAGGATGTGACAGTGAATAAGCAAACATTTACTGCTTATCAAGTAACGCTGACGCCGATAGCGCGTGAACATCAACATGTTCTTAGGCACTGGAGAAATGATCCAGAAATTCAGCAACAAATGTTCTCGGCAAACTATATTACAGAAGAACAACAACTTGCGTGGTTTGACCGAATCAATGACTGTAATACCCAGTGGCATTGGATCGTGTCATACAAAGGAGAGTTTATTGGCTCAACAAACATTAAAGCCATTCAAAAAGGGCAAAGCGTAGTTGAATCGCAAACGCTTGAGGCAGGCTTATATATTGGCGACGCTAGGTACAAAGGAAATGTTTTGGCTTTCGCGCCTACGCTGGCGATGTATGATTTTTGTTTTGAAAACTTAGCCACCAAAGAGTTCAAAGCGTTGGTTAAAACCACAAACAGCGCTGCCATTAATTACAACCAGAAGTTGGGGTATAAGATAAAAGCGCAAAGCCCTGACACCGACGTGTGTGAGATGATACTAACGGAACAAGACTATCGGTTGAACACGACGGTGTTAAAACAACTACTTTCAAGAGCAAAGAAGCAATAAAAGAGGAAAGTGTGAATAACAACGAGAAACTTATCAATGCGTTTACAACAGCACTTGGCATAGAAGCAGAAAATGTCACCGATGACCTGACTTACAACGCAATACCTCAATGGGACTCTACCGCTCATATGGTACTCATCGCTGAAATTGAAAACGTGTTCGACGTTATGTTAGATACCGATGACATTATTGATTTAAGCTCGGTTGCACAAGCGAAAATAATTTTACAAAAATATGACGTCAATACTTAATCAGTCTTCGCTAGCCGAGACAACGGTCATAGTTACAGGTGCGACGGGCGGCATTGGTCAGGCTATTGCGTCTAACGCCATTGCCAATGGTGCGTTTGTCATTGCATGCGGCAGAGACAGCGACAAACTGGAACGTTTGCGCGAAGAACATACGGACCACGTACATACGCTTTGCTACGATGTAACAGATTCAAACGCTACCGTTGATGCGTTTAAAAACATACAAAAAGGCGTGTCTGGTGAGAAATGGCCAGCATTGTATGGGTTAGTGAATGGTGCGGGCGTCATGGCCGAATCTGTTTTGGCAATGACAAGCAACGCCGTGTTGCATCAACAAATGGCCGTAAATTTCTTTGCTGCTTATCATCATATGCAGCTTGCTAGTCGTCTTATGGCGAGACAAAAAACAGGCAGCATAGTTAACATTGTGTCTCAAGTCGGTGAATTAGGAAGTGCTGGAATGAGCGCCTATTCTGCAAGTAAAGCGGCGCTATCAGGGGCGACGAAATCGCTTGCCAAAGAACTGATGTCTACGGGCGTTCGCGTAAATGCCGTCGCGCCGGGTTTTATCAATACTGAGCTTACTGCCCATTATGACGAACAGGCAAAACAACGTGTGCATGAGCGTTGTGTAATGAAGAGGTCGGGAGAGGCGCACGAGGTAGCAGAAGCTGTCGCATTTCTTCTTTCCAAGCAGGCCAGTTATACAACAGGCCATATTCTGCCGGTAGATGGATTCTTTTACCCGTGAAGTCAAATTCAGTCAACAGTGCAAAAGGGCAAACCCAGAATGCTTTAACTATTCCCTTTATTTCGTCACACTCTGACAGCAGTGCTGTTGCAATAAAAGATGACAACGCCTGTTTAACGTATCGTGAACTAACGCATCTCGTTGCGCACCAAGCCAGCTTATGGCAAAAAAATATCGTTTCTAATGAAGCCGTTTTTTTAACAGCGCGTGGTGCTTCTGCGCGACCAATAGTGATGCTGTTTATCGACAACACAATTCAAAGTGTTATCGATTATTTAGCGGCACTTTCTTTAAATTTTGTTGTGTTGCTACTCAATCCAAAGTGTTCAGCAAAAACAAAAGCACAGTATAAAAAGATGCTGCGGCCCAACGCTGAAATTCGACAAGGGGTGTTGTCGTTGTTTCACAGCGAACCGATAAACGTCGATCCGCGGCTATGTTTATTGTTATCTACCTCTGGTAGCACGGGAGCGAGTAAATGTGTCGCACTCTCGCTGCGAAATATCACAGCAAATTGCAATTCAATTTTGTCTTATCTGCCTATTTTTAGTGACGATAAGACGCTATTGACATTGCCGCTAAGCTACTCTTATGGACTGTCCGTTTTACACTCACATTTAAAAGCAGGCGCCACAGTATGTTTTACTTCATATAGTCCCTTTGACAAAGCATTTTGGCATGTCATAAAACAGCAGGGCATTAATTCATTGTCGGGTGTGCCGTCGTTTTATGAAATGTTATCACGACTTAGGTTTACGACTATGCGCCTTCCTGAACTGAGGTACTTTACACAAGCGGGCGGAAAGTTAGCCGAATCATATGTAAAGCAATTCGCGAATTACGCCCATGAATCCGGCAAAGCATTTTACGTGATGTACGGACAGACAGAAGCCACTGCACGAATGGCTTATTTGTCGCCGGAAAAGGTCTTGTTTAAGCCTCAGTCAATAGGTCAAGCTATTGCGGGAGGAGAGTTCAAACTGGTAGGTGGCGGCGCTACTGAAGGTAAAGGCGAGCTTTACTATCGCGGTGAGAACGTCATGTTGGGCTATGTATCCGAGGTATCAGATTTAAACCATTTAACCCAAGAAGAGTGGCTTGCAACGGGCGATTTAGCGCAAGTAGATGACGATGGTGACTATACCATTACCGGACGCATAAAAAGGATGATTAAAATTGCGGGTGAACGAGCGAGTTTAGACTTGGCTGAGCAGTCACTGGCTGAGATTACAGCGCAACAAGCGCTTGATTTAACTACCTGTGTTATTGGCAAAGATGACAGGCTTGTTGCTGTATTTGCAGGGGAGTTGACGTCAGCGCAGTATGATTCAATCGTCGACAGCCTTTCGACGTCGCTGGCCATACCAAAACGAAATATTGCTCTGCATAAAGTAACCGCCATTCCGTTATTGGGTAATGGTAAAGTCGATTATGCAAAATTGTCTGGTCAAATATTGGGAGAAAATTAACGTGTTTTCCTATCCTACAGGGGTGTTTGATTTACCTGTTTACGGCGTTGCTAAAAAACAAAAGCAAACCATGTTAAATCAGATTATCCCTTTGCTCAGTCAATATCATTATCAACATAGTGATACTTATAAGCGATTAATAGATAGTCGCTTTTTTGATGTTGTTAGAGCCCCGCACGACCAACAGCTCCCCGTGGCATCGCGATTGTTTAAAGATTTGACGCTTACGAGTATTGCGCCAAGCGATGTATTTCGGCAAATGCGCTCGTCCGGCACGACTGGTCACGCTTCCAAGATTACCCTTGATGGAGAGTCAGCAAAGCGCCAAAGTCGAGTGCTTGTGAAAATCCTGCAAAGTTGGGTAGGCAAACAACGGCGCCCTATGTTATTGATTGATGCGCCTTCCACAGTGAGAGCCGCCGGCGCAATGACCGCCAGAGCAGCAGGGCTTCAAGGCCTGTCTTTTTTTGGTCGAGATCACTGCTACGCACTTAACGAGAACATGGAATTGGACCTTGAAAAGGTGCAGGCGTTTTGCGCTAAATATGCTGATGAACCCGTCTTAATATTTGGTTTTACTTTTATTGTTTGGCAGCAGTTTATTCAGGCCTTGATTAACAACAATCTGAAATTAAACTTTTCTGATGCTATGCTGATCCACGGCGGCGGCTGGAAAAAAATGCAAGAACAAGCGGTGACGGACAGCGAGTTCAAAACTGTAATTCGGCGCACACTGGGTCATGTAACTGTACATGATTATTACGGCATGGTTGAACAGACTGGCACCATCTATGTTCAGTGCGAAAAAGGGTTTCTTCACACGCCAGTTTGGTCTGATGTACTGGTGCGTAGTCCGCAAGACCTACGCTTACTGGAGCATGGAGAGTCTGGTCTGATTCAGGTTAATTCAATACTACCCACAAGCTACCCTGGCCACTGCATATTGACCGAAGATCGCGGGACAATTGTCGGAGAAGATGACTGCGCGTGCGGAAGGTTAGGTAAATATTTCAAGGTTCACGGACGGTTGCCAAAGGCACAGGTTAAAGGCTGCAGTGATACATTTAGATAATAGGCATGTAGAGTGGTGTATTCCACTGTGTGAGGCTAGCCGTAAAGATAAAAAGCTTACTCAAGATAAGCTGGTTGCTTCTGTAGCCGGCTTTTCTGCGTTTCTGTTAGCGCAGCCAGGCGTCAAGCAGTTTCCTGAAATTGTTGCGCTTGCCTTTTGGTTTCGAAAAGCGCATTTGCAGCAATTGGAACAAAAACTATTTGCAGAGAAAGCCGATAACGAGGTGGATAAAGTCTTTCATATTGCGCCTGCGAACGTAGACACCGTGTTTATGTATACCTTGCTTCTATCGGTATTATGCGGCAATACAAATATCGTCAGAATTAGCCACAGAAGCGGTGATATTACTCGTCAATTAGTCGACTTTCTTCACGCTTACCTAAAAACACCGAATGGTGAAGTGTTAGCACCTTTTATCGGTGTTGTTCAGTATAATGCTGAACATGTCGATGTTACTGAACGCCTCAGTAAGTGGTGCGACCTCAGAGTGGTATGGGGCGGCGATGCTGCTATTGAATCGGTATCGAGGCTTGCCCCTGAGACTCGTCAAATAAGTTTTCCAGATCGTTATTCAGTCGCGGTGTTACAACTCAATAACGAAGACGATATAGAACGCTGTGCCAATAGTTTTGTCAGTGATGTAGCGCCGTTTACGCAACAGGCATGCTCTTCACCTAAGGCGTTGTATTGGCTTAATACAAACCAAGCGCTTCAAGAGCGCTTTTGGGAAAAGGTGGGATCGGCGATAGTCCTCAGTAAACACAACTTTGAGACAATCCACAAAGTTGAGCAGCATATCGCGCTACAGTATTTGAGCGGTTGTTTCGCAGTCGAGCTTCGGGACAATATTGGCAAAAAACTTGCTGAATTTGCGCAGGTAACCAATGTTGGACCGATTGCCAGATGTAAGGTCAAAACCTTGACGGCATCAATCTTAGAAGCACATGGCGGGAATGGTCTGGTGTTAGAAAGTGATATCGCGTCGCTTGAGGAAATTGCGTACTCTGCAAAACTACAAACGATAAGTTATGCATTACCTCATGGGTGGCAGGAAAGGTCAGGGCAATTTAAACGAGCAGTGCCTTTGGGAAAGGCTTTGGAATTCTCGCCAATATGGGATGGTGTAGATCTACTGCAATCCTTTAGTCAGTAATTTAAACAATAAGAGGAATAGTGATGTTAAAGGATATCCGCTTTCATTTAGCGGACGCAGAAGATGATCAAAAGGAAATGGAACAGGCGTTATCTCGGCATATAATTACAAATCATCGCCGAAGCGTGTTGGCTTTTTCACATCATGTTCCTTCGCTAGCCTCACAGGTTAAGGATGTAGCCACAAGCAATATCGCCTTGTTTGCAAACAAGTTTGGTAAGTTCAACATCGTCAATTATACGAGTGGGCGCACCCTATATGGTCTTGATCCTAAAAATGAGGTGCAAGAGCAGTACCGACTTTTCTCTCAACATGCATCCTATCTCTCTTTTAGCGACGTTACGGTGCAAGATGAAGCCTATGACCAAGAAAACATAAGAGACATCGCGAACGTATCTGAGTTGCCTTACTTCAGGCGCCAAAAAAAATACACTACATTGCCAGAATCAGTAAATGCACTGGTTGTAATGGGGCTAGGCCTCGGTTATCACATTGAAGAACTAATAAACAATCACACCATTCGACATTTGGTTATTTATGAGCCCGAGTTGCAATATTTTCAGTGCTCAGTCCTTGCATTAGACTGGCAAAGGCTGCTGCAAACTATGGCATCAAAGGGAGCGGCGGTATATTTACTCATTGGTAATGATGGTAGCGGTATTGTAGATAATATCTCCGAGCTTCGCCAAGCTTATGATATTGATGGTTTTTATTTTTACAAACATTACAATAATGATGTTTTTGACAATATAGATGTTGGTTTGAAGCTCAATAGCTGGGCACAATATAAGACGCGCTCCGTGGCGCGTCTAAGTCAGAAAGGAGTGAACACTTTTTTGCCAACGTGGACTGACAGTGTTGATATAGATACGATCAAGTCGGTCGATAAATCAAATGGGTTGTTCAGACGGAATTTATCCGCATTTCAAAAGTACTTTCCTAAAATTTACCAAGAGTTTTCAGAATTTACGCCTGTAGATTGGTTACCAATTATAGATAACTGCGGCGAAGTGAACGTTGTTTTAAAGGAATCGCTACAATTATTCGGTGGACGACTGCCGAAACATAATGCCGTGGAGCATTTGAAGTTCTTCTACCAAAAGCCGCAAAAAGATAGCCTCGTGCTAGGCTATAAAGGCACCAAGCTTAAACATTACAAACACTATCAGTTTGTTGAAGAAACGGAACGCTTTTTACAGGATATATCTGAAGAAGTAGGTAATTTGCCTGATCATATAAAGTCTTTGATCATGTTTGGCGTTGGTCTTGGTTATCAAATTGAGGAACTGTATAAGCAGAAAACGGTTGATAAGTTGTTTCTGTGTGAACCCAATAAAGACTTTTTTTACGCATCGTTATTCGCGATTGATTGGCATGAAATACTCACTAAAGTAGACAAAGAAAAAAGCCGAATCTACATCAATATCGGCGACGACGGCTCTAACATATTCAACGATTTGCTCGGTCAGTTCTATTCAGTTGGGCCATACATTCTGGCCAGTACGTATTTCTACCAGTCTTATTACAATGCGAACTTAGTGAGCGCTCTTGCACGTCTTCGAGAACAGTTACAAATTGTCATATCAATGGGCGAATATTTTGACCATGCATTCTATGGAATTTCGCACACGGTTGAAGCAATAAATCGCGGCTATCCCTTATTAACTGTCAATGCCGAGAAAAAGCTTAATGCTGCACAGCGAGAAACTCCGGTTTTTATTGTAGGTAACGGACCCTCCCTTGACAGTTGTATAGAAGCAATAAAGGAGTTGCGTGAAAAAGCCATTATTGTGTCTTGCGGAACAGCGCTTATGCCACTTTATAAAAATGGTATCGTGCCTGACTTCCATGCAGAAATTGAACAAAATCGGTCCACGTTTGATTGGGTAAGCCGAATTGGTGACTTTGACTATCTCAAACAAATTAGCCTAATAAGTTGTAATGGCATCCATCCTGACACGTGCAATTTATTTAAAGACGTTTTTATTGCCTTTAAGACGGGAGAAAGTTCGACAGTTTCTTCGGTTAATCTAATTGGGCTTAAAAAGTTTGAAGAATTAGACTTCGCGTTTCCTACGGTTTCTAATTTTGCATTAAACCTATTTACAACCATGGGATTTAATCAAATATATCTGTTCGGTATTGATTTAGGGTTCACTGATAGGAAAAAACATCACTCTTCTCAGTCTGGTTATTACAGTAATGACGGAGAAGAAATTTACGATTACAGCAAAAAAAATGATACTTCTTTTGTCATAGAAGGGAATTTTCAAAAAACCGTTTTTACTAAGTATGAATTCAAAGTGTCTAAAGACATTTTAGAGCGCGCTTTGGCCAAAAAACCTGTGTATTGCTTCAACTGCAGCAATGGGGCGAAGATAAACGGGGCGTTACCGCTTCTTGTTGACGATGTGCTTCTTGTCAATTCCGAAGAGAGTGTTGCTTCGGTCGTTGATATTGTCAAACAGAATATATTTGAATCTATTCCTGAATATGGCAGTTATACCACGCGTTTTAAGGAAAAATATCGTCAGGATGTACTTCATGAGGAATTAGAAAGTTTACTGACGTTGGCACGTGAGCCTGTCCACTCTCTTGTCGATATAAATGCCTTAATTGAAAGGCAGAAAGATCTCCTTTTCGACTCCTACAGAAAAGGTTCATCATTACTTTTCTATTTACTGTTTGGCAGCATGAACTATTGCAACGTAATGCTTAGCAAATGTGAATATATTAAAAGTGAGGCATCTGCGTTAAGTTATGCCAACAAATTATTGCAGCGCTGGACTGACTTTTTAGCTGAAGCTAGAGATGAAGTAACACATATTGAGTCAAACTTTGATATTTCAGAATCTTTTGGAAGCATCAGACAAATCGCACATTTAAAGAGGCATAAAGCACATATTCTCTGCATTACTAATATTAATCAGAGCCACATGTTCAACCAGTTCAATGAACGCCTATTTAGCCCAAACGTTGTAGAGATTAAACAGTGTGGACCGGGTCTTACAGAAAGCTCGCAACTCAAATCTTCTGTCGACATACGATTTGCGCTGTGGGTACAAAAACAATCGCAAGTTGACGCGTTTATTCATACGCTAAACACAATGGAAGTGCCAAATGCAGAAGTTATCTGGTTTGGCACCCATGTTACGTCGCTTGACATGACTCAATTAAATATGCCTATGAGTAAAGTTGTGCATCCTGATTTTGTTTATGGAAACGCTGGGCTTGAAAATATTATCAAAGGTGCATCACCCTACTGGGTAGAGGAAAGAATGCCATTCGTAGCGCTGAAGCATAATTTTGGTTCTGTTTTCAATAAAGTCCTCGTTCCGAAAATAAAGGTAAAGCGAAGCGAATGTTTTGACGATATTCTGCAAGACTTGTTTAACGCGGTAGTGAAAAGCACGTTTGAATATGAGTACTACCTTGATTTTGGTGAATTCGTTGTTTTCGCAAACTTAAATGACTTGCGCTTGAATGCTGTCGATATGTGCGGTAACCGCGGGATATTATGCAAAAAAGACTTACTTAAACCTCAAGCGTTATTAGACGAAGAGATATGCGATGATGTAGAACACTCAATAGTACTTACCTTTAGCGCGGGAAAGGCGGGCGGTCGCTATCAGATGCAGTAGCTTTTATATCAATACGTAAAGGGTATTCATTAGCGTTTTACACTGCACATGTAGCTTTACTTCGGCGTTTAGCGCGAGAACTTTTACATTTGAGTTTTTCTAACCTAGGTCGATAACCCAAATAACGACGACGATTTTTACCACTAAAACCTGAAGCATAGCGGCTTTGGGGTTTTAGAATTAATGAGGCCGCTGAAGCTGAACTCGCGGAGAACCTTAGTTTGCTATCACTTTCAGACATTTCAAGTATTTGTGCTGCTTTTATTCTTTATTTTGTTTCTGCAAGCAGCCTTCTTGCTGTCAATAAGAAAATCCGTGCTCGACGTGGGGCGCTATCGAAGGTTGTTAACTTCAACGATATTAAGATCCTTTTTATTGCTTCGCTTTTTGTTTCCGTCTTTCTGGCTTATACACCATGGCTAGGCTTAAGCGTGATTGTCTGTGTTCTGTTTTTTTTGTATGGCGTTCTTGTATGGCTTGATGCCATTCTTTTCGTTCAGTACCGCATTGAGATAAACAGGCAAAGTTTTGCATGGTTTTTTACCGGATCCAAAGGGCTAGCTAAAGGCATACCTCACTTGTTGTTACTGGTAAAACAGATACCCTATATCCTGCTACTCCCGCTAGCGTGGGCGAGTGTGCAAGTTTGTGTGTTATATATTTTTGCACTGCCCAAAGGAATATTCTCTGCACCAGCTATGCTATGGCTCGTTGGCGTAACGCTAGGCATTATAGTGGTAATTTCAGCGCTCGCTATCTACCGCATAATAACGAATGCTTCAGCACAGTTTTATACAGCACCCAGCCTGTTAGCAAACATCATTATGAGCGACAAGTTTTCTTGCAATAAATCGATAGAAATAGATCCGCGTCACCAACCGTTCGTTAAACCAGAGGTCCGCGATAATACGCGGGGCGACTTATATGGTGCCTGTAAGGGCGCCAATATCATATTAATCACCATGGAATCCTTAGGTTACTATCTTGATAATGGAAATGGGGCTGGCGTTCGCTCAAAGCTGAAACAGCGATTTCAAGAAAATAGTTGGGAAGGTAAGAAGCATTACTGTTTGTGTCCAAACACCACAGTGGCTACCAACCAAATATATTCAGGAAATTATTCTAACAACCCGTATAACAAACAGGATAGTTTGTATCCTGGTAGCGAGCCATTACACCTACAAACGCTCAAAAAAAATGGCTATACAACAATGTTTTTGGACAGTGCGGATATTGCGCTCTATGACTATCACAAGCTACTTAACAGAATTGGCTTCGATTTTATATGGGGCACGCACCAATTGCCTAGTGATGGACTCAAGGCCGACTATAGGCTTTGGAACATGGTTGAACCTGTTGCGAATGCGGCGAAAAGTGGGCCTTTTTTTCTTCACATCATCAATGACCAGTCTCACATACCTTACGAGACAATAGACAAAAAAACGTTCAATCGTCACAAATCGCGTGATGCGAAGTCACAATACATGAATGCTGTGGAAGAGGCGGACTTCATTATTGACGAGTTCCTGAATAGACTTGCTGAGAAGATAGATTTATCAAATACAATATTAGTGTTTACCGGTGATCATGGTGAATCATTTGGTGAGTATGGCTATAGTTTTCACAGCAATTCTGTGATCCTCCCTCAAATGCATGTTCCCTTGTTTATGCGTCACCCGAAATTAAGTAAGAAGGTCATTGAACATTCATGCCATTTCGATTTATTTCCCACATTTTTTGATTTATTGGGCATCGGTGCTGATCACCCCCATCTTGGTGCATCCCTGTTAAATGATGATAGGGCTTTCGCCTACTTCTTTCACTCCGCAACACTGAAGGGAAATACACCCGCTAATTTTGGTTTCTTAAATGATGAAGAGTTGCTGTGGGTTGACCGATTGTTTAATCAAGTTAAACGCGTGCAGAAAGGGCAAAGTAAAACGGTAGTGCAAAAAGAAGAGCAAGAATACATATCATCGTTATTGCACCGAATGTTGATTGAGCGGTCATTAGCATTATGAGGGGAGCATTGAGTATTTTTGCAAGCTTCCCATGGACCACTGACTTAGCCTTGAAGGACGTTTTTGACGACTACTTCTTACCAGTGAACCTGCTAATTAATGAGAAACAATGATGGAAAAGATGCAACCTTTGAATTTAGTTTTCTGTATTGATGATAAATTTGCAGTTCACCTTGCAGCACTTATGCGAAGTATACTTTCAAATACTGATAGCCAAATAAGTTGGCATATCTTTTATGCAGCGCTTTCGAGCGCCAATCAGATGAAGCTTACACAAACTTCTGGCAATGGAAATCATATAAAATTCTATCAAATTGAAGACGAAACTTTCTCAAGTGCGCAGATTAGTAAAGACTTTTCCGACCGACTTTCAGTAGTAACGTATTTTAGGCTTCTTATCCCGCAAATATTAGCCTCTATCAACACCAAAGTGTTGTTTTTGGATGCAGATATGATTGTGAATGCCGATGTCAGCGACCTGTTCGCGATTGATCTAGAAGACAACGCCGCCGGAGTGGTAGTTGACTCCCTAGTCGCTAAAGGTTCTCACAGCCAAACGCTAGGATTGAAATCACACAGCTATTTCAATGCTGGAATGCTACTGATTGACCTGCCTATGTGGAGGAGTAAACAGATAACAGAAACCGCAATGCGTATGGTCGATAATGGTACCGATTATAAATTTAATGATCAGGATATTCTCAATATAACGCTAGACAGTAACGTGATGGTGTTAGACGGCGCATGGAATATCCAACAGTCTTGCCTTGAAGCGCTTAGCAAAGAAAGTGAAGTGAAGATTGTTCATTTCAACGGCGCAGAAAAACCTTGGCAGCACTCCTCAATTCATCCTTTTACACACCTTTATCGCAAATACAAAAGTGAAACTGTGTTTGCTGATGTTGAATTAGAACATTATCTCGACGAGCATGATCATGCGCTAATAAAGAAAGTCCAAGATAAGAATATCAGACACTTATATATATATGGCGCCGGGCAAAAAGGGCGCAGAGTTGCGCGGTATTTACAGCACTTTTTTTCTGACATTCACATCGAAGGCATGCTAGATAAGTCACCAAAGATAGATACGTTTTTTAAGATTCCAGTGCTGGCATCAGATATCAGTTTAAAAAATATACCGGTTATCGTGGCATCTGCTGCGTTTGAAAAAGAGATAGTCGCACTACTGGGCCAAAAGAAGGTCCCTGAATCAAATATTATTTCAATCACGGATCAGTAAAGAACAAAATTTTAGCCATGAATAATACACCTACCGTTTCTATTATTGTCCCATGCTACAACCATGCTCGTTTTTTACCCGAGAGGTTGCGCTCTATTAAGGAGCAAACCTTCACTGATTTTGAAGTGATCTTACTTGATGATGCAAGTTCTGATGATAGCCAAGCGATAATGAAAGCGTTTGCAAACCATGAAGCCAGGGTCACTGCTATTGATTTTAATGTCGAAAATGGTGGATGTGTTAACGATCAATGGATAAAAGGCGTAAATTTGGCAAAAGGAGAGTTTGTCTGGATTGCCGAAAGTGACGACATATCAAGTGTTACATTTTTAGAAACGCTGTTAGCGCAATTTAAACACCATCAAGACATAGCGATGGCGTATAGTGATTCATGGATCGTAAATGAACAAAGTAAGCCGCTCTATCGCCATGATTACACAGCCGACTTTTATAATACGCTTTGGAAGCGAGATTTTGTTATCGATGGTGCAACCCTCATTAAAGACTATTTGGTTTTCAAAAATGTAATTCCGAATGTGAGTGCTGTGCTTTTTAAAAAGCAACACCTAAAGGCTGCATTGAAGAAAAGTACCATGAAGTATTGTGGTGACTGGATGTGCTATATACGAATACTGGCTGACGCATCGGTTGCTTATGTCCATGAACCGCTTAACCTTTTCAGAGCACATTCCCAATCAACAAGGTGGCACAATGAGCAGAGCTACAAACGTGCATTGCTAGAAAAAAGAATGATCTTAAAAGAGATAAAAAAAATGGCGCTACCAGAGAGTGGGCCAAATATTCTCAAGTCATTGAAAACACTGTTTAACAATCGCCATAAATTTAAGCGCATTAGTAAACTTTATACGCGGGTAAAAAGGGAATTAACGCCTCAAGATAACGTTGCGCTATACGGATGCAACGATGTGAGTGAATATCTCGTTGTTGATCTCTCTTTATTCATAAATTTTTCGGTCATTTTTGATAGTGATGTGAAAAAGCAAGGGTCAACAAAAGGTGGCGTAGCGGTGACAAAATTAAATGGCAACTCGCTAAACAATGTTGATGCTGTAATTATTTGCTCATTTGCGTACGCAGATGAAATGAGAGCGTCGCTAGAAAAGTTAGCGTTTAAAGGAGCGATCATTACGCTTTGAGGCGCTGCGACAAGATTATTATTTTATTTTTCACCGCCCAATGATGTGGCTAAAAATCAAGGTTATTTGATGTCTAAAAATCAATTAGTGCTAGTACTAGGAATGCACAGATCGGGAACTAGCTTAGTCACCAGCATGGTAGAGTCTAATGGTTTCTTTTGTGGTAAGCACCCCATGCAACCCAGTCGAGACAATCCAAATGGCTATTGGGAGGATGACCACGTTGTCGACATCAATAATAGGCTGTTAGCCTCGTTGGGGTATTACTGGTTCTCACTGGTTTGGTTAGACTTACCTACCTTACAGCAAAGTACTGAGTATAAAAGCCTTAGGGACATGGCCGTTAATTACATTAATGAACTCCTCGAAGAGAGCAATAAATTGGTGCTCAAAGACCCAAGGTTTTGCATTTTACTCCCGTTCTGGTTCGATGTTTTATCTTCACTTGATTTGGATGTAAAAGTTGTTTTAGTTAAAAGGGACTTTATATCCACAGCGAGCTCTTTAGTTAAAAGAGACCATTTTGATTTTGAGTACGCCGCACAACTTATCTATTTACATTGGTCTGCGGTTGTCGCGTTTTTACCTGAAAGCATTGAGCGTATTCTCGTGACATATGAAGACATTAGCCACAATGAACTGGGCGTACGTCATAAGTTGAAAGACTTTTGCGGTGTAAAAACGCTTATTAACGATACGTTGTTTCAAAAGGAACTAGAGCATAACGTGGGCGTTCAAAAAATAGAGTGTGGGTTTTGTTGGCAGCAAGACATGTTGAGAAATTTTCCTGATAGCCGCCCAGATAAAGAAAAAATAGCATCACTTCATGCATATTATCATGCGCTGAATGTTGCTTATTTCCAGCCATTACATCGAACTTATATTATTAATGAAATAAAAAACATTGCCGATAGCTTAAAGGGCAAGCGGGTGATTTTATACGGTGCAAGTGAGCTAACTTCTATTTTAATAGGGCAGCTTTCAGAGACGATAGTATTGTCAGTTGATTATGCAGCATCTGATACGGTAAGTATCGACAAATATGGAACGAGATTTTGCTCGCCACAAGCAATTTCAGATGTCGAGCATGACATTATTTTTGTGGGAGTGCTTTCTAGAGAGGACGAAGTACGCGCCATTGTAAGTGAGTACTCTAATAAGCCGATTATTTTTGCTGAAGCATTGTTTCTACAACATCGCTAAGTACTGCGTCGTCCGTTTGATTTAATATACACCTACATCTTTACAGAGGTAAACAATGCAAAAAACCATTGAAGAAACAATGGAATCTTATCCTTATGAAAAAGGTGGTATTACGTTAATTGAAGCGAAAGCCCTGTCTAAGTACGCAGAGTGCGTCACGTCCGGTGTGATAGTTGAAATAGGTTCATACAAAGGAAAGTCGGCGCTTGCTATAGCCCATGGTGTTAACGCGCTTAAGCGTGACAATCCACCGCAGATTTTCTGTGTCGATCCGCATAAAGCATTCGTGGGTGAACTAGGTGGTATTTTTGGCCCAGAAGACAGAAAAGATTTTTTTAAGTTGATGCTAGATAGTGAAGCATATAAATATGTGAGCCTCATTAATGTAGAGTCAACGGTTCTGACCAAAGGGTGGAATAAACCAATTGGCTTGCTTTTCATAGATGGTGATCACAGGTACGGTGCGGTAAGAGATGATTATGAAAGCTGGTATCCTCACGTTATAGACGGTGGAATTATAGCGCTCGACGACAGTAAACCCTTACCTGGGCAGAAATTGGGTTCTGCTGAATTCGCTCAAGAGTTGATTAATTCGGGTTGTGAACCGGTTGAAACTGTCGGAAAGATCACATTTTTCAGAAAGCCATGTACCATCAATACGACAATTAAGAATGCAAGCATTAGAACCCTACTTATCTATGCCGAACAAAATATAGTTAGCGGCGGGTTGATTCGGTTTGCACGCCTAGGCCAACTGCTTAGAAGTAGAGGCATACAAGTCAGTTTCTGTTTCGAAAATCACCACGGTAAATGGCACCCTGAAGGTTTTGAAGTGCTCAGCCCAGAAGAAGCGTTGAAACGAAAATGGGGGGCAACACTGGTTCCCGGAGCGGGATTCTCCCAACGTTTTATCAGTGCATTGGAAACGAAAAGAGGTGAGCAATTTGGATTTCGCATACAGGCTGTTTTAAATGATAGGTCCTGTAAAGAAAAATTCATTGCAGTGAACAGAGCATTCAAGCCTACCTCAGTCTTTTTTAACAATACGGATTGGTTTGAAGGCAGCTACACCGATTTTTTAGCTAAAAAATTTCATGTTATCGAAGGGGCAGTTGATTCATCGCGGTTTTATCCTTGTATTGCGCCAAAATCTCGCTCTGAGTTTGTCATTGGGATCAGCACCAAATCGCTTGAAAGAATGTTACCTGTTATGCAAACCTTACGAGGCAATGAAGTATTGCACGTGATGGGAGAGATCCCTTCTTCAATTAGAGAAAACAGTATTTTTCAGCAGCTTAATGAGCACAAAAAAATAATAGAAGCCGGCCAACTGAACGAAGACGGATTGGTTGATTTTTATCACCAGTGTCACTGTGTAGTTCACGTTGAGTCATTTGCAGGTTGGGCAAATACGGCAGCTGAAGCGATGGCGTGTGGTGTTCCGCTTATTTGCACGCATGCAGGAACAAAAGGATTTGCTAGAAATCGAGATACGGCGCTCGTTCTAGATACTTACTCGACCGATGCATGCGTAAGTGCCATTGAAGAGGTTTCTACCTATTACGATAAGGCTCTGTTACGCGCTCAATGCGCTCGAAAAGCAATACAGACATTTAGCTGGGATAAATTCTGTGATGATTTCATGGCAATGCTTGTTGATGACGGCAGAGAACATTACTTACGTCTTCCTCAACTAAATATGCATGGAAAGTGGCCCGTAAGTACCCGTACTGAAGTCCTTCCGTTTCTGGAGAAGTTTATAAATGAGGCCACGGTATTCGATGCAGGCTGTGCCGAGGGATACATTGCGCATAGGCTTTTAAACGCGGGGTGTGCTAGGTTAGATGGTGTAGAGCTCGACGGTGGCAGAGTGCTTACCGCAAGGGCGCTAAGCGCGAACGATCCAAGAGCAAACTTTATGCATGGAAGCGTCGCTCCATGGTGCGAATTTCAAGATGAATTTGGTGAAAAGCTGTTGGCCAAATACGACATGGTATTGTATTTAGCTGTTCATCAGCATCTCCCAAAAGCAGAAAGAATAACAACCTTAACTGGCCTTTTAGATTTAGCTGCTACATGGTTTGTTATGCGTGTACCTGCGATCTTCTATGAGGATGATGAACTCGTTAAAACGATAAGCGATGCGGGTTTCAACATGTATTCAGAACACTTAACTGGTCATCACGGAGGTGCGGGGCCCATTCGACTTTATAAACGGGACAAATCGCTATGACCAGAAAACGCGTTATTTCTTTTCCGAAATCTGGTAGAAGTTGGCTTCGCTATGCGCTTGAACTTACTGAGCAAGCGCACGACATCATATTTTCACATGACGAATTTGAATACAATGATGGCACCAAGCCGCCGCTGAATTTCGATATTAACAGGCGCTATCAAAACTATAACATTGGAAGCGATAAGATCCTTTATATTGAGCGCGATGCGAGGGATACCATCGTTAGCTTATACAACCAAATTACCGGAAGGTTTGCTGACTTTTTCAATTATCAAGGTGATATCTCAACATTTATTCGTGATCCATATTTTGGTGTTGATAATTTACTCAAGTTCCAAAAGCTGTGGCGGCGCCTCGCAACAGAGAATAACTTACCAATTATTCGCTATGAAGACATGCACAGCGATTATCAAGCTGTACTGGTAAAAGTGTGCGATTTCTTTGATATCAGTGTCAGTTTGCATGACGTTGAACGAATATCTGAAATGGCCTCTTTCGACAATATGAAACAAGTTGAGTTGAGCGGTCAATCTCAGCGCCCATGGTTATCGCCAAGAAATAGTCATTGTAAGGTAAGAAAAGGCAAAGTGGGCGGGTATTCGCTTGAACTCAGTGATGAGGACATTGCGTACATTCAATCAAGAATGATGCATTTCGACGTGTAATGATAGCGCAACCTAGGCTTCGCTGTGTGCTGTGGTGACGGTGCGTCATTAATGGTCGTGTAATGCTGCAGGCGATGAAATGTGGTTATGGAATTTCATCGCTTCTTTTAATGGCGTATGAATGCACATACCTCAAATCGGTTAGAAGATGTACAGTGATATGCTATACTAAGTAGCCTATAGCGGAGGAATGTTTGTATGCAAGTTAACAATAGCAGCTCGTCGTCATTGATTAGCCAAATTCAAGAAAGGCAAGAGAGCCTTTTTGAGAAACTGGCGTCTGGAAAAAAGGTTAACAATGCATCTGACGGCGCAGCAGCCCAACAAATTATCGATAGGCTGACTTCCGAAGTAGAGGGTAACCGTCAATCGTTAAACAATGTGTATGATGGTATTTCACTCGCACAAGTTGCAGAGGGTGGATTGGGAAGCATAAATGACGATGTGAACCGAATTCGAGAGCTTACCCTTCAATCGGGAAGCGGCATACTAAGCGATGGAGACAGACGGGCGATACAAGCGGAAATTACGCAGCTTCAGGAAAACATAACGCAAACCGTTGAGCAGACCAATTTTGGGGGAAAGCCGCTACTCTCTGACAATAACACGCTAAATTTTCAATCAGGCGCAAGTGCAGGACAGTCCATCGCCATTGAGACGCAAGATATCGCTGCACAGCTAAGTGGTGTATTAACGATTGATGTGACGTCAGGTAGTAGCTTGAACGATGCTTTAACCGCTATTGATGATGCCATTGAAACTGTTGGCGGCGCGCGCGGTGAGTTGGGTGCGGTACAGAATCGTTTCGAAAGTGCAGCCCGTACATTAACGCAGTCGAACATAAATACAGCACAAGCGCGCTCTCGCATTGAAGATTTAGATTTTGCCCAAGCATCATCTCAGCGGGCCGCTAACGACGTGTTAGGACAAGCAGCGTTAACAGTGCAAGCGCAAGCAAACCAGCAGGAAGGCCAAGTTCTGGCGTTATTGAGCTAAGTGTTCTATAACTAAAATTGGTTAAGAAAAGCAGGGTAACCTGCTTTTTTTATTGATACTTTTCGATAAACACCTGTTGCGCTGTGATCTTTTACCGTTACAATTCACACATGCGCTAGTCTTTAAAAATAATAAGAGCGTCCTCGGGGAATCGATGAAGAACATTTTGCTGGTAAGTAATAACCAGGAACTTATTCAAAATTTAGAAACAATTGTCACTTTCATGGGAGAGTCGTGTCGGGCACGAGGGGTTGACGACTGTGAACGTTATCTAGCAGATGGCGGCGCTGATGCTGTACTCATTGAATACGAGTCACCGACCGTGGTCAAAGCAATCGTTGAAAAGTTTCCTCACATTCCTTTTGTTGCGCTAGTAGAAAGCAACAGTCAAGCTGTTGCTGGACAAAACCTTGTGAGTGTTATCGCTACACCGCTTACTTATCCCGTGTTAACGCAAGCCATTCATCGGTGCCAAGAGTATTCTCGTAGAAAACCGAGTTTATCGCGAAACAGCGGCAATAAAACGCGACTGTTTCGAAGCTTAATCGGTAAAAGTGAACAGATACAGATTGTTCGACGCTTGGTCGAGCAGGTGGCACCTACCGATGCCACCGTGCTTGTGCTTGGAGAGTCAGGCACGGGTAAAGAAGTAGTTGCGCGCAACGTTCACTTTTTATCTGAACGCAAAGATGGACCTTTTATTCCAGTAAACTGCGGAGCGATCCCTGGTGAGCTTTTAGAAAGCGAACTTTTCGGTCATGAAAAAGGCGCCTTTACCGGGGCAATTAGTGCGCGCAAAGGGCGATTTGAACTAGCTGAGGGTGGCACTCTCTTTTTAGACGAAATTGGAGACATGCCGCTTCAAATGCAGGTTAAGTTGTTGCGCGTATTGCAAGAGCGTACTTTTGAAAGAGTGGGCGGTAATAAGCCGCTACAGTGCAATGTTCGAATAATCGCTGCGACGCACAGAAATCTAGAAACGATGATAAGTGAAGAAAAGTTCAGAGAAGACTTATTTTATCGTTTAAATGTGTTCCCAATAGACAGTCCAGCACTTCGTCAGCGTAAAGATGATATCCCCCTTTTGCTACAAGAACTCAATAGTAGAATACAGGTTGAAGGTGCAGAGGGTGTTCGGTTTACTGAGCAAGCTATCGCATCGTTGATGGAACATGAGTGGCCAGGTAACGTTCGTGAGTTATCTAACTTGGTCGAGCGCTTAATGATTTTATACCCTGGTCAAATTGTGGATATATCCGATCTCCCCGAAAAGTATCAGTACGGTGATGTTCATGCTTATGAACCTGACTATCCCGAGGAAATTTTAGAGCGGGAAGCCTTTAATACGTTATTCGCCGAGTCTGCGGCCCTTGAAGAAGCTGAAGAGCAAACTCAGAGCGAAAATACATCAGAAAACATGGTGTCGTCTTCACTCCCTGAAGAGGGGGTAAACCTGAAAGAATATCTCTCCGAGCTTGAGGTTACCCTTATTAGACAGGCACTCGACAATCAAGACTGGGTCGTTGCAAGGGCGGCTGATAAGCTTGGAATGCGACGCACTACGCTGGTCGAAAAAATGCGTAAGTACGATATTCAGCGTACTGAAGAGGCTTAACGTCAGGGAATTGACGTTGCATTTAACACCCTTTAATTGCCTTTAAGTCTTTGTAAAATAAGCCAATGTTGAATTGGCACACCTTCTGCTTTATCCAAGTCATATTTATTAACGTCTGCAAATTGACGAGGGCAATATGGCTTTGGATAGTACTTCAACTACAAGTGAGTTCACACCGACCGATTTTGTTTTTGACGGAGTGAGTGAAAGCACTTCATCTCGCGTAGACACTTCTTTATGTAACGATGAACTTGCATCTTTGCGCTTACAAGCGAGTAGACTCGAACACTTGCTGCAAGTCATGCCCGCGGGCGTAATCGTGATTGATGGGAAAGGCATCGTTCGTCAAGCCAACGAGCAAGCAAAGGCGTTGTTAGGCGAGCCACTTGAAGAAGAAGTTTGGAGACGTATTATCTCGCGCTCATTTAAACCTCGTGCTGACGATGGGCATGAGGTGTCTTTGGTCGACGGTAGGCGTGTAAAGTTATCAATCACTCCTCTTGAAAATGAACCTGGGCAATTGATAGTGATAACAGATCTAACGGAAACGCGACAGCTGCAGGCACGTGTGAGTCATATGCAGCGTTTATCGTCACTAGGTAAAATGGTCGCATCCCTGGCACATCAGATTCGTACACCTCTATCAGCAGCTATGCTTTACGCTTCTAATTTGACAAGAAAAGGCCTTCCTCATCAGGCACAAAGCGAGTTCGCGTGCAAGCTATCAGACCGGCTCAAAGAGCTTGAAAGCCAAGTAAATGACATGCTGCTATTTGCTAAGTCTGGTGAGGAGCAAGTTGTTTGTGACATCACATTGCAGGAACTCTTTAATGCAATTGAAAGCAGCGCGGTATCTATGGTTTCACAAGCATCACAACACTTATCGTTCAGCGGGTTTGATAAAGCGGCAGTGATAACCGGGAATTTAACGGCGCTACAAGGCGCATTGTTAAACCTTGTTCACAACGCCAGTCAAGCAACGCCTAAAGGATGTACCGTTGAAGTTAATGCGAGTTTAATCCAAGAAAAACTCATTGTTTCAGTAGTCGACAAAGGCAAGGGCGTGCCTGATGCGTTGAAAAACAAAGTTTTTGAGCCGTTTTTTACTACAAAAACTCATGGTACGGGGTTGGGTCTAGCAGTCGTTAAGTCTGTGGTTGCTGCTCACAACGGTCAATTAAACGTGTGTGATACGTCACAAGGGGGCGCGTGTTTCAGTGTCGCGCTACCTCTGAGAGAAGTGCAGGGTATCATCGGTAGCAAAGTGGCTTAATTCCGAGGGGAATATGATGTTAAAAACAACTATTTTAATTGTTGAAGACGATGCAGGGCTTCGCGAAGCGCTTTTTGATACGTTACTACTCGGTGGTTATCACGTTGTTAGTGCAGAATGTGCAGAAAGTGCATTAATGATGCTGTCCGAACAACATGTCGACCTTGTAGTCAGTGATATTCAGATGGGGGAGATGAGTGGGCTAATGCTGTTGAAAAGCATTAAAGCTAAATACCCACATTTACCCGTTCTCTTGATGACCGCCTATGCAACCATTGATGATGCCGTGCAGGCTATGCGTGACGGTGCTACCGACTACCTATCAAAACCATTCGCCCCTGAGGTGTTATTAAATCTCGTTGGGCGATATGCACCGGCGCAAAAGATTGAATCGAGAACGCCAATTGTCGCTGACCCGTCTAGCTTAAAGTTACTTGAACTCTCAAGAAAAGTCGCCAAGTCAGAGGCAACGGTAATGGTATTAGGGCCAAGCGGCTCGGGCAAAGAGGTTTTATCTCGCTATATACACGATCAATCCAGTAGATGTGAAGCGCCGTTTGTCGCTATAAACTGCGCTGCTATTCCTGAAAATATGCTTGAGGCAACCCTTTTTGGTTATGAGAAAGGCGCATTTACAGGGGCAGTCCAAGCATGCCCTGGTAAGTTTGAACAAGCGCAGGACGGTACGCTTCTTCTTGATGAGATTACCGAGATGGACTTGGCACTGCAGGCTAAGCTTCTTAGAGTATTGCAAGAGCGAGAGGTAGAGCGTTTAGGAGGGCGTAAAACAGTTAAACTAAACGTGCGTGTTATTGCGACGAGTAACCGAGATTTGCGCAAAGCGGTAGATGCCGGTGAGTTCAGAGAAGACCTATATTATCGACTAAATGTGTTCCCAATTGAATGGCGACCTTTGGCGCAAAGACCAGGTGATATCGTGCCGTTAGCAGAACACTTGGTTCAGCGCCATGCAAATGTTCAGGGTATGTCAAACGTTAGGTTAAGTGCTACAGCGCGCAATAAGCTGAGTCAATACAGCTGGCCAGGCAATGTCAGAGAGTTAGAAAACGTCGTTCAAAGAGCTTTGATATTGTGTGAAAACAACGAGATAGCTGCAACAGACCTGATGATTGATGAAGATATTAGTAGCGTCGTGGAAAAAGCAGCAGAAGTCGTAGAAGATAATAAACTAGGGTCTGAGTTACGCTATCAAGAGCATCAGATCATTTTGGACACGCTCGCCATGTGCAAAGGGAAGCGAAAGGACGTTGCAGAGAAACTTGGCATAAGTCCAAGAACGTTGCGATATAAACTCGCTCGAATGCGAGAAGATGGAATTGAAGTTCCTGCGTAAAATATAAATGTTTAATGCGGGCCAATACGCATTTCATAGCCGACCGCCGCCGAGCACTATTTAAGGCGGCGGTTTTTTGTTGTTTCTTATCTGTATTACGTCATAAAATTGTCTATCACCCACATATTCTCTTTAACTCATTGAAATATAGAGTTAATTAAAGTTGGCAAGCCCTTTGCTAAATCCTTTCTATAAGTCAGTTTTACGTTCGCCAAAAAGGGCAACGTGTTTACATGCTAGGAGTGGTTATGGACGTTAAAGCCAATAGTTTGTATCAAGAAATGCAGAGCATGATTGGTCAATCTCGTCTTCAAGTTAATGAACCTCAGCAAATGAGGGAAATCAATTCCTCTGCAAGTGATTTTGCGACCATGCTTAAGCACGCCGTCGATGGTGTGAATAATATGCAGCTCGAATCGAAAGATGCACAGCAGCGTTTTGAAATGGGCGATCCAAACCTTAGCTTGGCAGAGGTGATGTTGACTAAAGAGAAGTCGGGCATCGCTTTTGAAGCCACAGTTCAAGTGCGTAATAAAGTGCTTGAAGCATACAAAACCATCATGAATATGCCGGTATAATTGGAGTAGGGTATGGCTGACGCAACAGGTACTAATTTAACCGTTCCAGACCAGCATCAAACGTTGGACAGCGAGCCTGAAAACAAATCAGGGTTTATGGACACGTTGGGAAGCGCCGACATGATGCGCCAGATGGCACTGGTAGTTGTGCTTGTCATCTGTGTTGCGATAGCAATTTTTATTCTGTTGTGGTCGCAGGAGCCCGATTATCGTCCATTGGCTAAAATGGAAACTCAAGAACTGATTGAAACGCTGGATTACTTGGATGCTAATCTTATTGACTACAAGTTAGAGGGCAATACCGTCTACGTACGAAGCGATGAGTTTCAAAATATACGCCTCGGTATGACCCGTCAAGGATTGACACAAACGTCAGATGCTGGCGCTGACATTATCATGCAAGACATGGGATTTGGTGTCAGTCAGCGTGTGGAAATGGAAAGACTTAAGCACGCTCGAGAACAACAAATTGCAGCAACGATTGAAGATATCGCAAGTATACAAAAAGCACGTGTACTTCTTGCAATGCCGAAAGAGAATGTGTTTGCTCGAAGAGAAAAGAAAGCGTCAGCAACCGTTGTCTTAACGGCTAAACGCGGTGCAGTTATTGCGGGCGAGGAAGTGGATGCTGTCGTAGATATCGTTGCCTCTGCCGTACAAAACATGGAGCCATCAAAGGTAACGGTTACCGATAGCAATGGACGTTTGTTAAATTCAGGGTCCCAGGACTCAATGAGCGCTCGTGCACGCAAAGAGTATGAAATTGAGCGTCAAAGAGAGCAGGAATATCTTGAAAAAATTGACGCAATTCTTATCCCGGTTTTAGGTATTGGAAATTACACCGCTCAGGCTGACGTTTCCATGGACTTTACTGCCATGGAGCAAACACAGCGCAGCTATAATCCAGATTTGCCTGCAGTGCGCAGTGAGATGATCATGGAAGAGAACAGTGTTGGAGGTGGTGTCGGTGGCATCCCAGGCGCGCTCTCTAATCAGCCTCCACTCGATTCAAATATTCCAGAAAATGCAGGTGGCGCCGCACAACAGACTATGCCAGGCAGAACTGCGAAAGAGTCGACGCGTAATTATGAGTTAGACACGACTATCAGTCACACGAAAAAGCAGACGGGTGTTATTCGTCGGTTGAGTGTTTCTGTGGCCGTCGACTATGCCCAAGTCACAGCGGAAGATGGCACGGTGACAGCCTCGCCTCGTAAGCAAGAAGAGATGTTGAATATTCGTCGACTCTTGCAGGGTGGTATAGGCTTTGATGTAACCCGTGGTGATAGTTTAGAAGTGGTAAGCGTGCCATTTACCCGAGTAGATGCTGGAGAAGTAGAAGACCTGCCGCTTTGGGAACAGCCCGGGTTTTTACCTATACTTAAACTTGTTGTTGGCGGACTGGTAATAATTGTACTAATTATTTTTGTGATTCGCCCAATGTTACGCCGATTGATTAACCCTGACGAGTCGAATGAAACCGAAGACTTTGATGCTGATGAAGGTCTTGATCTTGGTGACGATACCATTAGCATGCTGAGTACCGATTTTGACGAAGGACAGGTAGGTTTTGCACCCGATGGCTCGCTGATGCTTCCTGACCTTCATAAAGACGAAGATGTATTAAAAGCAGTAAGAGCACTAGTGGCAAATGAACCTGAATTGTCAGCCCAAGTTGTCAAGGGCTGGTTAATGCAAGATGAGTAGTAGGAACAGAACATGGCTGAAGAACTTGCAAATGTGGAAGAGCCGTCATACGACGTCAGTAAACTAGAAGGTGTCGAAAAAGCAGCAATACTACTGTTAAGCCTTTCTGAAGAAGATGCTGCGCAAATACTAAAACACTTGGAACCCAAGCAAGTACAAAAGCTTGGTACTGAAATGGCCAAAGTGGATGACATGACGCAGACCAAAATTACGGCTGTGCATAAGCATTTTATTGAAGAGATACAAAACTACAGTACGATTGGGTTCCAGAGCCAAGACTTTGTTAAACGAGCGCTTACAGCAGCACTTGGTGAAGATAAAGCCGCTAACCTTATTGATCAAATTCTCATGGGGAGTGGCGCTAAAGGGCTGGATTCACTTAAGTGGATGGACTCGAAACAAGTCGCAAGCATTATTCGCAACGAACACCCACAGATTCAAACAATCGTTCTATCCTATTTAGAACCAGAACAAAGCGCAGAAATTTTGGCACAGTTCCCAGAAAAAGTGCGTCTAGATCTTCTTATGCGTATTGCTAATTTAGAAGAAGTTCAGCCTGCAGCGCTACAAGAGCTTAACGAAATCATGGAGAAACAGTTTGCAGGTCAGGCAGGTACGCAAGCAGCTAAAATGGGCGGCCTGAAATCTGCGGCCAACATTATGAACTACTTAGACACTGCAATTGAAGGTCAATTGATGGACGCTATTCGTGAACAAGACGAAGAAATGAGCCAGCAAATTCAAGACCTTATGTTTGTATTTGACAACCTTGTTGATGTTGATGACAAGGGGATCCAAGCTATTTTGCGGGAAGTTCAGCAGGACGCATTGCTTAAAGCCATCAAAGGTGCTGACGACGAGCTTAAAGATAAAATAATGCGCAACATGTCGAAGCGAGCCGCTGAAATGCTTAACGATGACCTTGAAGCACTCGGACCTGTGCGCATCAGTGAAGTTGAAACGGCACAAAAGGAAATTCTGTCCGTTGCGCGTCGTCTGTCTGACTCAGGAGAAATCATGCTTGGTGGCGGCGGTGGTGAAGAGTTCTTGTAACGCTCACCGTTTTCCCCGTTAATCAACCACATTGGACGAGACTATGTCTGCAAATAAGCCATTTAGCGATACCGAAGTAAGTGAAGCAAAAAAATGGGATTTACCATTTGTAGATGATCCGAAAGCGTCGTCAAAAGATCAGCCGACTAATGCGTTAAATAAGCGCTCAGATTGGAAATACGAACCGCCTGAAGAAGAGGAAGAAGTACTTCCTCCCACCGCACAAGAAATCGAGGCTATACGACAAGCCGCCTTTGATGAAGGGTATCAAGAAGGAAAAAAAAGCGGATTCGAGGAAGGAAAAGCAGAAGGGCTTGAGCGAGGTTTAGAAGAGGGAAAAGAGCAAGGTCTCGCTGAAGGGCTCGAACAAGGCCTTCAAGACGGACAGCAGCAGATTGCTGCTCAGGTTGAAGTATGGCAGTTGTTAGTGGAAAAACTGCATGATCCACTTTCTCAGGCGAATGATGTCACCCGCGACCAGTTAGTTAAGTTAGCAGTTACACTTGCTAAAGCGGTGATAAAAACAGAAATAACACATAATCATCAGGTCATAATTCAAGCATTGAATGAAGGCATAAAGGCATTGCCTATTAATCAAACTGAATATCAAATTCACATGCACCCCGAAGATATATCAATTGTTAATGCGCAGTTTGGGGAAGAAGAAGTCGCAAAGAAAGGATGGAAATTTGTCGAGTCACCTGCGATGGAGCGCGGAGGATGTGATATCACAACACAGCACAATGCTGTTGATGTTTCAATCGAGCGCCGCTGTCGTGATGTTATTGAGACGTTTTTATTAAACCAAGGGTTATCCGATGACTAGCCCATGGCACAATCACTTTGAATCACTTGCCAAGCAAGTAACTTCACCGCCTATTGTTGCAGCTGGAAAGCTGGTACGAGGCATTGGGCTTACCCTTGAAGCTGTGGGTTGCCAGCTGCCGGTAGGTAGTCAATGTTTAGTACAAACCATTGAGGGTGAAATTGAAGCTGAAGTAGTAGGTTTTGGTGACGACATTACGTATCTCATGCCGACAGAAGCAGTAAGAGGCATTGTGCCAGGTAGCCGGGTCATGCCGCTTAATAGGCAAAGTGGGCTGCCTGTTGGTATGGGGTTACTCGGTAGAGTGGTTGATGGAAATGGTCAACCGTTAGATGGCTTAGGTGCAATAGAAGCAGAGTCACGAGCCCCTACCAGTCGTCCACCGATGAATCCACTTCTTCGCAGGCCTATTAATACACCTATGGACGTTGGGGTGCGTGCGATTAACGCATTAAACACAGTGGGTGTAGGGCAGCGAATGGGGCTTTTTGCCGGAAGTGGCGTGGGAAAGAGCGTGCTGCTAGGTATGATGACAAGAGGCTGCGAAGCTGATGTTGTTGTTGTCGGTTTGGTCGGGGAGCGAGGACGTGAAGTAAAAGAATTTATTCATGAGATCCTGACCGAAAAAGAACGACAACGTGCAGTGGTTGTAGCGGCGCCGGCAGATACATCGCCGCTTATGCGTCTTAAGGGTTGTGAAACCGCGGTTACCATAGCAGAATATTTTCGTGATAAGGGAATGAATGTATTGTTACTTATCGACTCACTAACACGCTATGCAATGGCGCAACGTGAGATAGCACTTGCTGTTGGAGAGCCGCCCGCAACTAAAGGCTATCCCCCGTCCGTTTTTGCGCGTTTACCTGCTCTGGTTGAAAGGGCAGGGAACGGAAATGAACGTCAAGGCTCAATCACGGCTTTTTACACGGTACTCACTGAGGGAGACGATCTGCAGGATCCAATCGCTGATGCCGCGCGAGCTATTCTAGATGGTCACGTCGTTTTATCGAGAGCACTTGCTGACAGTGGACATTACCCTGCTATCGATATCGAAGCGTCTATAAGCCGTGTGATGCCGATGGTGGTGAGTGAAGAACATCAGCTCATGGCGCGAAGAATTCGCCAAGTCTATTCTCAATTTAAACAAAACCAAGATCTTATCTCGATTGGCGCTTATGCAAAAGGTTCAGACCCACGTATCGACTTGGCGATAAGAGCAGAGCCTGCAATCAATGCGTTTTTACAGCAGGGAATGAAACAAACCTTACCTTACGATGAATGTTTAGAAGGTATGGCAGCGTTAGCGAAAGGGCTTGGGCAGGGCTAGTATGATGTATTTATGTGGTCAAACTAAAGCCGCCGGTCGTTTTGAAAAGGAAGCGCTTTTATGACTAAGCAACTAGAGCGTTTGGCGGAGTTTGAGCGAGAAAAAGAGCGCAGAGAGGCGCAGCAATATCAACAAGCACAGCTTAATGTTGTACAACAGCAGCAAAAACTCACCAGCCTGGAACAATACCGCATTGAGTATATTCAGGGTATTCAAAAAACCGGTCAATCGGGCGTGTCTGCGTCTTTCTACCAGCAACACTTGTCATTTGTGGGTAAACTAGATAAAGCCTGTGAACAGCAGTCTCAAGTTATAACGCGCACGAAAATGGCGGCAGAGCAACGTAAACAATTGTGGCTTAAACAGCAGCAAAAAGTGAAAGCAGTATCGCTATTACTTGAAAAAAGACAACTGCAACAGCAAAAAAAAGAAGCGAAAGCGGAGCAAGCTATGATGGATGAGTTTGCGAACCAACGATTTCTTCGAGCCAAACACTCTTCATTTTAACTTTATGCCTAGCAGTAGAGCGCTGCAGATTAGTGTGATGCCCCACTTTAGAAACTTTTGGCATACAGTTTGTATTACTTTGATTGTCCAATGTCATAAACACTGAACAACGTGACTAACGCCAGCAATTACACGCGCTTGAGCCCTGTTATTTTGCTTTGGTATAACGAATAAACTGTAGGACGGTAGAATATTATGCAACAAATTGCCGCACAAATCACAGACGTTGCCGCTTTACCATTTGCTGACTCGAAGAGCAGTGTTAAAGGAGGAGCGGGCGATTTACAACATGATGGTGACAATAGCCGATTGTTCACGGGGTTTTTTCAACAAGCGAAGGCAAATGACCAAGGACCGGAAAAAGCAATACAACGAGTTGAGAAGCAGGGGCGTACTACTGAAGAGCAAGCGTCTGTAGAAATTAAACGTGAGTCGGAACCTGAGCACTTGCGCGCAGAAGTGCTGGAAACAGAGGCTGGTGAAACACCGCTTACAGCTGAAGATAAAAAAGTCTCAACGCCTGCACAGCTTAAACAAAATGACGCAGAAAAAAACCAATTCGCCGACGGTGAAAATGTTGAGCGCGTAACAGGGAAGGTCACATCTGAGAACGGTTTTTGGCGTCTTGATATGCCACTTGAAGACGCTGGTAGTAAATCACTAACGAGTGGAAAACGCAGTACTTGGGAAAGCGATTTAGATTTACAGTTAGAGAACAAGACTGAGAGCATTGCTACTGAAGAAATAACGCTAACCCAACAGACAGAGACCAACTGGATTGAGTTTGTCGAAAACGTCTCAAAAATGATGTCCGCAAATAGCGCTGAAAAGAGCGCGGAAAATAGCGTTGAAGAAGGCGCAGCAAAGGACATTGGGACACTTTTATCACCCCAAGCGATACAAACAGATGTTGACGTAAGTGATGTTGGTGAAACGGTGTCTAAAGATACCAACGTCTCCTCAGCTGAAACAGACGTAGTACTACAGCGCCTTTTTATTAATACCAATGAAAACGGTGTAAATCGAGAATCTGTGGTGAAAAACAAGCCTGTTTTTCAAGTGGACAATGGGGTTGACGTGCTCGCTAATTTAAATATGAGCGAGCAAGATAACGCCAGTCTAGATTTGAAAGAGCGAAACACGCCTTTTCTCAGTTTAGAGGGCGACGTTAGCGCCGAAACGGAACAGTCTCTCATTGCTGAATTAACCGCGCTTTTAGCAAAGCTTGAAGACGGTACAAACAGTATTTCTGATATTTCAAAAGTAAACGACGCCGTTGAGCTGAAAAAAATATCTCACGACCTTTTATCCCTTGTTGATGAGCTTAGTGTTAAAAGTGGTTCTGCTGATGAGCCATTAAATGTGCAATCCTTGAATGAGCTAGTAAAGAGTATTCTCGGCGAGAATGTCAATACAGCTCCGGTAACATCCGACATTGACCAACCGGTGACTCTTAACAATGATTCACCGGCAGACGCTTCATTGGTGGTAAGTCTGTTTTCTGACGCGCTAAAGTCGTCAGCTTTTGAGCAGAATTTTGAAGGCGCTAACGATGTGTTGAAGGCGCCATCTGTAGATGTTCTGGAAAATGACATGTCGATATTGCCTGAAGATACCGATAGCGTAGAACAAGAAGCGCTATTGAATATTCAAGCTAGCGTTAGAAATGGTCAACCTGCGCCCGTATTGAACAGTGGGGCTCCTACTGCGAAAACTGAAAGTATTGGTGAGCGTACTGACAACAAAATTGCTAACGAGACACAACGTTTAGATGCGCAAACCGATTTAATGGAGATGATTACAAATCTTCCGCAAGAGAGCGCACAAAAAGCGACAGAAGCGTTTGCAGATCGAATGGTGGCAATATTACCAAATGCTCAGCAGCAGGCAGTGAAAGCAAACATCATTGCCGGTATCAATGAGTTTCAACAACAGATCAAGCAAGGTCATGAGCCAGGAATAGATTTATCAGCAATAGTAACAGAAGCGACGAAAGACACCTTGGTCAATAACGAGGCAGTCGCTGCCATGGTGGCAAAAGCCGATGTACAAGCAAACCAACTAGTAAGTTTGATAAATCAAACGCAAAATACTGCGTCTCAAATGTTTCAAAGTCAGTATGCTCAAGTAGATACCGTGATGAGTGAAAACAGTCAGCTTCGCGCCGAAGCCACTAAGTCACAGCAGCAGTTTGAAGGATTTGATAAAGCAGTAAATATTCATAAGCCGGAAGGCCAACAACAGCTAAATGAGAAAATTCGCTGGATGGTGAATGCGCGAAACACAATGGCAGAAATCAGACTGGATCCCCCTGAGCTTGGTAGTATGCAGGTTAGGGTGAATGTATCGGGAGATGCTGCCAGTGTAAGCTTTATTGTGCAGTCGCAGCACGCCAAAGAAGCACTAGCTGATGCGATGCCGAAGTTACGAGATATGCTTTCAGAGCAAGGCATTGAATTAGGTGATGCACAGGTTCGCAAAGATAATTCATCTGAAAACGGGCAAAACCAACAATTTGCTGGTGATAGAAATGGCCACGTTGGTAATGGTACAGGAGTAAATGGTGACGTTGGCGATGAGTTCGGCGACGCTACGGTGATAGAGCAGTCTGTTTCACGGCAAATGAAAGGCGGTATCGATTTTTACGCTTGATCGGTATTATCAGCTGAAAATCATGTAATTAAACAATTGGTAGCATGGTGAGAACACGGTGTTACTGCTATGTTTTGGATTGAGGGTATGGCTTTACATGTGCAATATAAGATTGCCATTTTGAAATGAAGCCTGATAATACGTTTTTTCTTGAATGAGTTAAGAGTTATACATGGCTGAAGAAGAATTACAGGTAGAAGAAGGCGGAAAGAAAAAAGGCAAAATGATGTTGATCATCATTATTGCAGTCGTGCTCTTAGGTGGTGGCGCTGGTGCGTATTTCTTTTTGTTTGCTGGTGGGGATGAAGAGGCTACAGAACAGGTTGAAGAATCTGAGGCTGCACCGGAGGAGGGCGCAGCACCGGCGTCAAGCGGTGGCCAAGCGGAAATGGGAACCGCTCTTTATGTAGCGATGCCGCGTCCCTTTGTATTTAATGTACCTGGTGCTGGACGAGACAGGCTCGTACAAATAAAAGTACAGCTTTTAGTGCGGGGCTCAGATAATGAAGATTTGGCAAAAATGCACATTCCTTTAATTGAAGGAACGCTTTTACAGGCGTTTAGTAATTCAAATGCAGATGATCTCGTTACTGAAGCCGGAAAAATAGAGCTTCGTGAACAAGCGGTAAATGAAGTTCAAAAAGCGCTCAAAGAAATTACGGGGAACGACGTGGTAGAACGTGTCCTCTTTACTGGCTTTGTGATGCAGTAATTCGATGGTTAATTAAGGTAGAAGACGGTGAGTGATTTATTATCTCAAGATGAAATCGACGCCCTATTGCATGGGGTGGACGATGTAGAGGAAGAAGAGGTCGGTGGCGGCGACTCTGATGCTTCTACGCTAGAGTACGACTTCTCCTCGCAAGACCGTATTGTGCGTGGCCGCATGCCAACGCTTGAAATTGTTAATGAACGGTTTGCGCGTCACATGCGCGTGAGCCTATTCAATATGATGAGGCGATCAGCTGAAGTGTCAATAAACGGCATTCAGATGATTAAGTTTGGCGAATATATTCACACGCTTTTTGTTCCTACCAGCTTAAATATGGTGCGTTTTCGTCCTCTTAAAGGTACCGGTCTCATCACAATGGAGGCGCGTCTAGTCTTCATTTTGGTTGATAACTTTTTTGGTGGCGACGGACGTTATCACGCAAAGATAGAGGGGCGAGAGTTTACGCCCACAGAGCGTCGCATTATTCAAATGCTGCTTAAAATCATTTTTGAAGATTACAAAGAAGCATGGGCTCCAGTCATGGACGTGTCATTTGAATACCTTGACTCCGAAGTTAACCCAGCGATGGCTAATATCGTAAGCCCTACCGAAGTTGTGGTCATAAGTTCGTTCCATATCGAGCTTGACGGCGGCGGCGGCGATTTTCACGTGTCTTTGCCCTATTCAATGTTAGAGCCTATACGTGAACTGTTAGATGCCGGTGTGCAAAGCGATAAAGAAGATACCGACTTACGATGGAGTAAGGCACTGCGCGATGAAATTATGGACGTCAAGGTTGCACTGACTACACACATGTTAGACGTTGATGTTCCATTACGCGATGTAATGGAATTTAAGCCTGGCGATATTATTCCGGTTGAAATGCCAGAATCAATCACAGTATTAATAGAAGACTTGCCAACGTTTAGAGCTAAACTAGGCCGTAGCAGAGACAATTTGGCATTAAAAATCGTTGAGAAAATTGCAAGACCGACTTCAGTGAAGTCTGAGCTACAGTTATTAACCCGCGGTGGCCGAATCATTGATAATGATGCGGAGCTGCAAGTACTCGAAGAAGACCTGTAAGGTATAAGGGGAGTTCCCATGAGTGAAGACGGTATGGATGATTGGGCTGCGGCAATGGCCGAGCAAGCCGAATCTGAGGCAGATCAAGAATCTGGTGACAATGAAGACGTACAAGTTGCAGAACTTGACGAGTTGACCGATGATGCGCCGATAACACAGGAAGAGAAAAAGAAGCTCGATACAATTCTTGATATTCCAGTGACCATTTCAATGGAAGTGGGTCGTAGTCAAATAAGTATTCGAAATCTGCTACAGTTGAACCAAGGGTCTGTGGTGGAACTGGATCGTGTAGCCGGTGAGCCATTAGATGTTTTGGTAAATGGCACGTTGATTGCTCATGGAGAAGTAGTAGTAGTCAACGATAAATTTGGTATTCGATTAACTGATGTTATTAGTCAAATTGAGAGAATCAAGAAGCTCAGATAAATCTTCTTATTTTATAAGGGGTTGCTTTATGTTGCCCCTTCTTTTAACCAACCGCGTTAGCGCTCAAACTACCCAGTCTATTACTAATCCCACGTCTGTACTGTCAATATTTCTTTCTTTACTTCTGGTTGTCGGCGTTATTTTTGCGCTTGCTTATGTAATGCGTCGATTTAATGTCACTGCTATGGGCAGTCACCAAATGAAGGTAGCAGCCAGTATGGTGGTTGGCGCAAAAGAAAAAGTTATTGTTATCCAGGTGGGGGAAGAACAGCATTTAATTGGCGTTACGAGCCATAACATATCGCACCTAAGTAAATTAGACATTCCCTTAGAAATTCCAAGTAAAGGAAAAACGTCGCCGGGTAACACTGGTGATGCGTTTAAGCAAAACTTGATTGAGGCGATGGCAGGAAAACTCAACCCCAACTTAGATAAGAAAACAGCAAAGGAAGCGTCTAAAAATGCGTAAGCTAGCGATATTTTGCCTTACTCTAATACTTTGTTTATCGTTTGTTGAGCCCGTTAACGCGCAGCAAGGGATTTCGGCGGTCACCGTAACAACTAACCAAGATGGATCGCAAGATTATACCATGACGCTTCAAGCGCTGTTTATTATGACAGCGCTCAGCTTAATTCCCGCGTTTATTATGATGATGACATCGTTCACTCGCATTATTGTGGTGCTATCAATATTGCGACAAGCTATTGGGCTTCAACAGTCACCGTCAAATCAAATTCTCATTGGGGTGAGCTTATTTTTATCTATGTTCATCATGGCCCCGGTGTTCGAAGAAGTGAACGAGCGCGCGCTGCAGCCTTATCTCAACGAAGAATTAACCAGTATTGATGCCTTAGAGCAAGCGAAAGGACCGATGCGCGCTTTTATGCTGTCGCAAACGCGGGTTAAAGATCTTGAAACATTTGTGAGAATTGCGGGAGACGAGGGTAAATACGCAGATACAGAAGACGTTCCGCTTACCATCTTAATTCCAGCTTTTGTTACCAGTGAGCTAAAGACTGCGTTTCAAATTGGTTTTATGCTATTTATTCCCTTTCTCATCATTGACTTGGTGGTAGCGTCTATATTGATGGCTATGGGTATGATGATGCTTTCACCTATGATTGTATCCTTGCCATTTAAACTCATGCTGTTCGTGCTAGTTGATGGTTGGAACCTGATTTTCGGTACGTTGGCGACCAGTTTCGGAATGGGCGTCTAGGAGTCCTTATGTCACCAGAAGTCTTTGTCGAAATACTGCGTGAAGCCATGTTTATGGTAATTGTGCTTGTTTCTGCTGTTATTGTGCCGAGCTTGATAGTCGGCCTTGTGGTTGCTGTTTTTCAGGCGGCAACAAGTATCAATGAGCAAACCATGAGCTTTTTACCTCGTTTACTAGTGACTCTTTTGGCGCTGAGTTGGGGAGGAAACTGGTTGGTTCAACAGGTGATGGATTTTACGTTTCGTATGGTCGAGATGATTCCACAGGT
This sequence comes from Alteromonas sp. V450, assembly GCF_001885075.1. Taxonomy (NCBI): domain Bacteria; kingdom Pseudomonadati; phylum Pseudomonadota; class Gammaproteobacteria; order Alteromonadales; family Alteromonadaceae; genus Alteromonas; species Alteromonas sp. V450. Next base: position 77,189 of record NZ_MODU01000004.1, read on the forward strand.
CGTAGGGTAGAGGACAACGCTGTGGAAGTAGAATTAGCGACTGTTAATCAGTTTCTAGCAGATATGCTGCTGCCTTTTATGCGTATAAGCGGGTTGTTTATTGCTATGATTGGGCTAAGCGCTAAGTCTATCCCTCCGCAAGTTCGCGCGTTACTAGGCATCATGCTGACACTTATTATTATGCCGGTAGTACCGCCATCTCCCATAGAAAACCTGGTTGATGTGGGGACTTTTTTTATTGTGATACAACAGTTGCTCATTGGCGTTGCGATAGGCTTTATTTCTATGATGGTGCTCAATACCTTTGTATTGGCAGGCCAAATTATTGCCATGCAGACAGGCCTTGGCTTTGCGTCAATTGTTGATCCCGTCAACGGAATCAATGTCCCGGCTGTAGGGCAGTTCTATCTTATTTTGGCAACCCTATTGTTTTGGACATTGGATGGGCATTTGTCCATGATCCAGATGATAGTAATGAGCTTTGATGCGTTTCCTATAGGTGAAGCGTGGTGGACAGGTGAACAATTCCGCGATATTGCCCATTGGGCTGGCTGGATGTTTATATCGGCGGTAACCCTGTCACTTGCACCTATCGTGTCGCTTCTTATCGTCAATTTGGCGTTTGGCGTAATGACCAAAGCTGCACCGCAGCTGAACATTTTTAGTATTGGTTTTTCAATTGCTCAAGTAATGGGATTACTCATTATTTGGATAACGCTAGATAACTTTACTGCGCACTTTGAAACGCAATGGTTTAGAGCCGAACAGTTTATGTGTGAACTGTTAAATATTTGTCCTTAGGCAAACAATACTAGTCGTTGGTAGAATACGGTATGTCCGTGATTTGGTCAGTGAGTAAACTAGGCGAGAGGCGTTGCACGGCTAACAAGCCTCTCTCGCAACAAAGACGAGCATAATTGAGCATGGCAGATTCAAGCGAAAAAACAGAAGACCCCACGGGGAAAAAACTCGAAGATGCGCGAAAGAAAGGGCAGATTGCGCGTTCCCGAGAACTTTCTACAACGCTTGTTCTTATTATTAGTGCCTGTATGTTTTTGGTCGTGGGTAGTTGGATAGCTGAGTCTGTTTTCAAACTTACTCAACGCATGTTTATTTTATCCCGTGATGAAACGTATGACGTTACGCATATGTTTGGCGCATGGGGAGAGGCATTTTCTGCTGTAGGGCCAGCGGTATTGTTGTATATGTTTGTCGCTATGCTAGCAGGTATTTACGGTTCCATTGCTCTTGGAGGATACAACTTCACTTGGGAAGGCGCAAAGCCAAAAGGGTCAAAAATGAACCCTTTACAAGGGATTAAACGAATGTTTGGCACGAACGGGCTTGTTGAACTGTTAAAGTCCATCGCCAAGGTTGTGGTTGTTATTGGTATGGCTATCGGCGCTTTACTGTTTTTCGAAGATGAAGCTCTTCATCTCGATATGGAGCTGTATCCTGGCAATATTTTTCATGCGCTTGATATGTTGAAATGGGCGTTTCTGATTTTAGTTTGCAGTATGATCCCAATTGCAGCAATTGACGTGCCTTATCAAATGTATAAGCACAATGAAGAAATGAAAATGACCAAACAAGAGGTTAAAGACGAGCGAAAAAATGCGGAAGGCGACCCTATGGTGAAAGGGCGTATTAGAAGACTACAATACCAAGCCGCGACTAAACGGATGATGCAAGAAGTGCCGCAAGCTGATGTTGTCGTTACTAACCCAACCCACTTTTCGGTGGCGATAAAATATGATGAAAACGGCGTCAGGGCCCCCGTAGTTGTAGCAAAGGGGGCCGATGAACTAGCGATGCACATTCGAAAAATAGCAACTGCTAACGATGTACCACTCATCCCGTCCCCAATGCTAGCGCGTGCCATTTTTTACTCTACAGAGGTTGACGAAGAAGTTCCAAATGCCCTTTTCATGGCCGTTGCACAAATACTTGCACATGTATACCAGCTAAAAGCATATAGGGCAGGCAAAGGAAAAAAACCGAAACCGCTCAAAAGAGACCTGCCTATACCGCCGGAATATCGTCGCTAGACCCTTCTCAATAAGCAGAGGTTCGGTTTGCCTAGTTCATTGCTGCTTTGCACGAAGTACATTACCAAAAATTGGCATACTCCTGCGTGAATACGAGTACGAAGACTTCATTTTTGGTATGACATGTCTTTATCACTGCCACCGTTTAGACAATAAAGCTGGCACGTTAGTTGTAATCTACTAATCAGAGCAACATAAAGCGTCAATTTTCTGATAGTGAGATATAAGCAATGCAGTTATCCGGTTATCTTCAGCGTTTCGATAAAAATCAGCTGCAAAAATTTACCAGCGGTTTGGGTGCGCCTATAGTACTACTGGCTATTATGGGTATGGTTATTTTACCCATGCCGCCTTTCCTTCTTGATGTGCTGTTTAGTTTTAATATTGCGCTTTCACTAGTCATCATTCTCGTTGCCGTACTCACACAGCGTCCTGTTGACTTTGGCATTTTTCCCTTGGTTTTGTTAATCGCAACTGTACTGCGCCTTGCGTTAAACGTGGCTTCTACGCGAGTCGTATTGTTATATGGTCACGAAGGTGGTGACGCAGCAGGTAAAGTGATTGAGGCCTTCGGTGCAGTGGTTATCGGAGGCAACTACGCTGTAGGTATCGTAGTCTTTGCTATTTTGCTTATTATTAACTTTAAAGTAGTCACCGCTGGTGCTGGTAGAATATCTGAAGTGAGTGCTCGCTTTACGTTGGATGCCATGCCAGGAAAGCAAATGGCAATCGATGCAGATTTGAACGCAGGTTACATTGATCAGGAGCAAGCGCGACAAAGGAGAGAGGAGATAACGGCAGAGGCAGACTTCTATGGCTCGATGGATGGTGCGTCCAAATTTGTAAAAGGAGACGCTGTAGCAGGCCTATTTATCATGCTTATCAATATTGTTGGTGGGTTGTTCATAGGTATCATTCAGCATGATTTATCGTTCAGTAGCGCAATTGAAATCTACACCATATTAACCATTGGTGATGGACTGGTAGCGCAAATCCCGTCTTTATTACTTTCTGTGGCCACCGCGATAATCGTAACACGTGAAAATGAAACCCAAGAGATGGGCAAGGAAATACGCGGCCAGTTGGGCAATAATCAAGCGCTATATATATCGGCTGGTATTTTGTTCGTCATGGGGATTATCCCTGGTATGCCAAGCGTCGCGTTTTTGAGCTTCTCTTTCTTAATTGCGGGTTTAGCCTATTGGCAATCGACCGAAGCGAAAAAGAAGGCGGCCGAGCCTACAGCGTCAGATACAGTGGTGCAAAGTGAAGCGGCAGCGCCCGAAATTAAAGAGCTTGGTTGGGATGATGTGCAGCAAGTCGATACCATAGGATTGGAAGTTGGGTATCGTTTAATCCCCCTTGTAGACAAGTCGCAAGGTGGCGAGTTATTGACACGGATTAAAGGCGTTCGGAAAAAATTGTCACAGGAACTGGGTTTTCTTATCCCACCTGTTCATATACGCGATAACCTTGATTTAGAGCCAAATACCTACACCATTGCCATGCTAGGGGTAACCATAGGTGATTCTCTTATTAGCCACGATGAAGAGTTGGCAATAAACCCTGGCCAAGTGTTTGGCAAATTGGAAGGAAGAGCAACCAAAGATCCCGCTTTTGGTTTGGATGCAGTTTGGATAAAACCTAACAAGCGCGAGCACGCACAGACATTAGGTTATACCGTTGTTGACGCTGCAACCGTGGTGGCGACTCATCTAAGCCAGTTGCTTACAAACAATGCTTATCAACTGCTTGGGCATGAAGAGGCGCAGCAGCTACTCGATATGTTAGCTAAACAACACCCTAAGTTGGTTGAAGGCCTAGTGCCAGATATTCTGCCTCTCAGTACCGTAGTGAAGGTGCTTCAAACACTTCTTTTCGAAGGCGTACCTATTCGTGACATGCGAACAATAGTACAGACATTGAGCGAGTATGGAACGCGTAGTCAAGACCCTGATGTATTGGTATCAGCTGTGCGTATTTCACTGAAGCGGCTTATCGTGCAAGAAATTACACAAGGCGCGAAAGAAATACCTGTCATAACCTTGGCGCCAGAGTTGGAACAGATGTTGCACCAGTCTCTTCAAGCAGGTGGTGAAGATGGTGCTGGTATAGAACCTGGGTTGGCTGACAAGCTGCAAAAATCGTTACAGCAAGCAAGTCAACAACAAGAGTTAGAGGGTGAACCATCGGTTCTTCTCACGTCGGGCATGCTACGACCAGTACTATCGCGCTTCTTAAAATATTCGGTTGTTGGGCTTCATGTGCTGTCTTATCAAGAAGTGCCTGACGACAAACAAATAAAAATAGTCAGTTCGGTTGGTCAATAATCTGACGAAAGGGTAATCGGAGAGTTTGCAATGAAAATAAGACGTTTCTTTGGCAAAGATATGCGTGAAGCTTTAAGCCAAGTTAAAGCAGAACTTGGTAGCGATGCGGTCATTATGTCAAATCGCAAAGTAGCAGACGGCATAGAGTTGGTTGCGGCGTACGATAAAGAGCCAGAAGCTAAACTCTCTGTACCTAAAAAGGCAGTGCAAAACTTGGGACAAAAGTCGGTGCCGAGTTTGAGCGAAATTATTGGTGATGATGGTCCAGATAGCTTAAAAGCATTGCTTGAAAAGCAGCACAGCAGCGCGCCGTCATCTACCAGCCAACCATCTAATGGTAACGCTAAGCAAGCGAATGATATTGCTGCTCACCTTGATTTCTCCGATGCATTTTTAGAGGAAATGGAAAGTCACAAAGAACGTGGTGCAGACCACACTAATGCTACATTCCCTGAGCACCAAGCGTCGAGCATTGTAGAAGCTCCAGAGCAGCAGTCAGCTGAGCTCACGCAGATTAAAGAAGAGTTGGCATCGTTGAGAAACGTGCTTCAGTACCAGGTTGCGGACTTGATGGAAGCAAAGAATAAGCGTCAAAAGCCCGTGCATCAGTATTTAATCGCACGCTTAACAGATATGGGCTTAAGCCAGGCACTAGCAACTCAATTGATTAACTATACACCAGCACATTACAATGAGAGAGACGCGTGGGTATATCTTCTTAACCTATTGGCTAATCGCATAAATGTGACGGGCAACGATATACTTAGTGCACAAGGTGCAGTAGCGTTAGTTGGGCCGACTGGAACAGGAAAAACAACAACAGTAGCCAAGCTCGCAGCGCGTTATGCACAAAAATATGGCGCAGAGTCGGTGGCGATGATCACTATCGATACGTACAGAATTGCGGCGTTTGAACAGCTTGCAACATACGGAAAAATAATCGGTTGTACTGTTAAAAAAGCGCAGACCAGTGAAGAACTTGCAGATTTATTATTCCAACTTCGCCATAAGCGTCTAATATTGATTGACACGGCTGGTTTTAGTCAACGAGATAGCCGATTAATTAAACAAATAAAACAATTTGACAATGGTCAAATGCCAAATGTGAAAAAATATTTAGTTGCTCAGGCCAATACGCAATATCCTGCTTTACAGAGAATCATTCAAGCGTATGATGACGTTGAACTAAGTGGTTGTATTTTCACAAAGTTAGATGAGTGCTACTCTTTAGGAGAGGTACTAAGTGCGGCGGTTGAATACCAACTTCCGGTCAGTTATGTCACCGATGGTCAAAAAGTACCTGAAGATATAAAGATTGCCGAAGCGAAATCTCTCGTTTCTGCTGCAGCAAAGCTTTATAAAAAGTACAGTTTGAATCATACTAACGTTAACAGCGCAATTAAAACAGCATAGGCAGTATGGTTGACGATCAAGCGAGTAGCTTAAGAAAAATGAAGCAATCACGGTTAATCAAAGTTATCGCCGTCACTGGAGGAAAAGGTGGCGTCGGTAAAACAAATATTACGCTAAATACCGCAATCGCTATGGCGAAGCAAGGTAAGCGCGTAATGGTACTTGATGCAGACTTGGGTCTTGCAAATGTCGACGTCATGCTTGGTTTACGTGTAGAGAAAAATCTCTCACACGTTTTATCGGGCGAATGTACTCTCGACGAGGTTTTGGTGACAGGGCCGCACGGCATCAAAATTGCCCCTGCAACGTCCGGCACGCAATCCATGGCTGAACTATCTCCAACGCAGCATGCGGGGCTTATTAGAGCATTCAGTGAGCTGCGTTCGCAAATTGACGTCCTTATCGTTGATACTGCGGCAGGTATTTCAGACATGGTGCTAAGCTTCTCTAAAGCATCGCAGGACATAATGGTTGTTGTGTGTGACGAACCGACATCCCTTACTGATGCTTACGCACTGATTAAAATTTTGAATCGAGAGCACGGTGTGTTTCGTTTCAAAGTCGTTGCTAATATGGTTCGCGATATAAGAGAAGGGCAAGAGCTGTTTAGTAAGTTAAGCAAAGTGACGGGGCGTTTTCTCGATGTTGCGCTAGAATTAGTTGCAACAGTGCCATTTGATGAAAATATTCGCAAGGCCGTTAGGAAACAAACGGCCATTGTTGACGCTTATCCCGGGTCTCCTGCTGCAGTCGCTATCACACAGTTGGCGACAAAAGCGCTTACTTGGCCAATTCCGGCCCAGCCCGGTGGGCACTTAGAATTTTTCATCGAGCAGTTAGTAGCAGATAAAGCAGTGGGAAATCAGCGTTGAATAGCAAAGCAGCCGCTTATCAACAACAGAATGACAAGTCGCAATTAGTCGAACGGCATGCACCGTTGGTTAAGCGAATTGCCCATCATTTAATGGCTCGTCTACCTGCAAGCGTGCTTGTGGATGACTTAATTCAGTCAGGAATGATTGGTCTTCTGGAAGCCGCAAGAAATTTTGACGGCTCGAAAGGTGCTAGTTTTGAAACCTTTGCCGGAATAAGAATTCGCGGCGCAATGCTTGATGAAATCCGCAAAGGTGATTGGACACCTCGGTCGGTCCATCGAAATGGCCGAGCGATAACTGAAGCCATCTCACAAGTCGAGAGTGAAACAGGGCGAGATGCCAGAGATTCTGATATTGCTGCTAAACTCAATGTAAGTTTGCAGGATTATCACCAAATGCTAAACGAAGTGAATGCTGGTAAGTTAGTCGGCATTGAGGATTTAGGTGTTTCCGAGGACGTTATTTCCACTGAACGAAACAAAGGAAGTGACGCGCCGCTTGAAGACCTTATGCAGGGGGCTTTTCAGAAAGCGTTGGCCCATGCAATAACGACTCTGCCAGAGCGAGAGGCAATAGTGCTCTCTCTTTACTACGATGAAGAGCTTAACCTGAGAGAAATAGGTGAAGTTCTCGATGTGAGTGAGTCGAGAGTTAGTCAAATTCATAGTCAGGCCATGTTAAAACTTAAATCACGAATGAAGTCGTGGCAAGCTGACGAAGAATAGATATTAATAACAATTAACCCCTCATTGGAGGCTATTTTGGATAAGAGCATGAAGATTCTCGTGGTTGACGATTTTTCAACTATGAGACGTATCATCAAAAACCTATTAAAAGATCTGGGTTTCTCCAACATCCAGGAAGCAGATGATGGCAGCACTGCGCTGCCTATGTTGCAACAAGGTGATTTTGATTTTGTTGTTACAGACTGGAACATGCCAGGAATGCAAGGTATCGATTTATTAAGAGCGATTCGCGCTGACGATAAGTTGAAGCACCTTCCCGTTTTAATGGTAACGGCTGAAGCTAAAAAAGAGCAAATCGTTGCGGCTGCTCAAGCAGGTGTTAACGGATATGTGGTGAAGCCTTTTACTGCCGCAACACTGAAAGAAAAGTTAGATAAAATTTTCGAACGTTTAGGTTGATCCAGACGCTCACCAGAGAAACGAGGTTTACTGGATGACTACGAATGTAAACGTTCCAATTTCCTTGGAAGAAGCAAAACAGCTCGTTGCCTATCTCGAAGAGGGCGACAACGCTTCTGCCAATGCGCTTCTTGAAGCCGCTTCAATGAAAGAAAACGTGGAGTTATTTGCTGAGGTAGGCAAGCTTACTCGTCAACTTCATGACGCGCTTAATAACTTCCAAATTGACGACCGTATTAAGAATCTAGCGAATGATGATATTCCAGATGCGCAGTCTCGTCTTACATATGTAATTGAAGAAACTGAAAAAGCTGCTAATACTACTATGGACGCTGTTGAAGCAAGCATGCCGATAGCTGAAACGCTTTCGACTCGGATTGAAAAAGTGATGCCTGAGTGGAAAAAGCTCATGAATCGTCAAATCGAGCTCGGCGAGTTTAAGGCTTTGTGTGCTGACTTAGACGAATTGTTGGAAGACGGATCTGTACAGTCGGCTAAACTTACACAGTTGCTCACAGAAGTATTAATGGCGCAAGGTTATCAGGATTTAACGGGGCAAGTAATTCGCCGCGTAATTGACTTGGTAAAAGAAGTCGAAGACAGCTTGGTAAATATGCTGACTATGTTTGGTGAGCGCGAGAGTTCAGATCAAGCTAAACCATCTAGCGTTAAGGCCGATAAGATTGATGGTGTTGAGGCAGAAGGCCCAATCATTGATGCGGATGAACGAGATGATGTTGTATCTGGCCAAGATGATGTTGATGACCTTTTGTCTAGCTTAGGTTTTTAGGGGAGCGGGCGCATGTCGTTTGATGTTGACGAGGATATATTACAGGACTTTCTGGTTGAGGCCGGAGAGATACTTGAACAATTACAAGAACAGCTCGTTGATCTTGAAAACAATCCTGAAGATGCGGATTTGCTTAACGCAATATTCCGTGGCTACCACACTGTAAAAGGTGGTGCAGGTTTTCTCTCACTGACAGAGCTAGTAGAAATCTGTCACGGGGCTGAGAACGTTTTCGACGTTATGAGGAATGGACAAAGAACACTCACACCTGAGTTGATGGACATTATCTTGCAAGCGACAGATGTCGTCGTTGAAATGTTTGAACGTGTTAAGGCTCGCGAACCTCTTGAGCCGGCTGATGCGCATCTCGTTGATATTCTTCATAAACTTAGCCGCCCTGAATCCCCCGATGAACATATTTTTGACGGTCAACAGAGCGAGGAACCCGAACCAACACCGGTTGAGGAAGAGTTAACCCTTGAAGAAGACGTATCAACGCCTGCGCCCTCTGAAGAGGCCAGCGGTGGTATTGACGAAATAACAGAAGACGAATTCGAAGCGTTATTAGATGAACTGCACGGTTCAGGTGCGCCTGGTCAGAAAGCTGAAGCGCCGGAGGCAACAAATGCAACGGTTGCGCCGCCTTCAACCAATGCATCAAGTGACAGTGATGATATCACCGATGAAGAGTTTGAAGCGCTACTAGACGACCTTCACGGAAAAGGTAAGTTCAGCAGCAATGAAGTGAGCTCATCTGAGTCGACGCCAGCACCTGCAACCACGCCGTCTAATACGGGTGACAGTGAAGAAATCACCGACGATGAATTTGAGGCGTTGCTAGACCAGCTTCATGGCTCCGGTAAAGGACCATCCAAGCAAACACCTACAGCGTCAACCGCGTCTGAACCGCCTGTCGATAAAGCAGCGACTGAGGCTGTTCAAAAAGCTAAGCAAGCAGCACCTAAAGCACCGCCATCTTCAGGAAATACCGCTGCGGCTAAAAGCAGTGGAGCCACAGCTAGTGCACCATCAAAACCAGGCTCTACCTCATCAGGGGCCGCTAAACCAGCAGCCAAAAAAGATGAAAAGAAAGCTGCACCAGCAGCACCACAAGCAGAAACAACAGTACGGGTGGACACGAAACGACTAGACCAAATCATGAACATGGTTGGTGAGCTTGTGTTGGTAAGAAACCGCTTGCTGAGTTTAGGTATCAATAGCAACGATGAAAGTATGTCAAAAGCTATAGCAAACCTAGACGTAGTAACAGGTGATCTTCAGGGTGCGGTGATGAAAACGCGCATGCAGCCAATCAAGAAAGTTTTTGGTCGCTTTCCTCGCGTTGTACGAGACCTGGCGAGAAGCCTGAAAAAAGAGATCACGCTTGAGCTTGTTGGTGAAGAAACAGATTTAGATAAAAACCTCGTTGAGGCACTGGCAGACCCTCTTGTGCACTTGGTCAGGAATTCAGTTGACCACGGTATTGAAATGCCTGATGACCGAGCGGCGGCCGGAAAACCGAGAATGGGTACTGTGCAGCTGTCGGCATCACAAGAAGGCGACCATATACTGCTTACTATCGAAGATGATGGTAAGGGGATGGACCCAGAAAAGTTAAAAGAAATCGCGATAAGTCGAGGGGTGTTAGATGCAGACGCAGCAGCACGTATGTCTGATGTAGAAGCGTTTAATCTTATTTTTGCACCTGGGTTTTCAACTAAGACTGAAATTAGCGATATTTCTGGCCGCGGCGTTGGTATGGATGTGGTGAAAACCAAAATCAACCAACTAAACGGTACGGTCAATATTGATTCTCAGCTTGGGAAAGGCACGCGGTTAGACATTAAAGTTCCACTCACGCTTGCTATCCTTCCGACCTTAATGATTGTTGTAGGTAAGCAAACCTTTGCGTTACCATTAGGCGCAGTGAACGAAATTATCAACATGGACATCAAGAAAACCAATACGGTTGATGGTCAGCTGACAATGATAGTTCGTTCTAAAGCAATCCCACTCTTTTTCCTTGGTGAGTGGTTGATACGCGGTCCAAAAAATATAAACAGAGAAAAGGGACACGTTGTCGTTGTGCAAATAGGCACGCAACAGGTAGGCTTTGTGGTGGACGCGTTAATAGGCCAAGAAGAAGTAGTAATAAAGCCGTTGGATGCTTTGCTCCAGGGTACGCCCGGAATGGCAGGCGCAACAATTACATCGGATGGCGGGATTGCACTTATTTTAGATATTCCAAGCCTTTTGAAACGGTATGCGCGTAAGCCTTAGCCGAGAGGCTTTGGCAACCCAATAGGAATAACAATCCATGGTCTTTAAAGTCCTGGTCGTGGACGATTCTACCTTTTATCGTCGCCGAGTGAGAGAGATTCTCGACGACGATAGAGAATTAGAAGTAGTAGGCGAGGCGCGCAACGGTCGTGATGCCCTCGATAAAATTGAATTACTAAAACCTGACGTGGTAACGATGGACGTTGAAATGCCGGTGATGGACGGTATTTCGGCGGTAAAAGCTATTATGGATAAGCGACCAACGCCTATCTTAATGTTTTCATCGTTAACGCATCACGGTGCACAGGCAACGTTAGATGCACTCGAGGCGGGTGCCTTAGATTTTTTGCCCAAAAAATTTGAAGATATTGCGCAAGATAGAAGAGACGCAAGCCGGCTATTGTGTACAAAGGTTCGCTTAATTGCCCGAAGAGGTGTTGGGCTGAAGCGTCCAGCATTCAGGCTGACAGAGACGCGAAAGCTTCCTGAAAATGCACCAAAACCGGCGTTTTTTAAAACGTCAGGGCTGCTTTCCGGCCACCTAGACGGCGCTAAGCAGCCAACAGTCTCCTCAGTCCGCGCTTCGGGCAAGTCGTATAAATGTCTCGCGATTGGTGCGTCTACTGGAGGACCTGTAGCGCTTCAGAAAGTATTGTCGCCATTGCCGTCGGAGTTTCCATATCCCATCATTCTTGTGCAACACATGCCAGGTACCTTTACTAGCGCATTCGCACAACGTTTGGACGCAAACTGTGATATACACGTTAAAGAAGCTGAAAACGGTGATATTTTAAAGCCTGGTCATGCCTATCTTGCGCCCGGTGGAAAGCAGATGATAGTCGAGGCGGTCGGGGTCCAACATCGAGTAGTCATTACTGATGCAAACCCAAGCGATAAAGTGAGCTATAAACCCAGCGTTGACCTGACCTTTTCCTCATTAGCAAACGTATTTGGTGGCGATGTACTCGGCGTAATTTTGACTGGAATGGGAGCCGATGGACGGGAAGGGTGTCGTGCATTAAAAGAGAAGGGAGCGACGATTTGGGCGCAAGATCAAGATTCCTGTGTTGTTTATGGAATGCCTCAGGCTGTTGCTGTGGCAAATATATCGTCTAAAAGCATCAATATAGACGACATTGGCACATGCGTAAAAACTGAAATGCGACAGCGTTGATAGCGCTTACGGAATTTAAATATGAAAGTGTGGACAGTGGCGAATCAAAAAGGCGGCGTGGGTAAAACGACCACTACGGTGAGCCTTGGCGGATTGCTTGCCCAGCAGGGAAAGCGTGTATTAATGATTGATACCGATCCACATGCGTCGCTAAGTTACTATTTTGGCATTGATGCTGAAGCGACAAGCCATTCTGTTTACGATATTTTTATTAATTCAAATTCGTTGTCTGCCGATAAAGTACTAGATTGTTTGTGTCCGACAAAGCTTGATAGCTTGTTTGTATTGCCTGCCACGATGGCCCTTGCAACGTTAGACAGAACGATGGGAAGTGAACAAGGTATGGGTTTGGTTTTGAAAAAAGCCTTGGCTTTGATACACGACGAATTTGACGTAGCGATTATTGACTGCCCCCCTGTTTTAGGCGTTCTTATGGTTAATGCACTGGCAGCCTGTGATAAAGTGATCGTGCCTACACAAACAGAATACTTGGCACTTAAAGGTTTAGACAGAATGATACGAACAATGGAAATTATGGGCAGGTCTTTGTCTAAGACCTTCGACACCGTGATTATTCCAACTATGTTCGATAAGCGAACAAATGCGGCGCTTGCATCACGAGATAGGTTAATGAGTGATTACGGTAAACAGGTGTGGAAAGGTGTAATACCGGTTGATACCCATTTTCGTGATGCCAGTTTGGTGCAGCTACCAATATCAGCGGCGTATCCAAAAACGCGTGGTGTCGACGCCTATGCCGAATTATTAGAAGTGTTGGAGATGTAACGCATAATGAGCAAGCAATCGCCGTTCGCCCGCGAAGAAGTGATGGAGGCTTACCTTGATAGCCTGCTAAAAGAGCCTGAGGTTCCTCAAGACGTCACTGCGCGCACAGCGAAACTTCTCGAGCAGGCATCTCAGCAGATTGCAGATGAAGTGCCCAGTTCGCCTCTAAAAGAGAGCAGCAACGTCGAGCCAGACACGCTATCTTTAGTAGAAGAGGTGTCTCAGTTTATTGGGTCGGCGAAATCTAACCATGGAGTGCTCAGCGAAAGCGATAGTCATATTGAAGAAGAGTCTCAAGAATTAAGGCGCATTGAAGAAACTACGACTAAGCTTCCACTAAAGGATACACTCGGTTTTCGTTTCCAAGCGCTATTCTTTGAAGTTGCGGGGTTAACGTTAGCTGTGCCGCTTACTTCATTGGGTGGTATACATCAAATAGAAAAAATAGGACCGCTCTTTGGTAAGCCCGATTGGTTTATGGGAGTTATGCTACACAGAGAGTCCAAGCTGAGTGTTGTAGATACAGCTAAGTGGGTAATGCCTGAAAAGTACGATGAAAGTCTCGCGCAATCGATTGAATATCGCTACCTCATTATGTTAGGTGAGAGTGCGTGGGGGTTGGCTAGTGAAAAACTGGTCAACACGGTCAATTTGACCACGGATGACGTTAAATGGCGCGAAACAACCGGTAAGCGTCCCTGGCTAGCGGGGATGGTGAAGGAAAAAATGTGTGCATTAATTGACGTTGAAGAATTAATATCTATGCTTAACAAAGGTTTAGGCAGTAACGACCAGACGCCATAGTGTTGGGAGCCAGGTTCATGAGCGAAAAAAGTACAAATAACAATGCCACTGACAGTAATGATGAAGTCCTTCAATGGGTGACGTATCGCTTAGGTGAGGAAACGTACGGTATCAATGTAATGCAAGTCCAAGAAGTATTGCGTTATACCGAGATAGCGCCGGTTCCTGGTGCGCCTGATTACGTTCTAGGTATTATTAACCTTCGCGGCAACGTTGTTACCGTTATCGATACGCGAGCGCGTTTCGGTCTGCCGCCAACTGAAATAACTGACAACACGCGGATTGTTATTATCGAATCTGACGAGCAAGTTGTGGGTATTTTGGTCGATAGTGTGGCTGAAGTGGTTTACCTCAAGTCCTCTGAGATTGATAGCGCGCCTAATGTTGGTACAGAAGAAAGTGCTAAGTTCATTCAAGGCGTTAGTAATCGCGACGGCGAACTGCTTATTCTTGTTGATCTTAATAAGCTATTAAGTGATGAAGAGTGGGATGAACTCAGTAATATTTAAAGCTTAATAGGTTGCAGCAAAGCAGCTTGGCAATGCTGCTTTGCTTTGTTCTTTTTGAGGTAGTCGCATATGGACTTGCAGTTTACTGCACCCACGCTGGTTGAGCTCTTCTTGGTAGTAATTTCATCCCTACTAGCCCTGAGCGTTTTTGTGCTTTTTGCTAAGCTTCGCGCTATGGCTAACCAACTCAATGCGGTAAAAGCGAGTGCGGAAGAAAAAATAGCACATATCGAGATTACAGCAAAAGATGCAGTCAACCGACACGATGAAAGTCAAGCGCGAAGTTTGGTCATCACTCGACACCTCCAATCACTCGATGAAAAACATGTAGAGCTAGAAAACCAAGTCCGAGATTTGAAGTTTCAGGACCCCTCGTTACGCCTTTATCAACGTGCTGCAGACTTAGTTAAGCAAGGTGCCAGCATTGAAGAAATCATCGAGGCCTGTGACATTCCTCGCGCTGAAGCTGAGATGTTAATGATGGTGCATAAGCAAAATAACTAATATTTTTTCCACCAGACAATAAAACGTTTAGACGTCTAGACGTAAAGATGTTGACATATCGCCAGTTATAGACACAATACAGATATTGTAATTTATCACTGGAGTCCTCTATGCCAATTCGTATTCCTGAGCAGTTACCCGCGCAGAATGTACTACTAGGTGAAAACATTTTTACCATGGACATGGACAGGGCTGCCAATCAGGATATTCGTCCTCTTGAAGTCGGCATTCTTAATTTGATGCCGAATAAGATAGAAACAGAAGTACAGTTACTTCGCCTGCTGTCGAATACGCCGCTACAAATAAATGTAGACTTGATTAGAATTGATAATCAAGCACCCAAAAATACTCCACAGTCACACATGGATGCCTTCTATCACGACTTTTCAGCGGTCGCGAACAAAAAATACGATGGGCTTATAGTAACCGGTGCGCCTCTTGCGCTTATCGATTATGAAGAGGTGAAGTACTGGGACACTATGACGACAATATTGGAGTGGGCGCAGCGACACGTTAACTCTACTCTGTATTTATGTTGGGCTGCCCATGCGGCCATGTATCACTTTTATGGTATAACCCGACAGATCAGAGATGAAAAGTTTTCCGGTGTTTTCAAGCATAAAGTGAACGATCCTCACAATGAACTATTGAGAGGTTTTGACCCCACGTTTTACGCTCCACATTCTCGATATGGGCACATCAATACCTCGCTATATAACAGCGTTGATGGGTTAAGTGTTGTGGCAGAATCTGACGATGTGGGTGCGTATATTGTGGCGTCAGAAGACAAGCGAATGGTGTTTGTAACGGGCCATCCAGAATATGATCCAGATACGCTCAAAGACGAATATTTACGTGATATTGCGGCAGGACAAACGCCCGCAATACCAAAAAACTATTTTGAAGGGGATGATCCAGCCAGTTCGCCAATTGTACAGTGGCGCTCGCACGGCAGTTTATTGTTTACGAACTGGCTGAATTATTATGTCTATCAGACCACGCCTTACGATTTAAGTCAGCTTGCTGAAAAGTCACAGCCAAAGAGGTAGAACGTGAGCCAAAGACCAATTTCTAGCGCGCAGGCATCGCTTACAGAAGCCGCTCAAAAACGCATTCTTATTTTAGACGGTGCCATGGGCACCATGATCCAGCGCCATAAGTTAGAAGAAGAAGATTATCGTGGAACACAGTTTGCCGACTGGCACTGCGATGTTAAGGGTAACAATGATTTGTTGGTTATTACCCAGCCCAGCATTATTTACCAAATTCACTGTGATTACTTTGAAGCTGGTGCGGACATTATTGAAACGAATACGTTTAATGCTACGACTATCGCTATGGCCGATTATGATATGCAGGCCCAATCACGTGATATCAATTTAGCTGCGGCTAAATTGGCGCGTAAAGCAGCAGACGAATTCACAGCGAAAACACCTGATAAACCCCGTTTTGTTGCCGGCGTATTAGGGCCAACAAACCGCACGGCGTCTATTTCACCTGATGTTAATGACCCAGGTAAGCGCAATGTCACGTTTGACGAATTAGTAGAGGCCTATAGTGAGTCTACCGAAGCCCTCATTGAAGGCGGCGTTGACCTAATCATGCTTGAAACTATTTTCGATACGTTAAATGCCAAGGCAGCAGCGTTTGCTGTAGAGTCGGTATTCGAAAAACTCGGTAAGTCTTTGCCCGTGATGGTATCAGGCACTATCACCGACGCTTCAGGGCGTACGCTTTCGGGGCAAACCGCGGAAGCATTTTACTACTCAATGCGACATATTAATCCGTTTTCCTTCGGCTTAAACTGCGCACTTGGGCCGGACCTCTTGCGCCAATACGTCGATGAAGTAGCCAATGTGAGTGAGTGCTTCATATCCGCACACCCTAACGCTGGCTTACCCAACGAATTTGGTGAATACGATATGGAAGGGCCGGAAATGGCCGAGCACATCAAAGAATGGGCGCAGTCAGGGCTAGTGAACATTGTAGGGGGCTGTTGTGGTAGTACCCCAGAGCACATTCGCGATATTGCTAACGCGGTTAAAGGTATCGCGCCACGCCAGCTTCCCGAATTTGAACCTAAAATGCGTTTGTCAGGCCTAGAGCCGTTTGTACACTAGGAGGGCATAATGAGCGCAGAATTTTCTACATTTATTAATATCGGTGAGCGCACCAACGTTACAGGCTCTGCTCGCTTTAAACGTCTTATTCTTGAAGGTGATTATGAAACCGCACTTGATGTCGCAAGACAGCAGGTAGAAAACGGTGCTCAAATCATTGATATCAATATGGACGAGGCCATGCTTGATTCAAAGCAGGCCATGATCACCTTTTTAAACCTGATTGCCTCTGAGCCAGATATTAGCCGAGTTCCCATTATGATCGACTCGTCTAAATGGGAGATCATCGAAGCTGGGCTTAAGTGTGTGCAGGGCAAAGCGATTGTTAACTCTATTAGCTTAAAAGAAGGGGAAGAGATCTTCTTAAACCAAGCCAAGCTAATAAAGCGCTATGGTGCTGCAACCGTAGTTATGGCGTTTGACGAGACCGGCCAGGCCGATACACAAGAGCGCAAGGTTGAGATTTGTCAGCGTAGCTACAAGTTGCTGACAGAAGAAGTCGGCTTTCCTCCTGAAGATATTATCTTTGACCCCAATATTTTTGCTGTAGCGACAGGTATTGAAGAGCACGATAACTACGCGGTTGATTTTATTGAAGCGACCCGCGAGATACGTAAAACCTGTCCGTACTCACATATTTCCGGCGGTCTTTCTAATATTTCGTTCTCGTTCAGAGGGAACAATCCGGTTCGCGAAGCTATGCACTCGGTATTCCTATATCACGCTATTCGCGCCGGTATGGATATGGCTATTGTGAATGCAGGCCAGCTAGAAGTATACGATGAAATACCCGCTGAATTGCGCGATGCGGTTGAAGATGTGATTTTAAACCGCAGAAGTGATGCTACTGAACGCTTACTTGATATTGCACCGAACTATCAAGGCGACGGTAAAGCGGCCGCGAAGGAAGATTTATCCTGGCGCGAGCAAGAAGTGAATAAGCGCTTAGAGCATGCGCTTGTTAAAGGCATTACCGATTACATCATTGAAGATACCGAAGAAGCGCGTCAGCAAGCTGAGCGTCCGTTACACGTTATCGAAGGGCCATTAATGGATGGCATGAACGTAGTAGGGGATTTATTCGGTGAAGGTAAGATGTTCCTTCCGCAGGTGGTAAAGTCGGCCCGCGTAATGAAAAAAGCGGTAGCCCATTTACAGCCTTTTATTGAACAAGAAAAATCAGACGATGCAAAGAGCAACGGCAAAATTCTTCTCGCTACGGTAAAAGGCGATGTTCACGATATTGGTAAGAATATTGTGGGCGTGGTGCTTCAGTGTAATAACTTTGAAGTGATTGACCTTGGCGTGATGGTGCCAGCGGCAACAATCTTACAAACCGCCAAAGATGAAAACGTCGATATGATTGGTTTGTCGGGTCTAATTACACCATCACTTGATGAGATGGTTCACGTAGCTAAAGAAATGGAGCGTCAGGGCTTTGATATTCCGCTTCTTATTGGCGGGGCGACGACGTCTAAAGCGCACACTGCGGTAAAGATTGAACAAAATTATCATGCACCTGTCGCTTATGTTCCAAACGCAAGTAGAGCAGTAGGCGTCTGCCAGCGTCTTTTAAACAGAGCGTCTCGTGATATTTACGCGCAGGAACTGGCAAAAGAATACGATACGGTACGCGAACAGCACGCCCGTAAAAAGCCGCGCAGCAAGCCGGTGACGTTAGCTCAGGCCAGAGAAAACGCTTTTAAGCCAGATTTTACGACTTTGCCAGTAAAACCTGCGAGCCTGGGTGTAACACCGGTAACCGCCGATTTAGCTACCCTGCGTAACTACATTGACTGGACACCTTTCTTCTTAACCTGGTCGTTAGCAGGGAAGTACCCCCGTATACTTGAAGATGAGGTGGTGGGAGAGCAGGCACAGTCACTGTTTAAAGACGCCAACGCTATGCTGGATAAAGTTATTGAAGAGAACAGCCTTCAGGCAAAAGGCGTTATCGGTTTGTTTCCTGCTAACCGCGTTAATGACGATGTTGAAATTTATACAGATGAGTCGCGAAAACAGGTTCAAGGTGTTGCCCATCATTTACGTCAGCAAACGCTAAAAGACAAATTTGCTAATTATTGTTTAGCAGACTTTGTGGCTGAAAAGTCGAGCGGCATAAACGATTATGTGGGCGCTTTTGCCGTTACCGGTGGTATAGGAGAAGACGAGCTTGCTGATACCTATATTCAAGCAGGCGATGACTACAACGGTATTATGGTAAAAGCAGTGGCAGACAGACTTGCCGAAGCGTTTGCGGAATACCTGCACGAGCAGGTGCGTAAGCAGTACTGGGGCTACGCCGCTGAAGAATCACTAAGTAACGAAGAACTTATTCGCGAAAAATATCAGGGCATTCGACCGGCACCAGGCTACGCTGCGTGTCCAGAACACACCGAAAAGCAGCTTATTTGGGATTTATTGTCAGCAGAGCAGCACACAGGTATGAAGCTCACGGAAAGTTACGCCATGTGGCCGGGCGCGTCGGTATCGGGTTGGTATTTTGCACACCCTGATGCCAAATACTTTGCGGTTGCCAAAATTCAAGCCGACCAAGTAGAAGATTACGCCACACGAAAAGGCTGGACCTTAGAAGAAGCTGAAAAGTGGTTGGGTCCTAACCTAAGTGATTAATGCTGGTAAGGCAGGGAAGGTATATGCAAATCGAAAAGCCTTTTAGTCAGGCCTGTGAGAACAACAAGCGCGCTATTTTGAGTGTGCTTGAACGTACATTTGCTAACTGCCGACAAGTATTGGAAATAGGAAGCGGAACAGGTCAGCACGCCGTATTTTTGGCTGAACACTTGCCCCATCTTATTTGGCACACAAGCGACCAACCACACTATCACGAAGGCATTGCCGCGTGGTTGAGTGATTCAAATGCGGAGAATATAAAACCTCCCATAGCATTTACCGTTGGGCAAGATGACTTTCCCAGTCTTGACGTAGACAGCATTTTTACGGCAAACACCGCACATATCATGCAGAAAGAAGAGGCGAAGCTACTAATGGAATCAGTAGCGTTGCACTTACCCCAAGGTGGCATATTCTGTCAGTATGGCCCTTTTACACACAGCGGTAAGTTTACTTCTGAAAGTAATCAAGCCTTCCATACATCGCTTTTAGCGCGCGGCTATGGTGGCTACCGAGATATCAATGAGCTTACTGCTTGGGCAGGCGAGTTAAGCTTACAAGACATTATCGACATGCCCGCCAACAACCATATGCTTATTTGGCAAAAACGCTAGAAAAGCATCTTTTGCATCAATGAAAGGAGTAGCTATGAGCTTTAAAGTAAATCATTATTTCGACAATAAAGTGAGCTCGATTGGGTTTGAATCTGCAAACGGCCCCTGCACCTCGGGCGTGATGTCGCCGGGTGAATATACATTTTCTACATCACAAAAAGAGCTGATGAAAGTGGTTGAAGGTGAGCTAGTGGTGAAGCTGCTGGGAAGTGACGAATGGCAATCTTTCGCAACAGGTACCAGTTTTAATGTGCCTGCCGATGCATCTTTTGACGTTAAAGTGTCTACGCCTACCGCTTATCTTTGCTTTTACAGCTAATTCTTCAAAGCGTTCAACTGGCCTGCATTTAAACTTTCGTATAATTGACTTTCAGAGGTTGTAAAATTTCTCTGTATATCTCAAAGTATTAGACACACAAGTGGGTGTACCTCACTTGTGCTTTATACTAATAAAACTAAACCTGTAGTGTGTGCGAATTATCAGGGCCTGTTGACCTTTGATGTACGAATTTTGGTCTAAATGGAAGCCTTTTAATCGCGAAACAGTCCTACAAGCCTAGTGGGCTAAGTTAAAGGGCTGTGACAAAGAGTAAAAGGCTTCCATAACGATCCCTTCGGGCAGCGCCTTTGTGCCATCTATACTGCGTTGAATGTTTTCGACTTAGAACCACTAAACCGTCAAACATCCGCCTTGTCTAGATGGCACAAAGACGGCTGCAAAAATGTACAACAAAGGTCAACAGGCCCTAGTGCTGGAATACACTTTTCACATGTTGTGGCGTTTAGTAAACAATGAGAAGTACAAATGAAATCCATATCACTCCAAAAAAAGTTCATGCTTATCGTTGGCGGTAGCATAGCTTTGATGTTACTCATTACGGCGTTTTTCTTAGTCAATACCGTTGCAGATAACACCCGCAGTCGCGTAGAAAAAGAGCTTAAATCCTTAGTTGCACGTGAGGCTAATGACGTTGAAGGTTTCTTCGCAACTTATGGGGGCGTCGCTAGCGCATTTTTGAGCAGTCCTTTTTTGCAAGATTTTTTCGCGGGCCATAACAAACGAGGAGCCCCCGAGAGCCAATTGGCTCAATCTAAAGATATTTATGCCACTTTTGAGAACATCAGCAGCCAAGATCCCATTATTAAATCGGCGTTCTTTGGTTCCGCCAAAACAGGTGAGTATTTTTATGAGGAAGGGCGAGTCGGCGTCGACACCTCGGGCCCTGATGCTGGCAATCCTAACGCCGGTTACTTTGCAACTAAGCGTCCGTGGTTCACTACTGCCGTTGAAAAAGGAAAGCTATATGTAACGCCTCCTGCTGTCGATTCCCAAGATGGAAGCGTATCTGCAGTAGTACAAACCCCGATATACAAAAATGGAGCATTACTAGGCGTTGGCGGTGTCGATATTCTTATTAGCACGGTGGGTAAGGTCATAGATGCCATTCGTTATGAAGAACAAGGTACGGCATTTTTACTCGATGAAAACCAAAACATTGTTTACTTTCCGAAGCAGAGCAAGGCGTTACCACTAAGCTCCTCTATTGGTAACTTCGACAGCGTGTTTGATAGCACTGAAGGGTTTGGCAAGTTGGCGGGTAATATCGCGACTAACGAATCTGGTATTGTGCACGTCACCTGGAAGGGGGAAGGCTATGTTGCGGTTTTTGAGCACGCTCAGTTAGCTAACCCACAAATGAATTGGTCGCTGGGCATTCTTATCCCTGCAAGCATCATTGACAGCCCGATAAATAATGCAATTACTACAGCAATTATCGTCGCCATTATTATTATTGGGTTAATAGCGCTCATTACTTATTTTGCGAGTGCTAAAGTCACTCAGCCTTTGGTAGAAATGCGTAACGCAATGGCGGAAATAGCGCATGGCGACGGCGACTTAACCAAACGTCTGGAAGTTAAAAGTAACGACGAAATTGGGGCGCTTGCCATAGAGTTCAATACTTTTACCGATAAACTAAGATCGCTACTTAAAGATACTGCCGCTAACACCAAGGCTGTTTCTGATGCGGCAGACCACCTTCGCGATGTGAGTCACGCGACTAGCAAGGAAATTAACCAAGAGCGTAGTCAGGTGGACAATGTGTCTACGGCAGTCACGCAAATGGCCGCCACCGTTGTTGAAATTTCAAAAAATGCGGCGCAGTCCAGTGACGCTGCGACTAAAGCTGATGAGCTAGTACAAGCCGGTAGTGAACAAGTGCAAGACGCTATGAGGGAAATTCGCGCGCTAGCCGACGCCATCAGTCAGGGTGTTGAAGTTGTAGGCGGATTGAGTAAAGAATCTGACAGCATCGGTGCTGTAGTTGATGTAATTAACAGCATCGCTGAACAAACTAATTTACTGGCATTAAACGCAGCTATTGAAGCGGCGAGAGCCGGTGAACAGGGACGCGGCTTTGCCGTTGTTGCAGATGAAGTTCGCTCGTTAGCAAGTCGTACACAAGAATCGACGACTGATATACGAAAAATGGTAGAGCGATTGCAGGCGATGTCTGAGCAGACCAACAGTGTTATGCAGGAAGGACAAGCCCGCTCTCAATCTGGCGTTGAAAAAACAGAAAAAGTGGTCGAGACACTTAAAGATATTACTCAGTCTATAGGTTTGGTTCACGAGCAAAGTACGCACATCGCACTTGCTACCGAACAGCAAACAGAAGTCGCCCAAGACATTAATAAGTCGCTCGTAGCTATCACAAGCCTAAGTGATAAAACCAGTCAGCATGCAGAAGAGCTAGCGGTAGAAGCGACGCAGCTAAGTGCCGTCTCTGGTGACCTAAAAGAATTGGTGGGGCAATTTAAAATTTAGCTTTAATAACAGTGTAAACACAAAACGAAATGTGGCTTATGGGCTAAATAAAACAGACTAACTATCGAAAATCGCTTACCTGTTTTTCGGCAAGCGAATGATGTTTTTCCCAGGCATGAGATAACCTGTACACTACATTTCGAAACAACTATGGCGTGTGGACTTTCGAAAGGGCAATGAAATCATCTACAAAACCGAGCACGTCTTGCGCTTTTCTGTGGCCTAAGTAAAGCGTTTTCGATACACCTTTTTCTCCAAGTGAGCGACACGCTAGAAGCTCACTTTCCTTTGCTTCTTCAACTAGCCACTTTGGTAAAGCGGTAATACCGCGACCGGCAGCTACCATTTGTAAGATGATCTCCGTGGTTTCAATCGTTTTATGTTGCTTTACTGTGCAATTGGCAGGTGTAAGGAAATGCGTAAAAACGTCCAGTCGACTGAGTTCTACGGGGTAGGTGATAAGGGTCTCATTACTTAAATCTTGTGGTGCAATATATGGTTTCTCTGTCAAAGGATGATGTTTATCCATTACCAACACTTGTTCATATTCGAACACTGGCGTGTAGGTAATGGTATCAAGTGAAAGTGGATCTGGCGTGAGCAAAATATCAATATCGTAGCCGTGAAGCGCCTGCAATCCGCCGAAAGAAAAAGCACGGCGAACATCTACATCAACATCTGGAAAGGCTTTTAAAAAAGGCGCTACCACTTTTAACAACCACTCAAAGCAGGGGTAGCACTCCATGCCAATACGTAATATGCCCTGTTTACCATCGGCAAATCTGCGTAATTGAGCTTCAGTATGCTCAAACTGGGGTAGAACTCGATGGGCTAAGCCCAATACACTCTGACCTGCCTGAGTCAGAGTAAGTCTTCTGCCGTCTTTTTTCCAAAGCGGTACGTCAAAATGGGCTTCCAGTTTTTTCATTGCGTGGCTCAACGCTGACTGGGTAAGAAAAAGTGATTTGGCTGCCTCGGTCATAGTACCTTCGGCATCAATTGCTCTTACTATTTTTAAATGTTGTCTATCAATCATAACAAATTACAACCGGTTTAACGTTTCTGGATGGGGCTGGAAGCAGCACTGACAATGCTTACGGCGTTCGACAGTCGAGTTTCAATTATCTCTTTAATGATGATTGATATTTCCCTAAAGGTCTTTCGTCCAGGCGCTGTGTTTCTCCACGCTAACGAGTGCTGACGCTCAATAGGCATATCGGCAATTTCACACACATGTAGCGCTTCTGGTTTGTGTAGCTCAGAATGGATATAAAGCCCAGGCAGAAAGGCCACGCCCATGCCCATTACTACCATTTGGCGTAAGGTATCCAGACTCGTGCCTTCGTAATCACGTTGTAGATCTGCACCAATTTCATCACAAATACGCTGCACTTGATGGTGAAAGTGATGTCGGTCTTCTAGTGTTAACACCTTTTCGCCGCTTATTTCCTCTGGCTTAACGTAGGCTTTTCCGGACAATTTGTGATCAGAAGGCGTGACGAACTTTAAGGGCTCTTTGAACAGCGGTTGCGTGATCAATTGAGAGTTTTCCCCTGAAAGTGGAGAAAGAATTAGATCATATTCGCCGCGCAATAAGCCATGTTGCAGTGCATTAGGCGCGCCTTCGCGTACGTAAAAACGCAAGCCGGGCTTACGCTTGTGCAAATCTGGTAAAACAAAAGGGAGGAGATAAGGCCCAAGTGTAGGGGGAATACCCAGTCGGAATGTAACTGTTTCACCCTCAGATAAGTCGCGAGCTATCTCGCCGAATCTTTGTGACGCCTGAAGAACTTCCTCAGCCGCATCTAGTAGCGCTTTTCCTTGAGGGGATAATAGTGTGCCCGTACGTGAGCGCTCAAATAGTGTCAAACCTAACAAATTTTCCAGAGCACTAATTTGACTGGTCAGAGTTGGTTGGCTAATGCCCAAAATTCCCGCAGCCTGTCTGAAACTAAGGTACTTCGCCACGGCCACAAAATAGCGGATTTGGTTAATTGACGGGGCCTTTCCGGTAAATTGCATGGTGAAAGCTGCCTTCTGTTACTAAACTTATCATTGGTAGTGCCTAACACGTGATAGTATTTAGCTATCGCGAGTTACTATATTAAACT
Source organism: Alteromonas sp. V450 (assembly GCF_001885075.1). Taxonomy (NCBI): domain Bacteria; kingdom Pseudomonadati; phylum Pseudomonadota; class Gammaproteobacteria; order Alteromonadales; family Alteromonadaceae; genus Alteromonas; species Alteromonas sp. V450. The sequence continues at coordinate 102,153 of NZ_MODU01000004.1, forward strand.
ATTAATCTATCAGGTGAAACTGGCGTAATTACATAATCATTACAATTATTAAAATATTGGGAGTAATATATGGACCACGTCATCTCTGGTGTTGCTAAATTTCAAAAAGAAGTTTACCCGAACAAGAAAGCTACGTTTCAAAAGCTGGCTAACGGACAAAATCCAGAAGTGCTTTTCATTACGTGTTCAGACTCGCGTATCGACCCTAACTTAGTAACTCAAACCGATCCCGGTGAGCTTTTCATCTGTCGTAATGCCGGCAACATTGTTCCTCCTCACAGCAACCAAACAGGTGGTATGACAGCATCTATTGAGTTTGCTGTTGCTGCATTAGGCGTTTCTCACATCGTGATTTGTGGCCACACCGATTGTGGTGCAATGAAAGGCGCCATTAACCCGGAAGGCTTAAGCGCGTTGCCACATGTAAAAGAATGGTTAGGCCATTGTCGAGTAGCCACAGAAGTGGTTAAAGAGCGTTGTGGACACGCTGACTTGTCTATAGAAGATTTGGAAGCCGTTACGAAAGAAAACGTTGTTCAACAAATTCAACACCTTCGCACTCACCCGTCTGTTGCTGCAAAAATCGCTACGGGCCAGGTTAAGCTGCATGGCTGGGTTTATAACATCGGTGAAGGTGATGTACTTTGCTACAACGCCGAAAGCGGTGAATTTGAAGCCATGGACCAAAGCGCGGCTGAAGCCCAGCTTACGCGTGGCGAATAAGGTCTATCATTATGGTAAAAATTAATCTTTCAAATTTACGAGGCGATTTTACCGGCGGTTTAACAGCCGGTATTGTTGCTTTACCACTGGCGCTTGCACTGGGTGTAGCGTCAGGCTTAGGCCCAATGGCGGGTCTTTACGGTGCTATCGCGGTAGGCTTCTTTGCCGCACTTTTCGGTGGAACGCCGGCTCAGATTTCGGGGCCAACAGGTCCAATGGTTGTTGTACTTGCGGGTTTGTTTGCGAGCCTTTCAGGCGACGCCAGCCTCATCTTCACTGCCGTAATATTGGCCGGTATTTTCCAGATTGTTTTTGGCTTTTTAGGTGTAGGCCAATACATCCGCTTGGTGCCTTACCCGGTTATATCGGGCTTTATGTCAGGCATCGGTGCAATTATCATTATTCTTCAAATCGGCCGCTTGCTGGGGCACGAGCCTCCAGGTGGAACTATCGGCGCATTGACATATTTGCCAACCGCGCTTGCCGATATTGATTTCGCAACCTTGGCGCTGGGCCTTGGTACTTTGGTTATTGCCTACAAGTGGCCACCGCAACTAGGTAAGTATGTACCTGGTGCTCTGGCTGCACTAATTATCGGAACACTAGTAAGCCTTGCGCTATCAGTACCTGTTCTTGGTGACATTCCTACAGGCCTACCAAGTCTGCACCTACCAGTATTTGAACAAAGTAAAGCTCTGCTAATTCTTGAGGCAGCATTTATCTTGGCGGTATTGGGGGCTATTGATAGCTTATTGACATCACTGGTTGCTGATAACATGACGCGTACCCGTCATGACAGTAATAAAGAACTAATTGGTCAAGGTATCGGTAATACATTCGCTGGCCTTATCGGCGGTATTGCGGGCGCGGGTGCTACCATGCGTACTGTTGTAAACATCCGTAGCGGTGGTAAATATAATATTTCAGGTATGGTTCATGCGCTAGTGCTTCTAGCCATCGTGTTGGGGCTTAGTCCGCTAGCGGCGCAAATTCCTCACGCGGTACTTGCAGGTATTTTGGTTAAAGTTGGTTTAGATATCATTGACTGGAGCTACCTGAAGCGTGCACACAAAGGCCCGCGCTGGGACTTTGGCCTCATGATCATGGTGCTAGCGCTAACAGTATTTGTAGACCTGATCACGGCAGTGGGTGTAGGTGTAGTGTTTGCAGCGTTAGCGTACGTTAAGCAGATCGCACAGCTGCAAATTGAAGAGCTTAAGAAGATCCCTGAGTCGTTAAACGACCCTAAAGAAAATGAGTTACTAGAATCACTTAAAGATAAAGTATCTATATTTAGTTTTGGCGGCCCGCTAAGCTTTGGCGCAGCGGCTGATTTGGGTCACCACGTTCGCGAGCGAGTGAAACCGGGCTCTAAGGTAACCATTCTAGATTTCTCTCGTGTTCCACTGATGGATGTATCGGCGGCTATGGCTGTTGATACGGTAACTTCAGATGCACTAGCAGCAGGTCGTCAGTTAGTTATCTGTGGTGCTAACGCCGAGGTCAATAAGGTGCTTGAGGGCGTAAACGAAGCGCACCCAGGTATACCTAACTTTGAAACATTGCACGACGCCTTGCTTTATGCAGAAAAGCAAGTAGCCGGGACTGAAAGCACAAACACCCGTTTTCAAGCCGCAACGCAGTCGTAATAGTTAAATAAAGACACAAAACCTTTCCCTTTTTAGCCCTCATTTTGAGGGCTTTTTTATGTCTTAAAATCAACATTTTAAATGACACAATTGGCCTCATATTTTTGACCGAGACGACACTGTATCTTTTTAATTGAATGTTCAATTAAATTTAACGTAAGTGTAACAATAAGCTCCTACAGTAGTGCGCAAACAATACATAACTACTTTGGGAATAACATGAAATCACACAATAAACTCTCGATAGCAGTACTCACTGCACTATCATCTATGTCGGCGCTTACCTCGGCTTCACTCGCATACGCTGATGAAGCAGAACGTGTAGATGAAGAGCGTATAGAAGAAATTACCGTAGTGGGGCGAAGCGTTTCTTATGCAAACAACGCTACTAGCGACGATATGTTTAAGCAGCAAGCTAACCTGAGCAGTGTTTTAGCCGCCGTTGATAACCTGCCGGGGGTGCTAATTAACGAAGGCGATACCTTTGGTGCCGACGATTGGTCCACATCTATTGTTATTCGTGGTTTCCAGGTAAATCTTAACGAGCAGCAGATTGGTATGACGGTAGACGGCATCGCTAACGGTAATTCAAACTACGGCGGTGGTGCAAAAGCGAATCGTTATATCGACACTGAAAACGTAAGGGGCGTTGAAGTTTCTCAAGGCACAGCTGATATCGCATCTCGATCACATGAAGCTTTAGGCGGTACGCTTAACTTCACCACCATAGACCCTTCTATGGAACAAGGTTTGGTGACCAGCGTAACGGCTGGCTCATTTGATGCGTCAAAATATTATGTGCGTTATGAAACGGGCGAAATTTTTAAAGATACCTACGCGTGGATAAGTCTTTCAAGCCAAGAAAGCTCTGACTTTATGCAGCAAGCAGCAGAGAACACCCGAGACCACTTAGCCATGAAGTTTATTTCTACGGTTAACGACGTGTCGCTAACTGGCTATCTGTCTTACGACGATACTCACGAAGACAACTACCAGCGCATATACGGGTTGGCGCAATATGAGCAAAACCCAGATTGGGACCAGTTAACCGACGAATGGACAGGTGTACCCTATCAAGATCAGGCATACCGTCGAGGATGGTCTACTCTTCGTGAAAACCTTTTTGCCTATTTACAAGCCGAGTTCACCATTGGCCAAGTTGATTTTATGACCAATGTGTATTACCACGATAATGAAGGCCGCGGCGAATGGGTTCCCCCTTATATTGTTGATATTACTGATGACGGTACGCAAGGTCATTCAGAACTAGTAGTCGGAAATACGGTTTTTGGCGGACAAGAGCTCGGACAAATTTACTTTGTTGACAGACAAGGCAACCAGTTAAGCTCTATTGAAGGTTGCCAAAGTTCACTAACTTTCCCTTACGGTGGAGCAGGTGCAGAATATGACCCCGGTTGTTATGAGCAAGGTGCTATTCCAGTAGGCTCGTATCGTCACACCCATTATGATAAAGAGCGCTTTGGTATTAATGCCGATGCAGTCTGGTATACCAAAATTAGTGATTTTGATAATACAGTGCGATTCGGTATTTGGTGGGAAGATTATGAGCGTGGCGAGTCTCGTGATTGGCATAAAATCACCAACTCTTCTATTAGCGTAGATTATGACAACGTGCCTTACTGGGTGCAGTACGACAGGACCTTTCCTGTTGATACTTTAATGTATTATGTAGAAGATGAGCTTGATCTTGGATTTGCTCGTGTTCGCGCTGGTGCAAAGAAATTTAACGTAGATATTGAAAAAAATGATAATTTTGATGCAGCCAACGATTTGGCAGTGAATACTGATTCTGACACATTGTTTTCAGCGGGTGTTGTAGCCCCTTTACCTATCGACGGGCTAGAGGTGTTTGCGGGTTACGGAGAAAACTTTGCGGCAATTAAAGATGCACAGCTTGAGCGCAACGAAACAGACCTGCGTTTCATAAAGCCTGAAACAGCTGACAATATTGATATAGGTTTCCGTTTTGCATCACCGGGTTTCAATGCGAGCGTGACTTATTATAACATTGAGTTTAACGACCGTATCCAGTTTACCAGCAATGAAACCTCAGAAGGGATTGACTTTCTTGAAGCTGCTGCAGGGGGTTACAAAAACGTGGGCGGTATTGAGTCTAGCGGTGTTGAAATATCAGCAGACGTCATGCTAACTGACGAATTATCTCTATTCACCTCTATTACATTAAGTGAATCAGAGTATGTAGCGACGGTAGGAAGTTCAGGCACGGAATATGACACCCTTGCAGATGCTCAAGCAGCCATCGCCGATCCTAATAATCCAGAAATGTCGCTAGTGGCCATCGAAGGTAATACGGTTATCGGTACCCCTGACACTATGGCCGTATTGAGCCTTGATTGGTCGCGTGACAACTACTTTGCAGGTTTATCTACAAAGTACGTTGATAGCCGCTATCTTGATATCGACAACGCTGCACAAGTTGATGATTACATTGTGAGCGACTTTTACATTGGTGGCTTCATTGAAAACATCGGTCAAGGCGTGGAAGAGCTTGAAGTGCGTCTCACTGTGAATAACTTGTTTGATGAAAAGTATGCTTCTACCATTGCCCCAGGAGCTTTTTGGATAGGTGCGCCGCGCGCTGTTGCAGTGAATGCACGTTTAACCTTTTAATCGTGATATCATGCCTGTGGCGGCGAAGCGCTGCCGCAGGTTTATTTAATATTAACGGTTTGGAGTCGTAGCATGCCCAAGGTGGGAATGGAGCCAGTTCGCAAAAAACAACTAATCGAAGCAACCTTGGATGTCATGGCTGAAGTAGGCTATCACGGCACAACAATCAGCCTCATTAGTAAAAAAGCAGGACTTTCTTCGGGGATCATAAGCCACTATTTTGGTGATAAGCAGGGCCTAATTGAGGCCACTATGCGCCATCTTTTAGACGCGCTTAAAATTACACAGCGTATTGATGATCCGCTTGCGCGTATTGATTTCATTATTGAAAATAACTTTTCACAAACGCAAGGGGCAAGCTCAGCAACCAATACATGGTTTAATTTTTGGGCGTTGTCGTTACATAATGAAAATCTTCACAGATTGCAGTGTATTAACCACAAGCGTTTAGAACGCAATTTAGCATTTAGTTATCGCCAGCTGGTACAACCGGAACACGTCAGTCGCGCGGCGTCGTCGACTGCGGCCATAATAGATGGTTATTGGCTGCGCTATTCGATGGGTAGTGTGGGGAACGGTGATTTTTCACAAGCCGTTTCACGTTGCAAAGAGCATGTTCGTAACTATATCACTTTATACCCCAAAAAAGACTGATTGCGTTTGCAGTTATAACTAACCAATAAAAAAGGCAGAACGAAAATCGTCCTGCCTTTTGCGTTAGAAACTCCTCACGATTACCAAATTTTCACACGCTCTTCTGGTGGTAAATAAAGCGCGTCACCCGGCTTAACATCAAACGCCTCATACCAAGCATCGTGGTTACGCGGCGCTTGAGCACGGTATCGTCCTGGGGCGTGAGTGCCAGCGCGTAGCTGGTTCAACATGCTTTCTTCTGTGCGCTTTTCTTTCCAAACTTGTGCCCAAGCTAGGAAGAAACGCTGATCGCCAGTAAGGCCATCGATAACTGGCGCTTCTTTGCCGTTTAGGCTTAGTTTGTAGGCGTGATATGCCATAGAAAGGCCACCAACGTCTCCAATGTTTTCACCGAGGCTATTTCGACCGTTAACAAAATTACCTTCAATCGGCTCATATTGGTTGTATTGTTCGGCTAGCATGTCTGCTTTCGCTTCAAATGCTGCTCGGTCTTCATCAGTCCACCAATTTCTTTGAATTCCATTAGCGTCGGATTTTGAGCCTTGATCATCAAAACCATGACCCATTTCGTGGCCAATAACTGCACCAATGGCGCCGTAGTTCACGGCCGGATCCGCATTTGGATCGAAAAATGGTGGCTGTAAAATAGCGGCTGGGAAAACAATTTCATTGAATGAGCTGTTGTAATATGCGTTGACGCGCTGAGGTGTCATTCCCCAACGATTTCGGTCAGTTTTTTGAAGTTCCCTTTCAACAGACTGGGCGTGAAAGAATTTTCTCAAGTTCATCACATTGCCCATCAAATCCTTTTCGCTGATAGCCAATCCGTCAAAAGATTGCCATTCGTCTGGGTATCCGATTTTAGGGTTGAATGCCATTAACTTTTCTTTAGCATTAACTTTGGTTTCTTCGCTCATCCAATCAAGGTTGTCAATGCGTTGACCCAAAGCGGTACGAAGATTTTCTACCAGCTCTGACATTTGTGCTTTAGAGCTTTCAGGAAAATACTCATTCACGTAAATCTTACCGATGGCAAAGCCTAACGATGTGGTACCTGACATTTGACTTACAGCACGCTTCCATCTTGGTCTTGGCTCCTGCTGTCCTCGCAAAGTTCTACCGTAAAAGTCAAAGTTTGCTAAATATATTTCTTCAGAAAGCAATTCAGCATTGTTAGAAATAGTGTGGTACTTCAGATAATTTTTCCACACCTCTATATCATTATTGTTGATAATTGAGATTACATCTTTGATGGGCTGAGGCTGAGACATATTGAGTTCAGGTACTTTGTAACCTACTTGTTCAAAGTACGTGTCCCAATCAAACCCTGGATAAGCTTCATTTAACGCTTCACGTTTGATTTGGTTAAGCGTTAAGTCGCGATTGCGTCGTTTTTCCCGTGGCCATTGCGCGTTAGCAATTTCTGTTTCTAGCGCCAAGATTTCTGAAGCTTTTTCAGTAGGGTTGTCGACATTGGCAAAACTAAGCATCTGTGCAATATGTTTTGTATAAGCGTCTCTGATTTTAACGAAACGTTCGTTGTCACTAAGGTAATAGTCACGGTCAGGTAGACCTAAGCCGCCAACGCCCACACTCATTTGGTATTCGTTTGGGTCTAATCGGTTGTACCACATGCCCCCACCAATCGGAGCAGATGAGCCCACTAGCCAGCTGTTTCCAAACGCTCTTGTTAAATCGGTGGTATTTTCAATGTTGTCAAATGAGGCAAGCACGTCACTAAGTGGGCCTATTCCTTTCTCGTTAATGGTTTCCGTATCCATGTATGACTGGAAAAAGTCGTGCACAAGCTTTTCTTCTTCAGTCAATGACGTTTTTTCAGATAACCCGTCAATAATATTCTTTACCTGTTCTTCACTTCTATCTGCAAGTGCTGTAAATGCGCCGTAGCGTGTCTTGTCTGCTGGAAGTTCATAGTTGTCATACCAACCACCGCTGGCATACATAAAGAAATCATCACCCGGCTTTACTGCTTCATTACGCGCAGAAAGGTCAACACCAAATGATCCTAACTCTGCTTGACCTTGTGAATGTTGATCGTCAGTAACAACCGTCTGCTCTTTAGTTTGTTCTGGCTGACTGCAGCCAGCTAAACCGAGTGATACCGCGACAGCAGCGGCAAGAATTTTATATTTCATGTTATTTCTCGTTGTGATTATTAGTGTCGTCGTTATGTGCAGTGACACTTGTTGTTAATTTAGGCGTAAAAGCTTCATTAAACGGTAAAGCATTCTTTGCCTGATTAAAATAGTGGGAGAGTTCTTCCGTTTCACGGTGTAAAAATTGCGCTACAGCGTGGTGGAAATTAGGTTCAAATAAACGATGATGGCTGTTACAAAAAATTGGCTCAAAACCGCGCAAAAGCTTGTGTTCACCCTGCGTTCCGGGATTGAAAAGGGGCAATGCGTTATTGATGGCAAACTCAATCCCTTCAAAGTAGCAACACGAAAAATGTAACCCATCAATCTTTTTCAATGCCCCCCAATATCTACCGTAAAGCCCTGTCTTATCGTATAGAAACAACGCGCTTGCGACAGGGGTATGATGTTCATACGCAGTAACGATTAGCATCTCATCACGCATTTTTTCGGCCAGCAAATAAAAGAAATCAGGTGACAAGTAACCCGAATGTCCACTCCGCTTGAGGTACGTTGATTCGTAGCATTTTGAAAAGAATGCTATCGTCGATGAATCGATATCCTCTCCTGTTCTATGAGAGTAAGTGATACCGATGTCTTTGTGTTTATTGCGCAACTTCTTAATGTCTTTGCGTTTTCTTGATGTTAATGCACTTAAGAAGTCTTCAAAGACGGTATATTGATAGTTGTGCCATTGAAATTGTACAGCATGTCTTTCGAGATAACTGGGGCTTTGCTTGAAAAAGTGGTGACATTGCTTTGTGGTAAACAGCCAATGTAAGGAGGACAGGCTTTCACCATATTGGCGGTCAACATAGTGCTGCAATGCACGCTCAATGTCCGTCAATAATTCGCTATTTGGTTCAACGCTGTTTAATAGCAGCATGCGGCGGCCCGTCACTGGCGTAAACGGTATGGCTGATATCCATTTAGGATAATATTCAAGGCCGTATCGGTGATATGCATCAGCCCAGCTATGGTCGAATACGTATTCACCGTAACTGTGCGTTTTTAGATAACCTGGCACAAGGCCAACAACTGAGTTTTCTTGTTCAATAATGATATGACACGCTTGCCAACCCGTTTCATTAGAGCAGCACCCGCTGGTTTCTAGGGTATGTAGAAACTCGTAACGTAGAAACGGACCCGCGCCCTTTGCTAAGGCGTTCCATTGGTCTTGAGGAATTTGATTTAAACTATCAATTATTTTTATTTTGTAATTCATTGGCTGTTGCAGCTTGCTGAAGTAAACGCGCTATTTTTTTGAAGCTGCGCTCTCTCAGATATTTGTTTAAAATGATGCACTCAATACGACGAGGTGGCCAAGTAAGGTTTAAAATGTCAGAGTTTGATCGAAAAATCATTACCGACGCGATTACTCGCATGCTGGCACGACGAGAGCATAGCTTTAACGAGGTAATGCGAAAGTTACAGCAGAAGGGAATAGCGAGTGATGTTTTTATGCCTATTCTCGAGGAATTTAGATACGCTGATATCCAAAGCGATGCTCGATTTGCAGAGAGTCGCGCCCGAGCGCTTTATTTAAAAGGGAAGGGACCTCGCGCAATAAAACTAGACTTACAACAATACGGTGTAGATGAGAGTACCGCTGAACAAGCAATGAGAGAGATTGATGCAGACTGGTTTGAAAGTGCTAGAAAAGTAAAAGAGAAAAAGTTTGGTGACTTTTATGTATCGGAATTTTCATTAAGACAAAAGCAAAAACAATTTCTTCAATATAGAGGCTTTTACCACGAGCATATTGAGTATGCAGTAAGCGCAAATGAGTAGCGCTAGTTTTCGGTTTGCTTGCAACATAAGTACAGAAACCCATACGCGCTAACGCACTCGAACGTGTGGATGAGTAGGAGTGCCTCGGTATCTACATCAGCACCATTTCTCCTTACATCGGCAATGTTTTTTGGAACGTTGGCTATTTTTATCGATTTATAGTGAAAATACACCCCATCTCCTTCCCGCGACACTTAACAAAATTGCGCTATCCATGGTATTGTTGCGCAAAATTGTGTGCATATTTAATATCCAGAGAATTATAGAGAGGGTTTGCGTGTTGCGTAATCGCAAATCGCCCCGATTATAGAGCTCACTAGAACAGGCAAATCGCACGTTTCAGAATTAATTAAAGGAAGTTAGGTTTTCAATGACATTATCAACTGCTGACTTACGTAACAAGTTTCTCGATTATTTTAAAAGCCATGGCCACCAAACGGTGGCGAGCTCGTCACTGGTACCAGCAGATGATCCCACACTTCTTTTTACCAATGCGGGCATGAATCAGTTTAAAGACTGTTTTTTAGGTGCAGAAAAACGCAGCTATACCCGTGCGGTATCGTCACAGCGCTGTGTGCGGGCAGGTGGTAAGCATAATGACCTGGAAAATGTGGGTTACACCGCGCGTCACCATACTTTTTTTGAAATGCTGGGCAATTTCAGTTTTGGCGACTATTTCAAGAAAGAAGCGATAGAATTTGCATGGAATTTCCTTACCAAGGAAATTGGTTTGCCAAAAGAAAAGCTGCTAGTTACCGTTTATTCTGAAGATGACGAAGCTTTCGACATCTGGGAAAACCATATTGGTGTTCCAAAAGAAAAGATTATTCGCATTAGCACGTCAGATAACTTCTGGTCTATGGGTGACACAGGTCCATGTGGACCTTGTTCTGAAATTTTCTATGATCACGGTGCGCACATTTGGGGTGGTCCTCCGGGAACACCTGAAGAAGACGGCGATCGTTTTATCGAAATTTGGAACCTGGTATTCATGCAGTTTAACAAACAAGCTGACGGTACCATGGAGCCACTTCCTAAGCCTTCAATCGATACCGGTATGGGCCTAGAGCGTATTTCCGCTATCTTACAGAACGTGCACAGCAACTACGAGATTGATCTTTTCCAAAATTTAATTAAGTCAGCAGCATCCATTGTTGGAAGCGAAGATTTAGAAAATAAATCGCTACGGGTTATCGCCGATCACATTCGTTCATGCAGCTTCTTAATTTGCGATGGCGTTATGCCATCAAATGAAGGGCGCGGATACGTATTACGTCGCATTATTCGTCGCGCTGTTCGCCACGGCTATCAGCTTGGCGCAAACGATATTTTCTTCTACAAGCTTGTAGCATCACTTGCCAAAGAAATGGGTGAAGCGTATCCAGAACTTGTAGATCAGCTACCGGTAATTGAAAAAGTTCTGCGTGTTGAAGAAGAGCAGTTTAGCAAAACGCTAGCCCGTGGTATGGCTATTCTAAACGATACACTAGAAACCCTAGAAGGCGATACAGTGCCGGGTGACGTAGTGTTCAAGCTTTACGACACCTACGGTTTCCCTACTGACTTAACAAATGACGTAGCGCGTGAGCACGACCTTAAGATTGACGAAGAAGGTTTTGAAGCTGCTATGCAGGCACAGCGAGCTCGTGCACAGCAGGCTAGCAACTTTGGTGCAGACTACAACAGTAAACTTGCCATTGACCACACAACCTCATTTACCGGGTACACCGATGTGGAAGGCCAAGCGAATGTTGTAGAACTTATCGCTGATAATGCGTTTGTTGAGAAGCTTGAAGACGGTCAAGAAGGCGTTGTGGTATTAGACAGTACGCCGTTCTATGCTGAAAGCGGTGGTCAGGCCGGTGATAAAGGTGTGCTTCGCGTACCAAACGGTGAATTCATAGTTACCGACACTCAAAAAATGGGTAATGCCTTTGCGCACAAGGGGGTTGCTAAAGGTTCGGTATCTAAAGGTGATACGGCAACCGCAGCAATTGATGCGGCGAACCGTGAAGCCATTAAAAAGAATCATAGTGCAACACATTTACTCCACGCAGCCCTGCGTGAAATTCTAGGTGAGCATGTAACCCAGAAAGGTTCATTGGTTGAAGCGCCGCGCATGCGTTTTGACTTCTCGCATTTTGAGGCAGTAACGTCTGAGCAGCTTGCTGTGATTGAAAGACGAGTTAACCAAGAAATACGTGCAAATCACACGTTAGCAACTGAACTAATGGATTTGGATGAAGCCAAAGCATCAGGCGCTATGGCGCTATTTGGTGAAAAGTACGACGAAAAAGTTCGCGTGGTAACCATGGGGCCATTCTCTGTTGAGCTATGTGGTGGTACTCACGTTACGCGTACTGGTGACATTGGTTTGTTTAAAATTACCAGTGAAGCAGGTATTGCATCGGGCGTTCGACGTATCGAAGCGGTTACTGGTGAGCATGCACTTGAGGTCGTGCAGGGGCAGCAAGCAACACTGTCTTCATTGTCTGCATTATTGAAAACAGACAACCAAAATGTACTTGATCGTGTAGTTTCTCTACAAAATCAGACTAAAGAACTAGAAAAAGCACTTAATTCTGCGAAACAAAAACTGGCGAGTCAGCAAGGTGCTGATATGCTTAATAGTGCAAAAGAGATAAATGGCGTAAAAGTCTTAATTGCGAATTTGGAAGGTGTTGAAGCAAAGTCATTGCGTTCAATGATGGACGACATTAAAAACCGAATTGGCGAAGGGATCGTAGTATTAGGCGTGGCTAATGACGCTAAAGTTAATCTTATTGCTGGCGTCACTAAAAACCTTACAGGTAAAGTTAAGGCAGGCGAGCTTGTTAACTTTGTTGCATCACAAGTAGGCGGCAAAGGGGGCGGCCGTCCTGATATGGCACAGGCAGGGGGTGACAAGCCTGAAAACTTGGGGCAAGCATTAGAATCGGTTAACGCTTGGTTGCAAGATAAGCTATAATTATTTACGTGTATAACGGTGAGTTTTTGCAAGTGACACAAAAACATGGAATCGCCGATGCTTTCTCCGGGTCGTGCCGGTGATTAGCGAAACCTTTAAAGGATATGTTCAGAAATAAGGAACAGGAGCAAGAGAATGCTTATTTTGACTCGTCGAGTTGGTGAAACGCTTATGGTTGGTGATGATGTAACCGTTACTGTTTTAGGCGTGAAAGGTAATCAGGTACGTATTGGCGTTAACGCACCAAAAGAAGTGTCTGTGCACCGAGAAGAGATTTACATGCGTATTCAAGCAGAGAAAGGCGGCCAGCCTGGAACCGCGGAATAAAAAGTGACTAATCTTCATAAAAAAGGTCAGCATTGCTGACCTTTTTTGTTTTTCACGTTCCTATCGTCACACACCAAAGAAAAGGAATGACGTTAAACCATGTTCAATTGTTCATCTTTATTTTGATATGAACTCGAAAACCAATCTGGGTGCAAGCGTCATTTAATTGGTTGTATTGCGAACAAATTAACGCTTTTTTATTCGAATCGTTTAAAATGACATCGAGTAATCAATTTCTTTATAAAAAAGGTTTGACTCAAGCCAATGAATCCGTAAAATGCACCCCGCAGTCAAGGAGAGGTGGGTGAGTGGCTGAAACCAGTTCCCTGCTAAGGAACCATACGCATATACGCGTATCGAGGGTTCGAATCCCTCCCTCTCCGCCATTATTCGTTGGCAGTGACGGTCAACAACAAGTTTTGCGCGTGTGTAGCTCAGCTGGATAGAGTACCTGGCTACGAACCAGGCGGTCGGAGGTTCGAATCCTTCCACACGCGCCACTTATTTTAAAGCGTCACCTTTTGAGGTAGTACTCAAAAGTCTACAGATTACGCGTGTGTAGCTCAGCTGGATAGAGTACCTGGCTACGAACCAGGCGGTCGGAGGTTCGAATCCTTCCACACGCGCCACATTGGAAAGCCCACCTTAATGGTGGGCTTTTTCATTTCTAAATCTTTTATTTTCTTTCTCTCCACTTTCGTCTAAGCGCGCTGTTTGAATTTTGAGCTAAACTTAAGGTGTATAACAGCAGTAAAGCGCGAGGTACCCTATGGCACATCCAACCACCACTTTTCGATTTTTGGCTGAACCCACCGACGTTAACTTTGGCGGCAACGTTCATGGCGGTATTGTTATGAAATGGATAGATCAAGCCGCATATGCGTGCGCTGCACAGTGGTCGAAGTGCTATTGCGTTACCGTGTCAGCTAACGGTATTCGGTTTATAAAGCCGATAAAAGTAGGGCAGCTCGTTGAGATAACGGCATGTTTGGTTCACACTGGTGCATCAAGTATGCACATTTACGTTGTAGTTAAATCGGGCGACGCCACGGCAAACACAACATCCGTAGCGAATCGTTGTTTCATTACTTTTATGGCAGTAGATTGTGATGGAAAACCTGTGCACGTGCCATCATATGTACCGGAAGACGAGCAGCATATGCAGTTAGAGCTAGTGGCGATGCATGCGAAAGACTTCGCTAAACAGCTAGACAGTGACTTTACTGAAAATATAGGTGTTCATTAACGTGGGTAGTCAATGAGGCTACTGCGTGTGGAAAAACTGACACCCTAAGACCAATATTAATAACTTGCTATGTTGCAAATATATTAATAAATAGTGCATTAAGTTTCATTTATATGGGTTTTATTGAATTTTAAGTGGTTTTTTATGCTGCTTTGTTGTGTTTTGAAAAACCACGTGATACTTATTCAGGTACAAAATAACAACAGGATTGAATATGAATTCAGAATCCGTCGCTAACCTGCTTATTGAAGCAGGTTCTCTTATGCTCATAGGAATGGTATTTGTATTTTCATTCTTAGGGCTTCTTATAGTTGGTATTCATCTTATTGCCCGATTTTGTGAAGCCTTTCCCGGTGAAACATCAGAGCCATCAGCTCATTTAAAAGAGCCATCAGCGAATTTAAAAGGGCCTTCAGCTACTTCGGCTAACTTGGGCCCAAGCAATCAAGCGGTACAACCTGGCATAGATGGAAGCGTTGTCGCCGCTATTTCTGCCGCCATTCATACTCATCGTCAAAATTCTAAATAATAAAGCCTAATCAGGAGTTATCATGTCCAAGCCTCTGGCCCTTACCGAGCTGGTCCTGCGAGATGCCCACCAGTCGCTTCTTGCTACGCGTATGCGTATTGAAGATATGCTTCCCATTGCAGAAAAATTAGATAAAGCAGGCTTCTGGTCTGTCGAATCTTGGGGCGGTGCTACCTTTGACGCCTGTATTCGTTATTTAGGTGAAGATCCTTGGGAGCGTATTAGAAAATTAAAGGCAGCCATGCCAAATACGAAGCAGCAAATGTTGTTACGTGGTCAAAACCTTTTGGGCTATCGCCACTATGCTGATGATGTTGTAACTCGCTTTGTAGAGCGTGCTCATGAAAGCGGGGTAGATGTTTTTAGAATTTTTGATGCTATGAACGACATTAGAAATTTAAAAACCGCAATAAAAGCGACCATCGACAGTGGTGCTCATGCACAAGGGACAATTTCTTATACAGTAAGCCCAGTGCACAACCTTAAGCTTTGGCTAGAAATGGCGAAACAGCTTGAAGATCTGGGGGTTCATTCCATCTGCGTTAAAGATATGGCTGGCCTTTTAAAGCCGTACGAGTGCGAAGCGTTGATTACAGGCTTAAAAGAAACGGTCGATGTTCCTATAGCCATGCAGTGCCACGCCACAACCGGCTTGAGCACAGCGACGTATCAAAAAGCTATCGATGCCGGTATTGATATGTTGGACACCGCTATTTCTTCAATGAGCATGACTTATGGCCATAGCGCAACGGAGACCATGGTTTCTATCGTGGAAGGTACTGAGCGCGATACGGGTATTTCATTGCCTGAGCTTGAAGACATCGCTAGTTACTTCAGAGATGTAAGAAAGAAATACAGCAAGTTCGAGGGAAGCCTTAAAGGAGTGGATGCACGTATTCTTTTGGCGCAGGTGCCAGGCGGAATGCTAACCAACATGGAAAGCCAGCTCAAAGAACAGGGCGCCGAAGATAAATTCGAACAAGTGTTAAAAGAAATTCCGCGAGTAAGGGAGGATCTTGGGTTTATCCCTCTCGTTACGCCAACCTCACAAATTGTGGGCACGCAGTCAGTGCTTAACGTACTTACTGGCGAGCGTTACAAAAGCATAACCAAAGAAACTGCAGGCGTTCTAAAAGGTGAATACGGCGCTACCGCCGCGCCAGTAAATAAAGAACTGCAGGCTCGCGTGCTTGACGGTGCTGAGCCTGTAACATGCCGACCCGCCGACAATATTGCCCCAGAGCTAGATGCGCTGAGTAAAGAGCTTGATGAACTGGCTGAGAAAAAGAAACTATCATTGTCAGACGATAAAATTGATGATGTATTGACTTATGCCTTGTTCCCGCAGATTGGCCTTAAGTTTATTGAAAATCGTGGCAACCCTGATGCATTTGAACCTGCACCTAGCGTACAAGAAACGCAAAGCTCAAATGGGCTTAATCCTGCCGAAGCGAAGCCAAACTCATTAGAGGCTAGCGCGAGTGAAACTTACGACGTAAACGTAGATGGCAAAGTTTATCGCGTAGAAGTGGCACCCTCAGGTACGCTAACTAGCGTTACGCCTGCAAGCAGCTCTGGTTCTCAAGCACAGACCCAAGCCAGTAGCGCGGCGCCGTCTGCAGCGCCTTCGACCCAGTCCATTGATGCACCACTTGCGGGTAACGTGTTTAAAATTTTGGTAAGGAATGGCGACAGCGTGTCAGAAGGCGATGTAGTGTTGATCCTTGAAGCCATGAAAATGGAGACAGAGATCCGCTCAGCATTTACCGGTACGGTTACCGACATTACCGTTGGCGAAGGCGATGCCGTAACCAGTGGCCAACCGTTAATCTTATTGGGGTAGTACATGGATAAGTTAATGGTACTTTGGGATAGTACCGCGCTTGCGCACTTTGAAGCCGGCCAGATCATAATGATGGCCGTGGGCTTCGGTTTGTTGTACTTGGCCATTGTGAAAAAGTTCGAACCTTTACTACTACTTCCCATCGGCTTTGGCGCATTGCTTACAAACATCCCTATTGCAGGGTTTTCAGAAGCGGGTGGCTTACTTCACTACATCTATAAAATTGGTATAGATACTGGGGTATTCCCCTTGCTTATCTTTATGGGCGTTGGCGCAATGACAGACTTTAGCGCTCTCATTGCTAACCCCAAAATGCTGTTACTTGGCGCAGCAGCGCAGTTCGGTATTTTTGCTACCTTATTTGGCGCTATAGCGTTGAATCTCATACCTGGTTTTGAGTTTACGTTAAAGGATGCAAGTGCCATTGCTATTATAGGTGGTGCTGATGGGCCTACTGCCATTTTCCTCGCGTCGCGACTTGCACCTGACCTACTTGGTGCGATTGCAGTTGCTGCATACTCTTACATGGCATTAGTGCCTATTATCCAGCCGCCAATCATGAAGGCGTTGACCACAAAAGAAGAACGCGAGATAAAAATGGGGCAGCTTCGACCTGTGTCAAAGAGAGAGAAGATTATCTTTCCTCTCGCCGTGCTGTTTATGACCATCTTGTTTTTGCCGGCAGCAACGCCGCTTGTGGGTATGTTTTGCTTTGGTAACTTAATGAAAGAGTGTGGTGTTGTAGACAGGTTAAGCAAAACAGCCCAAAACGAACTCATCAATACAGTTACTATTTTTCTGGGTCTAGCGGTAGGCTCTAAGCTATCTGCAAAAGCGTTTCTTACGGTTGAGACGTTAGGTATTTTGGGCCTTGGCGCTATCGCATTTGGTATAGGCACCGCTGCGGGCGTACTTATGGCAAAACTGATGAGTAAGTTGTCGGGGGGGAGTATTAATCCATTGATTGGCGCTGCTGGCGTTTCCGCTGTACCAATGGCGGCCAGGGTGGTTAATAAAGTTGGACTGGAAGCAAACCCTCATAATTTCCTACTCATGCACGCCATGGGACCTAACGTAGCGGGTGTGCTAGGTAGTGCGGTTGCTGCGGGCATATTGCTGGCGCTGGTCGGTTAATAGGGGGGCTTTGAGCATTCAAAAAAGATAACGTTGCTATCTATGTGACTGTTCTCAAGGGCCTAAATTGGCCCTTGTTACTATGCAATTAAAATCACTCTGTTGCTTAAACTGCGTCTGTGATATGCATTTTTTTACAACAGCATACCCATATCGTTTTCATGCTAGCGAATTGTTGTATTGGGCACGAGCGATTGATATGCCGTGACGAGCTTTTTGGTTCTAGAATGTTGGGGCCATCTGAATATTGTTTCAGTTTTACCTTCTTCAACAATTTCACCGTTTTCCATCACTATTATTCTATCTGCAATGTGTCTAACTATACCGAGGTTGTGGCTGATAAATATAAACGCCAAGCCAAGCTCTTGCTGCAGTTCAAGAATGAGGTTTACAGTTTGAGAACGAATTGAGGGGTCTAAGGCAGCAAATGGTTCATCGGCGACAAGTACTTTGGGTTTGAGAACGATCGCCCGAGCAAGCGCAACACGCTGTTGTTGACCATCAGACAGCATGTGTCGATAAAAATAATAGTGCTCACGCAGTAGCCCTACTTTGACTAACATGTCCTCAACAATGGGCTTGCGCTCGTCTTCAGATAGCCCCGTGTTAAGACGTAATGGTTCATCTAAAATTTTGCCAACCGGTACAGCCGGATTCATTGATTCGCTGCTGTGCTGCAGAATCATTCGAATGTCGTGTGTACGTTTATTTTGAATTTCTTTTGACTGATATTTAGCCAAGTACTTGTGCGTATTGATTTCTATTTCTCCTGCATCGGCAGGTAACGCACCAACCAAAAGTTTTGCTAGCAATGATTTTCCACTTCGATTTTCACCAATAATCGCAATTGTCTCACCACGTTTAACATTTAAGTCTACTGGACCTAGCTGAAACAATTCAGGTCGCTTTAGCCAACGTTTTCTTTCGTTATGAATAAATGTCAGCTGACGTACTTGCATAATATCCATTATAACTTCTCCATATGAAGTGGATAATGGCAACTGTAGCTGTGGTCGTGGATCTTTCTGACTGATGGGGTTTGCACGCAAGCCCGCTGTGCTCTAGGGCAGCGTGGCCCTAGTCGGCAACCAATCGGTAGATGTTGCAGTGTGGGTATAGAGCCACCAAGTGTGGGTAACATGGATTTAGGTGGCAAGTCCTTTCTAAAACTAGGTGCACTGTCAAGTAGCGCTTTGGTATATGGATGAAGAGGGCGTTTTTTGATGTGTTTCATCTTACCAGACTCTACCGTTTGACCGGCGTACAGCACCGTCATAGAGTGAGACATACTAGCGATCGCGAGTAAGTCGTGACTTACAAACAAAATCGACAAGGAGCGTGTCTGATTTAATCGAGTAAACAGTTTAAGAATCTGTGTTTTTGTCGTCGGTTCCATGCCGCGCGTTGGATCGTCAGCAATGAGCAGCTTCGGCTGAGACACCAGTGCCATCGCAATCATAAACTTTTGTCCAATATCTGCAGGGATCTGATGTGGGAAGGCGCTTAAATAATGCTTGTGATGCTTAATCCCCACCTTATGCACGGTACTGATTGCTATTTTTTTGCGATGCTGTGCACGTTGCCAGAACCACTGACCTTGAACGAACTCACTTGGAATACTTTCTTCTAACTGTTCCCCTAATGTAGCAGAGGGATCAAGGCTGGCCTGCGGATTTTGGAATACCACTGCTATTTCTCGTCGCATAACCTCACGACGTTGCTGTACGGACATACTCAATAGATTCTCACCGTTCCAACTCATTCGGTCGGCGGTAAGGTTCCATTGACTGGGAAGCGCGCCGCAAATAGCAGAAACAATCAAGCTTTTGCCTGAACCGGATTCGCCCACAAGCGCTCTAATCTCTCCACTACTCACTGATAAATTGACTTTATCGAGTGCTTTTATCGTAGATTCACCGCTATGCATTTCAAGGGTCAAATTTTTTATATCGAGCATTGGCATTTTAGTGACTCACTCTTTTTCTTAATGCTGAGCGCAATCCATCACCGACGATATTAATAGAAAGGACGATGAAAAACATGGCCATTCCAGGCACTGCAACATTCCAAGGCGCAAGATAAGCCACGTCCAGTCCATCGGCTAAAATCACGCCTAATTCAGGTAAAGGAGATTGGGCTCCCAAGTTAAGAAAGCCAAGTGCTGAAATATCAATAACCGCTATTGAAAGCGCAAGTGTGCCTTGAACAACAAGCATTTCGATCATATTCGGCAGTATCGAGTGGACAAACAATTGCCATTTATTTGCTCCGTCCAATTTAGATGCCACGATATATTCTTTTTTCATCTCGCTGCGCACAAAGCTGCGGGTATAGTGGACAAATTGAGGAATGAGCGCCAGCGTTATTGCCCACATACTGTTGACCAGACCCGCGCCCAAGATTGCAACAATGATGATAGCGATCAGCAATGTTGGAATTGCCATAAGAGCGTCTAGAAGGTGGTTTACTATGCTTGAGCGTACGCCCCGCAGCATCCCCGCGAACGTCCCCAAACTTACGCCCACAATCATTGCCAGAACAACCGTGATGAAAGCAGAACCCAGCGTGACCCGACAGCCATATACGATCCGGGTGAATATGTCTCTGCCGAGGGCATCTGTGCCAAGCAAATGAGAAATAGAGCCACTAGTGACCCAGCTTGGCGGTATTAATAGCCCATCAATATTTTGTTCAATAGCATCATAAGGCGTAATAAATGGAGCAAAAATAGCAAAGAATACGAAGATACCTAACAAAATTAAACCAACCATTGCGATATGACTGGATTTGAAAGCCGACCATGTGCGTTGCCATGGCGACGGGTGAAACTCTTCTTCGTACAAACTAAACTGTGGCACGTTCGTATTTCTCTCTACTAGGGTCGATCATTCTGTTAAATAGATCGATGAGAATAGTCAGTGTGATAACAAGTGTAGATACAGCCAACATTCCAATACGCAGGGCAGGATAGTCCCGTTGATAAATTGCCTGAATTAACCAGTTCCCGATACCGGGCCATGAAAACAAAGTTTCAACAATCATCGCATTTGTGATGAGTGTTGTAATTTGAATAGCCATTAATGGCAATATGGGGAGCAGCGCATTGCGCAATACATGTCTAAAGAAAATTTGCCAACTTGACAGCCCTCGAGATACTGCTGCAGCAATATAAGGACGGTGCTTAACGTCAATAACTGAACGACGCGTAATTCGTACCATTGATGCAGTCGCAATAGCGCCAATCGCCAACGTTGGTAACGCCATGTGTGAAATAGCGTCTTTAAATGCTAATGATTTGTCTGCAATGTCAGATAAAAGAATGTCAATGAGTATAAAACCTGTTGTTGGTTCAATATCGTACAAAAGACTTATACGACCTGATAACGGGGCGACGTCGAGCCTAAGACTGAAAACGAGGATCAGTAGTAAGGCAAACCAAAATACAGGAAATGAGTAAGTGGTTATACTTACACTATTTACAATATTATCTGTGGTCGAGTAGCAGCGAGCACCCGCATAATAACCAAGGGGTACGCCTAAAAATAGCGCCATGAACATCGCATAAGTAGCAAGTTCTATTGTTGCTGGTAACGCTATTCCAACTTCGTCTCTAAGAGGGAGCCCTGAAGTAAAACTGTACCCCCAATCCCCGGTTAACAGGTTTCCTACATAGTAAAAAAATTGAGAAATATATGATTGGTCAAGTTTAAACTGTTGTTCCAGAGCGTGACGTTGTACATCATTTTGTGGGACTAATCCCGTCAAATTCTCAAGTGTATCGCCGGGAAACAAATAAGCCAGCGAGAAGGAAATTATCGCTAATACCAACAAGGTGAGAATAAATAAAGTGCTGTATCTTACAAGTATGTGTATCACAATTTTTTCTCTACCCCACCGAAGCGAACGCCACCAAATGGATTTATATTCATGCCTTCAAGCTCGTATCGATATGCTTGATAGCGATAAGCGTGTGCAATGGGAACTAACGGTAATCGCTCATATAACAGTCTATTTACTTGGCGATAAATAGCGTTTCGTTCATCAATATCATCTGTTTGCAAAGCGTCATTAAGTAAGCGGTCATAGTCTTGATTACACCACATTGCACGGTTAGTACCGGAAGGAATGGCACCACAACTTAATAAAGGACGATAAAAATTATCTGGGTCGCCATTGTCAGCTGACCATCCAATCAGCACGGAGTCATGTAGCCCTTCTTGAAGATGACGTCTGAACGTTGCCCAGTCGTAACTGACAATAGTGGCTTCTACGCCAACTTCTTTTAAATAACGTTGAATGAGTTCAGCCATTTTAGTTGCATTGGGGTTGTATGCTCTTTCTACTGGCATAGCCCAAATTGTCATGGAGAAACCCGGCTCAATTCCCGCATTTGCTAACAGTTTTCTGGCGAGTACAGGATTGTATGCCGTATCGTCGGCGTCGTTTTGAAATGCCCAGCTTGCCGCAGGTAGAAGAGTTTTAGCTCTAGTTGCACTATCAAAATAAACGGCTTCCAATAAGGTATTTTTATCGATAGCTGATGCAAACGCTCTTCGCACATCAGGGTTGTCAAAAGGAGGGCGCTGTGTGTTAAAAGCCCAAAAGCCAATATTCAGGCCCGGCTTTTCTGCTAATATCAAATCATCACGCGAGCGAATCACCTCAAGTTCGGTTTGCGCCGGGAACGCAGTGGCGTCACATTCGCCGGTCATCAATTTGGCGAGGCGAAGAGAGCTTTTCGGCGTGATGTCAAAGATAAGTTGATTAACGGATGCTGTAGTGCTTTGTAAATTTCTATCTGTACTGTCCTCGTTGCCAAGTTCTTCACGCCAATAGTTTTCATGTCGAAGATACTTTATAAAATGGTCTTTACGAAAACTATCAAATTTAAACGGGCCTGTGCCCACTGGAAGTTCGTCAATGCTGCTAGGGCGACCGTCCCTGAGCAGTTCTGCTCCATATTCTTCTGACAATATCACGGCAAAATCTGTTGCCAGGTTAGCAAGGAACGAACTATCACGACGTTTTAACGTAATTTCTACCCGATAACCGTTTATCCTTTCAACAGATGCAATGTTCTTTGCAAGCCCTATGCTCTCGAAATAAGGGTACCGGCCTCCGGAAATGTAATGGTATGGATGAGAGGTTAGGCGCCACCTGTTGATACTGAAAATCACGTCGTCTGCGTTGAATGTGCGCGAGGGTGAGAAGTATTCGGTTGTGTGAAATTGTACATTTTTGCGTAACTGAAACGCGTAAGTTAGACCATCATCACTGGTTAGCCAACTGCTGGCGAGGCTAGGAACAATACGTCCGGTTTCAGGATCAAAATCGAGTAAACGATCGTAGAGTTGATGGGAGGACGCGTCTGAAGTAGTGCTTGTGGTATCTAATTGCGGATTGAAGGTGACGGGGTTGCTTTCAGAGCAGTAAATTATGCCAGAACTATAAAAAGCGTCTTTGTTCCGTTTTACACAAGATACAAGAAGCAGTGGAATGCATAACAAAACCAACACACGCTTCGCCAAACTTTTGGACATGCTTTACGCCTCAACGCCTTCAGCGGAAGAATCTAAGAGATTATATTTTTTAAGGTACCCACGAAGCTGATGATACGTCAGACTTAACTTTTCTGCCGTTTTCTTCTGATTAAACTGACTATCAGCAAGTGCCTGTTTTATCATATCTATCTCGTGTTGTTGAGAGCGTTCTTTCAAATCTATCGGGTAATTTATGATTTCCTGTGAATTAGGGATACTCGGTACTACAGGTTCAACTTGAGCAGTAGGTACGGTTGGTGTTAAAGGTACTGAAGGTGAAGACGAAACTGCCGTCTGTCTATCTTGTGTTTTAATTCTATTTTGCGGGCGAAACGCCGATTCAAACGGATCGAGAACGATTTCATGAACAGGAAGGTGAGGATTGTTGGTTCGATAGACAGCACGTTCTACAACGTTTTTAAGCTCACGGATATTGCCTGGCCAATGATAGTCAAGAAGGGTTTTTCTGGCTTTTTCTGTAAAACCGCTAAATAACTCCATGTCCATCTCTCTCGCCATATTAATGGCGAAATGTTCAGCTAGCATCATTATGTCTTCCCGTCGTTCGCGCAACGGTGGAATTGTTATAACGTCGAAGGCTAGCCGGTCAAGCAGGTCTGCTCTGAATTCACCTGCATCGGCTAACGCTGGTAAATCCTCGTTCGTTGCAGCGATAAGCCTTACATCAGTCTTGACTGACTTACTGCCGCCAACACGCTCAAACTCGCCATATTCAACAACGCGAAGTAATTTTTCTTGAATTAAGCCAGAGGTGTTAGCTAACTCATCTAAGAATAAGGTCCCATTATGGGCCACTTCAAATCTTCCCTCGCGACGCTTTTGAGCACCTGTAAATGCGCCGGCTTCATAACCGAATAATTCACTTTCTAGTAAACTTTCGCTTAATGCTGCACAATTCAGCTTGACGTAGTTTTGGTCCCAGCGCTTTGACAAGAAATGCAAGCGAGCAGCGATAAGTTCTTTCCCCGTTCCTCGCTCGCCAATAACCAATACGGGTTTATCTAACGGCGCTATCTGTGATATTTGCTCTAAAACTTCTAAAAAGCTATTTGCTTGACCAAGCAAATTATCCTGTTGGCGATACCTACTCATTAAATCCCTCAAAAATTGGTCATATCGACTAATTAATAGTGTAGAACAAAAAATATTGATAGACGAGCATTATTTACTACATATTAAAATGCATATAAATTAATGACTTAGAAGATTTGCTAACATGGCAAGTAAATTGAATACTCTTTCACACAGACGTAACACTGTTAATCAGCGGCCAATGATCAAATTGCGCCAGATTCTTAGCAAGAGGTAAATATTATGGGTATCTTCTCGCGTTTCACTGATATTGTGAATTCGAATATAAATGCGCTTTTAGATAAAGCGGAAGATCCTGAAAAAATGGTTAGATTAATCATTCAGGAAATGGAAGACACATTAGTTGAGGTACGCTCTGCATCTGCAAAGACCTTGGCGAGCAAAAAAGAAATAGTAAATCAGATTTCAAAGTTCGAAACCGATGCGCATGACTGGGAGTCAAAGGCGGAGCTTGCTCTTAGCAAAGACCGAGAAGATCTCGCTCGTGCAGCGCTTCAGGAGAAGAAAAAATCGTCCGAAGCCGCTGAAGCATTGCGTAAAGAACTTGCTATAGTAGAAGAGCAGATAAGTAAGCTTCAAGATGAAATAGGTCAGCTGCAAGAAAAACTTGCTGATGCCAAAAACCGTCAAAAAGCCATTATTATGCGTCAAAAAACAGCAAGCTCGCGTCTTGAAGTTAAGAAGACGCTTGATAGCAGCAAAGTTGATAATGCAATGGGGCGCTTTGAGCAATATGAGCGGAAAATTGATGATTTAGAGTCTCAAGTCGAGGCTTATGATTTAGGTAAAAAGACGCTTAACGATGAGTTTGCAGAACTTGAAGCAAGTGATAAAGTTGATGACGAATTAGCTGCGCTTAAAGCAAAAATAAAAGGTGCAAAGAGCACCACTGAAAAATCAGAATAATAATAGAGCAGCGCCCTTTGTGAGGTTAAATTATAGAGGGCGCTAAGATCAGAGTTTTTTGGAGAGTTCATTATGGACGAGGGTACTATTGCAGTTTTGACAGCACCGCTCTTTGTGTTTTTAATTTTCGTTGCTCCTATATGGCTGATATTGCACTACCGAAGTAAAAAGCAGGTAAGCCAAGGGTTGAGTGCGGAAGAGCACGCATCACTGCAGAATTTGGCCGAGCAAGCAGAAAAAATGTCTGAACGTATTGAAACATTGGAAGCGATTTTAGATAGTGAGGCGCCAGAGTGGAGGAATAGAGCATGAGACATGGTAAACAGCTCTATCGCAATCCTCAAAATGCAAGAATTGCAGGTGTGTGCTCAGGGGTTGCAGAGTATTTTGGTCTTGAGACGTGGCTGGTGAGAATTTTAGTAGTAACAGGCTTTTTTCTTCTTGCTGGACCGTTTATCTTTGTCGCCTATATTGCTGCTTGGTTTATCCTTGATAAACGACCTACCCACGTAGAAGCGGCGCCTCCGCCCCCTGTTTTTTCTAAAGGAAAAGGGTGGAGAAACCCAAATGCGGGCCAAGTTAAAAGTACAAAAGTAGAGGTGAAAACGAAGGTATGGCAAGCTGGCGAGCCCCCGAAACAAGCGTTTCATGATATTCGAAATCGTTTCGAGAAAGCGGAAGAAAGACTGCGTAAAATGGAAACGTACGTCACGTCTCGCGAATACCAGCTAAACAAAGAAATTAGCCGATTGTAAAACAACACACTTCAAAAAGCCGCATCTTTAAGCGGCTTTTTTAATTTACATTCAATATGTTACAGGTTCCTGTAAAAATGTTGTTACACCTTTTTGACTCCTCCAAATTTGCCCTCTACTTTTCCATTTTCGCAATTTCATTAGACTAAAGGGTAGTCTTTTTAAGAAATGTTGGTTTGAGATGTTATGCCAAAAGTAACGAAATATCAGTCGAAATCATCCGATGACAAAGGGTATATCGCGTGGTCGACTGAGGAGAATCAAATTTGGTCTGAACTTTACGCTAGACAGCTGCCTTTGGTAAAGGAGCGAGCGTGTGCAGAGTACCTTGAGGGCATTGAGCTGCTCAAATTGAGTCACGACAGCATACCCCAACTCCCAGAGATAAACCGTGTATTGAAAGCGCAAACAGGGTGGCAGACAGCTGAAGTTCCTGCACTTATCAATTTTGGAGAGTTTTTTCGTTTGTTGGCAAACAAACAATTCCCAGTAGCCACATTTATTCGAACTCGAGAGGAGTTTGATTACCTACAAGAGCCAGATATTTTCCACGAAGTGTTCGGCCATTGCCCTCTACTGACTAATCCAGCCTTCGCCCATTTTACGCATACCTATGGAAAACTGGGTTTAGCTGCGAGCAAAGAAGATAGGGTATATCTAGCAAGACTTTACTGGTTTACCGTTGAGTTTGGATTAGTGAGAGCGAACGGTGACTTAAAGATTTACGGGGGAGGTATTCTGTCTTCGCCAGGCGAAACGCTTTATGCACTTGATAGTGACAAGCCACTTCGCAAGCCCCTTACTGCTATAGACGCGCTGAGAACGCCCTACAGAATAGACATAATGCAACCCCTTTACTACATATTACCTGAGTTTGATCACCTATTTGAATTGGCGGAGATGGATATCATGGCCCTAGTTCAAAAAGCAAAATCACTCGGGTTATTTACCCCACTTTTCCCGCCTAAAGAAAAGAAAGCAAGTTAATAGCCGGTTGTTAAAAAAATGTATCAAACAAGATGCTCGTTTAGCGCATTTTGTTTGTACATTACTATGATCGCACGTTGCGCCTCTCGCTGGCTTAGCGCCTTTTTGATTGATAGTATTTATTGATATTTAACCTTCTGTAACAAATCTCTTGTTATCTTTTTGTAAAAGTGTGGTATTCTGTACAGTAATCTTTACAACAATCCTGTAGTACCCTATGCGTTTAGAAATTACTTGTCAGGACCGCCTTGGCATAACCCAAGATGTTCTTGATATCCTTGTGACGAAAGAAATCGATCTACGCGGAATTGAAATTGATCCTGCGGGAAAAATTTTCCTTAATTTTCCCAACATTGAGTTTGCTGATTTTCAGCATCTGATGCCGCAAATTCGCAGAATAGACGGAATAGAAGACGTGAAAACCACGTTGTTTATGCCCGGTGAGCGCGAGAAAAACCAGCTTTCGGCGATTCTAAGAACGTTGCCAGACCCTGTTTTCTCGATCGACACCAAGGGAAATATTTTACTATGTAACGAAGCGGTTTATTCGGGGCTTGAAGTATCAAGTGATGATATTCAAGGTTCTGATGTGAGTGAGCTTGTTAAGGGGTTCAACTTTACCAAATGGATGGACAGCAAAGCACCAAGCCCTCAATCATCTAAAGTAAAGTTTATTCAACAAGATTACTTGGCTGATATGTTGCCGATTACCGTGCCTGATGGTGAGCAACAGATGATTATGGCTGGCGCTGTGGTGATATTGAAATCTGAGATGCGTCTTGGACAGCAGTTTACCGCTTTTCATCAATCGCCTACTAATAGTTTTGACCGCTTCATAGCGCAATCACAGTTAATGAGTCGCGTCATACACGAGGCAAAGCAAATCGCCGATCTTGATGCGCCCATATTGATCTTCGGTGAAACCGGTACAGGAAAAGAGATGATAGCGAGGGCGTGCCATCAATCAAGTCGACGCAGTGACGGCGCTTTTTTAGCATTAAATTGCGCCTCTTTGCCTGATAGCGTGGCAGAAACCGAACTGTTTGGATATGCCGCTGGTGCCTATAATCAGCCAAATGCAAAAGAGGGGTTACTAGAGCAAGCGAAAGGAGGCACGCTGTTGCTCGATGAAATTGCCGACATGTCGTCACAGCTACAGGCAAAACTTTTGCGTGTATTAGAAGATGGAGAGTTTCGACGTGTGGGCGACACCGAACCTGTTAAGGTTGACGTGCGTTTCATCTGTACGACCTGTCGCGACCTCGGTCAACTAGTTGAAGAGGGGCGTTTCAGAAAAGAGCTGTACTATCGTTTGAATGTTTTGAGCTTAGTGATGCCGTCACTGAAAGACAGAAAACAAGATATTGTTCCACTAGCGGAGTCTTTCATTGTTCAACACAGCGCTAAGTTAGGCCGGCGACCCGCTAAGCTTAGTAAGTCTTGCGTCGATTTTCTTCAGCAATACCCGTGGCCGGGTAATGTGAGACAGTTACAGAATGCGCTTTATCGTGCTCTGTCGTTGCTAGATGGCAAAGAAATTACCAAAGAAGATATTCAGTTGCCCAGTTGTGCACCGAGCGTAACTTATATCGATGAAAACTTTGACGGTACGCTCGATGAGGAAGTGAAAAAGTTTGAGAAGGACTTGCTTAAAAGGCTTTATCCATCGTACCCCAGTACACGTCAACTAGCCAAAAAGTTAGGGTTAAGTCATACGGCGATTGCCAATAAGTTACGCGAATATGGCATTAATAAAGCAACGGTTAAGCTTTAATTGCATTGAATTTATGAACATCTTTGAGGGCAATAATCTTGATTAAGCTTGATTGTTGCCCATCAATTCAAGCTAGCTTGCGCTGTGTATATAAATTTACAGTCTCGCAAACAAGCATGGAAAAGGGTGTCGCGCCATTTGAACATGGATTCGCCGTACACCCTTTCTTACAGCAGCATAAATCTTCGTTACACAAAAATTTCTCAATTAGACCTATCTAATGGCATAACTAAAGCATATTACCTACAAATTTTTGAGGCGATGATGAAACTAGCAACTTATAAAAACGAAACGCGTGACGGGTGTTTGATGGTCG
Organism: Alteromonas sp. V450; assembly: GCF_001885075.1. Taxonomy (NCBI): domain Bacteria; kingdom Pseudomonadati; phylum Pseudomonadota; class Gammaproteobacteria; order Alteromonadales; family Alteromonadaceae; genus Alteromonas; species Alteromonas sp. V450. The sequence continues at coordinate 131,216 of NZ_MODU01000004.1, forward strand.
TATCTAAAGATCTTTCTCGAGCTTGCAGCGCTCAAGATATCGCTACGTCAATGCAACAAGCACTAGACCATTGGCAAGACGTCGCTCCCCAGTTACAGCAGCGCTACCAAGAACTGAACGACGGTAAATGTGAAAGTGTGGTGTTTGACGCAAGTCGCTGCGAATCTCCGTTACCCAGAGCCTATCAATGGGCTGATGGTAGTGCATATGTGAATCACGTGGAACTCGTTCGCAAAGCTCGTAACGCCGAGATGCCTGAGAGTTTCTGGACTGATCCTTTGATGTATCAAGGTGGCTCGGATGACTTTATCGGGCCAAATGACGACATTATCTTACCGAGTGACGATTGGGGAATCGATTTTGAAGGCGAAGTTGCAGTTGTGACTGATGATGTTCCTATGGCATGTACACCGCAAGCTGCAGCTGAAAGAATTCGTCTAATCATGCTTGTAAACGATGTTTCGTTGCGTGGCCTTATACCAGGAGAACTTGCTAAAGGGTTTGGCTTTTTTCAATCAAAACCAGCTTCAAGTTTCTCTCCGGTAGCAATTACACCAGATGAACTCGGGGATAAATGGAGGGATAACAAAGTTCATCTTCCTCTTCGCTCGACATACAATGGTGAGTTGTTCGGTCAAGTTGCTGCAGGACAAGATATGACATTTGATTTTGGGCAACTAGTGGCCCATGCAGCCAAAAGTCGTAATTTGGGTGCCGGTGCAATCATTGGCTCTGGAACAGTTTCAAATAAGCAGGGTACAGAGCACGGTTCAGCAATTTCTGAAGGCGGCGTGGGATACTCTTGTATCGCAGAGGTTCGCATGATTGAGACAATTAGAGATGGAAAACCATCTACACCATTTATGCAGTTTGGCGACCGTATTCGCATAGAAATGTTTGACGAAAACGGGTGCAGTATTTTTGGTGCGATAGATCAACAAGTGAAACCTCTGAACTAAGCGTCAACAAAAAGCGGATACAAAGTTATGCATATAAAGCTTTATGGATACTGGCGTTCAACGGCCTCTTATCGAGCGCGTATTGCGCTTAATTTAAAAGGCGTAGATTATGAATACGTCCCGGTTCATTTGGTCAATAATGGAGGTGAGCAGCATAGTGAGCAATACACTCGCTTAAATCCCGCGCATCTTGTACCGACATTGGTTGACGAAGACGAGGATATCATTCTAAATCAATCGCTCGCCATCATAGAGTATATTGATGAAAAGTATGATAATGGTGTAAGGCTCGTGCCAGAGCACTCAACAGAGCGTGCTCGAGTACGTGCATTAGCGCAAGATATCGCATCTGATATTCAACCGCTTGGTAATCTGCGAGTTCTCAATCTATTAAAAGAAAAGTACCATGCCGGTCAAGAGGATGTGGCGCAATGGGCTGCACATTGGATAAAGCTTGGCTTTGATGGAATTGAACAGCGCTTACAGACACAAGCTGGAAAGTATTGTTTCGACTTTGACGTTACGCTAGCTGACGTGTGTCTTGTGCCACAAGTTTATAATGCAAGACGTTTCGATATTGATATGCAGACGTATCCGCTTATTAATAGAATTGCTCAAAATTGCGAAAAGTTATCGGCGTTTGAAAAGGCGCGACCCGAAAATCAGGTCGATGCTACATAGCGTACCAACTAGCGAGGAACCACCTTGTGTGTGTTCCTCTTCGCTTGTACTGTTGTCTTACAAAATTGTTTATTGACGCTTAATTGGAAGCTCGGTTGTATTTTTGACTTGCTTGAGCGCAAATGTAGAGCTGATATGGTCCACAAGCGGCAAATGGGTAAGCTTAGTTTTCAGCAGAAATTCATATTCTTCTATACTTTCGACAATGACCTTCAAAAGGTAGTCTTTTTCACCGCTGGTGGTGTGGCACTCTACAATTTCATCGATGTTTTGGACTGCGTTTTCAAAGTCAGTTAACGAGTCACCATCGTGGTTTTTTAGCGTTACATAGATAAATACGGAAACCCCTAAATTAAGCTTTTTGCTGTTTAAAAGCGTTACTTTGCCTAGTATTATGCCGTCTGCTTCCATACGTTTAACGCGTCGCCAGCAAGGTGTATGTGACAGTCCTACACGCTGACTTAAATCGGCCATAGATACGGTCGCGTCTTGTTGCAGAACGCGTAAAATTTCTCGGTCAAACTTATCCAATTTCATTAACATTTATTCCATCGTTTTTATGATGTTTATTATATATCAAAATAAATTCTAGGATAGCTGTCCTAGAAAAAATGTAATCATTTCGACCTTGTTTCAGTTTGTAAATTTCATTAACAAACTAAGCAAAGCTTGTCCTCTGAGTTTCTCGATAAACTCTTTCTAAAATTAAGGTTGGCGCTATTCACTAATTCTCGCGCACATTGGCGACGGCTGGAGCGAGAGAGTCATGCTGCAAACAATTATGCAAGCACGCTACCTTTAGTTCCTTTTCATACCATTTTAAATAGGGAATGTATGTCTGTTTTTGATCACTCAGAATTTGATAAGCACGAGCATGTAGCTTTTTATCACGATGAACAATCTGGCCTTAAAGCCATTATTGCGGTTCATAATACGAATTTGGGTCCCGCTCTCGGTGGATGCCGGATGTGGCCTTATGTAAACAGTAGTGAAGCACTCACCGATGTTTTGCGCTTGTCTAAGGGCATGACTTACAAGGCAGCGATGGCCAATCTGGAGTTAGGAGGGGGAAAGTCAGTCATTATTGGAGACCCCAGAAAAGCAAAAACACCCGACATGATGAAAGCCATGGGCAAGTTTGTAGAGTCATTGGGTGGGAAATACTTCACAGCTGAAGACTCAGGAATTTCAGTAACAGATTTACAAACCATGGCAACTGAGTCCGACTATATAGCCGGTGTAAAAGCACAGTATCATTATGCAGGCGAGATCCCGGATGGAAACCCCGCTCCGTCGACAGCATACGGTGTATTTGTGGGTTTGAAAGCGACAGTTGAGTATGGCCTAAAGCGTAGCTTGGATGGTGTTACTGTTGCCATTCAGGGAATGGGACACGTTGGCTACCGCCTTGCCAAGCACCTTCATGAGCATGGCGCTAAACTTTACGTTGCCGATATATATCCTGAAGGTATAAAAAAAGCGGTGGCTGAATTCGGCGCAACGGCTGTGGCGCCAGAAGAAATACTAAGTTTAGACGTAGATGTATTGGCGCCATGTGCACTGGGTGCAGCCATCAACGATCAAACACTACCGGCGATTAAAGCCAAGGTAATTGCAGGTGCTGCCAACAATCAATTGGCGCGTGAAGATATTGGGGAGTTGCTTCAGCAGAGGGGGATCTTGTACGCACCTGACTACGTTATTAACGCGGGTGGGGTTATCGACATCTTCCATCAGCGTATGGAATCAAGTTCCAATGAAGCGCTGCGTGCACATATTGAACAAATCGGTGAAACGCTAAAAGAAATTTATACCCGCGCAGAGCAAGAGGGTAGGGCAACAAACCGCGTAGCAAACCTTATCGCTGAAGAGAGATTTTCTATAAAGGGTTGAAAACTCAAAGCCAAATAGTCATAATGCGCCCCGCACTCAGGCAGGGGCTCAAAACCTAGCTTTGAATGCGAGTTTCTATGGTGGGCTTTTGGTCCTCCCGCAATGATACTCTGTGAACCCGGTCAGGCCCGGAAGGGAGCAGCCGCAGCAGACGACTCATGTGCCGGGATGTGGCTGGAAGCCCGCCACCCAATTTTCATTCTCCTTCAGATTCCTTTTTACTACTCATATCATCGAGATACCGTATAGCCTTACTTATTGCATGCTCTACATTCATCTCCATTTGATTTCTCTCACTTTGCGGTAAGTAAAAAGCCATATCCACCTCATAGCGAATGTATCTAGGGGGAACTTGATTTAACGCCAAGCAGCAGAGGTCTGCTAAATAGTCTGGGCTCTTTGTTTTATCTAGACCAATTTTACTTATCCGTTCCAGCACAAGGTGTTCATAGTAATTGTGAATATCGTCGTCTAGTTTCATGCTGTGCGCCTTTATTTTAAATATATTAAGTATGAAGCTGCTACTGGACAATAAACTGTACAGATTAAAGCTAAGCTACTCAATGCTTTCCCGTGTTCTTAGTAAGGTATAGCCTGTATTCTGTCAATGTCGAGTACTGAAACGTGCATTGTTTGATTAACCGAAAGAGATAATAGGCCAGTTTCCAATGAAGAAAAATGTAGAGCCCTGCTATTACGGAGATTATTTACAACTGGAAAAAATTTTAGGTGCACAATCGCTGCAGAGCGAGAAGTATGGTGATGCAGCACATGAGGAGATGCTTTTTATCGTCGTACATCAAGTTTATGAACTATGGTTTAAGCAAATTCTCCATGAGCTCAATGCAGTCATAGATTGTTTCAATCAAACGGTTGTCAGAGATCAAGAATTACCACAAGTCGTTCATCGTTTACATAGAATCATTCAGATTCAAAAGTTAATGAATGACCAAATAGCCATTATGGAAACGATGACGCCTCAGCAATTTTTGTCTTTCCGTGACTATTTAGTACCTGCTTCGGGTTTTCAAAGCATACAGTTCAAAAGGCTAGAAATCTCACTTGGCCTAAAAAGAGATTTTCGGATAGATTTTGATAAACAAAGTTTTTATAACCGATTAACGGACGCCGACCGTGCGACACTTGAATCTTTAGAGAGCAAGCCAAGCTTATTTGAGCTCGTTGACAAGTGGCTAGCTCGTATGCCCTTACTAAAAACAGAGGGGTTTGATTTTTGGATATATTACAAAGACGCGGCGGACACCATGTTGGATGAGGATTATCACACAATTTTGACTAATCCAACGTTAACTGAAAAGGAAAAGCGGCAGGAGCTGAAAGAGTGGGAGGCGACAAAACGTAGCTTCGATGCAGTTTTTGATGAAGGGCTATTTGAAACCTTGCGTGCAGACGGAAAATTTCGATTAAGTCATAAAGCGCTCCTCTCTGCCTTATTTATAAAGCAATACTCAGAAGAACCTGTATTTAACTTACCATTCCAGTTAATAACGGCTTTAACAGAGATCGATGAACAACTGACCATCTGGCGATACAGGCATGCGATGATGGTGCAACGAATGTTGGGTACTAAAATCGGAACAGGCGGCTCGTCGGGTCATCATTATTTAAAAAAAACAACGGAGTCCAATCGTATTTATTTGGACTTCTTTAACATGGCGACATTTTTACTGCCGAAGTCGCGCCTTCCGACATTGCCTGTATCAATATGCAAATTATTGGGGAACTTCTATTCAAGCAGCGCTGCAAAAACGAAGTGGCCACAACTATGAAATTTGAATGAATTGTGCGCATGCTTTGAAAAACTAGAAAAATTCTTAAAAAAAACATGTTGTAAATGTCGTGTGCTGGTATGACCTGTTAAACAAGGTTTGTAATTTTCAACTGTTTAAATGTAACTTTTGAGGTGTTTTTGTAAGTAAATGTTAATGCACGCTTTTTTTATTCTATCAGCGTTTTTTTCAAACGGATTAATTCCTCAATTCCAACATTGCTGTAACAAATGCTTTACTAAAATAGGGTTTAATAAAAAAAAATTGAACTTTAAGAGTATCGTGCAGTCGCGACCGCTGTTGACCCCTATCGTTTGATGTGGTTATCATCATTATGAGGTTTAGACCTTTCTAATAACAATTCGTTTTAACGATATCTAACCACACGAGACCAAACGAGAATTTTCTTGAACTCGTGGTCCAGGGAGACAGTTCATGTTTACAACATCTAAGTTGGCTTTAGCAGTAAAGTTAGCTAGTGTGATCGGTGCAGCATCTTTCGCACTTTCATCACCAGTATTGGCTCAGCAAAATCAAGGGTCAGATACGGCTGCGGAAGAATCAGTTGAGAAAATCCAAGTAACAGGTTCGCGTATTCGTAGTCCGAACGCTGTATCTACAAGCCCAATCCAAACTGTGGGCGAAGTGCAAATCGAACAACTTCAGCAACCAGAGCTTGAGCGTGTTCTACGCCTTATGCCTGGTGTTATCCCAGGCGATAACAGCAGCGTAAACAACGGTACTGGCGGTGCTGCTACGGTTAACCTTCGTGGTTTAGGTGCTAACCGTAACCTAGTATTGATGAACGGCAAGCGTCTTGTGCCATACAACACGTCAGGTACAGTTGATACATCAATTATTCCAACAGCGCTAATTAAGAACGTTGATATCGTGACCGGTGGTGCATCTGCTGTATATGGTTCAGATGCGATATCTGGTGCCATCAACGTAATGCTTAAGGACGATTTTGAAGGTGCTGAATTAGAAGTTTCGCATTCTCGCACAGACAGCGCTGACGCAATGACTAAAAATATCTCTTTAACCGTTGGTGGAAACTTCGATGGCGACAGAGGTAACGCTGTTGTTTCTGCTAGCTGGTTAGACCGTGATCCGCTTCTTCTAGGTCAACGTGACCTGGGTAACTACGGTATTTCTACCAGTTCTGGTGCCAACTACCAGCAATTTCTAGACGGTGCTCCACCGGTTGCGCCTCCGGCGAACTGTGGCGACCAAACACCTAACGTTGTTGCGCCAGGTGGTGGTTCTGGTACTACCATGCCAACTCGTATGCAAATTCCAGGTGTACCTGGTGCAAACGGTCAGTTCCGTGATGATGGCACATGGGTAAATGGCCCAACGTGTAGTGCGTTCAACTTCAACCCGTTCAACTACTATCAAACGCCTGCTAAGCGTTGGTCTGCAACAGCTATCGGTCATTACGACATTACCGATGAGCATACAGCGTACTCAACTATTTCATTCACTAACACGAATGTTAAACAGCAAGTTGCACCATCGGGCATATTCGGTAGCGTATTTGACATCCCACTTGCTAACCCGTTCATGAGTGACGCAGCGCGCACAGCGTTCATTACTGCAGCTAATGAAAACATTGGCGCACTGAATGAGCAAAATGCAGTGGCAGCGGCTGCTGGTACTCCGCTAACATGGACTGATGTTAACGGTAACGGCGTTGTTGATGCTGAAGACCGTATGCGTACAACGTTCTTCCGTCGTACATTAGAATTAGGTCCTCGTTCTACTGAGTTCAACACTGATCAATTCCAGATTGTTGTAGGTATGGAAGGTTACTTGAACGACGAGTGGGCATACGACGTATCATTCCAGCATGGTGAAACAAACCGTGTTAACACATTTGCTGGCTACACAAATGTAGACAACATCGCAAACGCCTTGAACGCCGTTGAAACTGACAGATGTTTAACTGGCGGTGACGGCTGTGTACCGCTAAATATCTTCGGTGGTTTCGGTACTATCACGCCTGAAATGGCGGCCTATGCGTCTGCGACTGCTTTGTCACGCACTGAATACCAACAACGTGTGTTTATGGCAAACGTTGACGGCCCAATTGACAGCATCGTTTCTCCGTTTGCTGAAACGCCGCTACTAATGAGCTTTGGTTACGAGTATCGTGAAGACGCTTCAAACTTTACTCCTGACGAGTGTTTGAAACTTGCTCCTCGTAGCTGTCTTGGTGGTGCGGGTGGTAACTCACTTCCAGTAGGTGGTAGCTTCAAAGTTAATGAACTATTTGGTGAAGGCCGTCTAGCGCTTATTGAAGACGCTGATTTTGCTGAAGTACTAGAACTTGAATTTGGTTACCGTCACTCTAACTTCGACACTGTAGGTGACGTAGGTGCTTGGAAACTAGGTCTTGCATGGCGTCCAACTAGCGAGCTTCTTGTACGTGCAATGAATCAGCAAGCGACGCGCGCACCAAACGTAGGTGAGTTGTTCGCGCCTTCTACAGGTTCACTAGACAACGCTGAGTCTGACCCTTGTTCAGTAGCAAATGCAACCGAGCTAGCAGGAAATGCAGAACTTCGTGCACTTTGTGTTGCAACAGGCATGACTGAAAGCCAAGTTGGTCAGGTTGAAGATATCATCGAAGGGCAAATTAATACCTTCTCTGGTTCAAACCCTGCGGCGCTACCTGACGAAGAAACTGCGAAGACATTTACTGCGGGTCTTGTTTGGACGCCAGAAGTGAGCTGGGCGACCTCTGCACTTGTGTCAGTTGATTACTATGACATCGACGTAGAAGGTTACATCGGTACTAACAGCCCTCAAGAAGTACTAGACGGTTGTTACAACCTTGGTAACTTGGCACAGTGTGCTCAAATTAATCGTGTAGGCGGTGGTCTACTGTTAGACGGTTCTGGTATCTCTACGTTTACTACAAACCTAGAGTGGCTAAGAACACGCGGTCTTGAAGTTAGCTACAACTTTAACTTTGATATAGGTGAGTACGGTAACTTAAGCCTGAATGGTAACTTGAACCACTATCTTGAGTCTGAAAGCTTGAGCGCACCGACGTCTGAAGTAATCGACTGTAAAGGTTATTACGGCTCTAACTGTAACCCTCAGCACCAGACTCGCTCGGTTAACCGTGCAACGTGGAGCTATGAAGATTACTCTGTTTCAGTACTTTGGCGCTACCTAAGCGACATCGAGCGTGAACCAGGCGTTATCGATAGCACTTTTGCACCGTTCCAGTCTATCGGTTCATTTAGCTACTTCGACCTGTTCGCTAATTATCAGGTTACTGATTATGCAACGCTAGCATTCGGTATCGACAACATGTTCGATAAAGCGCCGCCAGTTGTTGGTGGTCAGGCTGCTGCTACGTCATACAACGCGGGTAATACATTACCTGCTCACTATGACACATTGGGACGTACATATCGTTTCACACTTACTATGAGCTTCTAAAGTTTAGGTAAGAGCAAATGAGTAGAGAGCCCCGCGATTGCGGGGCTTTTTTTGTTATGTGCGAAAAATATGGTGATGCGAATCGCTCAAGCGGAGTTGTCGGTGGTTTGTTCCTTGATTGATAGATTAAAATAAAGCGTAATCAACGCGTTAACGCGTTGTATAGCGATTGAAAAAAATAACAAAAAAGCGATAGCGTTTTGTGAACGAGAAGCGGATGGCCGCTTTCTTATTCTTATGTAAGAGCAAGGGGCTACTTAATTGTTTATTGAATGAGCAATCAGTTAAATGATTTATAAAGCACAGACCCTGCTAACTTGACTCTAGGCGCTAATCCATGTGAATATACAACGTTCGTAGTGTCTGTTATTAATACGAACGCTACATTCCTGAAACAAAATTGTGAAAGTTTTATACGCCCCTTGCCCGAATAATTTCCTATCGGCGAGGATTCAAATAAGAAATTTGGTTGGGAACTATGTCCAAAATGAGCAAGAGAACTCTTATTGCTTCTACTGTTATGGGTGCCTTCGCACTAACAGGTAGCGCAGTCTCTGCAGATACGCTAGAAGATCTTCATAAAGAAGAAGCGAAAATCCACGCGGCTGCAGCGAAATCTCAAGAAAAAATCAATACGTTGTTTGAGCAGTCTCAAGAACTTCTTGTTGAGTATCGTCAAACAGTCGATGAGACAGAAAACCTTAAAATCTATAACGATTACATCGCAAGCCTTGTTGCTGATCAGCAGCGCGGCATAGACTCACTTCAACGTCAAATCGACAGCATCGAACAAACGAAGCAAGGTATCGTGCCGCTAATGTTCCGTATGATCGATAGCTTAGAAAAGTTCATCAAGTTAGATCGTCCAATCCGTTTAGAAGAGCGCCTTAACCGCGTAGAACGTCTTCGTGATTTGATGGCTAACTCAAACGTGACTGTTTCTGAACAGTTCCGTCAGGTTCTAGAAGCTTACCTTGTAGAAGTTGAGTACGGTACAAAAATCAATTCATATCAAGGCACTATAGACGACGCTGGTACAGAAGTAACGGTTGACTTCTTTAACCTAGGTCGTACAGCGCTTTTAGCGCTTTCTCTTGATCAAACTCACGCGTGGGTTTGGAACAACGAGAGCCGCTCTTGGGAGAAGCTGGGTGACGAGTACCTATCTTCGACTATTGACGCAGTGAAGATGGCCAACGGCACCATTCCTGCAGAACTAATTAAACTACCAATTAGCGCAGCGGAGTAATTGTTAATGAAACCAGTATTCAAAACTCTTTTAGCCGCTGCGGCAGTTGCAGTTGCGGCAACCGGAGCGCAAGCTCAGGAAGCAAAGAGCCTTAAGGACCTTTTAGAGCAAGTGAAACAGAACCGTGTTTCTGAGGCGCGTCTAGACAAGCAGCGCGAAGCTGAGTTCCAGTCAGCGCGTGCTGACAAGCAGGCTCTTTTAAGAAAAGCACAAGCTGACCTTAAAGCAGAGCAGGCTCGTGGTGACCGTCTACAGAAGCAATTCTCAGACAACGAAGTTACACTAAACGAGAAAGCTGCTGAGCTTGATCAAGCAACAGGTACACTTGGTGAAATGTTCGGTGTGGTACGTCAAGCTTCTTCTGAAGCATACGGCCGTATCTCTACGTCTATCGTAAGTGCACAGTTCCCAGGTCGCAGCCAATTTTTAGCTGAAATGTCAGAAGACTCTAAAGGTCTACCTAACATCAAAGAGCTAGAAGACCTTTGGTTTGCGTTACAAAAAGAAATGACTGAAGGTGGTGAAGTTGTTAAGTTCACAACTGAAGTTGTTAATCTTGACGGTGGGTCGTCGCAACAAGAAGTGCTACGTGTTGGTACGTTTAACCTTGTAGGCGAAGCAGGTTACCTAGCTTATGACGCTGAATCTGAGGTTGTTCAACCACTAGGTCGCCAACCAGACGGTCACTATGTTAGCTCTGCAAAAGATCTAATTGATGCTACATCTGGCTTTACTCCGTTCTACGCTGACCCTTCTCAAGGTGGTATTCTTGGACTATTGAAGCAAAAAGCAACAATGTCTGAGCGTTATCATGCTGGTGGCCCAGTAGGTTACACAATTACGCTTATGCTTGCTGTAGGCCTATTGATTGGTCTTTACAAGATGATCACGCTAACAATCACCGGCGGCAAAATGCGTTCACAACTTAAGAACGTGAATAGCCCTTCTGAAGGCAACCCGCTAGGTCGCATCCTTAAAGTTTATCAAGAGAACAAAACTGCTGATGCAGAGAACCTTGAACTTAAACTTGATGAAGCGATTCTTCGCGAGCTTCCAAAAATTGAAAGCGGCATCAACGTAATCAAGATTTTCGCAGCGATTGCGCCACTACTTGGTCTACTTGGTACCGTACTTGGTATGATTGAAACTTTCCAAACCATTACATTATTCGGTACTGGTGACCCTCGTATGATGGCAGGAAGTATCTCAATGGCACTTGTAACTACAGCTCAGGGTATTATTGCGGCACTGCCTCTAATTCTTACTCATAGCATCGTAGCTTCTCGTAGCAAGTCAATCATCCACATTCTTGATGAGCAAACTGCGGGTATCGTAGCTGCTCACACAGAGTCGGAGAAGGCGTAATATGAATTACCTGATTGGATTATTTGAATCGGTCAGGGACTTTATCGCTACCGGCGGTGACGTACTTTATTTCGTTGCTGCCGCGCTCTTTCTCATGTGGGTTTTAATGATTGAGCGTTACTGGTATTTAACCTCGGTCTTTCCAAAGGTGAAGAAAAACATCATCGCAAATTGGGATGCCCGAGCTGATACCACTTCATGGTATGCGCATAGAATCCGTGACGCGTGGATTTCTCAAGCGTCAGACGACCTAAACGCTAGAATGCTGATTATCAGAACTATCATCGCAATGTGTCCTCTAATAGGACTTCTTGGAACGGTGACAGGTATGATCAGCGTATTTGAGACAATGGCAACACAGGGCACCAGCAACGCCCGTCTAATGGCAGCTGGTATCTCTATGGCAACTATCCCTACTATGGCAGGAATGGTTGCAGCGCTATCTGGGCTGTTCATCAGTTCACGTCTTGAAGCGAAAGTGAAGCTGGCAAGAGAAGGGCTAGTCGATAGCCTGCCACATCATTAGAGAGAGAGATTATGGCTCGAAAAGTCAGAACCGAGGAAGAAGATGCACAGATTGATATGACGCCCATGCTGGACATCGTATTTATCATGCTAATCTTCTTTATCGTTACCACTGTTTTCGTTAAAGAAGCAGGGATTGAAGTTAACAAGCCAGATGCGAGCCAGGCCGTTCTTCACAAGAATGCAAACATTTTCATTGCTGTAACCGAAGATGGAAATGTATGGCTAGATAAACGTGAAGTAGCGCCGGACAGCGTTAGAGCGAATATTGAACGACTGCTTACCGAGCAGCCAACTGACTACGTAATCATTCAAGCTGATATAAAAGCGAAGCATGGTTTGGTAGTTGAAATTATGGATCAGGTTAAAGCCGCTGGCGTTAACCGAGTCTCGGTAGCGGCAAGGGGATAAGATGTTACGTATAATTGTATCTATATTATTAGGTGCTGGTGTTGCATTTGCCCTTTTCGTTCTGATGGCTAAGTTGATTGAGAACTCATCTAGACCAGCAGACGAAGTGCCTCCTGCACCGGTCATCGATATTGTAATGCAGGAACCCGACGATCAAACGCAAACGCGTACTCGTGTTCCACCACCACCGCCTCCTCAGCCTCCTAAGATGGAGCAAGTGGAGCCGGAAGCAGCAGAACCTGATGCTGATGGATTTAGTCTAGCTATTCCGTCTATAGACACAGGTGGTGTTGGTATTAACATCGGTGGAGTTGGCGCAATGCAGCGTGATGGTGAAGCTACACCAATCGTTCGTATAGACCCGAAATATCCACCTGATGCGGCTCGTGATGGGCGCGAAGGTTGGGTTAGGCTATCTTTCACTATCAATGAAATTGGTGGTGTTGAAGATATCGAAGTTATTGAAGCTGAACCTAAGCGAGTATTCGACCGCGAGGCACGTCGTGCTTTACGTAAGTGGAAATACAAGCCTAAGATTGTTGACGGCAAGGCGGTTAAACAAACCGGTATGTTCGTTCAACTAGACTTTAAACTGGAGCAATGATCATGATGAAACGTAAATTCAAAATGTCAGCTGTTGCTTTAGTGCTAGGTGCAAGTGCGGTGCTTTCAGCACCTGCTGCCCTAGCGCAAACTGCGCCAATTGTTTGTCCAGGTTATGAAAAAGACAAGACTAACTTGGTTGGCGAGCGTACCGGTAAAAAAGTCCAGAAAGCATTCGAACTCTACAATGAAGAGTTAGTTAATGAAGCGCTAGACGTCCTTTATGAAATTGATCCTTCTGACGATTTTGATAAAGCGTACGTTAACCGCTTCATTGGTAATCTTCTAGCTGCGATGGAAGGTCAGGGCGGAAAGGCTTATACCTATCTTGTTAAAGCAGTAGAAAATAAAGCACTTAACGACCTAGAGCATGCTCAAACACTTAAATTGCTTGGCGATTTGAGTATGCAGGAAGAAAAGTACAATGATGCAGTAAATTGGTATGATCAGTGGATGGACTTTACGTGTAAAGAAGATGCTGATGTGTACACGCGCTTGACCCAGGCTTATTACGAATCCAAGCAATTGGATAAGATGATTGAGCCTGCGGATAAAGCGATTGCATTATACGAAAAGCCCAACAAAAACCCATATGTTTTGAAGCTTACGTCGTATTACGAGCGTAAGATGTATAAAGAAACTGTTGAGGTTGCTGAGGAGCTTGTTCGTAACTTCCCTGAGGAACCACGTTGGTGGACTCAGCTTGGTATGTTTTATCTTCAGGTAGAAGAGTACAAGAAAGCACTGTCAATTTTCGAGCTTGCCGATATGCAAGGGTTTCTTGAAAAGGAAAGTGAAGTTAAGGCCTTATCGCAGCTTTATCAAAGCAATGGTATGCCTTACCGTGGTGCCAAAACACTTGAAAAGTTCATTAAAGCCGGTGTTCTTGAAGAAGACGCTGAAATGACTGCAAGTATTGCTAACGCTTATCACTCTGCGAAAGAGTTCAAAACAGCTGCAAAACTATACGGTAAAGCTGCTGCTGCAAGTTCTGATCCAGAGTATTTCCGCAAGCAAGGCACGTTGCTTTTAGTTGCTGAAGACTACAAGGGCGCGGTAAAGGCACTTGAAAAAGCGCTTGAGCGTGGAATTGAAGATCCGGAAAAGATTCACTTCACGCTTATGGAAGCGAATTTTTATGCTGGTGATTATCGCGCCGCATATGCTCATGTTAAAGAGGCAAGAAAGGACCGTTCTTTACGCAGAAATGCGGATGCATGGGAACCTTACATTAAAGAAAAAGCTAAAAATCGCGGAATTAAATTATAATTCGCCGATGATTAGTCTAAAAAGCCTCCAGTTTGGAGGCTTTTTTTTGTGGGGGACCGGCAAAAGCGGAAAGCCCGCACTTTTTGTAGAGTTCTAATTTGGAGAGGAACTACTATAGTAATGGTAACCCACAGTGAATAAGAACTTTGTATGTCTCCTCTAGCGCATAATCACAGTAGCTGACTAGCATGTTTATGTTATTAAGTCCCTGAACTTGGTGACAGTTTGTTTATATCCTTGCACGTCTAGCAGCTTAGCTAGTACTTGCATGTCTGGTTCTTGTTGTGTAAACAGCGCTGCGATTTCTGGATGAGATTTAAAGACTGAAATGATTTTTTCGATTTCATCAGTGTAGAGCGTTAGTCTAGAGTTTTTGCTTGCTAATGCTTCTATGGATATTGCTTTCAGTGTGGGCCAAACGTCATCTATTGTTCGTGTGCCGCGCAAAAATTGCGAGAGCTTTTGCGTATGAATGTAGGCAACGTCTCTACAAAGTTCGCCAAAACGGACATGGGTAAGATTAGACGACAAAAGCGACGCGAGTTGTTGCGTAACATCGACTGCGCGTTGTGAAATAGGATAGATAGCAAGCGCGCTGGTCTCTCCGCTGGCTTTGTTTGGTTTTCTGCCATTATCGACAATAGAAAAATCGTTTTTTGACCAAAATGAATTCAACGATTTTGTTTTTCCATATGAAGTTGTAACAGCATCAATACCTTGTTCACTCGCACATTTTTTTATCTCGTCAACAATGCGACAGCCAATACCTACACCTTGAAAATCCGGCGAGACGGCTATTCTGTTAATTCTCCAATAACGATACGATGCATGCCTAGCGTTTGCTGTAAGCAACGCAATACGTTGCGCACTCAAGTGTCCTTTTGGCCTGCGCTCTCCAGAAGCAATTTTTTCAGCTAAGTTCTGTAATCGCTCAGTTCCTTCTATATTAATTACCGCGGCACCCAAAATCATATTGTTATGTTCAACAATCTGCAAAATCACATCTGGGCTATCTATTATCCGCATAAGGTCATCGGGTGTAGTTTGGTAATGAGCAAGAGAAAGTATCGACATGACTTGTTCGATAGCGTTGTTTTCAAGCTCTTCAAACCCGGTTTGCCTAAGTGCTGGAGCGTTGTTATTTATTGTTGTAGCGGATGTGGGAAGTGCTTTTTCCATTAAAAATACAGAGTTGATAAAGTGCTCTAGCACGTCATCAGGAAACCAGCGAATTGGGGTTAATAGAGAGTATTGTTTAACCGTGTTGCCTGCGCTTTGACAGTCAGTTTGTTCTAACAATCGGGGAAGTAGCTTTTGAACAAACCCTTTTCCACTGCCTTCATAGCCTTGCACTGTTGTGCTTAGTAACCATTGCTTATTTGCTTGCACTATATTGTTAACAACGTTGATTGGCAAAGAAGCAGCTTCATCGACAATAACTATGTCGAATTCTTTATTGGTCTTTAAGAGTATTGGGTTATCGGGAGCCACCCACTTTACGGCTCCAAAATTGTCAAGATGATCGCCCTTTGTCGGTGCGCTAATTGCGTCGGATGCTTGTGTTTGATTTACTGGATATAGGTGTTCAAAAACCTTTGAAACATTTTCACGTAAACTACTCGTTATAAGTACATGTTTACCTTGCTGCAGCAAATGTTGTGTGAATAATGCGAGTAATGTGGATTTGCCCCGTCCTCTTGGTGCCGTCAAAGTGGCTTGCAGCGTGTTGGCGTGTTCTTCCTTTACAAGCTGTTCAAAAACATGTTTTTGTTCAGCAGATTTAAACATTGTGCTACAAAATTTGGTCACGTCATCACGATGGTACGTCTTAGTTTTCGGGCGAGTAAATGCGCCATTCTCATACATCGCAATCCATTTGTTTTGCTTAATAAGTTCGATTAAACGCAAAATGTATCTGCTTTTTTGCTGTGAAAAGCCATGTGACGTTGATAGTGGAGTAAAATGAAAGGGCCACTTTGAAAAGTCAGGACATACGATTATTAAGCAGCCTTCTGCTCTTATGGTGCCAGCGACTGCTGTAATGATACTTGGGCTGAATTTTTCACGACAATCTATTATCGCAATATCATTTTCACTGCCTAACGCCCGCTGGCGCTTTTTGCCTGACAGTTCGTCGTAACTAAAAAGTTTTAAACATACACCAGAGGGTACACAATCTGTGACGGTTTTTATTGTGTTATCGCAGAACGTATTAGAACCGGATATAACTAAGAGCCGTCGATGGTAAAACGCAGTTTGTGCTATTCGTTTAGATGAGTAGGGCTCAAAAAGCCATCTAGTATATTGTTCTAGCGCCATGTAAGAAATTTTTCGGTATAATATTGAGATATAGTAGCGATTTATACAGAGGAATTCGAATGCGCTTTCTTTCTCGGCGTCTTGTTATGCCAAACGACCTTAATTACGCCAACTCTTTATTCGGCGGCCGCGCGTTAGAATGGATAGACGAAGAAGCTGCAATTTGGGCGATTTGTCAGCTAGAAACTAATTGCTTGGTTACCAAGCATATTGGTGAAATTAGCTTCGAATCTCCGGCTATGCAGGGCGATATTGTCGAGTTTGGACTTCAAACTAAAGCAGTTGGCCGCACATCCATTACCGTCAGCTGTCTGGTGCGCAACAAAGCGACGAAGAAAACTATCTGTTTTGCCGATGATATCGTATTTGTTAAGGTTGACCCAGAAACACGTCAACCAACGTCACACGGCAAAACATTAGAAGGCCTAAAAGCCCAGACTGATGATGAAGTACGTCGTCTGAATATGAATACTGAAGCTTAATAGACTATAAACCTCAAAGCCTTATATCATATAAAAATTATGACGTTAGCTTAACGTCTTATCCGCTTGACGGCGTATATCTAACTGGTAGACTCCGTCGCAGATGTTGACGTTGCTAGTTTTAGTCGCTCAACGCTATACCAAGGGGTGTCCGTTTTCGGTCTGAGATCCACATTCGTGGGAACCCTTAAACCTGATCCGGATAATACCGGCGTAGGGATGGTTCACAACATAGCCTTATCACCTGCCGTTAGACCCGGATCCTTTTTCTTAAATAAGAACAAGAGATCCCATGTATAAAACACTTTTCACTCTTTCACTGCTCGCTAGTTCTGTTGCGGCTTATGCGCAAGAAACTGCAACAAGTGACACTACAAATAGTGCACCTTCGGATATAGAACGCGTCGTCGTATCAGGTGATTTTCGTCAAACCACTTTGGATCAGTTAAGTGCTAGCGCGACTATTTTAGACCAAGAACGTCTTCGCAGCAGACAGCCTTCTCATATTGACAGCGTGCTAAACAGTATTCCAAATGTGAACTTTGCTGCTGGCGCATCTCGTGGCCGCTTCATACAAATACGTGGTATTGGCGAGCGTAGTCAGTTCGCCGAGCCTATCAATCCTTCGGTAAGCTTTATCGTCGATGAATTCGATTTTTCAGGTCTAGCTGCAGCAGGCCTCATTTTCGATACCAAGCAGCTAGAGGTCTATCGAGGCCCTCAGGCTACCTTGTATGGTACAGGTGCATTGGCTGGTGCAGTTAAACTCTCTAGTAATGATGTGGGTAGCAACTCCCCAGACTATGTTGAAGCCCGCATTGGGAACAAAGACAGTTACCGTATTGAGGGGGCCACTGGAGATGATATAAGTGCTGATTGGGGATATCGCGTTGCACTTGTACATAACCGAAGCGATGGCTTTGTAGAAAATACCTTTTTAGATAGAAGTGACACCAATAATATTGACGAAACCGCGTTGCGGTTCGCTTTAGAAGGTAACATAGACAAGCGGACTACGCTTGCGCTTACCTATCGCTGGTACGATATTGATAATGGCTATGATGCGTTTTCGCTCGATAACGACAATAAAACGCTTTCAGACGAGCCTGGTTTTGATGAGCATCAAACCCACGCGGTAAGTGCCCGTTCTACCACGTCGACATCAGGTGGTGACTTTATCCTTATAGCCACCCATGCTTCTCACAATATTGCTTATGGCTACGATGAAGATTGGACATTTACAGGTTTTCATCCCGATGGTTACACGTCTTTTGACGCGTATTACCGCGATGTTGAAACGCAAACTGGCGAGATCCGTTTCGTATCGTCCGAAGAAGCGGCGCTTTTTGGCGGCATGACTGATTGGACATTAGGTATATTTTACAAAAGTACGGAAGAGAAGCTACGTCGCCAATACACGTATTTAGACGGTGATTTTGCGAGTAAATATTCGCCAACCACGACTGCTATTTATGCCCAGACAGAAAGTGATCTGAACGATAATTTGGTACTCGTTGCCGGATTGAGGCTAGAAAACTACGACTTTGACTACGCGGATAACAATCAACTAGCACGCGCGTTTGATACAACTATGGTTGGCGGTAAAGTTGCGCTTCAGTATACGCAGGGCAACCACTTTTATTACGGCAGTATTTCACGTGGGTTTAAAGGTGCGGGCTTTAACCCTGACAGCCGAGTAAACGATAATCAGCGATTCTTCGACGAAGAATACAATTGGAACTATGAGGTAGGTGTAAAAGGACCGCTGCTTACGCCTGATCTTATTGCTCGAGCTGCAATTTTCTACATGGATAGGACAGACACGCAGGTGAGTGATTTTGACGTTATCACCCGTGATGACGGCACGGCAGGATTTGTAGACATTATAGATAATGCAGACTTAGGCACAAACAAAGGGGCGGAACTTGAGCTTACTTGGTTTGCTAGCGATGCATGGCAGCTAGATGCAAGCGTTGGTTACCTAAGCGCTACATTTGAAGGATATACACTCGCAGACGGAACTGAAGTGACTGAGCAAAGACAGGCTCAATCACCTAAATGGACGGCAAACGTTTACAGTGAGTACGCATTTACAGACACCATGCTTTGGCGTGTAGATGTAGACTATAAGAGCGAATACCGTTTTTCTGACGGACATAATGTAACCGCGCCAAGTACAACACTGGTTAATTCTGAAATTGTAGTGTTACACGGCGATTGGCAGACCTCACTTTGGGTTCAAAATGCATTTGATCGCGAATACTATACTCGTGGATTTGGTGGTTTCAGCAACGACCCTCGCGATGGGTATGCTTTTGAAGAGCCGTATTACCAAATAGGTAACGGTCGTCAGTTTGGCGTTACTGTTAAGTACGCGTTTTAAAATAAAAGGAAACAGGCATGCAAGTTATGGTTGAACTGTCGTTGTACCCTTTGGTTAACGAATATATTCCACCTATTCAAAATTTTATCGATAGGTTAAATGGCTATAGTGATATCACGGTTTCAACAAGTTCAACCAGCACGCAGGTTACGGGTGATTACGGTGTGGTTATGAAGGTACTTGGTGAAGAAATGCAAAGAACCCATGAAGAAGTGGGGCAGGCTATTTTCGTGGCTAAGTTCTTAAACTTCGATGCCATGCAATCACGAAAATCCTCGTAATGGCTAGCTTCTTATCTGAGTTTACCTCACAAATTGCCGCTACTTCGCTTTTAGAGTGGGTAGCGGTTGTCCTCGCGATTGCCTACGTATTATTGGCTGCAAAACAAAATAGCTGGTGTTGGCTGTGCGCTTTTGTAAGTACTGCAATTTACACTTGGCTCTTTTGGCAGGTAACCTTGCCATTTCAGTCGGCGCTAAACTTCTTCTACATGATAATGGCGGGATACGGTTATTATCAGTGGTCGAAAGGCGCGGAAGACGGCGATGTTAAGCCAGTGCTGCATTGGCCGCCTTGGGCACATTTGCTCATTGTTCCGAGTATGTTATTGCTCGCTTGGGTTCTGTCTGAGGTGGCAGGCTCACAGTTCAATAGTGAGTACCTACTACTAGATGCGAGCATTAATTTATTGAGTGTAGTCACAACATTTATGGTGGCGCATAAAATTCTGCAAAACTGGGTTTATTGGTTTTTCATTAATTTAGCGTCCGCTTATTTATACCTGCAAGTGGGTTATGCATTATCTGCTTGCCTGTTCTTAGGCTACGTAGGTTTTGCGGTATTTGGGTATTACCAGTGGCTGGTACAATATAAAAAACAAGGTGAACAGGTTGGGTATCATCGCCACGCTGCAAAAGGCGCTTAATCTTAGTGACAGTGCGAAAATATCGGTACACCCTGCTGGTGCGGTAAACCATGTTTACCGTGTTCAAGACCCGTTGAACAATCTATTACATGTAATTAGTGAAGATAACCTTCAAAGTCGTTCTCAGTATCTTACCGACACCCCTGTCGATTTGGCCGTTAAATGGATGGGTAATGATGACTTTAGTGGAGTTAATCGTGAGCACCAATTTGCGTTGCAGCAACAGCTTTATAGGTTGGGAGTAGCGCCGCAACCTATATGGTTAAGCGATGATGAAACCATCTGGGTTGAGCAGTGGCTAGAGCACAGTGACAGTGCGACGCTTTCCATGCTTGAGCTGGCCAACATCCTCGCTCGTATTCATTCTTTGCCCATTACCGCTAGGCCATTAGATTTAGCATCAAGATGGCAGCACTATATTGATGTTGCTCAGTTCGATATAAGCAGTGAGCTTTATTCAAAAGCCCAATCATTGCACAAAAAAGTAATAAAAAGTGAACAAGACGATGACGACTATGTGCTATGTCATAATGACTTGCTAACTAATCACGTATTACTGAGCGTAGATAACTCACTCAAAATTATTGATTGGGAATATGCCGCCATGGGAAACCGCTACTTCGATTTAGCAAGTTGCTGCCTCATCAATAAACTTGAAATCAATGAAAGTAGAGAGCTCGTTAAGCATTACGCCAAGAGCATGAACATTGATGAGCACAACGCGATAGCGAAATTTGATCTGCACAGCGAGATTGTCGCTGTCACTAATGACCTGTGGTTTGCTGCGCTTAACGCCCATAAAGTTTAATGGTCATAAACTGCTCCGCACTTAAAACTGACATAATATAAAAGTCAGTGTAAAGCGGGCAATAAGACAAAACACAAGTTGTGGATAACGCCTATTTGGTGTTATTCGATTGAAAAAACAGCGCATTGCGTGTTAATTAAGCATGCAGTGCATGGTAGTGATAAAAAGGCTTTACCTTTTTAATGTCATCCGTATAATGCACAGCGCGCTAGGGGTGTAGTTCGAATTGGTAGAACAGCGGTCTCCAAAACCGATGGTTGGGGGTTCGAGTCCCTCCACCCCTGCCACTTTCTCTTCTTGTGAATGTTTACGTTCCAATCCTAAATCGTTTCTTTTGCTAAAATCTTCTTAAATTTTCTTGGTTTCTGTTGCTAGTGCTTGAGTTTTCGCTGCAGCTGTTTCATTTCTTTTTATACCAAAAGCTGAGTATTCTAAATTACGTGAGTAACACTGAATAATTAAGGCTTGTGAAATAAAGAGCGAGTACAATCCAAGCAAAAGAGCGCGATAGTTATTCAACCAAGCCTGCAACTTTAGTAAACTAATCAAATATAATGAACTATCCACGTTAGGTTTTGTTACGCAATGTCTCTTACTTCATATCAGCAGGCGGTTTTACAGGAAATGGAGATCCCGGTTTGGATCACCAAAGACGCCCACACTGAGCTAAAGCGGGAAGACCAAGCGAAACAACATAACACTAATGCAGCACAACGCAACGTTGGCACTGCTAGTAGTTCAGCGACACAATTACCCCACAGCCAAAACGCTCAGACTAATAAGCCGCCTTCAACGCCAATTTCTCAAGAAGAAAAACAGTCACGGCTTGCTCAGTTGAGGGCAAATGTTGGCAGTAGTAGCGCGAAAGATAAAGCTAAGCCTAAAAACAGTGGGGCAGCTAAACTTTCTACGCATGGCACGTCGCACAATGAAGAGAAAGTAGGGCAAACCGAAACAGGTGCTTCACAGTCACACAATATTTCACCGTCTTACGACAATGCAGTTGCCTCGCATGAGTCTTTAACAAAATCTACTGGCGCAAAAGGGCCGGTATCGCCAGAGGGTATCCCGTTAAGTGCTGAACAGAAAGCGAAATCACAGCAATGGCTCAAAGACTTGCAGCTAGCCTGTGTTCAGTTAGGTATACCGTCACAGTGGGCTAGCACCATAATGATTGGCCGTACGCTATCGGTAACCGAAACCGCCATTATATTGCCAGCTACACCGCTTAAACTCACAACTGCGCAAAAGCGTGAGCTGTGGGCGCAGCTTATCAGCGCAGCAGGCGCATTAAACCACTCCGCTAACGGCCAGTAGTCTTGTCGATGAAATTGACCATCGTACCGCCGCAAGGCTTTAACGAGCACATAGAACAAGCGCACGCTATCCATCAAGAGGCGCAAGTGTCGCCTTGGAAACTAAGTACCTTCGCAAACTGTTTCACCAAACCCTATTACGGGGTATTCGCCTTTGATAACGACAAGATTGTTGGCTATGCCATTATGCTTGAAGTCGTGGATGAAGCTACGCTGATGGATATTGCGGTAGACAGTGGCGCTAGGGGCAAGGGTATAGGTCGCGCTTTAGTTGATTTTGTCATTGAGACATCGGTGAAAAATGCAGTGCGTGAAATGTGGCTAGAAGTGCGTGAAAGTAATCATACTGCTATAGCGCTTTACGAGAGCTCGGGGTTTGAGCATATAGAAACCCGCAAAAACTATTACACCGTAAAAAGTAATGATAGCGGTAATGACAAGAGTAATGGAAACAGCGCGCAAAAAGAAAACGCTAAAATCATGAAGTGGACAAACCTCACCTTAGCTTAGTTATTGTATCCCTAGGCATATACGTTTCGCGAATATCAAAGCACTATCTGAACTCAGCATACGCTTTCAGACCATAGCGGCCCGTGTTTAAATTAAAACACGCCACCATCAAGCAAGGTAGAAATAGCATGGCTAAAGTGCTCAACAAAGCGATAGTCTCATCAAAGCGATTTGCTATTAATGTGGTTACCTACAAAGAGGGTCATAGCGTGTTAGAACACAACGACCCTATGGGCAGCGGGCGTTACTTTAAATTTAATGTGGTACTAAAAAAGCCGAATCGCGGTGGTCAATTTTGGGCAGAGAAAGTCATCTTTAATCTCTTCAACCGCATCTACTTTTTTCGGCCAGATAAGTACATGCACAGCGTTAGCAAAATAGAAAAAGGGGAGCGGAAGCTGCTGTCTGTTGCATTGTATCTGTAAGCCAACGTGTTTATCAGTGATTAACCTCCCGTATAGCAAAGTTTCCACAAGGTTTTAAAAAGTTGACCATTTGGTCGATAAGTTGGCGTGTTTGCACGTTCAGGAAGGTTTTAATCCCTTGCTAATTCACTTATATTTGCGCCCGTAAAATTCTCCGCCTACATTCAGCTTACCGGGCGGTAGAAACTTCTCTCAACGCAGTTCGTGTAATTGGATTTTTTAAAACGCATGTCTTCATCATCGGTGGCGGAAAAAGAGCAATCAAAAGGCATTAAAATGCTATTGGTTGCGGTGTTGTGTTTAGGACTTAACTGGCCAGGCATGAAATTAGGGCTTGAGGTTGTAGGGCCTGTATGGATGGTGTGCTTGCGCTTCTTGTTAAGCCTTCCCGTACTCGCGCTGTTTGTACTTATCACCAAAAAACGTTTACCAGTGCTTAATCGTAAAGATCGCTCGGTGGTGTTTGTGGTTGCCTTTTTCCAGTTTATCCTATCAATGGGGCTTATTACTGTCTCGCTGCAGTTTATCCCCGCGGGCACGGCCAGTATTCTTATTTACACCACACCGCTTTGGATGCTGCTTATCGACACCCTATGGTATCGACAACGCCCGCCCTCTAAGCGGTTAATTCTTACCGGTATATCTACCATTGGCTGTGCAATGATTTTATTTGCTTCGGGGCAACCAGGCGCATGGCTACCGCTCTTTGGTATGTTGCTGGCATCTGCATTGTGGGCGGTAGCTATTCGAAGAGTGTCTTTTCACAA
The DNA here is from genome assembly GCF_001885075.1 of Alteromonas sp. V450. Lineage (NCBI taxonomy): Bacteria > Pseudomonadati > Pseudomonadota > Gammaproteobacteria > Alteromonadales > Alteromonadaceae > Alteromonas > Alteromonas sp. V450. Next base: position 155,349 of record NZ_MODU01000004.1, read on the forward strand.
GTGGAAGGGAAGCGTCATTGAAGCTGTATTCTGGCAGTTTACCATTGCAGGTTTCGCCATGCTCGCTATTGCGCTTATGATTGAACCAACACCTAATTTTGGGGCTTATGATATAAGCGATTGGTTGTTACTGACGTATATTGGCCCTGTGGCAACGGGTCTAGGCTTTGGGCTTATGGTAGCAGCGGGGCCTAAATTACCCCCAGATAAAATTGTTCTTATTAGTACACTCACTCCGATAGTGGGTTATGTAAGCTCTGTAATATTGCTTAAAGAAACGCTACTGCCTATGGTTATGGCCGGTGCAATATTGATGATAGCCGCGCTAATAGTAAATGGCCTTCCTCAAAGCACACTTAAAAAGATATTAGGCAAAGGCCACGCGAAATAAAGGTAGCTTAAAGGGTTAGTCGGGGCTGTATAAAATCTAAAAACGCAGAGATACGAGACGATACCGCGCTATTTTTATAGTATACCGCTTGTACTGACTCTCTACGGTTTGGACTGACAATATCATCGCTAAATAGCTCAACCAGCGAGCCTGCACTGATATCTTTGTGTACCATAAAGTGAGAAAGTAACGCGATACCTTGACCTGCCAAGCACAGCTGGCGAATAGTTTCGCCGCTTGACGCACGAAGACTGTACTGCAAGTTGATATCTTGCTTGAGCGGCCATTTATTTAAAATCGGTGAGTCACTAAAGCCAATCAGTTTGTGTTTGTTTAGCGTGCTAATTCCACTTTCGTCTTCAGATATGGGATATTTTTCAAGATACTGTGGGCTTGCCACAATATGCAGCTTACTTTTTCCTAAACGTCTAGCGTGCAAGTTAGAGTCGCTTAAATCACCAATACGTATTGCAATATCGGTTTTGTGCTCTAACAGGTCGATAATGCTGTCATGACTGGTGATATCGAGCGTTATGTCAGGAAATGCTTCTCGAAATTCACCCACTAACGGCGCTAGCTGGTGGAATACAAACGGGCTCGCGGCATCAACCCGAAGTTTTCCAGAAGGGGCGCGCTTTAATAGCCGTAATGCTTCTTCACCTTTTTCTAATGTATTTAGCCCGTCTCTGGCATATTGCAGGAAAAGCTCACCTTCTTCTGTTAGTTCCAGCCGTCTGGTAGTGCGATTCAACAGGGTTACATCTAAGCCATCTTCAAGACGAGTAACCGCCCTGCTGACCTTCGCAACTTGCTGATTAAGTAGATTGGCGGCACTGGAAAAACTACCTGTATCCACAACGGTTAGGAACGCTTCTAAATCTTCAGTTTTTGATGAGACTGGCATCGCACACCTTATATTTTCAAATATCGCAAAAGTATTTTGTCATTAGTGCTGTTTTTTGCAAATAAATTTATCGTCAAACTGTACGCACTTTATTAATGGCTTTCAAAAAACGGTGTAGTTGTTCGTTCTAGAGGCCAATGGTGGCGTTGTTAATCAAGCCATCTCGTTAATTACTTTTTGAGGATAATTGAAATGCCTATTGCATTATTTGCGTTAACGTTAAGTGCGTTTGCTATTGGCACAACAGAGTTCGTGATAGTGGGGCTTGTCCCCACCATTGCTACCGATCTTGGCGTTACGTTACCGAGCGCAGGCTTACTGGTAAGCTTGTACGCCGTTGGTGTTGCCGTTGGCGCACCGGTTCTTACCGCCCTTACGGGAAAGTGGAATAGAAAGCATGTTCTGCTTAGCTTAATGGCGCTATTTGTGGCTGGTAATATTCTTGCTTGGCAAGCGCCTAGCTACGAGAGCTTAATTTTAGCTCGCATTTTGACAGGCTTAGCGCACGGTGTGTTCTTTTCCATAGGATCAACTATTGCTACAGGGCTAGTGGCGAAAGAAAAAGAAGCCAGTGCTATTGCCGTTATGTTTACAGGCTTAACCGTAGCCTTGGTTACTGGCGTACCTTTGGGTACCTGGATTGGTCAAAACTTCGGTTGGAGAGCAACCTTCCTTGTGGTTTCTGCGCTTGGCACGCTTGCGCTAATTGGCAGTGCGTTGCTGGTACCGAATAATCTTAAACAAAGTAAACCGGCCACCATGAGTGAACAAATGAAGGTATTGGTTCAGCCTCGTCTGGTATTAGTGTATCTAATGACGATTTTGGGCTATGGCGGTACGTTTACGGCATTTACGTATCTAGCGCCTATATTGCAAGAAGAGGCGGGGTTTGCGCCCTCAGCCATCAGCTTAATTATGCTGGTTTACGGTGTATCTGTTGCGGTAGGCAATATTTATGGCGGCAAGCTTGCTGACAAAAAAGGTCCAATTAGCGCGTTAACAATCATCTTTTCAGCCCTTGCGGTCATCTTATTTGCCCTGACGTTTACCATGGGCAGTAAAGTTGCCGCAGTGATCACTGTTTTAGTATGGGGCGCCTTTGCCTTTGGCAATGTTCCAGGACTTCAGGTGTACGTTGTTCAATTAGCAGAGAAGTTTACCCCTAATGCTGTTGATGTGGCGTCAGGTTTAAATATCGCGGCATTTAACATTGGCATAGCAGTGGGTTCAATTCTAGGCGGTGCAATTGTAGACGGCATGCAGTTATCTGATACCGCGTGGATTGGTGCAATCATTTCTGTTGCAGCGTTACTTGTTACACGTTACAGCGGCCACTTAGACAAGCGCGCACTCAGTACGGCGGCGAATAACACAACGAGCGCGTAGGGAGGTCACAATGACGACAAATACCTTTGATAAGCTTGCACAACATACGTTCTCAGTAGGTGTAGAGCTTCCGCTAGATAACGACTGGGCGCATTTCGACGCCACAGAAGGTACGCCATTCGGCGTACCTGATATGACCGAGCATCACAGCCGTATTCAGCTAGCCGACAAACTAGGGTTTAAAGCAGCGTGGGTACGAGATGTACCAATTTACGACCCTAGCTTTGGTGATGCAGCTCAGGTTTTCGAAACCTTCACTTACTTGGGCTATTTAGCGGGTATCACAGACAATATTCTATTAGGCACAGCCGCTGTTGTTTTACCTCTTAGGCAGCCATGGCTTGTTAAAAAGGCGGCAGCAACGGTGCAGCAGCTAAGTAACGACCGCCTTATACTCGGTGTAGCCAGTGGGGATAGACCGGTTGAGTATCCGTTGTTCGATGTCGATTTTGACAGTCGTGGCGAGCAATTCAGGCAGTCACTTGAAATTGTAAAGCACGGTGAGAATTCCCTTAAGCCTGGCATGTCGCTGTTACCACGTTCAACCACGCCGCCATTGTACGTTGCAGGGCTCGCTCAGCAAAGCCCTCAGTGGGTTGGAGAAAATATGGATGGTTGGCTGGCGTATCCAGGTACACCGAACGACCATGTAAAGCGCGTAGAACTATGGCGAAATGTCGCAGGCAATAAGCCGTACGTTAGTTTTATTCATCTGAACTTGGTTGAAGACGATGAAGCGCCCATAAAACGCCACCGATTCGGGGTTGAAACTGGTGTAAATGGGCTTATCAAAGAACTCAATGCAATGAAAGAAGCGGGGGTTGATCATATTGGCCTGCACTTCAGACGTAATACGCAACCAGTAGAAGACGCGATGCAGCGCATTGCTGACAACGTATTACCTCACTTTCATAAATAACGGAACCAACAAGGAGGCATCATGCCGAATGTAAATCAGTCACAATCTAAAATTCCTTCGCTAGGTGTAGGCACGTTTCGCTTAAAAGACGATGAAGCCTATAACAGCGTGACAATGGCACTTGAAGTGGGTTTCCGTCACATTGATACGGCGCAAATTTACGGCAATGAAGAAGCGGTAGGTCGCGCTATTAAAGACGCTATTGCAAATAATCTTGTTGCACGTGAAGACCTTTACGTCACCACCAAGGTGTGGAATGACAAGCTGAATAAAGCAAGCTTTGTGGATAGCGTAAAAGAGAGTTTGGAAAAGCTTCAACTGTCGTACGTTGACCTGCTACTTATTCATTGGCCGTCACCGGAAAACGGCGAAAGCATGGAAGAGTACCTAGGTGAATTGCTGCGCGTTAAGGAACTGGGACTCACAAAAGAAATTGGTATTTCTAACTTTACCGTGGCACAAATTGAAGAAGCGGTGAGTATCTTGGGTGAGGGCGTTATTTCCACGAATCAGGTAGAGGTACACCCTTATCTTACTAATGAAAAAGTGCGTGCAGCGTGTGAGAAACACGGTATCACAGTGACAGGATATATGCCGTTTGCTGTTGGTAAAGTGTTAAAAGATGAGACCATCATTGCAATTGCAGATAAGCACGGCGTGAGCACTGCTGAGGTAGTGGTAGCTTGGGAGCTGGCCCATGGTTTAGTCACTATTCCATCGTCGACCAAGCGCAAGAACCTAGAAACCAATTTCAAAGCGCTTGAACTTATCTTAAACGCTGACGATATCGCAAAGATTGACGCGCTAGATTGTGGCGACCGTCAAGCTAACCCAGATTTTTCACCTGCGTGGGACTAATTGGATAAATCACCGTGTTAAGGAGCTTTTATGCAAGCTAACGTTTGGCAATTTGAACAAGCTGGCGCACCACTGATACAAAACGTACGTGAATTCTCTGAGCCGAAGGCAGGGCGTATTGTCGTGCGCAACTATGCTATTGGCATTAACCCAGTTGACTGGAAGTTTATCGATGATAACCCGCGCGACTGGGAAAAAGGGCATATTCCCGGTGTGGACGGTGCGGGTGTTGTTGTCGCTGTAGGTGAGGGCGTTGATAACAGTCTATTGGGTAAGCGTGTGGCTTACCATCATAGCCTAGGTGAAAACGGAAGTTTTGCCGATCATAGTGAAGTGTATGCAAGCCGTGTAATGGTGGTGCCAGAAAGCGTTGATTTTGCCCTAGCTGCTGCGTTGCCATGCCCAATGCTTACTGCTTGGCAAGCGTTTAGTAAAGTGCCGGTTCGAGAGGGGGCTAACGTGCTAGTCAGCGGTATGGGCGCCGTTAACAAATTGCTGGCGCAAATGCTTTATCAGGCTGGTTTTAACGTGCATGTTATCTCAGGTAGCTTTACGCAAGAGCAAGCTGCTGAGATGGGCGTAACAACCATTCATCGCAATAAGCCTGAAGGGCAAACTTTTTACGCGCTTTTTGACGCGAATGGTCCAGACTATGCGGCGTCACTTGTACCGCTTCTTGAAGCTAATGGTCACGTAGTGAGTATTCTAGGTCGTATTGAAGTACCTGTTGATGCGCCTTTCACGCGCACTATTTCTTATCATGAAATAGCCCTAGGCGCGCTGCATGATTATGGCGATTTATCACAGTGGCAGCGATTGGTGAAAGACGGTGAGGCTCTACTTGAGCAAATTGCTGCGCAAACGCTGGTTGTCGAAATACCTAGCGTGTTTGACTTCGATAATTTGAACAAGGCGCTGCAATTTTCAAAAGAAGACAAACGAAAAGCTGTGGTTACGGTGTCATAAAGCCGGAACGATTAGGTTTCTTCCTTTATCTTTGGCTACGTAAAGGGCTTTATCAGCTCGCCTAAAGGCTTCGACAATATCGTCGGAGCCTTTACATAACGTCCAACCTATACATGCACCTATCTTCCTGTCATCAAGTGAAGCGATGTCTAATTGGTTTATTCTGCCATGCAATACAAAGAGTTCGTTCGCAAACGCTTCAGTTTGTTGTTGGGTATTCGCTGTAGGGTCGAAGCGTCTTACAATCGCAAATTCTTCTCCACCGTATCGAGCGGTGAGTTGGGTTGGGGTATTTAGGGGCAAAAGAACGCTGGCAATGGCTTTTAGAACATCGTCACCGACCTCATGGCCAAATGTATCGTTGATGCGCTTGAAATGGTCTAAGTCGATAAGGGCTAGGGCAAGTGTTCTATCAGTCTGTGAGTGCTTGTCAAAGGAGTTGTCCACAAATAAATCCAATGTACGTCGATTGGATAACGCAGTTAAGCTATCTTTCGATGCAAGCTCAGCAAGCGCTTTGTTTGTTTGCTCTAATGCAAGCGTTCGCTCTTTAACCAAAGCTTCTAGTTTTGAGGCTTGTTGACTTTTCAGTACCGCAGTTTCTCGCTGCGCGTCTCTTTCACGTTGGACCATTTTCACCATATAGCGTGCCGCGAGCGAAACCATAAATAAGCAAGTCATTACTAACCCAGTCATAAATGTGGCGATTGGATCAATAAAAAGCTCGACGTCAAAAAGAGCAACGACTGTAAGTATTAGCGTACTTAAAACAACGGGAAGCATGGCAGCGGCAAGCCATTTAGCCCTATCTGAGCCGCGTTTATGCTCGATGTAAATGACCACGCCCGCCATACATGTGTAGGGGAAAAACATCAGTACAGGCAGTTTCAATGCGATATCTAACCCTGCAGTATGCCAAAGTAAAAGGCCAACGAAGGGTAAAGAAATGCAAACTATTTTGGCTGTTGTGGTGCCGTAAACAGCGTGTTTTTCTCTAGCAAGTGTTTGAAAGAGGATCCAAAAAGCGGTGATCAGTACAAGATAAACACTTACCGCATAGCTTATGTCGTTGATGTCAGGTGTATTAGGCCACAGTAATTCAAAGGCATATCCAAACACGCGGAAAAACCAAAATGTCGTAGCAAAAATAAATGAGGCAAAACTTAAGAAAACAAGATTACGACTTGCAATGTAACCCAAAATGCTCAGCGCTGTTAAAAGCCACATTGCGCCAAAGAAAGTCATGTCACGTTGAAGCGTTTTTACATATAGGTTGTTAAAATATTCTGGTGTAGCAATAGAGAAGTTATATCTGAGGATTTCGCCAGACATGTAGCCACTAAATTCGGTATAACTTTTAGGCGACAGAATAGTTGGAAAATGGTAATTAGGTGCAGCGACTGGTCGCGAGTGGTAAGGCAAGCTATCACCCGATATCCACACTTGTTCGCCATCCGTTACCATCAGCTTTTTTACTGCAGGAAAGCTTATTGAGAACCAGACAGGAATCGGTTTCTCGAGTTGATTGTCAATGCGAACTTTAAAATGTAAATACTGTAATGGTGAACGTTCAAGCAAGCTTGCATCGCTGACCCATTTTTCATTGCCAGTGAGTATTGGCCCTTCGGAAACCGCAAAAGTTACATCTTCATTCAATTCAAGCGGTTGGGTTGGGTCAGTGAAAGCAACTGCAGAAGCGAATGGACTGTGTGTTAGCACTATAAGCAGCAATATTAGTAAACGCAGCATCTTACATCCTTGTGAGCTATACAGTCGACTTGGCCTAAAGGCAATATACTACAATGTATTAAATTTTAAGAGAATACTATCTGAACTGTGAAAGTCCTCAACGTTTATTGGCTGTTGCCCAACTAATACTAGTTCAAAAAGACAATTACACTCTCAACGAGTTGTTATCCATGCGAATTGGTATGAAGAGTCTTGGCTTTAATAAGGATTAGATAAATAAGTGATTCGCTCTACTGTTACTGAGCGTAAAATGCTAAAATCCGCGCAATTATTTACCAAGCCGTATCAAGCGTTTTACCGCATTACTGATTTTGCGCGGAGAAGCATTGCTTATCCGTTATAAAACGCGCCTGTAAGTAATTGGTTTACAGGGATAATAGATAACGAAGATAAGTATTGATGTCAGATAAGAAGCTTCTAGAAGAGATTAAAAAGCGACGCACGTTCGCAATCATATCGCACCCGGATGCGGGTAAAACCACGATTACTGAAAAAGTATTGTTATTCGGACGTGCCCTGCAAACTGCCGGTACCGTAAAGGGTAAAAAATCAGGTCAGCATGCTAAGTCTGACTGGATGGAAATGGAAAAAGAGCGTGGTATCTCGGTAACCACCTCGGTCATGCAGTTTCCATATAGCGATCACTTAGTAAACCTGCTGGATACCCCAGGACACGAAGACTTCTCTGAAGATACCTATCGTACACTGACGGCGGTTGACTCATGTCTTATGGTTATCGACGCAGCGAAAGGTGTAGAAGACCGAACCCGCAAACTTATGGAAGTCACACGCTTGCGCGATACGCCAATTGTAACGTTCATGAACAAGCTTGACCGCGATATTCGCGACCCTATGGAACTACTCGATGAAGTAGAGACCGAGCTTGATATCCTGTGCGCGCCAATTACTTGGCCAATTGGCTGCGGTAAGAGTTTTAAAGGTGTATATCACCTTCACCGCGATGAAACGATTTTGTACCAAAGTGGTCAAGGCCACACTATCCAAGACGTGCGAATCATCAAAGGGTTAGATAATCCTGAGTTAGATACTGCAGTAGGAAGTGATCTTGCTGAAACCTTGCGCGACGAGCTAGAGCTTGTACGCGGTGCATCTAACGAATTCGAACAAGAGCTTTTCTTGGAAGGCCAGCTAACGCCAGTATTTTTCGGTACAGCATTAGGTAACTTTGGTGTTGATCATATGCTTGACGGTTTGGTTGAGTGGGCACCTGCGCCACTTGGCCGCGAAACCGAAGAAGGGACTATCGAAAGTACCGATGGTAAGTTCAGTGGCTTCGTATTTAAAATTCAGGCCAACATGGACCCGAAACACCGTGACCGCATCGCGTTTTGTCGTATTGTGTCGGGCAAGTACGAAAAAGGCATGAAAATGCGCAACAGTCGTTTAGGTAAAGATGTGCGTATTTCGGATGCATTAACCTTCTTGGCTGGTGATCGTTCACTGCTAGAAGAAGCCTATGCCGGCGATATCATTGGCCTGCACAACCACGGTACCATTCGAATCGGCGATACTTTCACGTCAGGCGATAACTACCGCTTTACTGGTATTCCAAACTTTGCCCCTGAGCTATTTAAACGCATCCGCTTGAAAGATCCGCTGAAGCAAAAGCAGCTGCTTAAAGGGCTTATTCAGCTTTCTGAGGAAGGGGCAGTACAGGTGTTTAGACCCCTTGCCAACAACGATTTGATTGTGGGCGCAGTAGGTGTGCTTCAGTTTGACGTGGTAGTCGCTCGCTTGAAAGCCGAATACAACGTAGACGCGCTTTATGAGCATATTAACGTGAGCACTGCCCGCTGGGTTTACTCTGACAATGAGAAGAAGCTTGATGAATTCCGTCGTAAAGGTGAGCAAAACCTTGCACTAGATGGCGGCGATAACTTGACGTACATCGCACCTACTATGGTGAATTTACAGCTAGCGCAAGAGCGCTATCCTGATATTCAGTTCAAGAACACGCGCGAAAATTAAGCTAATAAAGATTAAACAAAGACACAATATATTATGAATATACATGCACTATTAGTTAACCGTTTCACTGAAGCTCTTAAAGAAATGGGGGTAGAAAATGCACCGGTGCCAGTTTCGCGCAGCGCTCGACCTGAATTTGGTGAGTATCAGTTTAACGGCGCGATGGCGCTAGCCAAGCAGCTTAAGCAAAAGCCGCGCGATATTGCAGAGAAAATTGTTGAGACTGTAAAGCTCGACGATATTGCCAGCAAGCTAGAAGTGGCGGGCCCTGGTTTTATCAACGTTCATTTAAATGACGGATGGCTGTCTAATCAGTGTGAGCTGTCGCTAACCGACCCACGTTTAGGTATTGCTAAGTCAAAAGAGCAGAACATTGTTGTTGATTACTCATCGCCTAACCTGGCCAAAGAAATGCACGTGGGCCACCTGCGTACTACTATCATCGGCGATGCCGTGGTTAAAGTGCTTGAGTTCTTAGGCCACAACGTTATTCGTCAAAACCACATGGGCGACTGGGGCACACAGTTCGGCATGCTACTTGCCCACCTTTCAGACAAGCTTCAAGACGAAGTAGCTGAAACGGCGCTCTCTGATCTTGAAGACTTTTACCGCGAAGCCAAAGTACGCTTTGACGAAGAAGAAGGTTTTGCCGACCGCGCCCGTGAATACGTAGTTAAACTGCAGGGTGGCGACGCTCAGTGTTTGGCGCTGTGGGAAAAGTTCATTGACGTGTCTATTGCTCACTCTGAAGAGGTTTACGACAAGCTAAACGTAAGCCTGACTCGTAAAGATATTATGGGTGAGTCGGCTTACAACGACGATTTAGCCAACGTAATCAGCGACCTTAAAGCGAAAGGTCTTGCAGTAGAAGACCAAGGTGCACAGGTAGTATTTATACCTGAGCTTGCTGATAAAGAAGGGAACCCAGCGGTTTACATTGTTCAAAAATCCGGTGGTGGATACCTGTACGCAACGACTGACCTCGCGGCAATGCGCTATCGCAGCGACAAACTAAACGCTGATCGTACGCTGATTCTTACTGACGCGCGTCAGGCACTGCACTTCAAGCAAACTGAAATTGTGGGCCGTAAAGCAGGCTTTATGAAAGAAGAGCAAACTTACGAGCATTGCCCATTTGGAATGATGCTAGGCAGTGACGGTAAGCCATTTAAAACCCGTACTGGCGGTACGGTTAAACTGGTCGAGTTGCTTGATGAAGCCGTTGAGCGTGCGGGTAAACTTATTGCAGAGCGCGACAACGATTTAAGTGAAGACGAGCTTAAAGAAGTCGCTCACAAGGTGGGTATTGGCGCTGTGAAATACGCTGACCTTTCTAAAAACCGCACAACGGACTACATGTTCAATTGGGACTCCATGCTAAGTTTTGAAGGTAACACAGCGCCTTATCTTCAATACGCCTACACCCGAGTGAAAAGCTTGTTCAGAAAAGCGGGTGTGGATATGGCCAACATGCCGGTAGATATCAATATTGTTGAGAAACAAGAGCATGCGCTTGCCGTGTTGCTTATGCAGTTTGAAGAAGTGATTGGTACAGTATCTCGTGAGGCCACGCCTCATGTACTGTGTACGTACCTCTACGATGTGGCTTCGGCATTTATGTCATTCTACGAAGCCTGCCCAATGCTAAAAGACGGTATTGAGCCAGCGGTACGCGATAGTCGTCTGGCGTTGTCAGCTCTGGTTGCCAAAACGTTAGAGCAAGGATTAACCCTACTTGGTATCGAAACACTAGAAAAAATGTAGTGTTCGCGGTACAACATAGGCATTGATATTGAAAAGGCTGACATTGATTGTCAGCCTTTTTTTTATGCGAAACACAAGCGTCAACTATACAGCGCTCGACTGCGCAAATCGTGATCCTTATACCAGTGGGCACAGATAATAGCGTACTCAGCGCGATTTGAAATGTTTGTAATCGCGGCGTGTTACCGCAGGTATAGCGGTATTACATTTCAATTTGCACCGATAGAGCAATAGCACCTTATAAACTAAACAAGTAAAAACTATTTTAATTAACGACAGGAAACTCAAATGACTAAGATCCTTGCTTTTGCAGGTAGTACCCGTAAAGGTTCATTCAACCAAGCGATTATGGAGGTTGCCGCTGACGGCGCACGCGAGGCTGGCGCCGAGGTTACCGTTATAGACCTAGCCGACTATCAAATGCCGTTGTTTAACGAAGATGAGGAAGCCGAGTTTGGCATGCCTGAAAAAGCGCAGGCGTTCAAAGAATTACTAATGAATCATGATGGTTTTCTCATTGCTTCACCAGAATACAACTCAAGTTATCCTGCATTACTAAAAAATGCTATTGACTGGGCATCGCGTATGGGCGAAGGCGAAAAGCCATTACAGGCATATCGGGGTAAAGTAGCTGGTATTATGGCTGCGTCGGCTGGTGGGCTAGGTGGCATGCGCGTGCTAGTGGTACTCAGAATGTTGCTTGAAAACCTAGGTACCATGGTACTGCCAAATCAAAAAGCAATCGCGAAGGTAAACACGCTTATGGAAAACGGCGTTATTACAGATGAAAAGACTATCAAGCAGCTTAAAAACTTGGGTAAAGAAACGGCAGAACTTGCGGCTAAAATACGTGATTAAAGCTTCATTCTTACTGGAATTATAGAGATATGCGAGCCCCTTATGCTTGCGCTTGGGGCTCGTATTTATCAATTCCGCAGGGGTTAACGTTTCGCAGGTTTACGATAGTAGAATAAACCAGCTAGCATTAATCCAGCGAGTATTGCTGTACTAGGCGCGCTGACCGATGCTGTTTTTATTTCAGGTGTACCTACGCTAACGCCTTCTAATTCAAAGCTGTCTATATTGCTAAAAACAGCACTGAAGTTCGCGGTGCCATCATCTTGAGCTAAGAAGTTAAGCGATGCTAACAGAAAGCTTCCGCTATACGTAATGCCGTCAAAAAAGCCATCTAGGCTCAGGTACAACGCGCCTGATAATGGCGCATCGAAGTCATCAGCGAAAAAACCATCGACAGAGTTTGTGTTATCTACAAAAGCGAGAAGCGTATTGTCAAACGCGAAATTAAAAGTAAGGAAGTCAAATTCCACCGCATCTAGAATATTGATGTCGATAGTAACGTTATCGCCCTTTGAAACATCAACGCTATCTGTGCTTAGTTCAATAATTCCTGCTGATGTGGTGCAAGAAAAAATAATAGCCAAAGTTAATAATAGAGATTTCATTTTTTATTCCTTAATTAGCTGCGCAACGAGTGCGAGTACACAAGCGGGTTAATGCTCTTGCATCAGATGTAGTAATACGTCCGTCGTCGTTAATATCAAAAGCAATGTCTACGGTTTCACCGCGCTGAATTGCACGTAGTAACCCACGGTAATCGTTGATATCCACATCGCCATCTGCATCCCAGTCACCCCGAACGGGTTCCTGTATGCCTGCAGATAAATCGAGACCTATTACAACCGGATCGTGATCTGAGTAGCGATAAGCGTCCGCGCTATAAAGGTTGGTATTATCAGGCTCTTCTTCGAAGCTTGCTTCACCTTGGTCGCGAATGTCGTCGTTGTAATCGAACAGGTTAATTTCGTCAGCATTCACATGCCACTCAGTTACGCCAGTAACCACAGTTTCCATATTTAGACCTAGCGCATGGTCTAAATAGCCCCGTTGACCGTCGAATACATAGCTGTAAGCGTTGTCACCGTTAAACGCCTCAATAAGGTCAATATATCCAGCGTCTTTAAATGCCATGATGGGGTCTTCCATTTTGTACGCATTCATATCACCAATAGCCAAAACTCTGTTAGTTTGAGCATTAGGCAGCACGTTGTTCAAAATAAAGTCCGTGATGACATTGACTGCGCCAGTACGGGTTAGATTACAGTTAGCTTGACCGTCACCTAAATCATTGTCACCGGTACTGCTGCAGCTAGAGCCTTTTGATTTGAGATGGTGAACAGCAACGATAACGCTTTCACCACTGGAAACCTCCTGAAACTCTTGAACCAGTGTGGGGCGGTTGCGTTGGTCCTGATACGCAGGGTTTACGCTGTCGTCAATAATGTAAGTATTACCAATAGGTAATACTGTATCTTGATATAGCAGTCCAACTTTGATGGCATCTGTGCCAATGGGCGCCGTGTTAAGAACGTTATACTGTTTTTTGCACGTGCGGGTCAGTTCTGAGGCAAGGGTATTGATTGCGTTGTTATCAGCATCATTTTCAATTTCAATGAGACCGACGATGTCACCGTTCATGGCGCATAGCGCACTTACTGTCTTTGCAGTTTGCCGTTCCAGCTCTAGTGCTGAATTTGCACCTCTGCAACCGCTGTTTTCATTCGGGCCACAAACACTGGCGCCATTGTCAATGGTAGTAAAGTAGTTAAGCACATTGGTGTTTACTATGCGCAGCGTGCCGCCCACCTCATTTGGCTCTACCAACCTCGGGTTACTAGGTTCAAAGGAATAATTATAAGCTTGTGTAACAGGGCGAACACGCCAGTTACTAAAGCTGTAGTCGAGTACGCCCGTTAGACCATTAATAGTATCGCCGCCGCGGAAAAAGTTACCGGTACTTAGTCCAGGGGTAGGGAAAAATACATTAAGATCTTCAAATAAGGCTTGATTGCTGCCATTGGCGTCGTCATCAAGAATAATACGTCGCAACGCGAGGCTTTGATTGTATGCTTCTGCGCCTGTCACGCTCGGTGTATTTGTGTGAGTGTATTGGTAAGGACGCTCTCCTTCGTATAAGACAACTTCACCGAACCGGGAGAGTTGAAAGTATTCCGCTACCGTTAGGGTATCAGTGAACGTTACTAGCATACCCTCGACTTGTTCATAATCGTCAAGTGACGAAACAGGAAGGTCGATTGTCGCCGGAGGTGGCAATGTTTCAACTGTTCCGTTTATGGTGGTTTTGGGGTTAATTATAGAGGTCATGCCGAATCGTTCATCTACCGTACCCGATACGGTTACAACATCACCTACCTCTACGTTTGCTTCACCACAGCTATTGGCGCAGTATACAAATAGACCTTGCGATGTTAACGGGTTGGCATCTGCGTTAGCGTCTGTTGTTTGAATAAAGAAGCCTGAAAGCTGTTCTGGGTGAAGTGTAGTGGAGCCTGTCGCACCTTGAAAATCGCCTACGACTACGCCAGTTGTGACAACCTCAAAACCGTTTAATACGCTGCTATTGCCCTCACCCTGTATATCGTGAATGGGCGTTATTTCTTCCACTGGGGGATCGATGGGGTCTGTTGGATCAGTAGGGTCAGTTGGGTCTGTGGGTGAATCCTCAGTGACAAAACTACCGAAGGGAACCGCTGCTCGCATTTCTTCAGCTGATGCACCGTCTAATGCGTTGTTATTAATTGCTGACCAATTTGACGCAACGAAACCACCGTCAGGACCGGTATTGTTTAACCGATACAAGAAGCTATCTTGATAGGTATTTTGTCCATCCTCAGCAAAATCTACCTGGTCAATAACGACATCATCTGCAATTCTTACAATGCGAAAAGCATCATTACCGTTGCCGGAAAAACTGCCATTTGCGATGACATTAGCGTAGTCTCCAGATGTACCAAATACGGTCCTAAAATCTTCAACACTGCTGCTGTTTACCAGGTAAACGAACTCATTTTCGTATTCACCTGACAATGAAATATTAGTGGTAAAGCTTCCGCTATTGGCAGAACGCTGCACTTTATATTCGCCGAACGTTTCTTTACCAGAAACATAGAGCTCGATAGCCTTCGGATTACCGCCCGAAAATGTACCATCAAGAATTCCTGTTATAATAACGTCTGCGTGGGCACTCGTTGCAGATAGAGCAAATAGCGCGCCTGCGATTAGTTTCAATTTCATGAACATTCCTAGATTGTTAGTTTTATTTCATGTCTGCACTGAGTTATTTGTGTGTATGCGGCAGTGCCCGACACGCCTCTATACTTTTGCTATGTGTGAGAGGCTTTTAGCGTTTTGTACACGTACTGACCAAAAGTACAGGTTTGATGTGTCAAATATATGACTGCTTATGACAAATGTATGACGTTTGTTTATGGGCCTGAATTGACGTGATATGCCACGTTACGAAGCATTAATGAGCGGTAACTATGAAAGTAAATCAGTGGCCGAAGCGCTTCCTATGAAAGCGGAACAGAATTTATGAAAAGAGCTAAACGAGGAAAAGTAACGAAAATTGGCTTGCGATGTAACGGTGAGCGTTATGACAATGTAAGATCAGCATCAGTTTTTGCTGAGAAAAACCTGTAATACATAGCGTCAATGTCAAAATGAAAGATGCTTTTGGAGAGGCAGATAATACTTCCAACATTTTCAGTAAATGCAAAAGGCAGTAAACATCTTTAGAGTACAAAAAGCATCGTCGTGTCTTTTAGCAGTACAGCAAAACTTGCCGTGCAGTTAACCTTACTACGCTGTGGTCGCAACAGGTACGCGGGAGGCAGAACGCCCGTTGATTGCGGCGCTCCCCCCACATATTCAGATTGCTATAAGATACCGCGTTTTGTTTCTAAATAGCTTGCGAAACTTCCCAACCAGTGACTTCCCATATAGTGCATGTCACCAAATACAGCGTTGAGCCCAGCTTTACGATGTGCAGTTAGGGCTTTTTCCAATACGGGCAAACGTTTGTCATTGTCAGGCAAGGCTTGCATTATACCTTCTATCATCCACGCTCGGCTGATGTTCAGCCCGTCCAGGTGGGCGAGTTTTCCGTCTGTTTTGTCTGTCACCGTTGCAGGTATGAGCCAATTAGATGTACTTGCATTTAAGTTCGGAAAGAATGCTGAGAGCCATTGGCTATAGGCTTTTTTAGGCATTACACGGCGCATTAGGTCCGCTTCGGCCAAACAAGGTGATAGGAAATCCTGCCCTGAAGGCTCGTAGGCTAGTGGGCACGCTTTGTCAGCCAGATAGTAGTCTTTCACCCTAGCCGTTAGCTGTGCTTCAAATTCCTTATTGCCTGACGTTTTCGCCCAGTCTAGCATTAGGCCAAAAGCAAAGGCGGTTTGGCTGTGTTCACCCGTTCGAATAGGGTAAGCCAATTTAGGTAACCACGCGCTTACTCTTGAGATAATTTCTTGCTCAAGCGGAAGCAAGGTGTCTAGCCATATCTTTGCTTCTGGAATAGACGATTGACGTAGTTCAGCAGTTAACTGCAAGAACCAGGCAAGACCATAGGGGCGCTCAAACGACGCATTATTTTCTCGGTTAAGGCTTGCCAATTCACCTTGAATGTTCTCAGTCGTAAAGCTGATATTTAGCTTTTCAATGATCTCATCTCTATTCACCGCGTCTTGCGCAGTATTTAGCATTCTTACTAAAAGCCAATGGCCATGAACCGATGAAT
This sequence comes from Alteromonas sp. V450, assembly GCF_001885075.1. NCBI lineage: Bacteria > Pseudomonadati > Pseudomonadota > Gammaproteobacteria > Alteromonadales > Alteromonadaceae > Alteromonas > Alteromonas sp. V450. Next base: position 171,895 of record NZ_MODU01000004.1, read on the forward strand.
GCCAATCTAAACAACCGTAAAATGCAGGGTACAGTTTATTAGGTGCTTTAACGTCGTCGGCGCTATTCATCATGTGTTTTACTACATTCGGAAACTCTTGATGAATGCAGTGAAGTGCAAGATTGGAAAAAACACTTTCGTAATTGTTGTTAGAAGTACCTATTGAGGAACTTGCAATTGCATCAGTACTGCTGGTGCTAACGGCTTCAGCTGTCGATGTACTAGTGGCGAAGGCGTTGTGGGTAGCGATTATCGCAGTTAACGCAATACTGCTGCGAATAAAGTTCTTTATTTTCATCTTTTTTTTCATCATAGCTTTGTGAGCTTTTTCAATTACAAATCTATCGCCAATGTATAGTGAACCGTGATTTGAATAAAGTGTTGCGCGACATATAGCGTGCCAGCACTTTAAGTAGCAGATTAAAGTGTAAACCCAGCTGCCTTAGTTTTAATTAAGCTTTCGATACCCTCTAGTTTGTAAGTAAACACTTTCGTACAACCAATATTGTCTAGTACCCACTGAGCGTTGTAATAGGTATCGCCATACCTTTCTCCGCTGTCGCACATAAGGGTAACTATTGAACCCGCTTCGCCTCGTTGCTTCATTTGTTCAGCAATACTTAGTGCACCCCATAAGTTTGTGCCAGTAGAAGGGCCGGCTTTAATTCCCATGGTGTTGTTTAACCAATGCATGGTTGCAATACTGGCGGCATCGGGAACGGCAATCATGTCATCTATAACGTCGTGCTGAAAAGAGGCTTCAACTTTTGGGCGTCCAATCCCCTCTATGCGGCTTCCACGGGTAGCGGTAAGTGTACAATCCTTATTCTTGAAGCTATCAAAAAACACGCTGAATTCTGGGTCTACTACAACGAGTTTTGAATTGAGGCCTTTGTATCGTATGTAGCGACCTATGGTTGCTGATGTTCCGCCAGTACCTGCACTCATAACCACGGTGTGTGGAACAGGGTGGGGCTCGGCTTTCATTTGCTCAAAGATACTCTCAGCAATATTGTTATTTCCACGCCAGTCTGTAGCGCGCTCAGCGTAAAGGAACTGATCCATAAAGTAGCCGTTAATTTCTTTCGCTACCTTAGTGGCTTCGCTGTGCATTTGAGTAGGGCAGTCAACGAAATGACACTGTCCACCGTAGCGTTCAATAAGCGCTATTTTACTCTGGGCGGTAGACTTAGGCATGACAGCAACAAACGGCACACCAATCATTTTTGCAAAGTAAGCTTCAGACACGGCCGTACTGCCTGATGATGCCTCTACCACAGTCGTTCCTTCTATAATTTTTCCATTACACAGGGCATACAGAAAAAGGGAGCGAGCCAAGCGGTGTTTCAAGCTGCCCGTGGGGTGAGTGCTTTCATCTTTTAGATAGATGTCGATACCTTGAAATGCTATTTGCTCAAGCTTTATCAGGTGGGTGTCTGCAGAGCGCTGATAATCTGCATTAATGGTATTGATCGCTTTTGAAACCCAGCTTTTCATAACACTACTCTCTTTTAATTAAATTTTGGGCAATTACTTAAAAATGCGCGCTGCAGTTAAAGTTCAGGGGGGCTGTCTTCTCTAAACACCGGAAAAAGAATATCAGTACGATATGAGTAATAGATTCTATTATTCCACTATATGGCTATTTTTGTGCAATATAGTTTCGTTAACTGATTAAATTGTGCGGTTATTTTTCAGTATGGTGATGGCGCTGGAGTTTGAGAGATTAAAACTAATCCAAGGTTGTAACGACAAGGGCAAAAAGATAGCCGAAAGGAAGGTAACTTTTGGTAAGGTTCATTGCACCTAACGCTAAACAGACCCTAGCTATTGTTCAGTACAAAAAAGTTCAGGATCCTCATCTATATTGGTATCGTTAGCACAAGACTTCATTAAAAGGTAACCACATGAAAATTAGGGCGCTTTTCTTTGCCTCAGCTATTTTATCCGCGATATGCGTTTCCACGTTGGCTTATTCGAAAGAAGGGCAAATGCTAAAAGTTGCTACATTTAACGTCAGTATGGAAGCCACTAACTATAAAGCGTTGGGCATGAAGCCGAGCGAAAAAGTACTTCAGCATGTTTTGTCTACGGGCGAGCACCCTCAAGTTAAAAATATTGCTGAAATTATTCAGCGTGTTAACCCTGATATTTTATTGCTCAATGAGTTTGATTACATTGCAGATAAACGCAAAGGGGTAGAGGCTTTTATAGAAAACTACCTCAATATTTCGCAACAAGGGCTTGAACCGGTTGACTACCCTTACACGTACGTAGCGCCAGTAAACACCGGCGAACCGACCACCTTCGACTTAGACAACAACGGTAAAGCAGAAGGTTTTGGTGGCGATGCCTATGGGTTTGGATTATATCCAGGACAATACGGCATGGCGCTACTTTCAAAATATCCTATTGATGTGGATAGTATCCGTACCTTTCAGAAATTCAAATGGCACCATATGCCTCATCCCCAAGTACCTATTATTCCTGATGAAAGTGGCAGTGTGGACAATGGCACCCCTTGGTACGATGTAAATGAATGGGAGGCATTGAGGTTAAGCTCGAAGTCTCACTGGGACGTACCAATCAAAGTGGGTGATAAGATAGTACATGTGTTAGCCATGCACCCAACGCCACCGAATTTTGATGGAAACGAAGACAGGAACGGTAAGCGCAATTATGATGAAATAAGGCTGATGGCGGATTACCTTTCTCCTGACAAAGGCGAATATATCTATGATGACACGGGTGAGAAAGTTAGCCTATCAAACAATACGCGCTTTGTGCTTGTAGGCGATTTTAATGCTGCCGATATCGGAGACAAACACAGAGAAGGTGTAATAGAACAGCTTACTGAACACCCGCTTGTCAATAACGACACAATTCCAACAAGCGCAGGTGGCTCGGGTGCATCCGGCGCTGCGTTTAGCAAGCGTTTTACCGCTTATTGGGGCGCCAGAGCAGACTATGTTTTGCCCTCTCGATATGGGGTCGATGTACATGATGCAGGCGTTTTTTGGCCTGCTAAGACAAGTGACCTGTATCGATTAGTTAAAGACCGTGCCGCCAGCTCAGATCATAGGCTAGTCTGGGTAAGCTTGTCGCTAGAACAAGATAAATAAAGACCATTAAACGATTGCCCAGTATTTACTTGTTGTTTTATGTCACTTGGAGTGGCCGCTTCACGCGGCCTTATGTAGCCAAATTTAGTCTAACTGGGATTATCGGTTTTGATCTGACACCGAATTAAATATTGTGAAGTAGGCAACTACCGCTAAATTAGCGATAAACCAAAGGTCTTTAATAACAAACTGCCCTAATCGGTTAACGATGGTGGCACTGTTAAAGGTATCAGGCACAGTAAATAAAAACGTTTGAGTCATCAGAAATACGGATAAACAAGCCATTCCACTCGTAATGATCATTGGCTTGTTCTTAGTGTAAATACCTACGCCCAAAACAAGCGCAAAAAAGACATCAAAACCTCCAATAACATTCGACGCTCCCTGTACACTGAACACAGCATATAGCCACGACATAAACGGCGATGTTTCAACCAGCCCTACAATTGCATTAGCTTCAAACTCAAAAAACTTCATGCCTCCTATCCATAGTAAGACCATGGCTACAGGAGCAAAGTTAAGGTAAGTCAGCTGTTTGTGCGAAAGTTTGTCGCGATAAAACAAGAACAGAAAAAGCGGTAATACTGCAAAGTACTTGATGATGCCTTGACCACTGCCAATAATCGGGAAGCCGCCTAAATCGGCCATCCATCGCGTTGGTGATAACAATGTAAGTAATGGAATGGCCGTAACAAAAATGGCATATAGTGTTACTATTTTTGATGAAACAAGGTTAAAGCGCGCTGCAATGGTCAGTAACGGCAGTAACAGAAACGCGATACCAACAAAGGCACCAAGTTTACTCTCGCTCAGCAAAGCGCCCAACGAGTAAAAGTCAAATGTAGTGATTAACGCACTGGGGTTTGCACCCAGTAAAAACGTTTGGCCAAGAACTGCAAAGCTAAAAGTGAGCAATGCTGTAACCATGTTGTCGGTTTGGTTTAATGTCATAAAGTGTCCGTAACTACTGCTGGTTCTGCGAAGTGTATGTAGAGACCCGCCATGGCATAAATAAAATTTCAAAGATTTTAAAAATGTTCACAGTTAGGTGAGACCCTCACGCGAAGGGTTACCGACACAATGAGAACTTATCTAATAGCCGTTGTCTTAAGTAACTTAGGTCAAAAATAGCGAGGGCTTCAAACACTGCAGCCTTCAAGTAGTCGCGTGTGAAAAGTATCAATAGCAGAGAGATAAATATGAAACAAGCAAGCAGTAGAGCACAGAAGCGTTTTAAGAACTGGTCAATAGTTGGCATGTGTGCAGCCTTGTCTGCTTGTGGTGCTCAGCCTCTAAAACCTATTGATGAGCAAATCGCGAGCGCTGAAAACGTTAAAAAACTAGAGCAAGTTGTTGATACCTCTTTGCCTTTGGTACAGCAGGCCTATTCCATTGAGTCTGAAAAAGTGTGCGATAAACACGGTGGTAACTGGAAGAAAGTAGGCCGACAGCAGGCGTACGCTTGTGTGCTACCAGCAAACGATGCCGGTAATGCGTGTAACGACAGCAGCGAGTGCGACGTGGCTTGTGTTACGGAAAGCAATAATATGGAAGCGGGAGAAAAGGCGCGCGGCGTGTGTTTAGAAAGTACGGACTTATTCGGCTGTAGAGCCTATGTGTCTAACGGCGTTGTGGAGCATACCTTGTGTGTTGACTAAGAGGTTGCTTAGCAAACGAATGTTGAATGAAGCGCACGCCATCGGCAATGCGCTATACAACAAAGCGGGTTAATTAACGTTCGGGAAGTCGAGTCTGTCCACTGCGCTCGCCGTTTCATTGCATTCACCTAATAGGTGAAGCCTATCTTCGTTTTGGTGTGTATCTATCTCGATATAGCCTGTTTGGCAATAATCTGTCTCATTCAATTTTTCATCAAGCAATGTGTAGAGTTGCTCAGTCATTCTATCACTGCTATCAGAAGATTTTTGTGATGAGCCTCCTCGGCTTTCTTGCCCTCCACGGCCGCCACGACCACCACCATCACCGCCTTGACCGCGGCCGCCTCTGCCGCCGCCACCTCTAGCGCCTTCTCGCGGTTTCATTAGAGGAATGCTAAACGCGAAGAGCTTAGTACCATCTTGCTTGATCTGTGTTTCAAAGAATATCTCATCCATGTCTAAAGGTGGCGGCCTATGAGCACACGCACTGACAATTAAAGAAGTTGTAATTATTAAAAGTGTTTTTTTCATTTTATTTTACGCTTATATGAACCACGTCATTTTGAGACTCAAAGGTCTTTTAAGTTGCAGTTGCCAGTGTAAGTTTTACGTAAAGTAATAATGCGCCGTAAAAATGTTTACCGTTTTACCGATGCGCTAATTGTGCAACACTTGCGTATTCATATTTTAAATCACTTATATCAGCAATTTGCTTATTTACAGGGATAGGTTTCATGCTTTCCAACATCATTCGCTTTGCGAAAAACATCGTCGTGTCGTTAATTGCAATCTTTGTGTGTTTTGGTGTGCTCGACTTCTTGTGGCTTGGCGTTATTGCGGATGGCTGGTATCAAAGTGAAATGGCTCCTCTGCTTAGAAGTCAATTTATTACGTGGCCTTGGGTAGTGTTTTATTTAATGTATGGATGCGTAGTGTTTGTACTTGCCGTGGTAGCGAACAGAGAGAAGTCGTTACTTTATGCTGGGATCGATGGCGCGCTTCTAGGGTTGGCCAGTTATGGCGCCTACAACTTAACGGCGTACAGCATTATTGAAGGTTTTACTTTGTTTATCATGTTGATTGATTGGGCGTGGGGTACGTGCCTAACCAGCGCTAGCGCCATGGCCGGCTGGTTAGGGTTTCAACTGGTTAAGGGAAAGAGTAGCGAATAATGCGCTTTAACACGCTACCGTACTGTTTTAAAAAGCCGCCAGTGTTGTAGTGCATGCCGTGTTCTTTGAATACGGCTTCTACCTTTGGGGCCATTTCTCTGTAGCGCTTAGCAGGGATATCTGGGAACAGGTGATGCTCAATTTGAAAGCTTAAATGCCCGGTAAGCACGTGAAACAGGTTTCCGCCCTTAATGTTCGAAGAGCCCAGCGCTTGTCGGTAGTACCATTGCCCTTGGGTTTCATTAACACAGTCTTCTTCTTTAAACGTTTCCACATCACCAGTGAAATGGCCGCAAAAGATAATGGTAGATGTCCATAAATTGCGCAGCAAGTTGGCAACAAGGTTACCTGAAAGTACCCATAAAAATAACGGCCCAGCTAACAAAGGAAATAGTACATAGTCTTTTACTAATTGACGCGCCCCTTTGCTGAAAAAGCGCTTCTTAAGCTCGCTATGGGTAACTTGGTTCTTACGGTTGGCCTTCTTTTTTCCAAAAAAGACCCGTTCAGCGGCCATTTCGTGATACGACACTCCCCACTGAAACATCACGCTAAGTACGATATAAGTTGCAAATTGCCATAGGTTTTTTATACGCCATCTAAAATCGTTAGACAGGCGAAGCAATCCGTAGCCGAAGTCTCTGTCTTTGCCGATAATGTTGGTATAGGTGTGATGCTCGTAATTATGAACACGATTCCAACTCGCACCATCACAGGCAATATCCCACTCATAACCCTTCGAATTGATATGTTTGTCGTTCATCCAATCGTACTGGCCGTGCATCACGTTGTGGCCTATTTCCATATTATCGAGTATTTTAGCCGTAGCTAAACTCAATACACCGGCAACCCAGAGCAGCGGTTGAATGAACCCCAACATTAAAAGTATCCGTCCGCTCCACTCGCAAATTCGCTGAATGAGAATAATACGTCGAATATACGCCGCATCTTCAGCACCCACTTTTCGTTTAATGTCAGCTTTAATTTCATCAAGCTGGGCGGCAAGTAGCTCGTAGTTAGGTTTCTTTTCTGTGCTCATAGCCTCAATTAGTTGAGTATTATGAGTTTCACACTTCGGTAAGTGCGCTTGTTCGATGGCTTCTTCACGGTGTTGTTTGTCTATTGCAACACTGGTGTTCATAGTTGGATCTCCACATCGGTAACGGCTTGTGATACACACAGTTGAATAAGTTGCTCTGCGCTATCTGAAAGTTCGCCAGTACGGGTATCTCTTACCACGCCCCTTTTCTTAACACATTGGCACTGGTGACAAATCCCCATTCCACATCCGTAGGTCACGGGTTGTTTTGCTTGTTGAAGCTGTGAAAGCAGGGTTTGCTGATTGTCGATAGCCAAAGATTGGCCATTGTGAACCAAAGAGAAGGTTTCGTTTTTGGTAAGGCTGGTGTTGCTCACCACAGGAAGCGCAGCGAAGTGCTCGCTCGAAATAGGCGCATTAATCGTTTTTGCATAGCTTTCAACTTGCTCGAACATGGCATGTGGACCACATACTAACCAGTGCGCATCAGCAAAGTAAGACAAATGGGCTTCTACGTCTCCATCTGTTTGCTTAGTTAAAACATCATAGGTGAAGCTTTCACAGCGTTTACTGAAGGCAGATAGCTCGTTAAGCAATACGTGTTCATTGGGCTTGGCAAAATGAAGCAAATGCACCGCTTTTTGATTTATCTGCTTACTGTTAATAGCATCGTCAAGCATGGCAATGAAAGGAGTAATGCCTGAGCCGCCCGCTATCATAAGTAGGGGCTTTTGCGTTTCAGGCCATACAAACTCTCCCATGGGGGCTGAAATATTTACCCATTGATTAGCCACACAGGTATGTAGGTAAGGGGTTAGCGCGCCTCGGGCTTTTACCTTTGTGACCAAGCGAATCTGCTTGTCTCTTTGGTGGCTATTAGCACCACTTGCTATGGTAAATACGCGGGTGGTGAGCCTACCATTTATTTCTACGGTTAATGCGATATGTTGCCCTGCAATATGCGTAGGCCAAGAGCTCTCCGGTCTGAGTAAAACCTCCAACATATCTGCGCTTAGTTTTTTTACTGCCACAACCTTGGCTCTGAAATACCCATCGCGCCACGCGGGTTTAATTTGCTGCATCAATACCTCCCAGTAGCCCTTCCAAGAGCCATGGTGGAGTATGCGATCAGTTAATTTATCGAGTAATAGTTTCAATGTAGAAATCACACCTGTATTTCGTCGGAATATCTTAAATACAAAAAGGATGAAAATGTTTTAGCTTACACTTGTACGCTAAATCAGCGAACAAGTGTAAGCTTAATTTTTTCTGCGTCAAGAGGGGAGGCGGGAAATTTGGGTTAACGTCGTCGAAATGCAACGCTACTTTTGTGAAAAATGCAAAAGTGCTTTGTTAAAAGTACGGGTTCTAACCCAGCTTTAGGGCCTTATATTTACCGTTATCGAAACGTGTAAATTGCAAGATTAAAGTTTAAAGGACCGTATTATGAAACTATTCGAACCCATATCGTTGGCTGGGAAAACGCTGAATAATCGAATTGTTATGCCGCCAATGACCCGTTCCCGCTCAACACAGCCAGGAGATGTGCCCAACGCATTAATGGCTAAATATTACGCACAGCGCGCAAGTGCAGGGCTTATTGTTAGTGAAGGCACGCAAATATCGGCACTAGGTAAAGGATATGCGTGGACACCGGGTATTTATACCAAGGCGCAAATCGATGGCTGGAAGTTGGTAACAGATAAAGTGCATGAAGCGGGTGGTGTGATGTTTGCGCAACTTTGGCACGTGGGCCGCGTATCCCATCCTTCAAATACCGAAGGGCAGCAGCCAATTAGCGCATCGGCAATTCAAGCAAAAGGCGTAAAGGTGTTCGTTGATGAAGGCGGCGACCCTGGCTTTGTTGAATCAGTCATGCCTCGCGAAATGAACATTGAAGATATAAAAGCCGTGGTAGAAGAGTATCGCGCTGCGGCGCGTAATGCCGTAGATGCTGGATTTGATGGTATTGAATTGCATTCGGCTAATGGTTACCTGCTTAACCAGTTTATTGATTCTCAAAGTAATGCAAGAACTGATGAATACGGCGGAAGTGTACAGAACCGTATTCGATTCTTGAAAGAAGTGGTGCAGGCTGTGTCTGAGGAAATTGGCACTGATAAAGTCGGTGTGCGTGTAGCGCCCCTGACAACATTAAACGGGACCGTCGACGACAATCCCGAAGAGACTTATCTTGCGATTGCTTCCATGCTTAATAGTTTCAAGATTGGCTATATGCATATTGCTGAAGCCGACTGGGATGATGCGCCGCAAATGCCAATATCATTTAAGCAGGCGATTCGTGAAGCCTTTAGCGGCTTGCTCATTTACGCCGGAAAGTACGATACAGCGCGTGCGGAAAAAGCGCTGACAGAAGGGTGGGCAGATATGATTGGTTTTGGTCGGCCTTTTGTGGCAAACCCAGATTTACCCTATAGGTTAGCGAACAATGTACCGCTGAATGAGCACAACCCCGATACGTTATTTGGCGGTGCTGAGAAAGGCTATACGGATTACCCGTTTATTAAATAGTTTTATAGTTGATTTGATGTAATAAGACCGCGTTGAGCATTAAAGGGGCATCGCCCCTCTAATGCGTTTTCGCTGACATGATGTTGGTTAACATTAACTGTTAATGCGTTTTTAAGCGCGCTTAGAAGTGACGGTTTCTATATAGCCAAGTAGCGATACCACTTCCCGCAATAAGCATTGAGGTTGCTAGCCATAGTTTTGAAATAGGTGCTCCGTCGGGGCATTGCAGCGCCATGGTTGCGCCGGCTAAATTTTGACAGTCAAACAGTTGCCCCAATGCAAGCACTAGCAAGCCAAGCAATACACCGATAACAGCATAAGACAAATTATTAAACGACATACTTTTCCTTTAGATTTTCCCTTTGACGTTTACAAGGTTTCTACCGTGTCCTAGTGCACACTTATGGAAAGCATGATTGCGTTAGAATAGTGCAATAGGTATTGGCACCGCACGCATGCAACCGTGCATAAGTTTATTCTTATGGCCTTTAATGCCATAACCAATGCTTAGGGTAAGCAGTTGAACTGCAAAAATGTTTACTTCGTCTTTACTGGTTGAAAAGCACACGTTGTGCCAAGTGAATTGAGCTTCGCAATATTTGCGCCAACCCCTATCAAAATTCCTTCAAATTCGGTACTATCCGCGGTCTTAAATTTTTAACGAAATAAGCGGACTATGTTTGAAATAAACCCCGTTATGAATGCGATAAAAGATATCCGCGAGCGCACTGAAGCGCTTAGGGGGTATCTTTGACTTTGATGCAAAGTCAGAGCGTTTAGAAGAAGTTAGCCGAGAGTTAGAAAGTCCTGACGTTTGGAACGAGCCAGACAGAGCGCAGGCCCTTGGCAAAGAAAAAGTGGCCCTGGAGCAAATCGTAGAGACGATCCACAAGCTCGATCAGGGAACTGAAGACGTTGAAGGTCTCGTTGAATTGGCCGTTGAAGCCGAAGATGAAGATACCTTCGTTGAGGCCCAAAGTGAACTTGATGGCTTAATTGAGCAACTAGAAGTGCTTGAGTTTCGTCGCATGTTTTCTGGCCCTAACGACGAAAACGACTGCTATATTGATATTCAGTCAGGCTCTGGTGGTACAGAAGCGCAAGATTGGGCCAATATGCTGCTGCGCATGTATTTGCGTTGGGGCGAAGCGCATGGTTTTAAAACGGAACTTATTGAGGTATCAGACGGTGATGTAGCCGGGATTAAAAGTGCAACTTTGCGTATTCAGGGCGAATATGCATTTGGCTGGCTACGCACAGAAACAGGCGTACACCGCTTAGTACGTAAATCGCCGTTTGACTCGGGCAACCGCCGTCATACGTCGTTTTCATCTGCGTTTGTATACCCTGAAATTGATGACGACATCGATATTGAAATTAACCCGTCTGATCTACGTATAGACACCTATCGCGCATCGGGCGCGGGTGGTCAGCACGTAAACAGAACAGATTCAGCGGTACGTATTACCCATGAACCTACGGGCATTGTGGTGCAGTGTCAGAACGACCGCTCGCAGCACAAAAACAAAGATCAGGCGATGAAGCAGTTAAAAGCCAAACTTTATGAGTTTGAACTGCAAAAACAAAACGCCGAAAAACAAGCGATGGAAGACAGCAAGTCTGATATCGGCTGGGGAAGCCAAATACGCTCTTACGTTTTGGACGACTCTCGCATTAAAGATTTGCGCACCGGCGTGGAAACACGCAACACTCAAGCCGTGCTAGATGGCGACTTGGACAAATTTATTGAAGCCAGCCTGAAATCTGGGCTGTAAACCGAACAACGAAGTGAAAGGTTATGACTGACCAACAAACAGACGATAACAAATTGATTGCAGAGCGCCGTGCTAAGCTAAGCGCTATTCGCGAGCAGTGCCGTGCAAACGGTTTCCCAAACAGCTTCCGTCGCGAAAACTATGCGGATGAGCTTCAAGCTAAGTTCGGTGAATTCGACAAAGAAACGCTACAAGAGCAGGGTAACAAAGTAAGCATCGCTGGCCGTATTATGGCAAAGCGTGGCCCTTTCATGCTGCTTCAAGATATGACTGGTCGTATTCAGGCATATGCAGATAAAGACACGCAAAAAGCCCTTAAAGCAAAATATGGTGCACTAGATATTGGTGACATTATTGGCGTGGCGGGTGACCTGCATAAGTCAGGTAAAGGCGACCTTTACGTGAACATGGAGCGATACGAGTTGCTAACCAAAGCACTTCGTCCATTGCCAGAAAAATTCCACGGTTTGAGTGACCAGGAAACGAAATATCGCCAGCGCTACGTTGATTTGATCACAAGTGAACAAACGCGCAAGACGTTCATGATCCGTAGCAAGATTGTAAACGGTATTCGCAATTACCTTACCGAACGTGACTACCTTGAAGTAGAAACGCCAATGCTACAGGTTATTCCTGGTGGCGCGACGGCGAAGCCGTTTGTGACTCACCACAATGCGTTAGATATCGATATGTACCTGCGTATTGCACCTGAGCTTTACCTTAAGCGCCTAGTGGTTGGTGGTTTTGAGCGTGTATTCGAAATTAACCGTAACTTCCGTAACGAAGGCTTATCAACCCGTCACAACCCAGAGTTTACTATGCTTGAGTTCTACCAAGCGTATGCAGACTACAACGACCTGATGAATCTTACAGAAGATATGCTGCGTACGCTGGCAGAAGATATTCTTGGTACAAGCATTATCAAAAACACAACTAAAGACGCTGAAGGTAACGTGACGTCTGAAGTTGAATACGATTTTGGTAAGCCGTTTGACCGCTTAAGCATGGGCGAAGCTATTCTTAAGTACTGGCCAGAAGCTAACGAAGAAGCTATTCGCGACCCAGAGGCGAACCTTGACGCGCTCAAAGCAATGGCAAAACAGCTTCACATTAAAGAGCCTGAGGTTGATGGTATATGGGGTGCGGGTAAGTATCTTTGCGAAATCTTTGAAGCAACAGCGGAAGAGAAGCTTATCCAACCTACGTTCATTACAGAATATCCGTGGGAAGTATCGCCGCTTGCGCGCCGTAACGACAACAACCCATTCATTACAGACCGCTTCGAGTTCTTTGTAGGTGGACGTGAATTAGCGAATGGCTTTAGCGAGCTTAACGATCCAGAAGATCAAGCGGAACGTTTTGCAAAGCAGGTTGAAGAAAAAGACGCTGGCGACGATGAAGCCATGCACTTTGACGATGATTACATCCGCGCCCTCGAATATGGCTTACCGCCAACAGCGGGTGAAGGTATCGGAATCGACCGTCTAGCTATGCTATTTACCGATAGCTCAACAATTAAAGACGTTATCTTGTTCCCACACATGAAGCCTCAGGCGCCAAAAGACGCGCAAGAAGCGGGTGAACAAGAGTAATCTTAAGCCTAAAATAGCGTGATTTAGGTGCTCGACGCAGTTAACGCTTCAGCGCCTTAACACGCTTTACTAAAAGGGTATTCTCGGGAACGACAATACCCTTTTTTGTTGCCATATCGACAATGTAACCGTTGATGGCGTCTATTTCTGTTTGCCTACCGTGGGCTACATCCTGATGCATACTTGAGTAGTTTTCTCCGGTCGCCTTAGCTACAGACAGCACATTTTCATGAACAGTTTGTGCGTCAACGTTGATACCGCAAGCGTTGGCAACAATACTAAACTCCTCACACAGCGCTTCTCTGACAGATGCAAATTGTGCATCGGCAATATGTTTGTTCTTTATATTATTAAGCGCGGTCAACGGATTGATAACAGCATTGATTGAGAGTTTAGCCCACAATGCTGAAAGAATATCTTGGCGGTATTCAAAGGGGGGGAGAACGCCATTAAGTAGAGTGACGACCTTGTGGCAAGTTGCGGCAGTTATCCCTTTATTGGGAGCGCCAATCTGCGTCTTGCCAAGGCCGGTATAAATTACTTCGTAGTCACCGTTACCTTCATTTTTTTTATAGGCACCATGGCTTGTTGTAGCCACAAGTAAAGGATAATCCTTAGGCAGTATATTTTCTGCAATTTCTAACCCCCCCATGCCATTATGTAGAAGTACGACCGTGGGTTTATTGCGCAGATATGGAAGCCAAGATGTCAGGGCTTCAGCCAGTTGATATACCTTTAATGGGATCACCACAACATCATCGCTACTAGGATAGCATGGGCGTGGTTTGGCGTTAGCGAGCAATAAAGGCTCTCCATTTAACCAATAACCCTTTCGCGGCGCCGAAGAGACGTTTCTGGGGTAGAGCGCGTAGTTAACGCCGTGCTTTTGAGCACCCATTGCAATTAAGCTACCAATGGCGCCACCGCCTACTATATGGAGAGTGGTTTTCAATGCTAGTTCACATCTTTTGATTCATTTGAGCAGGTAAAACGAGAAGGAAGCGTGGGCCAAGCCAAGTGTTCAGGCGATAACATTGACGCAACCCATTCGTCCACTAAATTATTGTCAAATAATTCGCCGCTGGTAGGCAACGCGTTTACTGAAATAACACCGTTAGAAAGCGGAATGATAAGTTTTAACGCATGTAAGTAAAGCCTGTCTGCGCGCGCACCACCGTACAACTCATCACCTAATATAGGTGCGCCAACGCTTTTAAGCGCAACGCGTATTTGATGTGTTTTGCCGCTACGAGGCTTAACAATAAACCCTCGAATTCCTGGTATGGCTGACTGACTGAAAAACTGCGTGATCGCTGGGCTGTCAGTTGTTTTTAATAGAATTCGCTGACCGCCTCGTCGGTTCTTCATATCGCCAATCACACTGCCTTGTTTCTTTTTAGGTTTTTGAGCACTCAGTGCAAGATAATACTTATTTACTTTTCGGCTCGCGAAAAGCTCCCCAATTTCACTTGCAATCGAAGGTTTTTTAGCAAGGCACAGACAGCCCGATGTACCTGTATCTAGTCTGTGGCACAAATGCAGTTTCTCAACGTTCAGCTGTTTTTTTAGTAACGTCACTATTCCTGCACCCGACTGTTCTATCTCGCCGTCGCTAGCAGCACTGTCCTCGTCATGCATAGCCAAGCCTACAGGTTTGTTGACGATAACGAGGTCGCTGTTTTCAAATACTATAGGAATATCTTGCACTAGCTGTTTTCTAACTCAATTATTGCTTCTTCATAGTCAAGTTCCTCAACAGCGTCAATGATAGCGGTTCGTTTTGCATCAGTAAGCGCCAGCGCATCTAACCATTCATCTAACGTTTCCTGAGCGATGAACTCGCTGGCTTTAAGCGCAGTCATAAGCTGCTTTCTTGCGTGTTGTGCAGCCGCCGCATTTGAGGGTTGCGAGGAAGAAGCTACTTCTTCTGTACTATTGACTAGCGAGTCTACTTCACTCAATGTTTGATTTAACACCGATAAAAAAGAGGGATATTCTTCGGCGACTTGCTGTTCATTTCGAAAGCCGCTTTCGATAGGTTTGCTGGCCTCGTGCAGTGCAAATAGTCCCAAATTCCCCGTTACCCCCTTTAGTGTATGCACCAAAGAATAGGCGTCGTTAAACGCATGCTTAGCTACGAGCGCTTGAAGATCTGCATCTAGTGTGCGGTACTCATTTGCAAACTTTCTTAAAAGCTTAAACAAAAGCTCCCTATTACCGCTCAATTGCGACATGCCGAAATCGATATCCAATACTGTTGTTGACTGATTCATGCAAAAGTCCTTATAACCACGATTTTTGTCTTTGTCCGCCGATTTTTAATACGTTGATAGACATGCTGTTTGCAGTGTATTTCAGAAATACACAAATTAATACAATGTTAGCAAAGTCGGGACAAGTAAAGGGATAAAAAGTCTGATAACCTTCGTTACCTTAGTTAAATGAGGCGTGTCATTCCTCTGCCTTAGATTTTAAAGGATTCAACATGTCAGGAAAACTGACCTTTCGAGCGCTGGCTATTGCAGCATTGGCGACAATAATAACCTCTTGCCAAAGTGGAAGTTCGGTGGATAAACCGCTCGCTGAGCAAGCTATGCAGGGGCAGGACGAGGTGACAATACCTCATGAAAAATTTACGCTTGAAAATGGGCTAACCGTCATTCTTCACGACGATAATTCTGACCCTCTTGTGCATGTTGATGTTACTTATCACGTTGGCTCGGCAAGAGAGGAAGTTGGCAAGTCTGGGTTTGCTCACTTTTTTGAGCATATGATGTTTCAAGGTTCAAAGCATGTCGATGATGAGCAGCACTTTAAAATAATTACTGAGGCGGGTGGAAGCCTAAACGGAACGACAAATAGCGATAGAACAAATTACTATCAAACGGTCCCAGCAAATCAACTGGAAAAAGTGTTGTGGTTAGAATCCGATAGAATGGGTTATCTGCTTGAAGCAGTAGACCAAACCAAGTTTGAAAACCAGCGTGAAACCGTTAAAAATGAGCGCTCTCAACGCGTTGATAATCAGCCATATGGCTTACGTACCGAATTGATAGGTGAAGCGCTTTATCCTGAAGGCCACCCATATTCATGGATGACAATTGGCTACGTTGAAGATTTAGATCGCGTTAACGTTAATGATTTAAAAGCTTTTTTTAAGCGTTGGTATGGACCAAACAACGCAGTACTCACAATTGGTGGTGATATTGACGTTGCCCAAACCAAGCAGTGGGTAAAAAAGTATTTCGGTGACATCCCTTCAGGCCCAGAGGTTAAACAGCCTGTACCTAAACCTGTAACATTATCTGAAAATCGTTTTGTTACGTTGGAGGATAATGTTCACTTACCGCTGCTTCAAATTACCTATCCTACGTCTTACGCATTTCATGAAGATGAAGCGCCACTTGACGTACTCGCAGATATTTTGGGAGGTGGAAAAACATCTTTACTCTACAAAAACATGGTAAAGGAAGGGCTTGCTGTACAAGCGGCAGTGTCGCATCCATGCCGAGAACTGGCGTGTGAGTTTCAGATGGTTGCGCTGGCCAACCCTAGCAAAGTAACTTCGCTTGAAGTGTTAAATGCATCATTGGATAAAGCGTTAGAGGAATTTGAAGATAGGGGTGTAACAGCAGATGACTTGATTCGAACTAAAGCACAAATTGAGGCGCGGACGGTATTTGGCTTACAAAGCGTGGCAGGAAAAGTGTCAACGTTAGCCGCAAATCAAACGTTTCATCAGCAACCAGATTTAGTATCGGAAAATATTGCCCGTTACAATAATGTGACCGCTGAAGACGTGATGCGGGTTTACAGAAAGTATATTAAAAACGCAAATAAAGTGACATTGAGCGTTGTCCCTCATGGTCAGGCAAAACTTGCCGCAGCACAACAAAACTTCGATCGGCCCGTACGAAAAATCGACCATGATGCCGATACAGTGGATAAATTGACGAATGAAAATATCGCTTCAAGTTTTGATCGCTCTATCATGCCTGAGGCAGGTGACGTACCGGTAGTAACAGCCCCTGAATTTTGGGAAGCGTCGCTAGAGAACAACATTAAAGTGTTGGGTGTCACAACCAGTGAGACACCTACCGTTACAATAATGCTCGGTATGGATGGTGGTATTTTGTTAGAAGATATGGACAAAGCTGGAACCGCATATCTTACCGCGCTTATGATGAACGAAACCACCAAGCAGTTTGCCAATGAAGCGCTCGCAAATGAACTGGCAAAACTAGGCAGTTCAGTCAGTATCTCGAGTGCTGGGCGCTACACGCAAATCTATGTTTCAACATTAACCAAGAACCTTGACGAAACCCTTGCCATCGTTAAGGAGAAAATGTTTAACCCTGCATTTAAGCAAGAAGATTTCAATCGAATGAAGGAAAGGGTTTTACAAAGCTTGCAGCAGCAAACAAAAACGCCGTCTTACATGGCTCGCAGGGCCAGGGACTTAATACTATTTGGTGCCAACAATCGTGTTAGTCTTCCTGATGAAGGTACGCTGCAGACAGTTCAGAATATTACATTGGAAGATGTTAAACGCTTTTACAAACGTTTTTACAACCCATCAAAAGCTAATATTGTTGTTGTTGGGAACCTGCCAAAAAGTGCTATGCTCGAAAAGATGGCATTTTTAGCGCAATGGCAAGGTATTGAATATTCAACACACGATTATACAGCGTTTCCAACCTATGATGAAAATGCTATTTACCTTGTCGATAACCCAGATGCTGTGCAGTCTATCGTGCATCTTGTATCGCTCAGTTTGCCCTTTGATGCAACGGGTGAACAGTTCAAAGCTCGTCTAATGAACTTCCCACTAGGGGGCGCTTTCAATAGCCGTATAAATTTGAATTTAAGGGAAGATAAAGGCATAACTTATGGGGCAAATAGTGCATTCATTGGTGGGAAAAGCATAGGTTGGTTTGAAGTTAGTACGGATTTAACAGCAGAGAATACGGCTGAAGGTATTACGGAGATATTACGCGAAATAAACGCATATAAAACGAAAGGTATGACCGAAGGCGAGCTTCAATTTCTTCGTAACGCTTATACACTTAGCGATGCCCTTAAATTCGAAACGCCTGGCAGTAAGGCACGTTTTTTACGCCAACTCATAAGCTATGATTTAGATAGAAACTACAGAACTGAACAGTTGCGTATCATTAATCAAATTACTAGCGCTGAGCTAAATAGAATTGCGGATATACATTTGAACCCGGACAAACTGCAGATTATTGTGGTAGGCGATAAAGAAAAGCTATTACCTCAGTTGAACGCGTTATCAATGCCAATTGTCGAGTTGTCAGTAGAGAGCAATACGCGTAAAACGTTAAACTGAAAAATTAAAATTTGTTGAATTAACACTTATGCCCCCCATAACAGGGGGTAATATTGACATAACGGATCACCATTTTGACTGTAGACCCATCCCGTTTTGATGCGCGCATTGCTGCGCTTAAGTCACCTGAGTTTCTCGCTGCGCTAAAAAATATCAAGCGAGGTGTCGAGCGCGAAGCCCTTCGTATAAATCCAAACGGTACGTTGGCACAAACGCCTCACCCTAAACCACTGGGCTCTGCATTAACCCATGATTCAATTACCACAGATTTTTCTGAATCATTGCTAGAGTTTATTACGCCGCCGGAAGATAGTGCTGCAAAAACCATTTCTCAGTTAAAAGATATTCATAAATTCGTTATCGATAATATTGGCGATGAACAAATATGGCCATTGAGCATGCCTTGTTTCATCGATGATGAAGCAGATATTCCTATCGCTTATTTTGGCGAATCAAACGTGGGCAAAATGAAGCGTGTCTATCGAATCGGGCTAAAAAACCGTTACGGTAGTATGATGCAGGCAATTGCAGGCGTGCATTTTAACTTTTCCTTTCCAGATTCCTTCTGGAAGCTGTGGGCAGAGTTAAACGGAAAAGCGCATTCAAACGAGCAAATATCTGCTGACTACTTCGGGTTAATCCGTAATTACCGCAGGCTGTGTTGGCTTATCCCATATCTTTACGGTGCGTCACCAGCACTGTGCGGCTCGTTCTTAAAAGGAAAACAGCACGCATTGCCATTTCAAAAGGTAGGTAAAGGTACGGTATATATGCCGTATGCTACATCGCTGCGGATGAGCGATTTGGGTTACACCAGTGCGGAGCAATCGTCACTTAAGATTTGCTACAATCAGCTGGACAATTACGTAAAACTATTACGCGACGCAATGAACACCCCCTCTTCGCGTTTTAGTCAGTTTGCTGCCGGTGATGAAGGAAACTATCAACAGCTTAGTCGCAATATTATTCAAATTGAAAACGAGTTGTACTCGCCGGTACGTCCTAAGCAACCAACCAAGTCAATGGAAAAGCCAACTGACGCTTTAGTCAGGCGCGGAATTAGCTATATCGAAGTGCGAGCACTTGATGTCAATCCGTTCTCGGCAATAGGAATCTCACAGACCCAGTTTGACTTCTTAGATGTTTTCTTAGTAGCGTGCTTGCTAATGCCAAGTGCAGAGCTTGATGAAGCGCAGCTTAAAGAAGCTAAAGAGAACATGAACAAAGTGGTGCTAGAGGGGCGAAACCCTGATTTGCTGCTGCAAAACAGTGGTAAAGATATTTCACTTCCCCATTGGTGTGAATCGCTATTTGAGTTTTTTGCAAAAGCCGCTGAGTTACTCGACTTGGCCAATGGTACGTCGCGCTATTCGCAAGCGGTGAAAGTCGAAGCTGAAAAAGTGGCAGATCCGGCGCTGACTCCATCAGGTAAACTACTCGCTACCTTGCTAGAAAATGACAAAGATAATGGTGTGTTGGGCTTAGAACTGGCACAAGCTTATCAAGCTGAAATGAAGTCTTTTAAATACACTGATACCGATGCTACTGGATTTGCTGCCCAAGCTGAGGCGTCGTTTGCGGCTCAAAAAGAAATAGAAGCTGCTGATGTGAAAGACTTTGATACATTCATTCGTGATTACTTTTCTGAAGCCCCAGCAAAAAAAAATGCCTGACATAGGTCAGGCATCGAAAGGTTCCAGGGAAACACACATTTTGCTAGAACATTAGTTAAGACAAGTTATGAACCAAAAGTTCAAAAAATTGGTTGTTTTTTTATCAACGCTCATCGTTCTTTTTCCACTGTTTATCGCTGGATGTGCAACTACGCCTCCTAAAGACATCAGTAATCTGTGTGAAATATTCTACGAAAAGGACGATTGGTATGATGCAGCCGCTGATGCCCGAGACAAATGGGGGGTGCCCATACATGTTCCCATGGCGATGATGTATCAAGAAAGCTCTTTTCGTCACGATGCGCTTCCACCGCGTGATTATGTTTTCTTCGGACTTATTCCTTGGGGGCGCGTGAGTTCAGCGTACGGTTATTCACAAGCAAAAACACCTACGTGGTCTGATTACATGAGGGAAACGGATAACGACGGTGCAGATCGCGATGACTTCGAGGACGCTATCGACTTTATGGGCTGGTTTATTTATAAATCTCAGAAAGTGAATGGTGTCTCTAAATGGGATGCTTACGCACAGTATTTAAATTATCACGAAGGTTGGGGAGGCTATAAGCGTCGCAGCTATGACAGAAAGCCGTGGTTAAAGAAAGTGGCATCAAAGGTAAAAGCCCGTTCATTGCGTTATGCCACACAGCTAAAAACCTGTGAAGAAGATCTTCAGAAAGGTTGGTTTATGAAGCTCTTCAGTTGAATTACCTAAAACCAGTAAAAGCGACAATATTGTCGCTTTTTTTGTGCAGGTGAAAATTGAATGGTTACCAATTCGCATAGGTGCTCGCCATCTTAGTGAGCGAGTTTAAAATGTCCGTACTCTTTGTTGTGTCACATTTATTTATAACTACTATATATGCAGTAACGTGCCGTGATTAGAAGCATTCAAAGTCCAGCTGGCGGGAGAGTTAACTATGCAGACTGACAAAAAATAGGGCAGAAATAAAAAAAAGGGATAGACGGGCGTCTATCCCTCAGCGACGCTAAGCCAAGACCGTTTTTTTACCCAACGTCGAACAGGCATTTGTAGATTATTGTAAATGAGAATGATTTGCAATACATTTTTTGGGTTTTTATGCCCATGTCTTTATCTTTGTATTTTTCCTATACTTTTTCAGAGAAGGGAGAAACTAATGAAATCAAACAAGTTCAGTGCACACGGGGAGGTGCAAGCAATATATGTTTCTGAGCTGCAGATCCTTTCTATTAATCTTACCGGGCCTTTTAATCTCGAGTTTATGACAAAGTATGAGCGGGTTGTTGGCGAAACACGAAAACAGATTGATGTTCCCTGCTGGGGAAGTTTGGTTAATGTTTACGGTTTGGCGTTGGCACCAATGGAGGCAACAGACAGAGGCCACGAGATAGTGCAAAAAGCAATGGCGCTTGGACTTGCGGCTACGGCTGTTATTTTACATGAAAGTGAAGGCGCAGCGATGCAAAGAAAGTTTTGGTCACGTATTTATGCTGGCTCTGGCTTACCTTTCGAGTACTTTAGCTCAACACACGAAGCAAATGAGTGGTTAAAAGAGCATATTCTGACAAGTATGCAGTCTCGTGGTTTCACTTCATCGTCGTGGACAACTCCGTAACGTAGCGGTTATAAAACGCGGATTATTGACCTGGATCAAGTTCGCTTATTTATGTCAGAAGGTGCTTTAATAATATTGATCTGGATCACAGGGCGCACTGCAAAACTCCTCTATCTTTTAAGAAGTTCTAGAGGAGATTAATTATGTTGTGGTCAATGATAAAAGACCCCGTCGTTTGGGGATCACTATTAGGTATCGGCATTATCATCGCAATGATGGTGTATTACACTTATTTGTTTATGCACAATAGTGCGGACGATACAAAGTAGGCCGAATTTGTACTTCAGCGCTTATTATTTTGAAGCGGAACGTCAACAAGCACTAATAGCGCTGCTTGGCCACCGTATTCAAGGGGCGCTTGATGAAACGCACGTACATGTGGGTGCTGAACTAAGTAGTGGGGCAGGGCGGCTTTTAAAACGCCCTGACCAAAGCCGTGCATCACACAAACGCAGTCAATCAGGTCTTTTCTTGCCGTGTGAATAAGTGCGGCAAGCTCGGCTTTTGCCATCTCGCGAGTGAGGCCGTGTAAATCTAACGTCATTTCTGGCGAATAGTCGCCGCGGCGCAACTGTTTCAATATATGCGTCGACTCACCTTCCTGGCAAAAGCGCATGGGGCCTTCTTGCGGCAGCGCTGCCTGATACATATCAGAAAAGTCGAAGCTTGCCGCTAATTGCTTGCTGTGTTTTAAGTGTTTACCTTTACCCTGCTGCGACTTTTTAAATAATTCAACTTTCTTATCGGGCTCAACTTTATCTTGTGATAAGAGCGTCACTCCCTGCATTGCATCGGCAAATGAAAAGGTGTCTTCCTCAGTATCCGTAGACGTGTTTCCATTGCGCGCACCTTCCTTTATCGCCTTGTTTGTATGACGATTGGGTTCAGAAAGTTGCTTCTTTAATGCTTTGAGTTCTTTTTTAAAGGTTTTCATCAACGATAGCTTGGGTTAATACACTCGAATTTACCGATTCAAAACGCCTAAATTATAACGAATAGAAAGATTCGGTACGTAGTTAATTATGTGAATCGGTATGAAGTTTGGGTATGATACCAGCTTTAAAATTTTTGATGTACCCAAACGCCATGACCGATAAGTTTTACCTTGAAGAAGCCATTGAAGATCTGCATACCCTGTTAGATATGACACGATGGGCAACCAGCCGTTTTAACGATGCGGCTTTGTATTTTGGTCATGGCACTGACAACGCGTGGGACGAAGCGACAAGCCTAGTTATGCAAGCCTTACATTTGCCTCACCCTATACTAGAGCAAGTGGGCGATAGTGTAATGGCGTCGCGCTTAACGAAAAGCGAGCGAGAGAAGATTGCAGAGCTTGTTTTGAAACGCGTGCAGACGCGCATGCCATTGCCTTACATCACTAATGAAGCATGGTTCTGCGGTATGCCGTTTTACGTAGACGAGCGCGTGCTTATTCCTCGTTCACCGTTTGCTGAACTCATTCAAAACGAATTTGCGCCTTTTGTAGAATCATCGCCAAACACTATTCTCGACATGTGCACAGGCGGTGCGTGTATCGCTATTGCACTTGCTCATGCGTATCCTGAAGCACAGGTGGACGCGGTAGATATTAGCACAGATGCCTTGGAAGTGGCTGACATTAATATTCAGGAGCATGGTCTAAGCCACCGTGTGTATCCAATCCAGTCAGATCTGTTTTCTAGCCTAGAAGGGCAGAAGTACGACCTGATAGTGTCTAATCCGCCTTATGTTGACGCGGAAGACATGGCTGACCTGCCAGAAGAATATCACCACGAGCCTGAGCTTGCCCTTGCAGCAGGTGAAGATGGTTTGGAACTGGTTGATATCATGCTTAAAGAGGCGCCAACTTACCTTAATGATGGCGGTTGGTTATTCGTAGAAGTAGGGAATAGTGAAGTGCATATGAGCGAAAGGTTCCCTGGCTTAGAAGTCATTTGGCTTGAGTTTGAAAATGGCGGCTCAGGTATTTTCGCCGTTCAAAAAGACACATTAGTACAGTATTTTAGTAGTAAGGATTAACAGTTAATTATGTCAGGTAACAGCTTCGGAAAACTTTTCACTGTAACCACGTTTGGTGAAAGCCACGGCATTGCAATTGGCGGTGTGGTAGACGGTTGCCCTCCAGGACTTGAGATCACAGAAGAAGATCTTCAGGTTGATTTAGACAGACGCAAACCAGGCACTTCGCGCTATACCACAGCGCGAAGAGAGGACGATGAAGTACAGATTTTATCTGGCGTATTTGAAGGCAAAACAACCGGCACTAGCATTGGTTTATTGATTAAAAATAAAGATCAGCGAAGCCAAGATTACGGCAATATCAAGGACCGCTTTCGTCCAGGCCACGCTGACTATACCTACGATCAAAAGTACGGTAGCCGTGATTACCGCGGTGGTGGGCGTTCATCAGCCCGTGAAACGGCTATTCGTGTAGCTGCAGGTGGTATTGCGAAAAAGTACCTCAAAGAAGTGCACGGCATTGAAGTGTTAGGCTATTTGTCTCAGCTTGGCCCGGTAACGGTAGATAAAGTTGACCATAGTGTAACTAACACTAACCCGTTCTTCTGCCCAGATGAGTCTAAGTTAGATGCGCTAGACGAGTACATGCGTGACCTTAAAAAATCTGGTGACAGCATTGGCGCAAAAGTATCGGTGGTAGCGAAGAACGTGCCCGTAGGCCTTGGTGAGCCGGTTTTTGATAGGCTAGATGCTGAAATTGCCCACGCCATGATGGGTATTAATGCTGTAAAGGGCGTAGAAATTGGTGACGGTTTTGATGTAATCAACCAAAAAGGCAGTGAGCACCG
The DNA here is from genome assembly GCF_001885075.1 of Alteromonas sp. V450. Lineage (NCBI taxonomy): Bacteria > Pseudomonadati > Pseudomonadota > Gammaproteobacteria > Alteromonadales > Alteromonadaceae > Alteromonas > Alteromonas sp. V450. The sequence continues at coordinate 196,216 of NZ_MODU01000004.1, forward strand.
CGATACATTGACTCCTGACGGCTTCACCTCTAATCATGCAGGTGGCGTGCTAGGCGGTATTTCTACCGGACAGGATATTGAAGTGCACATGGCGCTTAAGCCGACCTCGAGTATTTCGGTGCCGGGTAAAACTATCAATAAAGACAATAAAGAAATTGATATCGTCACCAAAGGTCGCCACGACCCGTGTGTGGGTATTCGTGCTGTTCCAATTGCCGAAGCCATGCTGGCGCTGGTATTGATGGATCATCTGCTGCGTCACCGCGCGCAAAATGCCGGTGTGGTATCGACCACCAAACCTATTGCGGGTCAGGCATAGCGTTTATAATCCTAACGCCGCATTCTAACGACCACCACATTCACGTGGTTTACAAATACGCGCGGCACTAAAAACATGTTGCGCCAATGAATTTTACTATTCGCCACTACCCGTTTTGCGCTAGTGGCGTTTTTGCATATGGAGATGTGAATTGTCACCAAATGGCCTAAACGACGCCAAAAGCACTTCGGCGAGTCCGGCAAGCGGCAAAACCGGTCTTTTTATTCTTGCTATTACCTACTGGCTTTACTTCGGCCAGCTTGGCGTACTTGTGCCTTATTTAGGTATTTTTCTTGATGGACGGGGGTTTTCCTCTGCCGAGATTGGTGAACTCTTTGCGGTTATAACGCTAGCGCGTATTTTAGGCCCTGGCCTGTGGGCTGGCGTGGCCGATAAAACCGGTAATGCCATCGGCGTAATGCGTTTGGGCTGCTTACTTACCGTACTGACTTTTAGTTCGGTATTTTACTTCACCAGTTTTTGGGGGCTTACGCTGGCTTTCGGATTAATGATGATGTTCTGGACTGCGGTGTTGCCTCAGCTTGAAGTTATCACCATGAATACAGTGGCGAAAACCAAGGCCACCTATGGGCAGGTAAGGCTATGGGGGAGCGTTGGCTTTATTTGTTTGACGGTAGGTGTGGGTAAAGCCCTAGATATTTTTTCTACCGATACGCCAGTGCACGCCAGTATTGGCGTACTCGCGTTACTGTTCATCAGTACCTTGTTCATACGTGCACCCAAAGAAGCTGCACCTGAATCGTCTACCGCGGGCAGTATTTGGAAATACGCCAAACAAAAACCTTTTGCCATCTTTATATTCGCTTCAGCGTGTTTGCAAATTAGCTTTGGTGCGTATTACGGATTTTTCGCCCTTTACATGCGCGACCTTGACTACAGCGGCCAACAAACCGGCATCTTTATCGCGCTTGGGGTACTTGCCGAGGTGGGGATATTTCTTATTGCCCGCAGGCTTATTAGTCAGTTTGGCGTATGGAATTTATTGTTCGTGAGCATCGCGCTGACAGGGCTTCGCTGGTATGTCATGGCGGCGTTTGCTGATACCTTTATGGTGATTGTGCTAAGTCAGCTTATTCATGCGTTAAGCTTTGGTTTAACCCATGCAGTATCGGTGCATTTTATCCACCAGTTCCTGCCGAAGGCGTATCAAAGCCGAGGGCAAGCGGTGTACATCAGTATAGCGTTTGGACTGGGCGGCGCATTTGGCAACTACATGGCAGGGCAGCAGTGGCAGCAAGGCACTAACGCCTATGAGACGTTCGTTACTGCAGCCGTTTTTGCAGCAATAGGTGCACTGTCATTGTTATTGTGTTCTAGAAAAGAAATGGAAAGTGCAAAGGCGGCTTAAAATTCGGTCTAAGAGTGACCGCAGGCTTATGCCTGCGGTGCACGTTTACACTCTGATATCACGTCAATACCATCATCACCATTGTCTTGCTCTAAGCGTACATCGAATTTCCAAAGCCTGTGCAGGTGGCGCATAACTTCATCTTTTGAATCGCCTAGCGGAATACCTCGCTGAGGAATATAGCGAAGAGTAAGCGAACGGTCGCCTCGCACATCAACGTTGTGTACCTGAATGTTAGGCTCTAAATTACTCAAATTGTATTGAGCTGACAGCTTCTCTTTAATAATTTGATAACCCATTTCGTCATGAATAGCGCTCACCGCAATAAAGGGTTTGGTGGTGTCATCTTCAAGGGCGAATAACTTAAAGTCCCGAATAACTTTAGGGGATAAAAACTGACTGATAAAACTTTCGTCTTTAAAGTTTTCCATGGCGAAATGCACGGTTTCCAGCCAGTCTTTTCCCGCAATACTTGGAAGATATTTATAGTCTTCTTCGGTGGGGGACTGACATACCCGTTTAATATCCATGAACATGGAAAAGCCTAACGCATACGGATTGATGCCAGAGTAATAAGGGCTGTTGTATTCTGGCTGCATGACAACGCTTGAATGACTGTGCAAAAACTCCATCATGAAGCGGTCGCTGACCAAACCCTCGTCATACATCTCATTGAGAATATGGTAATGCCAAAAACAGGCCCATCCTTCGTTCATCACTTGGGTTTGTTTTTGCGGATAAAAATACTGTGAAACTTTCCGTACAATACGCACAATTTCACGTTGCCAAGGTTCCAGTAAAGGTGCGTTTTTCTCAATAAAATAAAGCAGGTTTTCTTGCGGTTCTTGTGGAAAGCGAATTTTTTCTTTGTGTTTGCTATGCGGGCTATCGGGCAAGGTACGCCAAAGCTCATTCACTTGCGATTGCAGGTAGGCCTCGCGCTCTTCTTGTCTGTTTTTCTCTTCTTGTAACGAAATTTTCTGCGGGCGTTTGTATCGGTCAACGCCGTAATTCATTAGCGCGTGACACGAGTCGAGCATATTTTCGACCTCGTCATAGCCGTACTTCTGTTCACATTTAGCAATGTAGTTTTTAGCAAAGACAAGATAATCGATTATAGAGCTAGCATCAGTCCAGGTTTTAAATAAGTAGTTGCCTTTGAAAAACGAATTGTGGCCATAGCACGCATGAGCCATCACCAGCGCCTGCATAGTAATGGTGTTCTCTTCCATTAAATATGCAATGCAGGGGTCAGAGTTAATGACGATTTCGTAAGCCAGCCCCATTTGTCCACGGCGGTATTGTTGCTCAGTTTGAATAAACTTCTTGCCAAAGCTCCAGTGCGTGTAGTTAAGCGGCATGCCGATGCTGGCGTAAGCATCCATCATCTGCTCTGCGGTGATCACCTCAATTTGATTGGGATAAGTGTCTAACTTAAATTTTTTGGCGATGCGATCGATATGTTGCTCATACTCTTCTATAAGTGGAAACGTCCAGTCGGGCCCATCGCTTAATAAGTGGCGTTTTGATGTTTCAGGCTTGCTTTTTTCTTTTGCCATAGCGTCGGTTGTCATATTAGGCTCCTTGCTGCGCATCTTGTTCAGAGCGTTTGAATAGCTCTCTGAACACAGGGTAGATGTCGGCCTGTGTTTGTATGTGCTTACATACAAAGTTGTCGTGAGTGGCGGCCACTTTCTCGTATTCACGCCACAAACTTTGGTGCTGTCTTTCAGTTATTTCGATATAGGCATAATGACGGGTTGCTGGTAACAACTTAGCGGCAAGTAAGTCACGACATTGCGGCGAGTCATCAGCCCAGTTATCGCCATCTGAAGCCTGCGCCGCATAAATATTCCAATTCCCATCGCTATAGCGTTCTCGCACTACTTCATCCATCAGCTTTAATGCACTTGAAACAATAGTGCCGCCGGTTTCTTGAGAATAGAAAAACTCCTGCTCGTCTACTTCTTTCGCTTGGGTGTGATGGCGAATGTACACCACGTCTACGTTTTCATAGGTTCGCGTTAAGAAGAGATATAGCAAAATATAAAACCGTTTAGCCATGTCTTTGGTGGCTTGGTCCATAGAACCAGATACGTCCATTAAACAAAACATTACGGCTTTGCTTGAGGGAAGCGGACGCTTGTCATAGTTCTTAAAGCGCAAATCGAAAGTATCAATAAAAGGCACGCGGGCTATTTTGGCTTTAAGTGCTTCAATTTCTTCATTTAATGCATTTATGGCTAACGTATTGTCGTGCTTGTCTTCTATAAGCAGTGCAAGTTTTTCTTCAAGCTCTCTCAGTTTCTTTCTATCACTTCCGCTTAAGGCAATACGCCTTGCCACAGAGCCTTTGAGTGAGCGAACAATATCTAAATTACTTGGCACGCCATCGGTCTGATAACCTGCGCGATAGGTTTCGTATTGGGTGACTTTATCAAATTGATTTTTCTTTAGGTTGGGAAGCGCTAAATCTTCAAAAAGTAGGTCTAAATATTCGTCTTTGGATATAGAAAATACGAACTCATCTTGGCCTTCGCCTTCATTGCTAGCGTCGCCTTCGCCTGCGCCCTTGCCACCGCCACCTGGCGGTCTATCTATTTTATCACCCGCTGTGAATTGGTCGTTGCCGGGGTGGACAATATCTCTGCTGCCGCCGCGGCCGGTATGAAAAATCGGTTCAGAAATATCTTTGGCTGGAATGCTAATTTGCTCGCCAGAATCTAAATCGGTAACAGAACGTTTGCCCACTGCATCGGAAACAGCCCGTTTTATCTGCTGTTTGTAGCGCTTAATAAAGCGTTGGCGGTTTACCGTGCTTTTACCTTTGCTGTTTAACCTTCGGTCAATAAAATGCGCCATACACACCTGCTTGTTTTGTTGTGAACTACAAATACCGGTTTTAAAGCGCGCGAGCACGCGCCCTAAAACTACGTAGCTTGAGCGCTAAGACGCTTTGCGTACGCGAAGGTACCATTCACATAGCAACCTGACTTGTTTTTGCGTATATCCCTTCTCGGTCATACGATTTACAAAGTCATCGTGCTTTTTCTGCTCTTCAGCGGAGCCTTTGGTGTTGAACGAAATAACCGGCAGCAAATCTTCTGTGTTAGAAAACATTTTCTTCTCAATCACGGTGCGAAGTTTTTCGTAACTGGTCCATGCTGGGTTTTTGCCGCCGTTATTTGCACGGGCTCTCAAAACAAAGTTGACGATTTCGTTACGGAAATCCTTAGGATTACTGATGCCAGCAGGTTTCTCCGTTTTCTCTAACTCAGCATTCAGCGATGCTCTGTCAAAAAGTTGTCCGGTTTCAGGGTCGCGATACTCTTGGTCTTGGATCCAGAAATCAGCATAGGTGACATAGCGGTCAAACAGATTCTGACCGTATTCAGAATAGGACTCTAAGTAAGCCGTTTGAATCTCTTTACCAATGAACTCCACATAGCGAGGAATTAGGTAACCTTTTAAGAACTCCAAATACTTGTCGGCAGTTTCTTGAGGAAATTGCTCTCGTTCAATTTGACGTTCTAGAACATAAAACAGGTGTACAGGATTTGCCGCCACTTCTTGGTGATCGAAGTTAAACACGCGAGAAAGAATTTTAAAGGCAAAGCGGGTGGACAAACCCTCCATGCCTTCATCAACTCCGGCGTAATCTTTGTACTCCTGATAAGACTTGGCTTTCGGGTCGGTGTCTTTCAGGCTTTCGCCATCGTATACGCGCATTTTAGAAAACATGCTGGAGTTTTCTGGTTCTTTTAAGCGCGACAATACGGTGAATTGTGCCAGACACTCTAATGTATCTGGTGCACAGGGGGCACCATTTAGCTCACTGCTATCCAACAATTTTTTGTAAATCTTAATCTCTTCACGTACTCGTAAACAGTACGGTACTTTGACAATATAAACACGATCTAGGAAGGCCTCGTTATTTTTATTGTTCCTGAACGATTGCCACTCAGATTCGTTTGAGTGTGCAAGTATAAGTCCATCGAAGGGAAGGGCAGAGAAGCCTTCTGTTGGGTTGTAGTTGCCCTCTTGTGTAGCGGTTAGTAGTGGATGCAGCACTTTAATCGGTGCTTTAAACATCTCTACAAATTCCATTAAGCCCTGATTGGCCTTGCACAGTGAGCCTGAATAGCTGTAAGCGTCAGGGTCGTTTTGTGCGTACTGCTCTAGGCGGCGAATGTCTACCTTACCAACGAGTGCAGAAATGTCTTGGTTGTTTTCGTCACCGGGTTCGGTTTTAGCGATACCCACCTGGTCGAGCACTGACGGATAAACGCGAACCACCTTAAACTGGGTAATATCGCCATTGAATTCATGCAGGCGTTTGCGTGCCCACGGAGACATGATGGTTTTTAAGTAGCGCTTAGGAATGCCGTACTCTTTTTGTAAAATGTCGCCATCTTCTTTGACATCAAACAGACAGAATGGATGGTCGTTAACAGGCGAGCCTTTCAGCATGTAAATAGGTACGTGCTGCATCAGTTCTTTAAGTCTCTCTGCCAGAGACGATTTACCGCCACCCACTGGGCCGAGCAAATAGAGAATTTGTTTCTTCTCTTCAAGACCTTGTGCAGCGTGTTTAAGGTAAGAAACGATTTGTTCTATGGCCTCTTCCATGCCATAGAATTCTGAAAAAGCTGGATAACGAGAAATAACGCGGTTTGAGAAAATGCGGCTTAGCGCCGGATCGTTGGCAGTGTCGATTAATTCAGGCTCACCAATAGCTTGTAGCAAACGTTCTGCTGCATTTGCATAAGCGGTTTGATCCTCTTTACAAATTTCAAGGAACTCCCCAATGGTGAACTCTTCTTGTTTTCGCTCTTCATAGCGACTTTGATAGTGTTCAAAAATACCCATGAATACCCCTTAAATACGGAACCCCGTAATTTCAGCTTAGTAGGTATTTGGGAAAACGATAGTAATTATTGTGTATAGTTTTTAATCTTTTCGTCTAATGAAAAATGCAACTTTAATAAGAATTTAGTGTCATTAAAGAGAACTAAAAAGCCCCACTATGAAGTGGGGCTTTTCTATGTGGCGCTTTGCGCTGTTACAGGCGCAAAGCGCTATATTCTCGAGTTCTTGGCTTACGCAAAGTTGCTGTTTGCGAATTCCCAATTTACTAATGCCCAGAAATTTTCTAGGTATTTAGGGCGCGCGTTACGATAATCGATATAATAAGCGTGCTCCCAAAGGTCAACAGTTAGCACTGGCGTTAGATCATCACCAGAGATTGGCGTTTCAGCATTGCTGGTATTTACGATGTCTAGGCTGCCGTCAGCTGTTTTAACTAGCCATGTCCAGCTAGAGCCGAAGTTGTTTACTGCTTTGTCGTTGAACGCTGCTTGGAAGTCTGCAAATGAACCCCATTTTGCGTTGATCGCATCAGCTAGTGCGCCTGTTGGCTCGCCGCCGCCATTTGGACTAAGGCAATGCCAATAGAACGTGTGGTTCCATACTTGTGCTGCATTGTTGAAAACACCGCCTTCAGAAGATTTGATGATTTCTTCTAAGCTTTTGCTTTCCATTTCAGTACCTTCAACTAGGCCGTTAAGCTTAGTTACATAAGTAGCGTGGTGCTTGCCATAGTGATATTCAAGCGTTTCAGCGGAAATATGTGGTTCTAGTGCATTTTGTTCGTATGGTAATGCTGGTAATTCAAAAGCCATGACGGTCTCCATGTTGGTTTAGTTTGTAGTCTAAAGCGCACTTATTTTCGCCTGTTCAATAAGTGCGTTGCAACGTGTTTTTAACGCAATTACTTTAGATGTTTGAGCATATATCAATAGTGGGGACAAAGTCCTATAACTCAATGACAAAATTATGAATTATTTTTCAAAACTCAGTTTGTACAAGCCCAATGTATAAAGTTCTACAGGTAAATAGCAATTCAGTGAACGAAAAGATCAATTTAGCGAAGGGTAACTACTTTGGAATTTGTGATACCCTCTACCTTGATAAATCATTCATGCATTCCCATATTAACGGGAATACATTTTTGTGCTCAGAGGAATCAAATGGATAATACTGAAAATCAATCGACGCTAGATAGAATTAAGCAGCAAATCGAAGAAAATCCCATTTTACTATATATGAAAGGCTCACCTAAACTTCCTAGCTGTGGCTTTTCTTCACAAGCATCACAAGCGTTGATGTCATGTGGCGAACCATTTGCGTATGTAGATATCCTGCAAAACCCTGATATTCGCGCCGAACTGCCGAAATACGCCAACTGGCCAACATTTCCGCAACTTTGGGTAGAAGGTGAGCTTGTGGGCGGTTGCGATATTATTATTGAAATGTTCCAACAGAATGAACTACAGCCGCTTATCAAAGAGACCGCTGCAAAGTACAAAGAAGCAGAATAAATTTCGCTTTCGCGAGTAAAATTGAATATTCGCAGAAACGATTTAAAAGCCGGCTTTTCGCCGGTTTTTTTCATCAGAAACCATCAAAAGTTCCGTGCTTTCATTCCCGTAAAACCTATATAGACAGGTCAGAAATAAAAATCCTCTATGGTCTGAAAAAATATTTTAATTTTGTCAAAAAAGGTTTGTTTTTTAATATCTTGCGTTCTATAAAAAACGTCATCTGACCGCAGATGAGTCAGTGTTGAAGGTATAAAATAACAATCTCTCAGTTCACTTTAACGTGTGTAAAAATCACTAATAGAGCGCGAGAGAAAATCCGGGAAATCACCATGAATACAACCTTGTCTTTATTGACTAAAAACGTGCGTGGCGTATTAGCTGCATCAGCCGCGTTTTCAGTAATGGCCGCTGCACCCGTTTATGCACAAGAAGCAGACGAAAGTGCAAAAGCGGAAGATTTTGAACAAATCGCTGTCGTTGGTTCACGCGCAGCACCACGTTCGGTAGCGGACTCAGCAGTTCCAATCGATATTATTTCTGACGAAGAGTTTAAGCAGCAGGGTGCCACAGATATGGTATCTATGATGCAAACTGTCGTTCCGTCTTTTAACGTAAATGACCAGCCCATCAATGATGCTTCAACGCTTGTGCGTCCAGCCAACCTGCGTGGCATGGCTTCCGACCACACATTAGTACTTGTAAATGGTAAGCGTCGTCACCGCTCTGCGGTTATCACTTTCTTGGGCGGCGGTCTGTCAGACGGGGCTCAAGGGCCTGACATTTCTGTAATTCCAGCAGCCGCACTTAAGCAAGTAGAAGTACTTCGTGATGGCGCAGCAGCGCAATATGGATCAGATGCTATTGCGGGTGTAATTAACTTCGTACTTAATGATGCGTCGGAAGGCGGTACATTCGAAGCTCGTTACGGTTCTTATTACGAAGGTGACGGCGATATGATTCAGCTGTCGGGTAACGTGGGCTTGCCACTGTCTGACAAGGGGTTTATCAACCTGTCAGCAGAGTATCGAACCGCAGATGATACTTCTCGTAGTATACAGCGCGCCGATGCCGCAGACCTTATCGCTGCGGGCAACACAGCAGTAGCAGACCCTGCGCAAATCTGGGGATCGCCAGAAATTAAGCACGACATAAAACTTTTTGCTAACTTGGGTTTAGAGCTTTCCGACAGCGCAGAAGCTTATTTGTTTGGTAACTTTGCAGAGCGTGAAGTTGAGGGTGGTTTCTATTTCCGTAATCCGCATACACGTAGTGGTGTTTATGCGGATCCTGATGGCAATTTGCTCGTAGGTGATTTAACTGGCGATATGTCAGGCAACTGCCCGACCAATATCAATGTTGGTGACAACGTTCTAGAGAACCCAATCTATATCAATCAAGTGCAAAATAACCCGGATTGTTTCGCGTTTAACGAAATTCTGCCAGGTGGTTTCACGCCACGCTTTGGTGGTACGGTCACCGACATGTCTCTTGTATTTGGTACCCAAGGCGAGTTGGACAACGATATTACCTATGATGTAAGTCTGAACCTTGGCCAAAACGAAGTTGATTTTGCCATAAGCAATACAATTAACCCGTCGCTAGGTCCAGAAACGCCATTCGAGTTTAGCCCAGGTCGTTACACTCAATCTGAGCAAACCCTCGATATTGATTTCACAAAACCTTTTGATGTTGGCTTGTATGAGCCACTGTTCGTGGCAACAGGTTTTCAATACCGCAATGAGAGTTATGAGAGCTTTGCAGGTGATACTGCCTCTTATGAAATAGGTCCGCTGGCGACACAAGGCTTTGGCATTGGCTCAAATGGTTTCCCTGGCTTAGCGGCCAATAGCCAAGGTCGTGTGTCCCGCAACAATATCGCGCTGTATATAGATGCAGAAGCATACATCACTGAAAACTTCATGTTAGCGGGTGCGCTACGTTATGAAGATTTCTCTGATTTTGGAGATACAACGAAAGGTAAAATTGCTTTCCGTTGGCAAGCGCTTGAGAACATTGCGTTTCGTGGTGCGTTCTCGACCGGCTTTAAAGCGCCTACACTTGGCCAGAGCAATGTGCGTAACGTTACAACAGCATTTGGTACTGGCGGCCAGCTAATAGACCGTGCAACGCTACCGCCGACTGACCCTGTGTCACAGCTTAAAGGTGGTGAGCAGCTGACTCCTGAAGAGTCAGAAAGTATTACGTTTGGTGTGGTTGCAGATTTCGATAATGGACTATTTATCACTGCCGACTACTATAACATTGAGTTGACAGACCGCATCAGTACAGCGTCGGGAATTGCGTTAACTGAAGATGATATCGCAACGCTTCTTGAGCAAGGCGTTAATGATGCGTCAAGTTTCTCTGAAATAAGCTTTTTCACCAACGATTTTGATACAACAACGGAAGGCCTCGATGTTGTTGCAAACTACGCAATGGATATGATGGGCGGTGAGACTAAATTTTCATTAGCCTACAACTGGACTTCAACAGAAGTAGACAGAGCGTCTGACAATATCTCTGATTTCCGTATTCGCATGTTGGAAGACAACCTACCTGCAGTGCGCTATAGCGCTACGGCTAATCATACTAATGGCGATTGGCGTTTCTTAGCGCGCATGAACTACTTTGGAAGTATCTTCGAAGATCACTTAGATTCAGCGCTGCCTATAGAAAAAGTAGGCTCTGAAATTACGTTTGATTTCGAAGTTGCGTATAACGTTTCAGAACAGTTCACGGTTACGGTTGGTGCGAAAAACGCGTTTGATGAATACCCTGATGAAAACAATACTGATGCAGGTGGCATTACCTATGCGCAGATTGCTGGTTCAGCGTATCCAACAACATCACCAATCGGTATTAATGGTGGTTTTTATTACCTAAGAGGTGTTTACACTTTTTAATCGCTTTTACTAGCGAGACCAACTTTCACAAATGTTTCGAAGTGTAGGGGGAGTGTATGCTCCCCTTTTATTTTTACGCTGTGACGATCAATTAAGTGAAAAGTAGCAATAAAACAGGCATTATTTGCCTACCGTAATTAATTATTAACACGCACTGATTATTATTATGACGAAAAAGTCGACAGTAGCAGAAACCTTCGTAAGATATCGCGCTAAGCTAATGCGTGCGGTGGGTTCTATTGTTGGTGCCGACGACATTGAGGACATCGTCCAAGAAGCTTTTATAAAAAGCTACGAAGCAGAATTAAAACAAGAAATTCAATATGAGCGGACATACATGCTCAAAACAGCGCGTAATTTAGCGCTGAACCATGTTGCGAAAGCAGAAAATAAAAACAAGCAGCCGCTCGATGACATGGACCTTCTGCCCTATGAACTTGTAGGGTACAGTTTAGAGAAAAATGTAGAGAGTAAAGAGCGCTTTATCCATTTTTGCCGAGCGACAGATACACTGTCTGCCGATGTAAAGCGCGTGTTCTTACTCAAGAAAGTGTACGGCATGCGGCAAAAAGAAATTGCAGAGCTCGTGGGACTTAGCGAGAGTACTGTAGAGAAGCATGTCGCAAAAGGATTAATGATGTGCTCCAAATATTTAGCGGAGCTTTCATCGGACAGTGCCCCTTCCAGTGTCACTGCTACCGCGACTCAGGACATAAGTAGTAGTTAACATGAATAATATTCGCCAATTTTCCAGCAAAGAAGATATCCAAGAGCACGCCTGCCTCTGGATAAGCCGCATTGATCGCGGCTTAAACGGTGACGAAAAAGTAGCATTAGACACATGGCTGAGAGAAAGTAATGCGCACCGCCAAGCATTGTTAGATGCTGCCAGTTTGTGGGACGATATGTCGGTGCTCAATGAATTAAGCGGCCTGTTTCCACAACCATCAGCTCGTCATGCTTCTAAAAAGCGTGGCCTAGCCAAAAACGTAGTATGGGGCATGGCCGCCACTTTCTTAGTAATGGCCGTAGCGGTTGGTATTGTTGTACAGCGCACATGGTTAGATAATGCGTCTCAGTTTGCTACTGTGAATCAAAAAGTACAAACAGGCGTAGGTGAGCAAAAAAATGTCACGTTGGCCGATGGTTCGAAACTCCACTTAAACACCAATTCGTTAGTCACAGTAGATTTTTCTTCAACGTCACGAAATATCGTTTTGTTGAAAGGCGAAGCGCATTTCGAAGTAGCGCACGACACAGCGCGTCCTTTTTCTGTCACGGCAGGAAACAACACGGTAACTGCGGTAGGTACAGCGTTTAATCTACAATATGTTGACGACAATGCTTTTGAACTTGTTGTCACTGAAGGAAAAGTGCTAGTTAAAGACCGTTTTAGAGCTACATCATCGAACGAGTCGTTGTTTGGAAAGCGCCCAGTTACGGAAGAAGGGTTGCTGATGTTCGCGGGAGAAAAAGCCACAGTCCTCGGTAAAGTGGAAGCACGTGAAAGCATGTCGCAAAATGAAATCGATGACGATTTAGCCTGGCAGCAGGGGATGATTGTTTTCAAAGGCGAGCCATTGGAGTCTGTACTTATCGAGATTGGCAGATACACGCCGGTGCGTTTTCATATTTCAGATGATAACCTGCGAAAACGCAGAGTTGCGGGCTATTTCAAAGTGGGCGATATAGATGGCTTGCTATCGGCGCTAGAAAGTAGTTTTAGCATCAAACACGAAAAAGTGACCGACACAAGTATTGAGCTAAGCGCAAAGAAAGGTTAAATATTCTTTGAAAGAAAAGCGATGTTCACTAATCGTTATTGGCATCAATATATTTAATGTGACAATATAATTAAAATAATAAGCACATTGATTTTAATCTTGCACGACGGCTATTTTGCGATAATTAAGCAATTGAAAAAAGCGATAAAAAGACTGAATACTTTTGAGTATTCGGTTCGTTTGGTCTTGCATAAAATTGCGTTCAAGCCTCCTTGCTCCTCAATCGTGTCGCCGTTGAACCTCGTCTCAAGCGTCTGCCTGCTTTTGATTACGACGCAATCAATTTTTGCACAAGAGGATGACCGCTCCGCTGTTGACCGCGTGCAGCAGTCAGGGCCCGACGCTTTTAGTTTTTCTATACCTGCACAAAACGCAAATGAAGCGTTAACCGAACTGGCTAAACAAGCTAATACCACACTTCTGTTTCCTTTCGATTTGGCAAAAAAAGTAACGACTAATGCGTTAAGCGGCACTTTTACGTTGAGTGAAGCCCTGGTTCAGCTGCTAAAGGGCACTGAGCTGGCAGTGGTAACCGATGAAAGTGGTACGTTAAGTATTCGGTCTCGCGATTCATTAGTAACGAAGAACATTCAGATTGATACCAAGGAAAAAAAGGCTGAGGAAGGGGCGAATGGACTAGAAAAAATTGCTGTTGTTGGTACGCGCAACACGCCTCGAAGCGCAGTAGATTCAGCCGTTCCATTAGATGTTATTGGTGCTGACTCGTTGAATTCACAAGGCAACAGCGATGTAATATCAATGTTAAGCGTGATGGTTCCTTCACTCAATGTTAATGATCAGCCAATAAACGATGCGAGTAGTTTAGTGAGGCCAGCAAACCTTCGGGGGATGTCATCTGATCACACGTTACTGTTGTTGAATGGTAAACGACGTCACCGCTCTGCCGTTATAACGTTTTTAGGTGGCGGGTTATCAGATGGTGCACAGGGGCCAGATATCTCGGTTATCCCTGCATATGCATTGAAACAGGTAGAGGTGCTTAGGGATGGGGCAGCAGCACAATATGGGTCAGATGCGATAGCCGGTGTAATCAACTTTGCACTTAAAGATGCCCGTGAAGGAGGAAGTGTCGCCCTAAAAGTCGGTGGTTACAGCGAAGGCGATGGTGAACTGTTACAACTTCAGCTCAACAGAGGCTTCGCGATAGGACAACAAGGCTTTTTGAACGCAACCGCGGAATATCGACAACAAAACGGCACGTCGCGCTCTGTGCAGCGTGATGATGCTTCAGACCTCATCGTTCAGGGAAATAGCTTCATTGCTTCACCGGCTCAAATCTGGGGAGCACTTGACGTAAACGAAGACATAAAGCTAGCGCTCAACGCAGGTATTGATATTTCGACAACGTCTCATTTTTATAGCTTTGCGACAGCGGCTAGACGAGAAATAAACGGCGGGTTTTATTTTCGAAATCCACAAACCCGGGAAGGGGTGTTTAGCCGAACCGATCCAAATACCAATGAGCGTCGCCTTATAGTCGCTGACCTAGATGGGATAGATAATGGTATCACCTGCCCGCCAATAACCTTATCGAGCGAAAATGTATTAGAAAACGAAAACTATCTGCTTATCGCTGACAATACGACAGCGCTTGGAGCAAATTGCTTTGCCTTTAATGAATGGTTCCCAGGTGGGTTTACGCCTCGATTTGGTGGGACCATTACGGACGCCTCCATTGCGATGGGATTGAAGTACGAATTACCTCAAGGCTGGGCGATGGACATTAGTACAATGCTTGGGTACAGCGATATAGAATATACTATCTCAAGTACAGTAAACCCTTCGCTCGGCCCACAAACACCCACAGCCTTCTCGCCAGGTGGCGTTTCACAAGTTGAGCGGACCCTGAATTTAGACTTTACCAAACTTATTCAAACCATTTTCGACGACCCAGTGAGTATTGCTGTGGGAGGGGAGTGGCGAAAAGAGACCTATTTCCAAAAAGCGGGTGATGAAGCCTCATATATCGCAGGCCCATTCGCACTTGAGCCTCCAATTGGTTTAAGCCAAGGTTTTTCGATTGGCTCGAATGGTTTTCCAGGCTACCAACCGCAGTCTGCCGGTCACTGGAGTCGCAGTAATTGGGCTTTTTACGCTGATTTGGAATTTTATGTTAACGATGCGTGGCAAATGGGGTTAGCAACACGGTTAGAGCATTTCAGTGACTTCGGATCAACGTTCGATGGTAAGCTCAGCACCCGTTACAAACTCAATGACACGTTTGCTTTGCGGGGCTCGGTAAATACAGGTTTTAAAGCGCCAACCGTGGGGCAAAGCAACGTGATAAACGTAACGACAGCCTATGGCCTTAACGGCTTGGAAGATCAAGCTACGCTGCCGCCAACCGATCTTATCTCGCTTCAGCTTGGCGCTACGCCGCTTACTCCTGAAGAATCTGTAAATTTCAGCGTAGGTGTGGTTATGCAAACCAGCGAGAACTTCTTTGCTACGCTCGATTACTTTAATATCCGTCTTTCTGATCGCATAAGTACAACATCAGCTATTTCTTTAACCGATGACGACGTAAACGCGCTTGTTGCTCAGGGCCGCCCCGATGCGGCTAGATACAATTCAGCTAAATACTTTACTAATGATTTTGACACTAAAACACAAGGTGTCGATTTAGTGGTTAATTACAATTTCGTCTTTAATGACTGGTCAAATGCTTTACTTGTTGCCTATAACTGGACAGACACGCAAGTAGAGCGCGTTACTCTTTACCCAATCAACGGCGAAATTGAACTTCAGCCTAACCTCACTGAGGCGAGAATACGAATGCTGGAAGACAATCTTCCTGCCCATCGAGGCAGCATTACGCTTGAACAATCCAAAGATGAGTGGGTATTTACTTGGCGACTAAATTATTACGGAAAATTTTATGAAGACCACCTTGATGCTTCAGCAGGCCTAGATATTTATGGTAGTGCACTTACTACCTTTGATGCCCAATTAGCTTGGGCCGTATCACCAGACATTCAGCTTACGTTAGGCGCGCAAAACTTATTCGATGCATTGCCGCAGGAAAATCCATTTCGAGGAGAGGTTGGTGCGCTGTATCCTCCGACGTCCCCCGGCGGTATAAATGGTGCGTTCTACTATGCCGGCATAGCATACACGTTTGAATAGCAGACGGTGTTAAGACGTTATTTTAACGAGAACGTAGACCAATCGAGGTCGTAATATACAAAAGCGTAGAGTGATATGTGACTATAGGTATAGAGGAGTTTGGAAAATACTGCTTAGCCTACATCTTTGAAAAGTGATTCATCAATGATGGTTTGGTCGATGATTTGTTGCGCCATATTTATGCACTTACCGCACTGAGAGCCAAGCTCTAAATGTTGACGTAACTCACGCATATTGCCCACGCCGTTTTCTTCAACCGCCGCGCGAATGCTTTTATCAGTAACGCCATAGCACATACAAACAAACATCAAACGTACTCCAAATGAATCTGTAAATGATAATAATTGTTATTCTTCACTTTAGCAAGAAGATAATGACATTTTTCATACACTATTTTCGTAGGGAAAGTGAACAGAGTGGCTGCCTAATTGCCGGTCGTTGGTAGGAGGAGTAAAAAATAACGTTGTTTATCATTGTTATTTCCGCGTTCGTACCTATTTACACGGAAGAATTAATTCAATCAAAGCGGTTACGCAATGTAATTGCTTCTATTATTACAATCCAAAATATAAATGGAGAGACTCATGAGTGTATTAGTTGGCCGTCCAGCCCCTGATTTTACTGCTGCTGCGGTACTTGGTAGTGGTGAAATTGTAGATGCTTTCACCCTAAGCGAAGCTATCAAGGGCAAAAAAGCTGTTGTTTTCTTTTACCCACTAGACTTTACTTTTGTATGCCCATCAGAGCTTATTGCTTTTGATAAACGTTTTGATGAGTTTAAGAAGCGTGGTGTTGAAGTTATCGGCGTTTCAATCGACTCTCAATTTTCACACAATGCGTGGAGAAATACGCCAGTAAACCAAGGTGGCATTGGTCCGGTTAAGTACACTCTTGTTGCTGACGTTAAGCACGATATTTGTCAAGCGTACGATGTTGAGCACCCAGAAGATGGCGTTGCGTTCCGTGGCTCGTTTCTAATCGACGAAGAAGGCATGGTACGTCACCAAGTAATTAACGACCTTCCATTAGGCCGCAACGTTGACGAAATGCTACGCATGGTAGACGCACTAGCATTCCACCAAGAGCATGGCGAAGTATGCCCAGCGGGTTGGACTGAAGGTAAAGCGGGTATGGATGCGTCGCCAGAAGGTGTTGCTAAGTACCTATCTGAAGAAGCAGACAAACTATAAGCTAAACGGCTTAAAGGTTAAAAAAAACAGCGCCTTTTGGCGCTGTTTCTGTTTGGTGGACGAGACAATTATTCTTGATTTTCTACAGGCCATCCGCCCAACGCTTTATAACGGTTTACCATATAACAAAATAGCTCTGTGGTTTTTTGGGCGTCATATAGCGCACTGTGCGCCTCACTTTGGTCAAACGCGATCCCCGCTGCACGGCATGCTTTTACCAAAACCGTTTGGCCTAAGGCGAGGCCAGCAAGGCTGGTGGTGTCAAAAGAAACGAACGGATGAAAAGGCGTGCGTTTTATATTGCAGCGCTCTATTGCGGCATTAACGAAGCTTTGGTCGAATGTAGCGTTGTGGGCGACGATAACAGAACGTTGGCAGTCTGCGTCTTTCTGTGCTTTGCGAATGCCCTTGCACAAATCTTTCATCGCATCGCTTTCTTGAATGGCTCCGCGCAGCGCGCAATTAGGATCAATGCCGTTAAATTCTAACGCGGCTGGCTCTAAGTTAGCACCTTCAAAAGGTTCAATATGATAGTGAAAAGTTTGATCAGGATGAAGTATACCGTTTTCATCCATTTTAACCGTTACCGCTGCTAATTCTAACAGGGCGTCAGTGCCTGCATTAAATCCGGCTGTTTCAACGTCGATAACAACGGGAAAATAACCTCGAAAGCGCTGGCAAAGAAGGGGCGGGTTGGCAGACATAAACACTCTTGTAAGACTTAATTGCGTAAATTGGCTGGTGACGTAAGTGCGTACCAACCTGCGAAGCATATTGCGTTGGTGAATTATCGCAAGGATAACTTTGAGTTGCCAGTTTCAATTTAAAAACGCTACAGTGTGAAAGTAATAAAGAATGATCTTCAAATGGTATAAAGCGCTAAACTTTTCTACAATTTGGACGATACTAAGCATAGAAAGCGCATAGAATTGGATGAATTCATTGGTACGTTTTATTTGAATGCGTTCGATTCATTGCGCTTGGTGAGCGAGAGCGCATTTGCTGCTTTGTTCGTGTTGGTCTGACTTTCGTAATGGTATTGCTATGACGTCAAAATTTAAATTTGTCGCCTTATTGGGCTTGTTGGGTGTGTTTTCATCCCATGCTGCCATGCGGCAATATTCCGCATCGGTGGAAACCTCGATTTGGCGTATTGATACAGACACGCGACTACAATGTACTCTAAATCATGAATTACCAGGCTATGGCGAGGCACTGTTCACGAGCATGGCGTCAAAACAGCTCAATATGGAATTTGAGCTGGATATGCATTTGTTGCCTAACAAATTTGATGTAGCCGCAGTGTACTCTGTTCCGCCTAAATGGATGCCAGGCGTTGCCCCTAAAACCATTGCTGACATGTCTCTTCGTAAACAATACGACGGCGACTTACCGCAAGATGCGGCTTGGACCATGCTATCTGAATTAGAGAAAGGCTTTTGGCCCACTATTTATTATCAAGACTGGTACAATAAATACGACAAAGTCAGTGTAGCATTAAACGCAAGCAACTTTTCAGGGGTATACCAAGACTTTGTTAAGTGCGTTTCAAATTTATTGCCGTTTAGTTTTGAAGACATCGCCTACACCGTGCTGTCATATCAAAACAATAGCACTCAGTTAACTAAATACTCGCAGAAACGGTTAACAATGATAGGCGAGTATTTAAAAGAGGACAGTGAGCTGGAGCTTGTACTTCTTGACGGTTACACCGACAGCTACGGCGGGCGCTACAATAACGAACAGTTGTCTATTCGTCGGGCCAACGAAGTGAAAAGCTATTTGACTACGCTTGGTGTACCTGAAGACAGGATCCAGCTTACGGGTCATGGAGAAAAACGTCATATTGCGCCTAATGACACAAGAGAGAATCGTGCCCAAAACCGGCGAGTGGTAGTACGACTGTCAAAATCTTAGGCGCGAATGAACGCGCCTGATGTACGGAAATAATGCACTGCCGGTTAATGTTGATTATCACGCCACGTTAATACTGGCACTAAGTGATCGGTGAAAACACCGTCAGCATGCACAACATTTTCAAGTAATTCCAATACTTGCTCACCAGTCATACCGCTTGGCAACGCATCCTCACGGTATGTGTAGGGGTGGATTGTTAGCTTATTTTGATGGGCGTATTGAACCCATTTCGCTGCTTTTGTTTCTCCTTTAGTCATTGCTACAACATCGAATAGGTGGCCTAACCAAGGCCCTATGCCGTCGGCATACAATGCAACTTGCTCCATTCCTTCTTGTGTTCGCAACCAGTTGTAATCCGTGTCGCTTTCGCCCCAGTCGTTTTCGCCAATCAGCATTACTACTTTTCCTTTATAGCCAAGGATTTCGCGAATTCGCTTAACTTCGTTAAAATCGAAGCATTGCAGGTAGCTATTGCCGCGCTCTCCACCAAATCCGTAAGTATTCATTGTATCGATAACGATTTTGCTTGAATCGATACCCTCTTTTATGTGAAAAGCGGGGGATTTAACTTCAGGGTAAACGCCTACTGATGCACCGAATTGGCGGTTTAGCTCACTGATTAATTCGAAATGTTCTGCTAATGTAGCTACCTTAAAGTTAGCATTTTTACCGCGATATCTATTTTTAAATACTTGGTTTCCATCACTATCTGCACGTTCGTGAACCTGCAGCTTATGCAGTTCTTCAAGGGTGAAGTCACGGGCGTAAAAGCGTCCGTCATTTCGGTGACGGGTTGGAAAAACATCCTCTACGTTGGTCACTGTTTCTAAGTGGATGTCATGTAGTACAACGGGTATGTCGTCTTTCGTGATAACAACGTCTTGTTCGATAAAGTCAGGGCGCAGAGAAAAAGCAAGCGTTGCTGCCTCAAGGGTGTGCTCGGGCAAATAGCCTGACGCGCCACGATGAGCGATAACGGTAAACTGCATATTATCATTGGCGTTTAGAATATCGCTCGTTGCTGCCGCTTCTCTATTTGAAGCTGTGGCAGGAAAAATAACGCCTGACAGTGCTACAAGCAACGCTAGTAGAATGGGCATCAGCTGAGCTTCTTGTTTTATGCGTGGCTTCTGACTACAGGCTATATCGCCTGTAGATTTACTTTGCTCGTTTTGTGAAAAAATTAAGCAATGACGCTGCATATTATGGCACTCCATGTGGTTTTTATTGGCTGTTTTTCTAAACCGTTTTTTAATGTTCATTTAGGCACTCTATGCGCCAAAAAGCCTGACGTGTAGTAACGTGTTATGTTTTGATTAAAGCGAAATGCTCTTGTTTTGTATAAGCTCTATTGCATAGCCATCAGGGTCGCGAACAAAAGCAATGACCGTGGAGCCGCCTTTTACTGGCCCAGGCTTACGATACACATCTGCGCCGTTTGCTTCTAAGTTTTCACAAAACTGATAGATATCATCGACCTCCACAGCAATATGACCATAAGCATTACCTTTATCGTAGGTGTTGTCGCCCCAATTATAGGTAAGTTCTAATACGGTGCTGTCTGTTTCATCGCCATATCCCACAAAAGCCAACGTATATTCGTACTCTTTATTTTCAGACTGACGAAGAAGGCGCATGCCCATAAGTGTTGTATAAAAATGAAGAGAGGCCTCTAAGTTTTCAACTCGAAGCATGGTGTGAAGCATTCGCATAACAATTTCCCATTTGAGCCATCGGAATTACGTGATGGCACACAGCATTTAAGATTGCATGTTGTATATGACTTTTTGTAAACACAAACAACACGCACTAATGATAATTAGGAAATGTTAACGCTTTAAGACAGTTTTACAATTCTAGTTAAACGTACTATGCGGACTGGTATCAATAGCCCCATAGGCCAATATTATCAATTTTAAGACGTCGAGGTTGGCTCAATAGGTACACCACCATGTTGCCTAAGTCTTCATTTTGAATCAGGCCATTGTCCACTTTCTCTGTTTCTGCTTTCTGAGACTGGATCAGTGCAGGATTTAGGGAATGAACGTGAATACCGTAGGGGCGAACCTCTTCTTGCAACGCTTTTCCAAGCCCCACCATCGCAAATTTTGATGCACAGTAAACGCCTGCATTGGCATAGCCGTTCAATGCCGCCTGTGAGGCGATATTGATAATGTAGCCTTCCTTGTTGTTGATCATGTGAGGCACGACCTCTTTACACAAGAGGAAGGCCCCTTTTACGTTAGTATCCATAACTTCGTCCCAGTCTTCTTCGGACGTTTCCCAAATAAGGGTTTCCTTACCAAAGCCACTGTTATTAATTAGGACGTGTAATTCGCCAAACGTATCTTTGACTTTTCTAACAAAACTGGCGACATCAGCGCTTTTCGATACATCACAGACTTGGCCAATGATATTGCCTGGGAATAGAACGTCGAACTGCTTTATAGTCTGCTTGACCGCAGTTTCAGTGCGCCCACAAATGGCCACGTTCATTCCAGCTTCTAGTAGGAAGCGAGCGAGAGTTTTACCTAGCCCTTTTCCGCCTCCAGTAACTATGGCTGTTTTACCTGCTAACGCATACGTGTCTGTCATAATTTGAACCTATAGCAAAAAAGTAAGGTTAACCCAGCTTTCAAGTGCCTTGAACAAACATACGTATTCAGCTCCTCAAAAAAAAGTTTTGTAAAAAAGTTGTGTTTTGGTTAAAAAATAAACTGAAAACTAGTGGACATTACGCTTAATAACCTGTACCTTTCGCACCGCTCTAGATATGTTATTTGCTTTACCTATTACTGCGCTGTACCTCTTTTTTAAATCCTTCAAATTGAAGTTTTATATAGATATACAACTGCTTTACTAGCTTGGAGATGTCTATAGCTATTCGGTGGTTTTCCACCATCACATCAATTTTTTAAAAGGTTTTTATTATGTCTAATTCTGTAAACGGTACAGTTAAGTGGTTCAACGAAGAAAAAGGTTTTGGTTTCATCACGCCTGAAGCTGGCGGCAAAGACGTATTTGTACACTTCCGTTCAATTGCTTCTGACGGTTTCAAAACGTTGAAAGAAGGCCAAGAAGTTAGCTTCGAAGTTGAACAAGGCCAAAAAGGCCCACAAGCTGCTAACGTAGTAGTTCGATAAGACCTCTAAGCTTATCTAGGGTCATTTTCTTATCTGAAGTGACCTTATAAAAGACGGGCTCTTTCTGAAACTTAGTGTTCACGCAAGAGCCTACTTATCGTTTTTCGATTTCTTTACCCAACCTGCGAGGAATTCAAAACAAACAACATTAATAAAGAAGTATTTACTATGCAATTTCAAGATTCTATCTCTACCTTTAATAGCGCCATGTCAGGTGCGTTAATTTCCAATATCTCCATAAATAAAACAACCGTTGCTTTTAAACATGCGAATACGTATCGGCATGTAGAGCTGCCATCAAGGCAAGAGGCGAAGCGATTTGTTGCCCGGCTTATTCAGGCTCAATAAAACGTAAGCATTTTGGACTAGCAGGGCCGAGGGTAGGCAGAGTACTGATAAGCATTGGCCAGCACGAGATGCACTGACCAATGTTGATGATTACTAACGTGTAACTACTGTTTAGCTTTTAAGTCAACGTCCGAATCGGCAAGCAAATATATACTTGCTGCGTAGGCTGCAATGTTTTGCGCAAGTTCATCGGGGTCAATTTTATCGAGGGTATCATCCGGCGTATGGTGAAGATCAAAGTAATCTCTACCGTTTTGATTTAACCTAATCGTTGGTACGCCTTTCGCTGCTAGCGGAATAATGTCAGGGCCGCCGCCAGCAATGTCTGAACCGCCACGCACTATACCTAGCGGTGATAAAATCTTCGCGATTTCATCGACTAGCACAGTCGCTTCGGGATTCACATTTGACACAAGTTGCCAGATTGTTTGCGCGCCGAAGTCAGACTCTGTGGCCAGTACGTGGTTTCCAAGGTTCTTTTCGTGTTGTTTAGCGTAAGCAAAGGCACCTAATAAGCCCACTTCCTCAGCGCCAAACATGACCACACGAATGGTGCGTTTTGGGCGCTCTGGTAAAGAAGCAATTAACGCAGCGGCTGCCGTGGTAATAGCAACGCCTGCGCCGTCATCAACTGCACCCGTTCCTAAATCCCAGCTGTCTAGGTGACCGCCAATAAGGATAATTTCTTCGGGCTTTTCACTGCCAACTAAATCCAGTATTACGTTGCCGCTGTTTACTTCGCCTTTCCATTTCGATTCAGAGTGAAGCGACAATGACAGCGGTTTACCTAAGTTATGTAGACGTCGTAAATGGTCTGCGTCAGGGTTTGAGATAGCGACTACGGGGATATCTGCCCAATTATCGCCGTCTGAGCTCATCATGCCTGAGTGAGGGAAACGATGAGAGTCTGAGCCTACTGATCGCACGACCAGCGCTTCAGCGCCGCCGCGTTGCGCATGTTGCCAACCAATACGGCGACGTTGGTTCGCTTGACCATAGCCTGCACCTGTTTGGCTTTTAACCATGGCGTCGCCGTCTACAAATGCAATTTTGCCTTTAAGGGCACCATCTTTAACTGCGGTTAGCGCGTGAATATCTCTGAAATAAACGATGTCTGCATTGATCTCGCTTTCAGAAGGCGCCGCGCCGCCAAGGGCTGTACCATAAAGTGGTTGGGCATAAGGCGCCGTGAGTGAAATGTGTAGGTGGCCTCTATCCCAAAATGGCATAGTGAATTCTTCTATGCTGACTTTATCAAAACCCAGGCGCTCACCTAACTCAGCGCCCCAATCCCTAGCTCGTTTTTCAGCTTCAGAGCCGCCTAGGCGAGGGCCAACCTCTGTGGTAAGCGACTCAACGATGCTATAGCCTAAGTCACTTTTCAGGGCTTGTTGCATTAACGCTTCTGCATTTTTCTTTTGCTTGTCAGTAATAGGTGAGGTGTTGGCAAACACGCCAAAGCTGCATGCACTCACTAATGCACCAAACGCCAGTGTTCTAGCGATAGTATTTAATCGGGACATGTGTTCTCCATGGATTATTTTTATATTTCTATTTGATTTGCGCGAGCAAAACGCTAACTCCACCATCATAGCCAATTTGATTGCCCCTTTCGAGGCAAACCACAAGCGTAAGTTGTGTGTTAGTCGCAAAATCGTTTGTGTGAGTAAGTGAATGGAATTAAAAAAAGGAGCGTAATGGCTCCTCTGTAAAGATGTTCTATTTGCGTTTCTTCTTAAGTGCTAACTTTTGCTTTTTCTCTTGCTCTTTCAGCACTTCGTTAATAAAGCTCTTTCTACCAAACTCACGAGTGATAACACACTTGTTTAAGTCGAAACCGCGGGCAGGGCAGTATTCTCTACCGTACAAGATAATCTGTAGATGCAGGTCGTTCCATCTTTCTCTAGGGAACAAGCGTTTTGCGTCACGCTCTGTCTGCTCTACGCTTTTTCCGTTCGATAAACCCCAGCGGTACATTAAACGGTGAATATGAGTATCTACCGGGAAAGCAGGAATGCCAAAGCCTTGAGACATAACCACAGCGGCAGTCTTGTGACCAACGGCAGGCATGGCTTCCAGCGCTTCAAAGTTTGCAGGCACTTCACCGTTGTGTTGTTTAATGATCATGTCAGACAAATGCCAAATGCCTTTTGACTTCATGGGGGATAAACCACAAGGGCGGATAATGTCTTGAATTTCTTCAATACTCATCAATACCATGTCGTAAGGGTTATCTGCACGAGCGAATAGCTTTGGCGTAATCTGATTAACGCGCTCATCGGTACATTGAGCCGACAATAGAACCGCAATGAGTAAGGTATAGGGGTCTTTGTGATCTAAAAAGATAGGAATTTCTGGATAAAGGTCATCTAATATCCGCATTATTTCTTTTACTTTTTCCTGCTTAGAAAGCGGCTTGGCCGGCTTAACTACATCATTCATTTCTCAATACTTTTTTTGTTTTGCATGTTTTAGCGTTTAGCTTTCAGCTGTCACGCGAACCCGTTCAGCTTTCACCGCAGGCGACGTCTGCTTAGCGGCTAACTTCGCATCTATACTGTTTTTGATGGCAATGAGAAGACCCATGCCTAAAAAGGCACCCGGTGGCAAGATCGCAAGCAAAAATGGGGTTTCAGTGTTAAATAGCGAAATAGTCCAGTTTGCGGCAATTGGACCGAACAGCCTATCGGCCCCTGCTAACAACGTACCTGCACCCAATATTTCACGCATACCACCTAAAATAACCAGCACCGCGGTAAAGCCTAGTCCCATCATAAGCCCATCGTAAGCTGAAGCGAGCGGCCCATTTTTCGACGCAAAGGCCTCTGCGCGGCCTATAATGGCACAGTTAGTTACAATCAGCGGAATGAAAATACCTAGTGCTAAATAAAGGTCGTAGGTGTAAGCATTCATTAATAGTTGAACAATGGTAACGAATGCAGCGATGATCATAACAAAAACGGGAATGCGTATTTCGTTTCTAACCACATTTCGAACGAGTGAAACGGTAACGTTACTGCCGATTAATACCAACATGGTAGCGAGGCCTAACCCAAGACCATTGATAAAGGTTGCGGTAACAGCCAATAGCGGGCATAAACCTAACAGTTGGACCAGTGCTGGATTGTTCTTCCAAAGCCCTTGTAAAGACAGGTCGCGAAAGTCAGTCACACTATAGCTCCTCTACACTATGAGGTTGAGCCTCATTTACATTAACGGCATCAATCGTTTCAACAGACTTTGTATTTGCGCAGGTGTTAGGTGCATCGAAAAGCATAGACTGGTTGGCCTGTGCATAGAGCAATGCTTCACGAACTGCACTTACGACCGCTCTTGGCGTGATGGTAGCGCCAGTAAACTGATCAAACTCGCCGCCGTCTTTTTTAACCTGCCACGGCGCCAAATTATCGGGTGAAAAAGACTTTCCACTAAATGTTGTTATCCAGTTGCTTACAGCAAGCTCTATTTTGTCGCCCAACCCAGGGGTTTCTTTGTGTTCGATAACGCGCACACCAAGCACGTTCATAGTGGTTGTTCTAGCTTGTGGCGTGCTTTTGCTATCACTGCTGAGCGGACCAGTGTTTGCACTTTGGAGTACATCGCCGCGACTCGCTGCACTGACTTCAACACCCACAACAATATCAATATCTCCGCTGTATCCATCTGGAGCAGTAGCCTCTAACACTAATGCGCTGGGTCTGCCGTTTAACGTCGCACGATATATTTTGTGGGCTTTTTTGTTGCCAAGTTCAGGTGCATTGACCTCTGTGCAGTTGGCGTAAAGGGCATTGTCGTGGAATTCGCTAGGCACGACTTCATTAAGCACGCTTAGCAGCTTTTGCTGCTTTTGTTGCTCAATTTTGTCTTGGGTACCAAAAAACGTAAGCGCGATTAATGCTGTGGTAACAACGGCAAACGCACCTAACATGAGGCCGTTTTTGGCCAGGCTTTCTTTCATCATTAGTGTTTACCTCGACCTTTAACGTTTTTGCCGTACACGCGAGGACGGGTATAGTAATCAATCAAAGGTACCGCCATGTTCATAATGATAACCGCAAACGCTACAGCATCAGGGTACCCACCAAAGGTACGGATGATTACCACCCAAAAGCCAATTGCCGCACCAAAAATTATGCGGCCTTTTGGTGTTGTTGACGCTGAAACTGGGTCGGTGGCGATAAAAAAGGCGCCTACCATTACTGCACCGTTAAATAAATGAAATAGCGGAGAAGCATAGTAATCTGCATTTACCAGATGAAGCAATGCCGCACAAACAAATACGCTCAGCAGCATGCCGCCTGGGATGTGCCAGTTAATAACGCGGGTTTTCCATAGGTAGAGACCACCGAGTAAATAAGCAAAACTCACTATGCCCCATCCTGCACCGGCGGCTTCGAATATACCGCCATCGAAGATTGGCTTAGCCAATGACTCTGAGTAAGTTACGCCTTGCGTGAGGTCGGTTTTCAATGTGTCTAACGGTGTAGCCATGGTTACACCATCGGCAATGGTTTTGAGTTGAGTGACATCGTATCCACTGGTAGTAAAACCTGTAAAGATGAGTGAAACCGAATCTAAAAAGCTTGGCGTGATGCTAGCGTGAGTCGCGGGAGGCAGCCATAGGCTCATCGCTGCAGGGAATGAAATAAGCAGCACTACGTAAGCAATCATGGCTGGGTTGAAAATATTAAAGCCAAGTCCACCGTAAACTTGTTTAGCTACCGCAATGGCGAAGAAAACGCCTGTCACCGTCATCCACCAAGGCAGGGTAGGTGGAATACTAATAGCAATTAATAAGCCTGTTAAAACCGCACTGTAATCTGTAAGGGTGCGTTCAATAGGGCGCTTTCTTAAATATAAAATAACCCCTTCAATAACGAGTGCACTTACTACCGCAATAACTGCTTGAATCAGCATGCCCCAGCCAAAGAAAAAAGATTGAGCTATCATGCCTGGTATCATGGCGTAAATGACCATGCGCATGACCTGTCCGGTATCGCGTTTAACCCGTTGGTGTGGTGAACTCGATAAACTTAACTTCATTCTGACCCTTTCTCTTGTTCAGCTGCCGCTTTCTTTGCTTTAGCCTTAGCGACTGCAGCGGCAATGCGTGCTCTCTTTTCATCTTGCTCGGTAGGTTGAGAAGAGGTTTGCACACTTGTGGCTTGCGCTGCATTGGGAGACGATTCACTCTGCTCAGATGCTTTACTGCTTTCCTGTTCAGTAGTATCTGTTGACGTCGCTAAATCACCATTACCTTTTTGAGCAAGTTTCTTTGCTTTCGCCTTTGCTACGGCAGCGGCAATGCGTGCTTTTTTCTCATCCGCTGGGCTCAAATTACTATCTGAATCTTCTGCATTAGTACTTAAAGCACTATTGTTTTGATGGCTGACGCTAGAAGTGCTGGCTTCTTTTGGCGAGTTAACGTTTTGCTCCTTAGCGTCAGCTTCACTGGAATGGTTAGACCCGTACTCTTTATGCGAAGCGGCCTTTTTAGCTTTCGCTTTCGCTACCGCCGCCGCGATCCTAGCTTGCTTTTCATCTAGCTGCTCTTTGGACTGACTGTCTGGTTGCTCATCTAATTGAGTTGGCGCGCCTTGCTCTGAAACTGACTTGTCAGGCTGCCCGCCTTCGCTATTTTTAGCTGCTTTTTGCGCTTTAGCCTTAGCGACTGCCGCGGCAATACGCGCTTTTTTCTGCGCTTCAGCGTTTAGCTCTGAATTAGTTTCAGGATCGGGAAGTTCAGCTTGCTTTTCGCCTTGAGAGCCTGCAGGCTTTTCTGCTGAAGATGCCTCAGACTGGCTGGCTTGCGCGGCTTTTTTGGCTTTTGCTCTTGCTATAGCGGCAGCAACTTTAGCTTTTTTCTCATCTTCTGGTGATGATGACTGATTACTTGGCTGGTCTGTGGTTGATGGTTCGGCAGCGCTTTCATCTTGCGTTTCGTTTTGAGCTTGTGCGGCTTTCTTCGCTTTTGCTCTTGCGATTGCTGCAGCAACCTTTGCCTTTTTGTCATCTTCTGGCGATGACGGATGTTCAACTTGCTTATCCGCACTTTCAAGTTGAGCTTCATTCTGGGCTTGTGCGGCTTTCTTGGCCTTTGCTCTTGCAATTGCGGCGGCTACCTGTGCTTTTTTATCATTGGTAGCATTATTTGGTTCGTCGGCATTAGCTGGCTTGCTGTCAGCATTCGCATTGGCCTGCATGGCCGCTTTCTTCGCTTTCGCACGCGCAAGCGCCGCCGCTACTTTGTCTTTAGCTTCAGTTGCGCCAGAATCAACAGCGTTATTTGCATTTTCAGCTGCCACAGCATTTTGCTCTTTGGCTTTGTTGGCAGCTAATCGTGCTTCTTTTGCTTTTCTATGTTTTGCTTCGCGCTCAAGTTTTTCGCGCTCTAAACGCTCTTTACGTGCCTCAAAACGCTGCTTGGCCTTCTCAGCCTTGTTCTTTTCATCACGCTGAATGCGTATTTCAGATTTAGCTTGGCGGTAGTAATGCACCAGTGGGATCTCACTGGGGCAAACGTAAGCACATGCACCGCACTCTATACAGTCGAAAAGGTCGTATTCTTCGGCTTTATCGTATTCTTTTGCTTTGGCGTGCCAAAATATTTGTTGGGGAAGTAATGACGCAGGGCATGCGTCGGCGCATGCGCTACAGCGAATGCAGGGGCGTTCTGCATTGTCGTCTACCAGCTCTTTTTTTGCTGGAACCAGCAAACAGTTTGTGGTTTTAACCACGGGGATTGAAGCGTCTGATAACGTAAAACCCATCATAGGCCCGCCCATAATCACTTTGGGTGCTTTCTGTTTTTTCGGGTTGTAGTTTGCTTCATCCAATAGGTGAGAGACCGGCGTACCCAACAACGCTCTGAAATTGCTAGGTGATTCAACGGCTTCACCAGTTACGGTAACAATGCGTTCTATGAGTGGCTTACCATGTAAAATGGCATCTGCGATAGCATAGCAGGTACCCACGTTAAACATCATCACGCCTACGTCAGCGGGTAATCCGTTTCTTGGCACTTCTCGGCCAGTCAGTACCTGAATCAGCTGTTTTTCGCCGCCGGCAGGGTATTTAGTTTCAACGCTAACAACCCGGTAATCGTGCTTATCCTGACAAGCAATATTAAGTGCCTCAAAAGCTTCGGGCTTGTTGTCTTCAACGGCCACCACAATGGCTTTTGGCCCGATAAGGTGAGTAAGAATGTCTAGACCCTGGCGTATTTGCCAGGCGTGCTCACGCATCAATCGGTCATCAGACGTGATATAGGGTTCACACTCAATGCCGTTGAGAATAAGGAATTCGACGGGTTTGGACGTAGAGGTTTTTATATGGGTAGGAAAACCGGCACCACCCATTCCAGAAATACCAGCTTGGCAAATGGCTTCAATAAGTTTGTTTTTATCAAGCTCGCTGTAGTTAGCGATAGGTGACAGGTCGCACCATGTGTCTTTACCGTCAGGGCGTATTGAAATACACATTTCTGTTAGGCCGCTGGGGTGTGCCACAACATGTGGCGCAATCGCAACAACCTCACCCGAAGTTGGCGCATGGACTGGCACAGAAAAAGGCGATGAGCTTTGCGAAAGAATTTGGCCTTTCAATACGAAATCGCCAACTTCTACGCAGCAAATACCGTCTGAGCCAATGTGCTGTCTTAAAGGAACAATCAATAAATCGGGTAACGACGGTTTCTTTATTACTGATGTATTAGAAAGCGATTTCTTATCGTCGGGATGTACACCACCTGGAAATGAGTACATCTTTCCCGTTTCAAGGGTTTCTATAATTGAATCAAAACTTGGATACATCACAATTACGACACCATTTTGATGGGGATATCACCTTTAGGCGATGATTCAAAATCCCAGTTCCATGAAGAAGTGGTTTGTGCAATTGGTACCATGTCGATACAGTCGACAGGGCAGGGATCTACACATAGGTCGCAGCCCGTACATTCATCAGTTATGACCGTGTGCATATGTTTGGCTGCACCTAGAATGGCGTCTACAGGGCAGGCCTGGATACATTTCGTACAGCCGATGCATTCGTCTTCGCGTATGAACGCAACTTTTTTAACGTCTTCTTCACCGTGAGCTGCATCAAGGGGTTTAGGTTCAACCCCCATCAAGTCTGCGAGTTTTTTAATCGTTGCCTCGCCACCAGGTGGGCACTTATTAATATCGTCACCTTCCGCAATTGCCTCTGCATAAGGCTTGCAGCCCGGGTATCCGCATTGGCCACACTGCGTTTGGGGTAGTACAGCATCAATTTGTTCAACAAGCGGGTCGCCTTCAACTTTAAAACGGATGCTTGCGTAGCCTAAAACGAAACCAAAAATAAGCGCAAGGGCGCCAATGGCAATGACAGCGAATATAATAGCGGTAGATATCGTCATTACACTTTCACCAGTCCACTAAAGCCCATAAATGCGAGAGACATGAGTCCGGCGGTTATCATTGCAATTGACGCACCTTTAAAGGATACAGGTACATCAGCAGCAGCTAAACGCTCACGCATAGCCGCAAATAACACCAGTACCAGAGAGAAACCCACCGCTGCGCCGAAACCATAAATAAGGCTCTGCATGAAATTATGTTGTTCGGTAAGGTTTAATAGCGCTACACCAAGTACTGCGCAATTGGTTGTGATAAGAGGGAGAAATATGCCTAACAGTCTATATAAAGTAGGGCTTGTTTTGTGCACGACCATTTCTGTGAACTGAACTACTACCGCGATAACGAGAATAAAGGCCAGTGTTCTAAGGTAGCCTATGCCAAGTGGAGCAAGTAAATAGGTTTCAACTAAGTAGCTTGACGCTGATGCAAGAGTCAGTACAAATGTGGTGGCCATAGACATACCCATGGCGGTTTCTAATTTTCCAGAAACGCCCATAAACGGACATAAGCCGAGAAATTTAACCAACACAAAGTTGTTAACCAGTACTGTACCAATCAATAGCAGTAAAAATTCAGTCATGAATAACGCAATTCCTTCGAGGAATTTTGACGGACAATGCCCGCGAATTAAAAAGAAAAACAGATTAGGTCTATTATCCCTTTTTAGAACGGGTTTAACAACTTGATTGAATTAGGGTTATTTAATGTCTAAACGCGTTGTTTTAGGAATTAAAATAGAATGATATGGGTGAGGCGATTATGAGCCAACTAAGTGGCTCCCCCTCCCCGACTCGAACGGGGGACCTGCGGATTAACAGTCCGTCGCTCTAACCAACTGAGCTAAGGGGGACCTGTGCTTCAACGGAGGCGAATATTAAAGACGTACTTGGGAACTGTCAACAACATAAATGAAATATTTGTGCTGACTGCGCAAAAAATAGCTTTTTACGGCTTTTATGTTCATTTTGTCGTCAATGCTGAGAAAGTGATGGTTAATAACTGCACATTTTTGCTTTCAAGCAGATAAATTGGCTCACCTTTATTGATTATGTGTGGTGATGTTGCGTGTGGTTTGTATATCCCATATAAAAGAAAATATATAACAAAAAAGAATAAAAAATTACTTCCCAACTGGTAGTATATACAGTGTTTAATAAATCTGTAACCTGTACCTGAGGATTAAAAGGTTAGTCACCACTTACCTGCCGAGAATTTAATCGAGCACAAAATCACGCCGAATATGGTCTAGCGTTAGTTATCCACTAAATCTGTGGATAACTATGTTGATAGCTTAGAATCGCGATGTGTTTTTGTCAGATCAGGTACAGGGCGATCGAAACGGATACCTCGTGCTTTCGATTAATATTCTATTGAATACAAGTGTTTAGGTCTGTTTTTGTGATCGCATTTTAAGATCGAAATAGATCGGTTGAACAAAAAGTAGCTTGTGTGTTAATTCAACGAATGAATAAATGCTATTCAATGAAATCCATCTTATTTGTCAATGATTTACAATTCATTAACAAGGGTGGTGATCTTAAAGCCACTATATTGTAAAACGCATGAGCGTGTATCAGTCGATATAACGTGGCAGTAAAAGTGAAATGTTATAGAAATTAAACTGTCACGCGTTTATTCATTTGTAAGTGATTCTGTACTACCCAAAAAGTATTGCTTTTAAAGAGTTGCGAATAAATGTGTGCGACGTTGGTTTTTTTTGCTAGAAAACACGCAAATTTTTTAGTCCCTCTTATGCTTTGTTTTGTTTATCGAATATGCGTAGCTAATTAACGTGCACTCTTTTACACTTACGCGCCATGGTTGGGGGGATTTCATTTTGCCGGAGCTCAAGTGACAAAAACAAACGCTAAGCCACGTACTTCTGACTTATTGGAAGGAGATATAAGTACTACGTTAAAGCGTATGACTATTCCTATGATATTGGGAATGGTAATGATGATGAGTTTTGGACTTATTGATACCTTTTTCGTGAGCTTGTTGGGCACCGATCCGTTAGCTGCTATTAGCTTTACTTTTCCAGTTACCTTTACCGTTATCAGTTTGAACATTGGTTTAGGTATTGGCACATCAGCAATTATTGGCAAATTGCAGGGCAGCAAAGAAATAACTAAGTCTCAGCATTATGCTACCGGCTCCTTAATGCTGTCTTTTTTGCTGGTGGGAGCGTTAGCAATAATTGGCTTTTTTACCATAGAGCCCGTGTTCAAGTTGCTTAACGCAACCGACAATCTAATGCCATACATTTCTGATTATATGGGGCTGTGGTACTTGTCGAGCATTTTTCTTGCTATGCCGATGGTGGGCAATAGTGTATTGCGTGCCTGTGGCGATACTCGCACACCCAGTATTGTTATGGCGGCGGGAGGCGGCCTAAACGCTTTGCTTGATCCCATTTTTATTTTCGGCCTTGGGCCCATTCCGGCGATGGGAATAAAAGGTGCGGCGCTGGCAACCTTTATAGCGTGGATTGTAGGTGCATTATGGATTCTATATATCTTATCTATTCGCCGAAAGCTTATGTTGCCTCGACTGCTGACACTCGCTGAGCTGCGTGATAGCAGCCGTGAAATCCTAAAAATAGGGCTGCCTGCGGCGGGGGCGAATATGCTGACCCCTGTTGCCGGTGGGGTAATGACTGCCGTCGTTGCTGGATACGGCGCTGAAGCGGTTGCAGCGTGGGGAGTGGGTAACAGAATGGAGTCTATTGCTAGTATTGTCGTGTTAGCCCTATCTATGACATTACCCCCTTTTATTAGCCAAAACGTTGGAGCAGGGCAGGTAGAACGGGTAAAGAAAGCGTATTCGCTCACATTGAAGTTTGTTCTTGTATGGCAGTTCGCTATTTTTCTTGTCATGTGGGCACTGTCTAGCTGGATAGCTGTTGCCTTTGCTAATGAAGCAGAGGTAAGCGTGTTAATACAGCTGTTTTTGATGATTGTGCCGCTGGGTTATGGCATGCAGGGCATAATTATTCTGACCAACTCATCGTTAAACGCCATGCATCGACCCATGACGGCGTTAACGTTGAGTGTCATCCGCTTATTTGTTTTCTTCGTACCTATCAGCGTTACGGCGAGTTTTCTTTTTGAGTTAAAAGGCTTATTTGCAGGAACGGTTATTGCCAATATAGCGATGGCGTGTGTTTCATTAGTTGTTTTTAAGCGTGCAATAACTCAATTTGAACAAGATAAAGAAGCGCCTGAGCACGGCTAACGTTAACGCGGCTAAACAAGGTTACCTGTTTGCACTGTCGATAATTCGACCGCAAGCAAACTATACAGCAACAAGCTACAGAAAAAGTTAAGTAAAGGTTAAGTAAATGAGTAGAGGGTTTGAGCTTCATTCTAAATACAAGCCAGCAGGCGATCAGCCAAAAGCCATAGAAGCTTTGGTGGATGGCCTGGAAAGTGGCCTGGCCGGCCAAACACTACTGGGTGTTACAGGCTCGGGTAAAACCTTTACCATGGCTAATGTCATTAAAGAAGTACAAAGACCAACACTTATTCTTGCGCACAACAAAACCTTAGCGGCTCAGCTTTACGGTGAGATGAAAGAGTTCTTTCCCAATAATGCCGTAGAGTACTTCGTTTCATATTACGATTATTATCAGCCAGAAGCTTATGTACCAAGCACCGATACTTTCATTGAGAAAGACGCGTCAATTAATGATCACATTGAGCAAATGCGACTATCCGCCACTAAAGCTCTAATGGAACGCCGCGACGTTGTAATTGTAGCTAGTGTTTCTGCAATTTATGGCTTAGGTGACCCTGAATCCTATATGAAAATGCTGCTGCATCTTCGTCAGGGCGACACCATGGACCAACGTGATATTTTGCGTCGTCTTGCTGAGTTGCAGTATAAGCGCAACGATCTAGCGTTCGAACGGGGTACATTTCGCGTTCGTGGCGATGTTATAGATATTTTTCCTGCAGATTCTGAAAAGCAGGCCGTAAGGGTTGAGCTGTTTGACGATGAAATAGATAAAATTAGCCTGTTCGATCCGCTAACGGGGGCTGTCGATAAGTCAGTTATTCGAGCAACGGTTTTTCCTAAAACGCATTATGTAACCCCGCGAGAGAAAATTCTCAATGCCATTGAGCATATTAAAGATGAACTAGGCGATCGCAAAAAGCAGCTCCAAGAGGCGAATAAGCTGATTGAAGAGCAGCGTATTTCACAGCGCACTCAGTTCGATATCGAAATGATGATGGAGCTTGGCTATTGTTCGGGGATCGAAAATTACTCTCGCTATCTTTCAGGAAGAGCACCGGGCGAACCACCTCCCACCTTATTGGATTACTTTCCAGCAGACGGTTTGATGTTTATCGATGAATCGCATGTTACTGTTTCTCAAGTAGGGGCTATGTATCGCGGGGATCGCTCTAGAAAAGAGACCTTGGTGGAATTTGGGTTTAGGCTGCCGTCGGCGTTAGATAATCGTCCGCTTAAGTTTGAAGAATTTGAACAGATTTGCCCCCAAACCATCTATGTTTCTGCCACACCGGGTGACTATGAGTTAAAGAAAACTGACGGTGAAATAGTTGAGCAAGTTGTGCGTCCGACAGGTCTTCTAGACCCTGTTATTGAAGTTCGCCCAGTAGCGACTCAGGTTGATGATGTGCTGTCTGAAATACAAAAGCGGGTAGAACTTGACGAACGAGTACTTATTACTACCTTAACCAAGCGTATGGCTGAAGATTTAAGCGAGTATTTAAATGAGCACGGCGTTAAAGTTCGTTACCTGCATTCGGATATCGATACCGTAGAGCGAATTGAAATAATCCGAGACTTGCGGTTGGGTAAATTCGACGTGTTAGTTGGTATTAACCTGTTGCGTGAAGGTTTAGACATGCCGGAAGTGTCGCTGGTGGCGATTTTAGATGCTGATAAAGAAGGCTTCTTGCGCGCAGAACGTTCGTTAATCCAGACTATTGGTAGAGCCGCGCGTCACGTGAATGGTAAAGCTATTTTGTACGCTGACAGTATTACCAAGTCGATGAAAAAAGCGATGGATGAGACTGAACGTCGTCGTGAGAAGCAAATGGCGCATAACGAGGCAAACGGTATTACGCCAATGCGACTCAATAAGCCTATTACCGACATTATGGACTTAGGCGACTCCGCACACCCTGCGTCAGGTAAGGTCAGACTTCGCAAAGTCGAAGAGAAGAAAAAACAGCAGAAAACTGCCAGTGCAACAGAGTTAATGGATCAAATTACCGAGCTTGAAAAGCAGATGTTCGAATATGCTCGCGAGCTAGAATTTGAAAAAGCAGCGTCGTTACGTGACGATATTGAAGCACTTAGAAAGCAAGTTGTCACGCTTTCGTAAGTAGGTAACAAGGGGCTGTTTCTAAACTGAAATGGTCAGGTTTGCCCTTACATGAACCATTGCTATAAATTTGTTGGCGCTATCCACGCTATTCCGACGTATATACATTGTCAAAAGTATTGGTTTTTAAACGCAAAATTGAGACGAAAAGCCGAAAAATCTCGTTGTAATAGCGAGAATTAATGCATATAGTGCTTGATAGAGTATCAATAACTATACCTATAATTCAGGTGCTAATATGCTTAACCGTCTTCAGGAGTCTGATATTAAGCTACTCCGCGTTTTTTACGCGGTGGCCAGTTGTAATGGTTTCACGGCAGCAGAGCCAGTACTGCGCATGCAAAGACCGAATATCAGTGCTGCTATAAAAAAATTAGAAGAACGTTTAGACCTTGTACTTTGTCATCGAGGCCGTGGTGGTTTTCAAATGACAAAAGAGGGAGAGGTCGTTTTCCAAGAAACAAAACGCATTTTTAATGCGTTCGACAACTTTGTATTCAATTTAAAATCTCTTCATGACGACTATTCAGGTCATATTACGCTTGTACTAATGGCGGGGTTGCCGCTTTCAATGCATATGGCGGTTAGTAAAGCTGTCAAAAGTACGATGAAGAAATTTGACGACATACATGTCAATATTCAAACGCGTTTGTACAACGAAGTAGAACACGTAGCGTTATCTGGTGAGTGTCATCTTGTCGTGTCTACTTACGATATGGTTAAACCAGAATCGGTAACTTTTCATCCGGTAGGACACAAAATCGAGGGACGCCTTTATTGCGCTCCTACACATCCGCTTGCAAAGTATCGCGATACTGATTTACCCAGCGATGTCAAAATTGGTGATTATCCAGCAATTGGAATTTCCGGTTTGTCTTCAGCGAATTACATTGAAGAGGAAACGCGATTGTCTATACAGACATTCTCAGACTCATTTGACGCTGCCATGTCGGCCATTATGACGGGTGAATACGTAGGTCTACTTCCTGACTACATGGCAAAAGAACAAGGTGCTGCATTGGGCTTGGTGCCAATTGCTAAGGGAAGTTTGTTTAATTTCACACATGAACTCTTTGTGATGAATGGAAAAAACACCCGTTTAAACCCCGTCTTGCGACATTGTATAAAAGAGCTCAGCTATTTTATTTCTGAAAGTCAAAAATAGATTTATCAACGCACACAGTAAAACAGTACCGCTTGTTTTGGCGTGCTTACAGAAGCACGCGAAACAAGTGTTTTTTTATAGTAACAGGTAGCGGTCAGCGCAACATTTATTCGTACTCTAGTGGGTCGGTAGCTCCGTTTTCTTTAAATGCCTCTAAGCGTTCTTCACACGCACCGCATTTTCCGCACGCTTTTTCTCTGCCGTTGTAACAAGTCCACGTTTGGCCATAATCCAGCCCCATAGACAGGCCATCGGTCAATATAGCGGTTTTGCTGTCGTCGATATAAGGAGTCATAATGGTGACAGGTGTGTAATTCGCGATACCGCACACATCATTCATTTTATGGACAAACTCTGGACGACAATCCGGATAAATAGCGTGGTCACCAGAATGTGCACCGTAGTAAACTTCGTTTGCATCTAAGCTCACAGCATATCCGACGGCCAGTGAAAGCAAAATCATGTTGCGATTTGGAACCACAGTTTGCTTCATGCTTGGCTCTTCGTAGTGGCCTTCTGGAACGTCGATATCTGACGTCAGGGCAGAGCCGCCTATAAGGGTATTTATCGCGCTAATATCAACAATTTTGTGAGGCACATTAAGCGACTTACATACGTTTGCCGCATAATCGAGCTCTTTCTTATGGCGCTGACCGTAATTAAAGCTTAAAGCGTGGACTTTCTTGCCGGCTTTCAGCGCTTTGTGCAGAACAGTGAAGGAGTCCATGCCTCCTGAATATATAACAACAACGTTTTCTGACATAGTTTTCGAAGATTTAAGAAATTATGCCCGAATTTTATGTGATCCTTGGTAAAATCCCAACATACAATCGTAAAAGGGTGTCAAATTGTCTGTAATGTCCACATTAAACATCAATGAGATGTTTGAAACTATTCAAGGTGAAGGTGCTCACACAGGTATTCCTTCTATCTTTGTTCGTCTACAGGGCTGCCCTGTAGGGTGTCCATGGTGTGATACCAAACATACATGGGAAATTAACCCTGAACTCAGTGTGTCGCCCCAAGCGGTGATAACCAAAGGCGAAGAATCTGAAACTTACTTCATTTCAAGTGAAGAGGCGCTGCTAAGCGAGTTCAAGCAACAAGGTTATGTAGCAAAGCATGTGGTTATTACTGGCGGTGAGCCATGTATGTATGATTTACGTCCGCTGACGAGCCTTCTTCACGACAAAGGATATACAACACAGATTGAGACTAGCGGTACCTTTGAAGTGCTTTGCGATGTGCGCACCTACGTGACAGTATCTCCTAAAATAAATATGAAAGGCGGATATGACGTCTTAGTGAGCGCGCTTGAACGAGCCAATGAAATTAAGCATCCCATCGCTATGCAAAAGCATATTGACGAGCTTGATGCGCTTCTTGCTAATGTATCGTCTCTAGATGGGAAACAGGTTTGTTTACAACCAATTAGCCAGCAAAAGAGAGCAACAGAGCTTGCAGTGCGTACTTGTATTGAACGTAACTGGCGGCTATCTTTACAAACACACAAGTACATTGGCATTGAATAATGTCTTCACACATCAAGTTATACTAGGGACAACATAAATGGTGAAAAGAGGGTTTTGGATTTTCATAATGCTTGTGTTTGCGAAGCATGCCAGTGGTGCGCTTTGGACAATCACCTACCCACGTCCCCTTGATGAAACTGATGAAAGGACACAGTACCCTGTTGCGCTTCTCAAGCTGGCCTTGGACAAAACCGGAGTTAACTACGAACTAAAGCCATCAGATAGAATTTTGCTCACGGGTAAAGCAATGCGTCAGCTGCGCGAGAACCGAGAAGTAAACATCGTGTGGAGTATGACTGACAGTCAAAGGGAAAAAGAGTTAACGCCCATACGTATCCCCATTGCAAAAGGCCTTATTGGTTTGCGGGTTTTCGCCGTCAGTACAGATAAAAAATCAAAGTTTGACAATTTACTCTCGCTCAATGACATGCGCAGGTTAGTGCCCATTCAAGGCGAGGAGTGGCCCGACACCAAAATTTTACAGGCAAATGGTTTTAATGTGTTTACGGTTCCAGATTATCGCGAAGCGTATGCGATGATTATTCAAGGGAAAGGGGACTTTTTTCCGCGCTCTGTAATGGAAATAAACGCTGAGTTACAAGCTCAGGGCTCTTCTAAAGGTTTACATCTAGAGGAAAATTTTGCGTTGTATTACCCGACTGCCATGTATTATTTTGTTAGTGCTAGTAACAAAATTCTCGCAAATTTAATAGAAACAGGTCTTAAGAGAGCCATAGACGATGGTTCGTTTGAAGCACTCTTTCAATCTACCTATTCTCCAATATTAGCATCGTTAGACATTGACGAGCGCAAAATCTTTACATTGGAAAATCCTTTACTCCCTATTGAAACGCCTTTAAATAACGAAAAGCTTTGGTACAAGCCCGAATTAGATTAAAAAAACGCGGCTGGCGCCGCGTTTATTGCAAGTTTTACTAAATAAACTACGCTTCTCCAGCGTGAACTCCTTTCATTGAGCGGCCTGAAGGGTCTGCGTTATTTTTAAAGCTCTCGTCCCATTCAAGGGCTTCAGCGGTACTACATGCAATAGATTTACCGCCCGGTACACAGCGGGCTGCGCTTTCTTGCGGGAAATAGCTCTCAAATATCGTGCGGTAGTAGTAGCCTTCTTTGGTGTCTGGCGTATTTACTGGGAAGCGGAACTCCGCTGTTGCTAGCTGCTGGTCGCTAACTTCGTTTTCAACGAAGTCGCGAATTGAGTCGATCCACGAATAACCTACGCCGTCACCAAACTGTTCTTTCTGACGCCATAATACTTCTGCTGGAAGGGTTTCGCCGTTATCAAATGCTTTACGAAGGATCCACTTCTCCATTTTTCCGTCTAGACACATTTTGTCTTGCGGGTTCAAGCGCATGGCTACGTCAATGAAGTTCTTATCTAAGAAAGGAACACGGGCTTCTACACCCCATGCTGACGTGGCCTTGTTAGCACGCGCACAGTCAAACATGTGAAGGCGATCTAACTTTCGAACCGTTTCTTCATGGAATTCCTTGGCGTTTGGCGCTTTATGGAAATACAGGTAACCACCAAAAATTTCATCAGAACCTTCACCCGAAAGCACCATTTTAATGCCCATCGCTTTAATCTTTCGGGTCATTAAGTACATGGGCGTAGCGGCGCGAATTGTCGTTGTGTCGTAGGTTTCCAAGTGGTAGATAACATCACGGATGGCATCTAAACCTTCTTGAATAGTGAAGTGAATTTCATGGTGCACGGTGCCAATCATGTCGGCCACTTTCTTCGCTGCCTTAAGATCTGGAGCACCTTCAAGACCTACTGCAAAACTGTGCAGACGAGGCCACCACGCATCAGTTTTATCTTCATCTTCAACGCGCTTTGCAACATATTGCGCAGCTACAGCTGAAACGAGTGATGAGTCTAAGCCGCCAGATAACAATACGGCGTATGGAACGTCAGACATCATATGAGACTTAACCGCTTTTTCAAAAGCAACACGAAGCTCGTCTAGATCACTTGAGTTGTCTTTAACGTTATCGTATTCCATCCAGTCACGTTTGTAGTACTTGGTGATTTTACCTTCTTTGCTCCACAGATAGTGGCCAGGAGGAAACTCACTAATTGTTTTACATACGCCTGCTAACGCTTTCATTTCAGATGAAACATAGAAGTTACCGTGTTCGTCATAACCCGTGTAAAGCGGAATAATGCCAATGTGGTCACGGGCAATCAGGTAAGCGTCCTGTTCTTCATCATAAAGAATAAACGCGAACATGCCTTCTAGGTCATCAATAAAGTCGATGCCTTTTTGCTGGAATAGAGGAAGGATAACTTCGCAATCTGAACGCGTTTTAAATGGATACGGTTCATCCAACTCAGCAGCTAGCTGCTTGTGATTGTAAATCTCGCCGTTTACAGCAAGGATTTGTTTATCGTTTTGACTGATAAGCGGCTGTGCCCCTGTATCAACGTCGACAATCGCCAATCTTTCGTGACAAAGAATGGTATTGTCATTGTTCCAGATACCCGACCAGTCAGGGCCACGGTGGCGCAAAAGTTTTGATAAATCGAGGGCTTGGGTTCTGAGTTCAGACACATCGGTTTTGATATCAAGGATACCGAAAATACCACACATATAACGGATTCTCTCTGTTCACTTGTTGAAAAAAATAGAAATTTTTCTGTCGGTACTCGCGTACGAGTGGGCGAAGGTTTGTTGTTATTCTTATTCGCGTGCCCCTGAATGTGCCAGTCTGACAGGAAAATGCAAGCACATTATGATGAGAAAATGGAAATTCTTATTCCATTTATATCAAAATAGCCATTTATTAACATTTTTATCCTATTTCAGGCGCATGATCCTTATGGTTACCCGGGAGTATGAGTTTTCCCTAATAGAAAACAGTGGTTCAGCTACTGGTTTCACGGCCTGTAAAATAACAAAAAAGGCCTCATAAAGAGGCCCTCATTTCCCGTAGCGTAATAAAAAAACGGGTTATTCGCTTTTTGCGTTGCGTTGGAATTCGCTCGTTTCATTCCAATTTGGCCAAGCATCAGCGTTAGCAACGCCCACACCCACATCAAACAGCATTTGCGTATCTTGCACAATTCCGCTCAAATCCCAGTCGTCACGATACTGATCGCATACTTGGTGATAGCAGCCCGTAACAATAACGTTCATGCGTTTTCTGTACTTAGCTGTCGCTTCATCTGCTGGCTCGTTACCGCCTTCTGCATAGAGTGCTGGTACACCTTGTTTGGCAAAGCTGAAGTGATCAGAGCGATAATAGTAACCGGCCTCAGGTCTGTCTTCCTGTGTAAGTGTGCGGCCTTGCTTTTCTGCTGCGGCTTTAAGGTAGTCTTCCATTTCCGACTTACCCATGCCCACAACCGCTACGTTCTTTGTTTTACCTAAGACGTTCATTGCGTCCATATTGATGTTAGCAACGGTGTCTTCAATTGGAATAACAGGGTTGCTCGCATAAAATTTACTGCCTAATAACCCTTGCTCTTCCGCAGTAACGACTAAAAACGATACCGAACGTTTAGGCGCTGGTGTAAGCTGAGAATAGGCTTTCGCCATGGCTATCATTGCCGCCGTTCCCGTAGCGTTATCGTGTGCACCGTTATAAATTTGATCGCCTTCTTTGGTTTCGTCCTTACCCAAGTGGTCCCAATGTGCCGTGTAGATAACGTGTTCATCAGGAAGCGCTGAGCCAGGTACCGTGGCAATTACGTTGTTACTTTCTGATTTTTTGAACGAGTTGTTAACCGTAACTGACGCCTTTATGTTCATCGCCTTGTTATAAGGGCC
The DNA here is from genome assembly GCF_001885075.1 of Alteromonas sp. V450. Taxonomy (NCBI): domain Bacteria; kingdom Pseudomonadati; phylum Pseudomonadota; class Gammaproteobacteria; order Alteromonadales; family Alteromonadaceae; genus Alteromonas; species Alteromonas sp. V450. Next base: position 238,965 of record NZ_MODU01000004.1, read on the forward strand.
TTGCATGGCTTTGGCTTTTTCTGCGTCAAAATCAAGACCTGCATCTGCAAATACTTTTTTGGCTGCGTCTAGCGTAAGCCAGCCTTCAACGGCAACACGGCTCGCACCCTTATCGGCACTTACAAGGCCGTATTGTGGGCCACTCCAGCTGTTTGCTACAACAGACCAACCGTAAGACGCCGGCGCGGTCTCGTGAACAATAATAGCCCCAGCTGCACCTTGACGGCTCGCTTCTTCATATTTGTAGCTCCAACGGCCGTAATACGTCATCGTTGTGCCCTGAAACTTGCCGCTTTCTGGGTTTTCAAAACCAGGATCATTAATCAAAATAACGGCTGTTTTCCCTGTTAGGTCAAGTCCTTCATAGTCGTTCCAATTGTATTCCGGTGCATTAACACCATAGCCGACAAAAACCAATTCTGAATTTTGTAGCGTAACTTCTTCAACTTCTCTTTTTGAGGAGGCAACCATATCTTCTTTATAAGCAAAGCTATTGTCGCCAATTTTCATGGTCATATCTGGATCAGCAGTAATTTCCATAAGCGCTACTTTTTGTAAAAAGCTATCGCCATTACCGGGCTTGAGTCCTGCTTTAGTGAATTCATTGACCAAGTATTCAATCGTTTTCTTTTCACCTTCAGTTGTCGGTAATCTACCCTCAAACTCATCTGAAGAGAGTATCTTCAAAGGTTCTCGAATATCTGCATCGGAAATACTATTATAAACGTCGTCAAAATTAGATTTTACCGGCATTTCTTTTGACGCCGATTGGCTTTGTGAGGTGCTGTCGTTGTTAGGAGTGCAAGCACTTACGCCTAAAAGGGTAGGTACAATAAGTGGCAAAAACATTTTTTTCATTGTTGGTCTCTGTTTGCTCTACAATACGCCCCCAGTATAGAGAAAACCCCACAACGAACCAATAGTTGATATGCAATCAGACGCTATTCCCTTCTCGAAAGAGTATCTCGAAGGTCACGCAAGCCCTCCGGTTATAAACCTGCTGACTCGTGTAGACTTAATCAATAGCCCATTATTTCCTTCGGTGCCCGATTTGAATAGGGTTTTACGCCGATATTGTGATAACTGGGATGGTCCTGAGTTTAAAGCTCAACGATTATTTTTATCAACGGAAACACGTTACTATGAAACGATCATCCGCCAGGACAACGTTGTGCCAACGAGAGAGAACAACTGGCACGATTTGTTTAATGCGCTAATCTGGGCTCAATTTCCAAAAGCAAAACGGCGCTTGAACGAGCTGCATGTGATAGATATTGAGCAATGCGGGGTGAGCCCTAGGACGCAAAGACGAAATCGCTTAACACATTTTGATGAATGTGGCGTGGTTTTGGCGGTTGAATCGCCATCCAATGATTTGCCTGATGATGAAAAACAGGCCTACATTGCTTTTCAAGAGCGCTTTTTAGCAAAACTTGCTCATCACAAATGGCATGACGTATTTCTAAATGAACGAGAAGTATGGGGAAATAAGGTTACGCCATTTGTTTTTGGTCACGCCAATTTGGAGATGATGCTAAACCCTTTTATAGGGTTAACGGGTAAGTGGTTAGCGGTTGTTGTTCCGTCGGGTTTTTCTGAACTTTCATGGTGGGAGCAACGCAAAGCGGTTGATATGGCTTTAGTAAATAGGATTTCAGCACTTGATGACTTCCTTTGTGCACCAATCCTAAAACCTATACCACTCCTTGGTGTGCCCGGATGGCACCGCGAAGCACAAACGCTTTGTTTTTATAACAATGTTGAGTATTTTCGTCCCGTAAACGCAAAGGCGAAGCCGTCTTTGCAGCTGCCACTTTTTGAATAAAATCAATGATTATCGCCAATAAAAAAGCACCCTATAGGTGCTTTCATTGGGTTTGGTATAAACACTACATCACGAGGAGAATAACGAGCCACAGTGTGTAAATAATCGCGTAGGGTGCTGCGGCAATAATTGCCGATTTTTTACGTGAAAACGATGTCCACTTTGAAATACCTAGGGTGGCGAGTAAGATTCCCCAAAAAAGCTCTAACCTGATTGCCTGAGAAAAGCCATACCATGAAGAGTCCAGTGGTACGCCAAGGATGAAACTGAGAGACGTTGGCGCCATAATTGATGGCGATACTTGATGATCTCCATTGAATAATAGAAGCGCGACACCTACCAGACTGGTCAATACGTATGGCATAGATATCCACCATGCAAACCCATACCAGTCGGTGAATCCGAAAACATGGCTATCGTCAGAACGTGTTGATAAGTTCAAATAAACGGCATAAATCGCATTTATGATGATAAGCACAAAGAAAGCGCCAATCATCTGAGACCATAGTAACGTGTCGCGAGTAAAAAAGGCTCGCATCTGTTCTTCTTCTGCGGGACTCATGTCTCCCTGTGTCGCAATATTGATGTTTGCGAACCACTCAATATCAACAAAGCTTACGTAAAGGTATTGCGAGGCTAGCGTAACCCCCATAACGATAATAAAGGGCATCCAGCTCCAGTTGTTATGCTCTCCTACTGCTTTAAACACGCTGCTAGGTTTGAAAAAGATGTCATTACATGCTTGAAAGGGGTTTGATACAGGTGTGTGCATCCATTGCTCCGCTTTTTTTAGTTAATGTTATTGTAGCGATAGATTACTCAGTCATGTTTTGTATGTACAGAACAAGTTACTGATTAGTTTTTGATGCTATGGCGACCTTTCGGGTGACATATGTAAACGCAAAGAAAAGAGGGAGTTGACATTCCCTCCACGGTGAAATTTAAAGATAAGAGACTTTTAGCAGCGAAAGTACAATGGTGCTGTAGACTATTGAGATAGGAAGTCCGATTTTAATAAAATGCGAAAATTTATAATTCGCTGCATTAAAGACAAGTAAATTAGTTTGATAACCGAAAGGTGAAATAAAACTAGCGCTAGCTGCAAATGCGACTGCCAAGGCGAATGGCATAAGCGGCGCGCCTATTATTTGAACCAACCCGTAGGCAAAAGGGAACATTAGGGCAGCTGCTGCATTGTTGGTTACAAATTCTGTCAACAAAAGTGTTAATAAGTAAATGACCACTAACGCAATAAACCAGTCCGTGCCAGACAATAACGGCATCAATGCGTTCGTTGTGGTATGGATAACACCAGAATTTTCCAGTGCGGTGGCCAAGCTTAACGCACCTACAATTACAACAATCAGATTCAGTGGTAAATTTCGTTTCATCTCCCCATTTGACGTAACGTTTACGCCAATAAGCACAGCGGCTAAGAAAAGCAGCCCTATAGCCAATGAAATGACGTTAGTAGCAGCGAGTAACACTGTAGTAAGAAAGCCGCCGAGGGTTATCCATTCTTGCCTGTTCGTTAAAGGTCGGGCAATTTTCTGCTCTGACAAAATAAAAAAGTTTTTATTTAAATTTTGACGGGTTGCAAAATCAGGCCCGGTGGCAAGAAGTAAAAAGTCTCCTGCCTGAAGCTTTATTTCGCCTAACTTTCCTGACAGTTGCTCTCCGTCGCGGCGAATGGCGACAACGGCGGCATCAAATAGGGCTCTAAAACCAAGTTTTTTTATAGTTTGCCCGATAACTTGCGCGCGATTAGCAACGACCACCTCAGTTAGACTTTCACGCAGCACACCGTCTGTCTCGGCAAACATGCTCAGCCCTTTTATGTGGCTAAGATTATCAAGTTTCTGAACGTTGCCAGAAAAGATCAGTTTGTCATTTTCCAGAATAACTAAGTCAGGCCCAACAGGAGATATCAGATTCCCATTGCGTATCACCTCCACCAAAAAGAGTTCGGGTAAATTGCGTAAGTGGTTTTGCTCTACAGTTTTGCCTATGAGTTCTGAACCTGATTCCACTTCGGCTTCAACCATATACTCGTGATAATTATTACTTTTATTGCCAATGTGGGGCAGCAAAGGAAGTAATAAGAACATGAGTAAACCACAGCTTAAACCCGCTACGGTGCCGTAAAGTGTGAAGTCAAAAAAGTTGAACCCTGGATGCCCATGTTCTTGTAAAAAGCTGTCTACAATTAAGTTGGTAGACGTTCCAATTAAGGTTACTGTACCACCTAAAATAGCAGCATATGAGAGCGGTATCAGCAATCGAGAGGCTGGGTGGTACTGGTTTTGCTTAATGGGCCCAATAAGGCTTGCCACAATAGCAGTATTGTTTAATAGCGCAGATGATATAAAGGTTAGCGAAAACAAGCGCCAATAGGATTGCGTAAAGTTTGCACTGACTAATTTCCTTCCCAAGCGTTTTATAAGCGCTGTTTTATCGATTGCACTACTTACCAAAAGTAACAAAACAAGGGTGATAAGCCCCTTGTTTGTTAAATTTAGTAAGATGTCATCAAGTGACAACTGCTGGGTAACCAGTAATACTAACACCGCACCAGAAAACACAGTGGAAGGGCGCTGATTGGTAAATATCAGCGCGCATATCGTACCGGCAAATACTGCCAGTACGATAAACTGGGTCACATCCATATTGCTCCAGTCCTGCTTAAAGTTTGCTGATATCCACAGAGTTCCAATGCGGGAAGTGCTTGCGTACTAGTGCATTGAATTCAAGTTCGAACTCAGAGAAGTTAGGTGATGTATGCTGTGCATCGCCTGCAATTTCATCAATGATCATACCAGCACCGACCGTACCGTTGCTAAGTCGATCGATTACAATGAATGAACCGGTAGGGCGGTTGCGCTTATACGGGTCGCATGCAACAGGCTGAGTAAACTTAACGTCTACAACACCAATCTCGTTAAGATTAAGGTGCATAGCATCTGTTTCTTCAAGCGTGTTCACATCAATTTGATTATCGATATGAGCAACAACCCCTGGTGTCGATTTAGTCGCAAACTTGAACAAGTATTGCTTGTTCGGCATTAGCGGCTCTTCGCTCATCCACACAAGGTGTGTTTTGAACTGCGTGTTAAGCAATGGCAAGTTATCAGACTTAACAATCATGTCGCCACGAGAGATGTCAATTTCGTCTTCTAACGTTAGCGTTACCGCCTGAGGTACATAAGCACGCTCTTGATCGCCTTCAAAGGTAACGACTTGCTTAATTTTTGATTTCTTGCCAGAAGGAAGTGCCGTTACCTCATCACCTGGTGCAACTTGACCAGATACCACGGTACCCGCAAAGCCACGAAAATCTAGGTTAGGGCGGTTAACGTATTGCACAGGAAAGCGGAAATCTTCCAGGTTGTCGTCTTCACCAATTTCAATGTTTTCCAACATTTCCATTAGTGGCGTACCGTCAAACCAAGGGGTCTTTTCGCTCTTGCCTACTACGTTGTCGCCTTCAAGTGCTGAAATAGGTACGAACTGAATATCAGGAATATCAAGCTGCTCAGCAAATTTCAGGTAGTCTTCCTGAATTTGCTTGTACACTTCTTCTGAATAGTCCATCAAGTCCATTTTGTTGATAGCAACAATAACGTGTTTGATACCTAGAAGAGAAACCAGGAACGAGTGACGTTTCGTTTGAACCTTAACGCCGCCGCGAGCATCAACAAGAATAATAGCGAGGTCGCACGTTGACGCACCGGTTACCATGTTACGGGTGTACTGCTCGTGCCCCGGAGTATCTGCGATAATGAACTTACGCTTGTCAGTAGAAAAGTAGCGGTATGCTACGTCGATAGTAATCCCTTGCTCACGCTCAGACTGAAGACCGTCTACTAGAAGGGCAAGGTCAACTTTCTCGCCGGTAGTGCCCACTTTTTTACTGTCTTTAGTGATAGCTGCAAGTTGGTCTTCATAAATCATTTTTGAATCGTGAAGCAGGCGGCCAATTAGGGTACTTTTACCGTCGTCTACGCTTCCGCATGTAAGGAAACGTAGCATGTCTTTCTTTTCGTGTTGTTCTAGGTAAGACAGAATGTCCTGTCTTAATAATTCGTTTTCATTGTTCATGTTATGCGCTCACAAGGAAAAAGGGGTTTAACACAGACTCTTTTTGGTTGTACGTAAGAGCGTCAGCGTTGTCATCTAATGGATTTTCAGGGTCAAGTACCGTTACGTTCGCGCCAGCCGCTAATGCGACGGCGTGTGCTGCACCGGTATCCCATTCAGATGTTGGGCCTAAACGAGGGTAAAGATGTGCTTCCCCCTCAGCCACTAAGCAAAGCTTTAGTGAGCTGCCCATTGCTACAAGCTCGGTTTCACCTTTAAGCTGTGCTAATAAATTTTGTATTTCAGGGCTTTGGTGAGAGCGGCTGCCGACGATTTTCCACACTTCAGCACCATTGTGCTTGCGCGCAGAAATAGCCGTAAATTCGCCGTTCACTTCGGTCCACGCACCTTCACCAACAATACCTACATAGCTTTTGTTGAGTGCTGGTGCATAAACCACACCCATGGTCGGTTTACCGTTTTCGATAAGTGCAATATTTACCGTAAACTCACCGTTTTTCTTAATAAACTCTTTAGTGCCGTCTAGCGGGTCTACTAGCCAGTACGAAGACCACGTTTTGCGCTCTTCCCATGAAATATCTGCTGACTCTTCAGAAAGAATTGGCAGGTCAGATTCAGCTTCAAGGGCGTTAACAATTACGTTATGTGCGGCAAGGTCAGCTTCTGTTAGCGGGCTGGTATCTTGCTTTTCATAAATGGCGAAGTCTTTCTCGTAAATGGCCATGATCTTATCGCCTGCTTCTTTGGCGATAGCTAACACTTTTTGTGCAAGACTATTTAAAGGCTGTGTCATTACACCAATCCCTTTTCTTGAAGCAAAGCATACAAACGCTCAGCGGTCTGCTCTGCTGGTTCATCCTGATAGGTTAAGTGGACTTCTGGCGCTTCAGGTGCTTCATAGGCTGAATCAATACCAGTGAAGTCCTTAATTTCACCGCTACGCGCTTTCTTGTATAGCCCTTTCGGGTCGCGTTTCTCACACACTTCAAGAGGTGTATCGACAAACACTTCTACAAACTCTCCGTCTTCCATTAAGCCGCGGCAATAATCGCGGTCGACTTTGAAAGGCGAGATAAAAGCGGTAAGTACTATGGTGCCGGCATCGACAAACAGTTTAGCGACTTCGCTAATGCGACGAATGTTCTCAACGCGATCTTTGTCGCTAAAACCTAAGTCGCCACACAGACCGTGACGCACGTTGTCGCCGTCAAGCAGATAGGTGTGCTTGTTCTGCTCGTGAAGCTTTTTCTCAAGCAGGTTGGCTAATGTCGATTTACCAGAGCCGCTTAAACCCGTTAGCCAAAATACGCGAGGCGTTTGACCAAGCTTTTCAGAGCGGGTGGTCTTGTTTACTTCGTGTTTATGCCAAACAACGTTGTCGGTGGCCATTAGAAGTACCCTTCCATTTTCTTCTTCTCCATAGAGCCTGCGCTGTCATGGTCGATAACTCGGCCCTGGCGTTCAGACGTCTTGGTAAGCAGCATTTCTTGAATAACTTCAGGTAGGGTTGCAGCTTCTGACTCTACCGCACCAGTGAGTGGGTAACAGCCAAGTGTACGGAAACGTACAGAGCGCATCTCTGGTACTTCACCTTCTTCTAACGGCATACGGTCGTCGTCAACCATAATAAGAATACCGTCACGCTCAACGACAGGGCGAGGCTTAGAAAGGTAAAGTTGCGGAATATCGATGTTTTCTAGGTAGATGTATTGCCAGATATCTAGCTCAGTCCAGTTAGACATTGGAAATACGCGAATGCTTTCGCCTTTGTTAACTTGAGAGTTATAGATATTCCAAAGCTCTGGGCGCTGGTTTTTAGGGTCCCAGCGATGGTTGCTGTCGCGGAATGAGTAAACACGTTCTTTAGCACGTGATTTTTCTTCGTCGCGTCGAGCGCCACCAAACGCAGCATCAAACTTGTATTTGTTCAATGCTTGCTTAAGCGCTTGAGTTTTCATGATATCAGTATGTTTTGCTGAGCCGTGGCTAAATGGGCCAACGCCAGCTTCTACACCCTCTTCATTGATATGAACAAGCAAATCGAAACCGTGTTTCTTAGCTTGTTCATCACGAAACTTAATCATTTCGCCAAATTTCCACGTGGTATCTACGTGCAATAGTGGGAAAGGAATTTTGCCGGGCGCGAATGCTTTGCGGGCAAGGTGAAGCAGAACAGAAGAGTCTTTTCCTACGGAGTAAAGCATTACTGGGTTTTCAAACTCAGCTGCCACTTCGCGGAAAATTTGAATGCTCTCGGCTTCAAGTTGTTTCAAATGCGTCACAGACGGGATACTAGCAGTCATTTTGAAATCCGAATTTTATGTTATATGCAAAAAAGTTATATGTGGGTTATTTTTCTGCATAGAACGATAACATATTTAAATTCAAATGTAGTATGCAATTTTGCTATTTAAAATGCCTATCTTATTCCATTAAATGAAACTGTGATGCATTTGAAGAATAAGCCAATTTTTTCAAGGGCTATAAAAAGAAAAAAGCTCTGTTTTAAAACCTAAACAGAGCTTTTTTTCATTATTGTTTTGAATGTTTCTTTGCCTACTTGTCCTTTAATTTCATTCGGAAAGCATCGAACGTATCGACTACACCTTCTCTTGGTGTGCCTGATTTACTTAATATCATGATGGTCAAACTTGATAAGATAAATCCAGGTACGATTTCGTACATCCAGTCACCGAGCTTTTGCCCGCCGATTTCGATAGGAAGGTAAATCCACAATAGCACCGTAACTGCACCTACAATCATTCCACCAAGCGCTGCGCGGCGCGTCATTTCGCGCTTAAACAAGCTAAATAAAACGAGCGGTCCAAATGCTGCTCCGAAACCTGCCCAGGCGTTACTTACTAGCGTTAAAATTGTGCTGTCCCTATCATAAGCGAGATAGATTGCAACAAGTGCGACCGCTACTACGCTTACACGGCCTGCAACAACGAGCTCGCCATCAGAAGCGTCGCGACGAAGGAATGCCTGATAAAAGTCACTGGTAAGGGAACTGGACGTCACCAAAAGCTGAGAAGAAATCGTACTCATGATCGCCGCTAAAATTGCCGCCAATAGGAATCCACCAACCAGCGGGTGGAATAAAATTTGAGACAGATAGATAAATACGGTTTCAGGATCGATTTCGTTACCGTTACCTGTCACGTAGGCCAGTCCAAAAAGCCCTGTCATCAATGCACCAATTATCGACACAACCATCCAGCTCATACCGATGTTACGGGCAGTTGGTATATCTTTAACAGAACGTATTGCCATAAAACGCACAATGATATGAGGCTGACCAAAATAACCTAGGCCCCATGACATCAGTGAAACAATGCCAATTACGCTTAGTGCTTCATTGGTAGACGCATCCATAAATGCATCGAAAAGCGCCGGATTAATCGTGTCTAGTGCGTTAATAGAAGCGCCAATCCCACCCAATTCAATAATGACAACGGCAGGAACCATAATAAGTGACACAAACATGATGCAGCCTTGCACGAAGTCGGTCATGCTTACGGCCATGAACCCACCAACTAAGGTGTAGGCTACAACGACACCCGCTGTAACGTATAAGCCCGTTTCGTAAGTTAATCCAAATGAGGTTTCAAATAGCTTTCCACCGGCTACAACGCCTGATGATGTGTAAAGTGTAAAGAAAACAACGATAACCACAGAAGCGATAACTCTTAGCAAGCGAGAGTTATCGGCAAACCGGTTTTCAAAATAGTCGGGGAGAGTAATGGAGTTGTTAGCGACCTCAGTATAAACACGAAGACGCGGAGCAACCAGCATGTAATTGGCAAGTGCCCCGAGTACCAGGCCAACTGCAATCCAGCCTGCAGATAAACCCGAAACATACATCGCACCTGGTAAGCCCATGAGCATCCAGCCACTCATGTCTGATGCGCCTGCCGACAGTGCAGTAACTGCGGGGCCTAATTGGCGGCCGCCAAGCATGTAGCCTTCTACGTTAGTATCTGTCTGCCGATAAGCGAAAAGACCGATCCCCAACATTACAACAAAATACAAATCCAAAGAGATTATCGTGCCAGTTGCCATATACATTCCCTATCTTTTTTCTTTCATGCTAACACCTCTGACACAGACTCTCTATGTCAGTTGGCGACCTTGCACAATTTCTATACGATGGACTGTAAATAAAGTTTTGTAATGATGAATGTTTGTCTCTGTTAATGTTTTGCCGCATTTTGAAAAAAAAACGGCCGCAAGCGGCCGTAACGATGGGTGCTAAATTAGCACTACAGGAGTCTATTTAACTTACATCAAGCTGAAAATTGTATTCGCTCAGTAATAGCTTGTTTCATATCAGATAAATCGGCGTCTTTATTTCCAACAATCATGATATTCGCATGCTGCATTTTAATACTCTGTCCATGAAATTGTTGGTCTTCAAATTCGTTAGGCACCGAAATATCACCCCGTTGAGGAACAACAAACACAGACATTTTTCCCTGAGGCGTATCGACAATAAGATGGAGGCTTCTAACCGTGCTCAAGTGACAGTAATTGGCGACCTCTATACCGTCTAGCATTTCATTGAAACTGCCGCCGAAGCTCGCTAACTTGGCGTTTACCATATTCAAATCAACCGGAAGTAGTGAATGAGCGTGCTCCATTTCCGCATACTGCATGTGCGCTAGTGCCTGTCCGCCAATACTAAGCGGTTGGTGGTACCACATGGTAAGGCCAATGCCTACAGTAAACGCAACCGAAGCCGCCATGGCAAGGTACCAGCGACTTCTGCGCTTGTAGCGATTAAATTCGTCTGTCGACTGTTGCCAAATAAGCTTGCTGGCTAGGTCTTCTGGTACATCAACTTTTAGCGCTTGTTTTAACTGCTTGTCTAACTGCTTTTGCTCATTCCAGAAACTGCGTTTACCTTCGTCCGATTTAGCCGCTTCTAGAACGTCACTGTCAGTCGTGTCTGGATCGGCGTAGATTCGACGCCTAAATTCTAACTCATCCATTTATACGACCTCTCTGTTCATTTTGTTTCTCTAATGCTTCTTTCAACTGGTTTCTCGCTCTAAATAAGCGAGTCATAACCGTGTTTTTGTTGAGTCCTAATTGATTGGCAATTTCTTCACCGCTGAAGCCAAAAATTAGTTGAAGGATGAGTGGCTCGCGATATTCCACACTCAATCCACCTAACAGTCGCTGTAGTTCCCTGTCTTTCAGGTCGCCGTCTGCATGTTGGGTGTCATCTTGTATATGACAATCGTCAATATCAACCGTATCAAATTGCTTACGCTCAAAGCGACGGGCATTTTCACGGCGAAGAATGGTAATTAGCCATGACTTGGCCGCTTTTTCATCATTGAGGGCGTCCAACGAGCGCCAAGCACGCAAAAACGTTTCCTGCACGACATCCTCGGCAATGCTCTGGTCTTTTATAAGCCAGAATGCATAGCGGTAAATGTCGGCGTGGAATGCCTTTACCAGTGCTTCATATCTTTGGTGTTTTGCTTTCATATCCGATAAGACCTGACCATTACCGGATTTATTTCGCCCAAACATAAAAAAATCCAAGAGTTAATTTTTTTTCACTATGGCATAAAAAACGCGTCATTTCGTTAGACGAAAGACGCGTTTCGGCAATAATGCTAGGTGCCGTTGCCCCCGCATGTGCTTAAAACGTTAATAGGCCTGAGTGATCAGAGCATGTAATCAAGCTTTCTAGACATTTTTCTGAGAAGCAATCCAAGCATTAATGTTTTCTTCTAGAATCGACAGTGGAACCGGACCGTATTTGAGCACCTCATCATGGAAGCCTTTCCAATCAAACTTGTCGCCAAGTTCAGCTTGGGCGTATTCTCTAAGCTCCATGATCTTAAGTTTACCAATCATATAGGCTGTAGCCTGACCGGGCATGGCAATATAGCGTTCAATGGCTTTTTGCGCGTCATATTGTGGATTTGGCGTGTTCTCTATGAGGTAGTTCACCGCCTCTTCGCGAGTCCATTTCTTCGCATGAATACCCGTATCCACAACAAGTCTGCATGCTCGCCAAAGCTCCATGGCTAGGCGGCCGAAATCAGAGTAAGGGTCCTTATAAAAGCCCATGTCTTTCGCAAGTTCTTCAGTATAAAGGCCCCAGCCTTCCGTGTATGCGGTAAAGCTCAAGAACTTCTGAAACTGAGGCACACCTTCCAGTTCTTGTGCAATCGCACGCTGCATGTGGTGTCCTGGTATTCCCTCGTGATATGCCAGCGCCTCTAGCTGATAAGTTGGCATCGCTTTCATATCATAAAGATTTGCGTAATAGATTCCTGGGCGGCTGCCATCTTGTGCAGGACTTTGATAAAACGCTTTGCCTGCAGACTGTTCGCGAAATGCTTCAACGCGTTTAACAATCATGGGCGCCTCAGGAAGAATACCAAAGTACTCTGGGATCGCATCTCGCATTTCATCTATGGCTGTTTTCGCCATATCTAAATATTGCTGACGACCTTCATCGTTTGAAGGTAGATAGAATTGCTCGTCTTCCCGCATGAAAACAAAAAACTCTTGAAGCGTGCCGTCAAAATTTACTTGTTTCATGATGTCGCGCATCGCATTGTGTATACGCTCTACATTATCTAAGCCTATTTGATGGACTTCTTCAGCGGAGAGATCTGTAGTCGTAAACCAGTTAAGGCGATTTTGATACCACTCGCCACCATTGGGCAAACGCCATACGCCGTCTCCTTCGGGTGAAATTTCGCGCTGATGAGCGAGTTCTTGGATTAACGTTTCATACGCAGGCAGAACAGAGGTGACTAATGCTGCTTTAGCTTCACCTAATAATGTCGTTTTTTCCGCTTCTGTAATATCAAGGTTGTTCACCTTTGACTGAAAATCTTCCCAGATAGTAGACGGTGTTTCGCTTGAATCAAATGGTGCGCCGGTAATCACATTTTTTGATGCATCAATCATTTGATCATAAGCCCAAGCGGGTGGAAATACGCCGGCTTTTTCGCGAACTTTCATTTGTTCGATAACTTGATCAAAGTACGTACGTACATTGTCTAGTCGTCCAATATACGCCTGAGCATCTTCTTTACTCTTTACACTGTGAATGTTGATAAGGAAACTAGGCACTTGCGTATGTGCGGCACGAAACTGATGCACAATATAACGGTGATGTCTAAATTTATCGTTAGCCAGATCGCGTTCAATGCCCAGTTTATAAAGGCGCAAGCTTAACTTTTCTTGTTCACTTAACTTTGTGGTGTCGAAACTATTAAGCTTTTCAAGACGATTTTTAGCAATGGCAACGCGAGCGTCGGCTTCTTCATCACTGATGTCATCCCATTTATCGTAGTCCCACTTTTTACCGAGGTAACTTTGGAACAGGGGAGAGCGCTTAAGATCCTCTTCAAAAGTACGTTCAAAAAACGCATTCAAGCGCTCAGATTCAGACTGTCCAGCGGGCTGTTCCGTTTTAATAGGCTCTGGCGCTGTGTTAGATGTTTCACTTGCTGGCGAGCAAGCGGTTAACGTAGTAATGGCCAACGCTATCGGCGTTAGCTTCAATAGTGTTTTCTTCATATTATTCCCTGTCGCGTTTAGTTGGTATTTTTATAAGCTAAAGTCTTCAAGGTCGCTAAACCTTTAAGAGGACGATAAGGCCCGTAGCCTCGACTGTTTATTGGATACAAACATTGTTGTAAAGAAACCCTCGCCACCTTTATTTAGTAAGTGCAAGGGCCTTCATTACGTAAATTTCGTTGTATTAGCAAATGAAATGCGTTTTATGAAGCAGGATATAAGTTAGATAACGTGTGTTTGCTTCCAGTGCTTTTCTGCTTCCATTCGTTGCGAGCAAGCTTTATTTCCGATGAAAGTTTTTCTAAAGCCTCCGTCATTTGCTTAGATTGGTGGTTCGCATCAGTTTTTCTGGCTGAGAACCGCAGTGCATAGAGCGCATTAACACTGCCGTTGATCCCTTCAAACTGCGAAAGTTGCGCTTTACCCAAAGTTAATGCGGCTATCCACTGTTTAAGCACGGGCGTAAGTGAGCTTGTGTCTTTTGCCTTTATTACTGACATTAGGTTTTGGAACTGTGCTTTTTCATCCCACTGAGCATAGGCGTGGAGGCGCTGTGCAGAACCGGTTTTGTTAGTGATCCCAGGCCCCATCATCTGAAACTGCTTGAGCTTTCTGTAAGTAAATAGCCATCCCGCAAGTGCAATAACGAACAGCGCAAATAGTGCACCAGTTATCATCCAATTAAGCTGGGTATTTTCGTCAGTATTGACTTTACCTGAAGCGCTGTCTAATGGTTTACCCTCATTGCTAGCACTAGCGTTAGGCTGTGTTGCAGTGGACGGAATATCGTTTTGAATATCTTCACTGCTTGCACTACTGGCTGATGGAGTGTTTAGCATATTCGGAGTATTGGCATTATTTGCGCCAGACGCTGGCGCTACCGTAATTGAACGAGCGGGAATAGTGGCATACTCAGTTTGCTGAGTAAGCGTATTAAACCAAGGGATAGTAATTTCAGGTAAGACAAAGTTACCTGGCTGCGTTGGAATAATAGCCAATGATGTTTGGCGCTGTGAAATTAAGCTCTGGTCTTTTTCAACTGTCGTTGTGTTTGATTGATCTGGATACAGTTTAAAGTTTGGCGGATAAAACTCAGGAATATCCGGAAGCTGCTCTTCCACAACGCCCAGTGCCGTCAGCGTGACAATACGTGTTACGGGCTCGCCGGCTACAAAACTATCACCTTGAGGCCATTCTTCATCCACTCTTACCATTTCAGAAGGCAGCCATGGATAATCAATTCCCTGAGGAATAGGCTTGATATTCACCGTAATATCAGGCCCAACCCGATTAATTTGCTGGGTACGGTTAAAGAAGCCAAAACGTTGGTTAGTATTGGCAGCCATCACTTCGCCAGTGAAGATGGGGCCTCTTAGCGTAAATTCACCAGACGCTTGCGGTACAACAGCAAATTGACGCTCTATAATCTGATACCTTCTACCATTTACGATATCTGTATACTGTCTGTCATCACCAAGTTGAGTAATTTCCGCATTTTGCATTTCTGGCGCTTGTAGACTACCGCGCTCAATATTGCTAGAAAGAAACAGCTTAACCGTGTACAGCAGCTGTTGATTTAAATAAGCCTCTTTCAAGTCGATATCCGTCGTAACAAAATAGTCTCTTGCCACGTTGCTTTGTTCTTGAACCGGAATAACTTTCACCTCAATAGGCTTGGTCGATTTCCCTTCAATGGTTAACGCGGGAATAGTGAACGTGCCCTCCTTGCGAGGAAATAACGTAGTGGTCCAAACGGTAGTGCGCTTGGTGTCGAAATTAATGATTGACGTTTGGCTACTTACCGATGTTCTGCCGACAACAAAATCTTTAAGCAGGGGAGAGCTGTCAAAGGCATCTCTGTCTGCACTGCCGTCTGCAGTAACGGTTAAGCGAATGGCTTCGTCGACCATAACAGGGTTTCTATCGATGGTCGCTTCTACCGAGTTTACATCGGCATAGGTTGCCGCGCTTACTAGTAGAGTTAGTAAAAAAACTATACGTGTAGACTGTAATAAGGCTCTCATCTACCAATCACTCCGGTTTGAAGGCATACGTTGACGCTTACGTTTTTGTGCTTCTAATTGCATTTTTCGTTTCAGTAAGAATGCAGGGTCGTCTGGCACGCGACGCATTAAACTCTCCATTCGCTGAAGCTCTTCTTTTTCTGCGTCGGTAAGCTCGGTTTCTTGACCTTGCATAGCCTGTGCTTCTTGCTCTGCTGGTTGTTCATCTTCTTGTGCTTGCGCGCTGTCACCTTGTTCAGACTCTTCCTGTTCTGCATTTTGCTGCTGAGAGTCTGATGACTCGTTCTGACTGTTCATCTCGGAATCATCAGGCTGTTGTGAGTTATCTCCGCTATTTTGCTGTTCATCGTTAGCTTGGCTTTGGTCAGACTGTTGACCCTCATTATCGTCTTGCTGACCACTCTGGTCGTTTGAACCTTCCTGATTGTTTTGGTCTTCTGATTGCTTATTGTCATCAGAGTTATCAGAGTCATCAGAGTTATCAGAGCTATCTTGGCCATTATTCTGCGAGTCACTCTGTTCGCCATCATCACCCTTTTCGCTTTGGTTTTGCTCCTGATTTTGCTGTTGCTGCTGTTGAAGCAAATCCTCGACAATCTTTTTATTGGTTCTTGCATCGTTAAAGTCGGGGGCTTCATTTAACGCCTGCTCATATTTCTTAATAGCATCTTCAAGCTTGCCGAGTTTTGCCAGTGCATTACCTTGGTTGTAAAGGCTCTCGGGACCAGGAATGCTTTTGAAGGCATTTAATGCACCTTCGTAGTCACCTGATTTATAAAGTGATGATGCTTTCCAAGTGTCGTCATTAAACTGATTAACGGCGTCTTTGTATTTACCTCTTTGGTAGCTGTTTAATGCTTCCTGATTGTCGTTCATAAATGGCGTTTGCCACCATGAAAGTGAGTCGGGTTTGTTTGCCGTCTCCTTTGCGACCTGAGCTCCAGTGACGACCGAAGGCTCAGCATCCTGCAAGGCATGAGCGTTCTTCATCACAGTGGGGCTAATAAGACCAACGAATACAATAAATACTAATCCGCGTTTGAAGGCGAAGGCGGCAAACGGAAGAAGTATAAGCAGCAAGTAAGGGCCAACTTCTTTCCACTGGTCTCCTTGTAAATTACTCTCTTCTTCGTTCTCTTCGCTGTCGCTTTTATCCAGCAGAGATACCGAAGCGAGGGCATTAATGTCGGTGTCGTTGGCTGTAAAAGATTCAAAGCGTCCGCCGCTCGCTTTAACCACACCTTTCACTGCGTCTTCATTTAACTTGGGAATAACGATGCTGCCGGTGAAGTCTTTCAAGAGCTCGCCGCTTTGCTGGCGAATAGGGGCGCCTTCAGATGTCCCAACGGTAAGTGCATTTACTGTAAAAGGAATAGAAGCCACATACTCTTGAAGCTCTTGTTGTTGCTCTAACTCTATGCCATCAGTTATCCAGTAAATCATGCCTGAGTTATATCCGGCATTAGTAAGTAGTTCAGACGCACTTTCTATACCTAGCAGAGGGTCGCTGCCTGGCACGGGCATAATTTCCGGTGACAGGCTTGGGATTAGGGTTGTGATATTTCCTGCGTCTTCGGTTAAGGGGCTAATGACAAACGCATCGCCAGCGTAAGCAACCAAGCCCATTTCACCTTCACCAATAGCGTTAACGAGATCTATGGCTTTATATTTGGCGCGCGTGAGCCGGTCTGGCGTCATATCGGTAGCGCGCATTGAAAGCGACATATCTACAACGATAACGTGCCCTACTTTTAACTGGTAAACCGGCTGCGGCAGGCGTTCCCACGTTGGGCCAGCGAGTGCTATCACACTTACAATCCACACAAAAGCAAGCATCCACATTGGTGGTTTTGTGCCCATTTCACTTTTTCCAATCACCATGTATTGATATAGGTGTGCAGGGATCACAGATTGCCAGCCCGATTGTTTAGCCGTGGTTTTTCTAATTAAAAGCACAAGCAACATCAAGGGAGCGAGCGCGATAAACCATTCGGGGCGTAAAAAATGAAATTGATTTAAGAAGTCGAATTCCATTATTTCGTCTCCCTATTTATTTGAGCTGCTTGGGCCGCTTGTATTGCATTAGCGGAATTCGGGTGCTGCGCGGACAAATTAATTCGTCTTTGTGTGAAGTAGCGAAATGTTGATAAAAGAACCGCGAACAATGCCCATAGTGCTGACAACAGTATCGCCGCACTAAGGGGATAGTAAAACAGTGCGCTTAATGGACGCATTTTACGCGTTTCACCTTCAATAGGCTCAAGGGCGTCAAGTTGTTGATAAATAGCCTGAAGTTCCTGGGCATTTCGAGCCCTAAAATATTGGCCGCCAGTGCTAGTCGCAATGTCGGTTAACATGCCTTCATCAAGTTCTTGCGATGGGTTTATTTGTCGGCTGCCGAAAAAGCTTTGGATCAGCATTTTATCTGCGCCTACGCCAATAGTGTAAACCTTCACACCCTTGCTAATTGCCAACTCTTTAGCCTGCTCGGGTGTAATATTTCCTGCAGTATTTTGCCCATCGGTAAGAAGAATTAAAACGTTGTTAGACTCTTCCCGTTCGTCAAAGCGCTTAACCGCTAAACCTATCGCATCGCCTATGGCCGTTTGTTCGCCAACCAATCCAATGACAGCTTCACTGAGAAGTGTAGAAACCGTATCTCTGTCATAGGTGAGCGGCGCTTGAACGTAGGCGGTATCGGCAAATAAGATAAGGCCAATTCTGTCGCCTACGCGACGTTGAATAAAGTCATAAACCACCGACTTCGTCATGGTTAAACGGTTAACTTGTCGGCCGTTTAGCTGCATGTCATCTATCTTCATACTGCCCGATAAGTCTACCGCTAACATCATTTCCCGACCTTCGTTCGGTATACTAACAGGCTCTCCTAACCATTGAGGGCGCGCGGCAGCCGTTACGAGCAGCAGCCATATCAAGCTACTTATCACTAGCGGAATTTTGGTTTGTTTCAACTGGGTTTGCTCTGACACATCGCCAGGTCGCAAACTTGGAACCCGCAATGCAGCCATGGGCATGTCTTGTGCTTTTTTAGAAAGCAGGCGTACGATAATAGGCAAGGGCAGTACAAAAAAGACCCACCACCAAGCAAAGTTAAGCATGATGCGGCTCCTTGGCTTGTTTATCATGAGAGCTGCCATTGTTTAGACCGCCACCATTCACACCGCCTTTAGCCCCCTTGTTTTTTGGCAGTTTGGCTTTTGAAAGCCACTTTTTTACCGCCCCTTTGCAGGTTTCAAAATCATTTGGGTTGGGGGTGGCTTGATAAACAGTGCTTACTAACAAACCTAAATCACTTTCAAGTTTGCTATCACTACTTTTCAATGCAGAGGTTAAGAACGCTTGCCACTGTTTACCGTATAACCCTGCTACCTGCTGAGTTGGGTAATAGCTCATAGCCGTGCGTTTTAGAATTGAGTTTAACGCCACCGGCCAATTACCTTGTTGTGCTGAAACCGATTCAAGTAAGGCTAGAGCTTGCTTACGCGCCTTGTTATGACGTAGGTGAGCAGTGATCGCTTTATACAGGCAAAATAGAGCAAGTAAGACTACTGCGATAGCGACCCACCATCCCCAATCTAATGGCCAAATGTTGACCTCTGTAGGTACGTGTATGTCGCGCAGTTGAGCAAGTGGGTCTTGCTGCTGAGGGGGCACTGGCATTTGGTTTGCCGGTGGCATCGATTGAGCAGCTGATTTTGTGTAACTAGATAGAAAGTTTGATAAAAAATGGGTTGAAAGAATACTGCTATACATTAATAAAGCTCCAACCGTTGTTCTTGCTGCATACTCTGAAGCTGTTCATCTAAAGGAAGGCCCGCTGAAACGCTGAATCGAGCGATATTGCTTTTGCGCAAGGTGTTGTTTATCGCGCTGTTGTGTTCGCTGCGCCACTTTTGATACTGCTGTTGCTCGGTATTGTCGCCTAACACCCAGCGTTGTTGGTTTTGTCCATCAGACACGCTGACGGTTTGTAATGAAGTGGTTTGTGGCAAGGCGTGTTCTATCGGGTCGTTAATTACGATGGCCCTCACTTCACAGTGTCGTGTTAGGTGACTTAAATGCTGAATAGCTTGGGTACTTAAATGCTGAAAGTCTGACACGAGATAAACCAGGCTCCCCGGCCTTGCTAATCGTCTTGCCCTAGCGCACGCATCGGCAAAAGCTTGTTCGTCTTTGACTTTGTCCGGCTTAGACTGCGCGCTCTGTTCGTGCAATGCCATAAGTTCATGACACACGTGCAGCACGGCTTTTTTTCGGGTAAGCGGTTTAATTTCTTTGTGCTGTTGCTGGTTAAATACCAGTGCGCCAACCTTGTCACCACGAGCGGCAGCAGACCAGCTAATCAATGAAGATACGTGCGCGGCTTGTACTGCTTTAGTAAGCAGTTGCGTGCCAAATGCCATTGAGGGTAGGTAGTCACAGAATAGAAAAACCGGGCGCTCTCGCTCTTCCCGATACACTTTAGTGTGAGTTTTACCCGTGCGCGCAGTAACGCGCCAATCGATAGCGCGAATATCATCACCAGGCTGATAATGACGGGCCTCATCAAACTCCATGCCCCGGCCTTTGTGCTTAGTGAGATAACTCCCTGCAAGTTTAGCTTGTGGCATACGTTTCGGCGCTAGGCTAAAAAGCTTAGCTAACTGCTGATAGCGAAGTAGCTCCGCGGTAGACAGTGACACCCCGTTACTTTGCAGCTTGTCTAGTTGCGCTTGTACATTCACCATAACTTAAGGAACTGCGACAGTTGCAACTATTTTGTCAAGTACGTCGTTAATCGTTACGCCTTCAGCTTCGGCTTGATATGACAGAATAATGCGATGGCGAAGTACGTTGTGCACCACAGCTTGTATATCATCTGGGCCTACAAAATCTCTGCCGCTAAGCCATGCGTGAGCGCGAGCACAGCGATCTAAGCTGATGGTTGCACGTGGGCTTGTTCCCATTGCTATCCATTGGCCTAATTCTGCGTCAAAATTTGCAGGCTGTCGTGTAGCCATAATTAGCTGAACTAAATACTGTTCTAACTCAGGCGCCATATACAAAGACAACGCTTCTTTACGCGATGTGAAAATATCGTCTTGTGTGAGCGTAGGTGGCGTAACAGGTGGTTCTGAAAGCGCTTCACCTCGGGTCAAACGCAATATTTCTAGCTCTGTCTCGGCACCGGGGTAGTCGATATCCACGTGCATTAAGAACCGGTCTAGCTGTGCTTCAGGGAGTGGATAAGTTCCTTCTTGCTCTAGCGGGTTTTGCGTTGCCATTACTAAAAATAGCGGAGGAAGAGGGTAGGTTTTACTGCCCACCGTAATTTGACGTTCTGCCATGGCTTCAAGCAGGGCTGACTGTACTTTCGCAGGTGCACGGTTGATTTCGTCGGCTAGCACTAAGTTGTGAAAAAGCGGCCCTTTCTGAAAAACAAACTCACCGGTCTCGGGACGGTATATGTCTGTTCCGGTTAAATCGGCAGGCAAAAGGTCTGGGGTAAATTGCACGCGATGGAAGTCTCCGTCAATACCGTTAGCAAGTGCATTGATTGCGCGTGTTTTTGCAAGCCCTGGAGGACCTTCTACCAGAAGGTGTCCGTCAGCCAAAAGCGCGATAAGAAGGCTTTTGGTTAACGCATGTTGTCCAATAATTTGCTGATCTAAATAAGCATGTAACTGCTGAAATTGCGCTGCTGCCATATTGCAAAATTTCCGTTTGTGTTCTCGTTATCAGGAAGTGTCATTAAAACGAATGCGCCTATGAATTCTTAAAAAAGTGATCGCTTAGCTAAAAAGTGAACTACTCATCAATACAAATAGCGACTACCCGTCACAATGACACAAAACAGACTTTCATTTCCATATAAGGTTCATTCTATCTTTCTTCAAGTCGTCAAACAGCAATAAAAATAAGATATGTGATGGGGCACTCATCGTGGTGGCGTTAATTCGGTACGGAGTGAAGACGCGAATTCAAGGAGAAAGGCAAACTTTAGTTTCATTTATATTGCCCTTAATCCTGCATTATTTGCTATTTTGTTCATTGTTTGTAAAAATCGGGTTTATTACAGGTCAGACCACTTCGTGAGGTAAGCTCAAACAGAGGGTGGTCATTAATTTAGGTGCATTATGGCAACAAAACAATCAGTTACTACCCGAGAGGGTGATCGCATCGCCATTGTCGCGGGGTTGCGTACTCCGTTTGCGAAGATGGCTACATATTTCCACGGTGTTCCGGCTGTTGATCTAGGTAAAATGGTCGTAAACGAACTTCTCGTTCGCCATGGTGTTCAAAAAGAGTGGGTTGATCAAGTTGTCTACGGTCAGGTAGTGCAAATGCCTGAAGCGCCAAACATTGCGCGCGAGATTGTGCTTGGTACAGGCATGAATATCCATACCGACGCTTACAGCGTATCTCGTGCATGTGCTACAAGCTTTCAGTCAGCGGTAAATATCGCTGAAAGCATGATGGCAGGTACGGTACAGGTGGGTATCGCTGGTGGTGCAGATTCAACGTCAGTGTCACCTATCGGTGTATCGAAGAACCTTGCGCGCGCGCTGGTAGATTTACAGAAAACCAAAACGTTGGGTCAAAAGCTAAACATCTTCAAGCGTTTAAGCCTAAAAGACTTAGCGCCAGTACCTCCTGCAGTCGCTGAGTACTCTACAGGTTTGTCGATGGGGCAAACAGCAGAGCAGATGGCAAAAACACATCAAATTTCTCGCGAAGAGCAAGACAAGCTTGCACATCGCTCGCACAGCCTGGCCGCTGAAAGCTGGGAAGCAGGTAAGCTGTCTAGTGAAGTGATGACTGCTTACGCAGAACCGTACAAAGGAGCGCTTGAGCGCGATAACAACGTACGCTTCGATTCTAAGCTTGAAGGCTACGCGAAACTTCGCCCAGTATTTGATAAAAAATACGGCTCGGTAACAGCGGCAAACGCCACACCGCTTACCGACGGCGCTTCTGCCGTGCTGATGATGACAGAAAGCCGAGCGAAAGAACTAGGCTATACGCCGCTGGGTTACATCAAGAGCTACGCGTTCTCGGCAATCGACGTGTGGGAAGACATGCTAATGGGGCCGTCGTATGCGACACCTATTGCGCTAGACCGCGCAGGCATGACGTTAACTGACTTAACGCTAATTGAAATGCACGAAGCGTTTGCAGCGCAAACCTTGGCAAACGTTAAGATGTTCGCAAGTGACAAGTTCGCTAAAGAGAAACTTGGCCGCGACAAAGCGACGGGCGAAATTGACATGGACAAGTTCAACGTAATGGGTAGTTCAATTGCCTATGGTCACCCGTTTGCTGCAACGGGTACTCGCATGATCACGCAAATGCTTAACGAACTAAATCGTCGTGGCGGTGGTACAGGCTTATTGACAGCATGTGCTGCGGGTGGTCTTGGTGCCGCAATGATTGTGGAGACAGAATAATATGAGTCAGGAACAAGAAATGACAAATGAAGTTCAGCCAACATCAGGCGCATTTACATTAACCAAGCAAGACAATGGTGTTGCTATTCTTAGCATGGACGTACCTGGCGAGAGCATGAATACGCTTAAAGCTGAGTTTGGCGATGAAATTTCTGCCATGCTTGACGATATAGAGCGCGACAGCAGCATCAAAGGTGTAGTACTCACAAGCGGCAAGCCAAGCTCATTTGTAGCGGGTGCCGATATCACCATGCTAGCAGCTTGCAAAACCGCTGAAGACGCCACAACTATCGCCGCTGGCGGCCAAGCTATTTTCGATAGAATTGAAAACATGAAGGCGACCTTTGTTGCGGCTATCCATGGCCCAGCGTTAGGCGGTGGTTTAGAGCTTGCGCTTGCATGTCACTATCGCGTATGTACCGATTCACCTAGTACTCAGGTAGGTCTACCGGAAGTGCAGCTTGGCTTGTTGCCGGGCAGCGGTGGTACACAGCGCCTTCCTCGCTTAATTGGTGTTCAGCAAGCGATGAAGATGATGCTTACTGGTTCACCTGCACGCGCTAAACAAGCTAAAAAGTACGGCATTGTTGATGAAGTGGTGCCACACAGCGTGCTTTTGAAGGTTGCTGAACAGTTTGCGCTTAAACGCAAACCAGAACGTGAAGCGCCGCAAAAGAGCGTTATGGACAAAGTGTTAGAGAAAACCGGCCCAGGCCGAAACATGATGTTCAAAAAAGCGCGGGAAGCGACGTTTGCAAAAACCAAAGGTAATTATCCAGCGCCAGGTTACATTATTGATGTTATTGAAACGGGCATGAACGAAGGGATGAAAGCGGGGCTTAAAGCCGAAGCTGAAGCCTTTGGTAAGCTAGTGATGACGCCGGAATCTTTCCAGTTACGTCAGATTTTCTTCGCTACCACAGAAATGAAGAAAGAAAACGGCGTTGAAGGTGTGAAACCTGAAAAAATGAAGAAAGTAGGTGTACTTGGTGGCGGTTTAATGGGCGGTGGTATTGCCTATGTAACGTCGACCAAAGCAGGTGTACCCGTACGTATTAAAGACGTGCGTGC
The DNA here is from genome assembly GCF_001885075.1 of Alteromonas sp. V450. Lineage (NCBI taxonomy): Bacteria > Pseudomonadati > Pseudomonadota > Gammaproteobacteria > Alteromonadales > Alteromonadaceae > Alteromonas > Alteromonas sp. V450. Next base: position 262,985 of record NZ_MODU01000004.1, read on the forward strand.
TGAAGGCATCGCCAACGCGATGAAATATAGCTATGACATCTTAAACAAAAAAGTGAAGAAGCGTTTCATGCGTAACAGCGAAATGCAGAAGCAGTTAGCGCTTCTTACCGGTACGCTTGATTACAGCGGTTACCAGGATGCTGATATCGTGGTTGAGGCGGTTTTCGAAGATTTAGATCTTAAGCAAAAAATGGTGGCGGATATTGAAGAAAACTGCAAAGAAAGCACGATTTTCGCGTCTAACACCTCGTCTATTCCTATTACGCAAATTGCAGCTAAAGCAGCACGTCCTGAAAACGTGATTGGTCTGCATTATTTCTCGCCAGTAGACAAAATGCCTTTGGCCGAAGTTATTGCTCACGACAAAACGTCTGATCAAGTCATCTCATCAACGGTAGAGTTTGCTAAGAAGCAAGGCAAAACGCCGGTTGTTGTTAAAGACGGTGCGGGTTTCTATGTAAACCGTATTTTAGCGCCTTACATGAATGAAGCAGCAAACCTTATTCTTGACGGTGAGCCTATCGAGCATATCGACAAGTCACTGGTTAAGTTTGGCTTCCCTGTAGGCCCAGTGAAACTGCTTGATGAAGTGGGTATTGATGTTGGCACTAAGATCATCCCATTCCTTGTAGAGGCGTTCGGCGAGCGCTTCACTGCGCCTAGTGCTTTCGATAAAGTGCTTGCAGACGGCAGAAAAGGTAAAAAGAACCAGAAAGGGTTTTATTCTTACGAAGGCAAAAAGCCAGGTAAAGAAGTGGACGAGTCAATCTACGAACTACTGGGTCTTTCACCTTCTGCCAAACTAAGCGAAAAGGAAGTAGCGGAACGCTGTGTATTAATGATGCTTAACGAAGCGGCACGCTGTTTAGATGAAGGCGTTATTCGCAATGCACGCGACGGCGACATTGGCGCTATCTTCGGTATTGGCTTCCCTCCATTCTTAGGCGGTCCATTCCGCTATATGGATACGCTAGGAATTAAACATCTTGTTGCTCGTTTAAATCATTATGCTACTGCTGTAGGTGATAAATTCGCACCTGCGGACGTGTTAGTAAACATGGCTGAAAACGATCAAAAGTTTTATAATTAAGTTTATAAAGTGTTAAAAAACCGGGCTCTGCCCGGTTTTTTTATATCTATTACGTATTTTTGCTGGTTTATTATTCTATTTTGGGTAGAATTCGCGGCGTTTTGAGAAGTTGTTGTGTCAAATATTTGGCATATTTATTAAACACTTTCTGTGTATTTATTGTACTTTCGAGTGTTTGGTTTACATTCAACAAATAGCAGGGGAACGAATGTTATCACTGATGCTTTTAAGCGTGTTTTCATCACTTTATTTTTATGTGGAGTCGTTTAAGTGGGGAATGAATGCAAAGAAGTGGGCGATAGCAGGCTTTGTTCTTGGTCCAATTTTGTTGCCCATGTTCTCAATATCACGTCACATCCACTGGCGCAATGCGGTGGGGTTTAACAACCTTTATTTCACGGCGTAGTGAGGACAGGTAGTTAGCGAAACAGGCAAAAAAAAAGAGAGCAATGCTCTCTCTTTGGAAACTGTTTAGCGCTTATTAAAAGCCCCACATACCGAAACCGTTATTACCTGATTTAGGCTTTTCTACGTTAGTTTCAGTCGCTACTTCTTTTTTAGTTTCAGGAGCTTGTTTTGCGCCTTCTTGAGCGTCTGCAACAACTGGAGTGGCTGTAGATAGTACTAGTGCAACTGCGTACTCTTTTAACATTTTAATTTCCTCTGATATTTTTAAACGAACAAACAAAACCGATCGATTAATTATTTGGTAAATCGGCATAGAGGTTATAGCGAGATGTGTGCCAAATATGAAAAATCTATAAAAAACAGTGGCTTATGATTTGTTGAAAGCTAGTGCGCTAAAAAAATGACACTTAAGTCTAATAAACCTTAGTAGTAAGGGAATGAGATTGCCGCTAAGAGGTAAAAAGTGTCAAAATTAGCACGCTAAACAGCAGGACTTAGCATTGCTTCATCATTACCCCAATTATTTATTTATCTAAAGTGTGTTAGCGATAGTGACGAGTAACAAGAAAATTGACGAAGAAATTTTCCAAGCAATCAAGATAAAGCGGGCTAGAACTCAATTTTTAATAATATGCGGATTGGTATTATGGTCGATTTTCTCAGCGCCACGTTTTGTGAAAAAGTATTAAGCTGTAACTATCTCCATGAGCGCTGGCAGGCTCACAAATTAGGCTGATTTAAAATGGTGTGTAATTGATGATTTTCGTTAAGAAGTTTTTCAAAGCGCTCGGCATTTAAGGGGCGGCTATACAAGAACCCTTGTAACATTTCGCAGTCGTAGCGACGTAAAATGTCAAGCTGAGACTCTTCTTCTACACCTTCAGCCACTACTTTAAGCCCTAAGTTGTGGGCAATATTAATTATTGCCGCGACCATATGCCTGTCGACATTACTGTTGGCGATATCGCTAATGAAGGCCCGATCAATTTTTAGCGTGTTGAGCGGGAATCGCTTTAAATAGGCCAAAGAAGAGTAACCTGTTCCGAAGTCGTCAAGCGCCAGATGAATGCCTCTTTCTCGAAGCCTTTTCATCATTTGAAGGGCATTTTCCGGGCTTTCCATCAACGTCCCTTCAGTTATTTCGCACTCTAAATGCAAGGGCGATAACCCCACTTCATTGAGGATAGCGTTAATTCTATCGTCTAAATCAGGTAGCTCGAATTGCTTGGCCGATATATTAACGGCCACTCTGCCGGTAAATAGACCTTCCTGCACCCACCGCTTGGTGTCTAAGCATGCTTTTCGTAAAACTTGTTCGCCAATTTCGATGATTTGCCCTGTTTGCTCCGCCAGTGGAATAAATTGTCCCGGGCTAACAATGCCTTTCGTGGGGTGCACAAAGCGAACTAAGGCCTCCATGCTGGTTAATTTACCTGACGTAATATCTACCTTTGGCTGGTAATAAACAGTGAACAAGTCATCTTTGATCCCTTGCCTAATAAGATTTTCTATTTGCAGTTGTCTAACCGCATTTTGGTTCATTTCGCCACTGAAGAATTGATAGCTATTGCCGCCGTTATTCTTAGCAAAATACATAGCGGTATCTGCATTCTTAAGTAGCTCTTGTGGCGAGTTACCGTCGTCAGGGTAAAACGCGATCCCGACACTTGCGCCCAACACAAATTCTTGTTTATTGATAATAAATGGGCGAGACAATGTATCGAGCAAACTTTGCGCGTGGTGAGTGACAGTGTGAATATCTGCGGTGTCTTCCATTAAAATACTAAACTCATCACCGCCTAGACGATAGCAGGTCGCAATTCGGCCGGTTATGCGCTGTAGGCGCTTTGCTATCTGCTTAATTAAAATATCGCCCGTTTGATGGCCCAATGAATCATTAATCTTTTTGAAATTATCCATATCTAAACACAATAATGCGTGTCTTGTGTCTTTACGGACCAGATTTTGGTGGCTTGCTTGGAAGAATGAACGATTGGGCAACTCAGTCAGAGGGTCGACATTGGCAAGCTTAAGCAGTTCCTTTTCTGTATTTTTTCTCGAAGTAATATCGCTGAATACGCCAACGAAGTGGCTGATTTTACCGTCTTCGTCATACACCGCATCTATATTTAGCTCCATTTCGTAGCGTTCACCGTTTACCCTTACGCTCTCCACTTCCCCAGACCAGTTTCCCTTCGCCTTGAGGGTTTTCTTGATTTCAGCCGTGAAGGCGTCTGGGTATAAATGAAAGTGCATGTAGCTAGCGAGGGCTTGGTCTCTCGTCTCGCCGGTATAACTGCAGTATGCGTTATTTACGCTTATAAACTTAAACAGCGTATTGGTAATAAATACACCTTCCGAAATATTTTCAATTGAGCGCTTAAATAAATTAAGTTGCTCTTCTGCCAGCTTTAAATGTTGAATGTTTTTTAGCGTACCTGTCATCCGAATAGGCTGATTGTTCTGGTCTCGCTCAACCACTTTTCCGCGGTCTAAAATCCAAATCCATTGGTTGTTAAATGTTTTAGCCCTATAGGTTAATTCATAAAACTCATTTTTCCCTTCAAGGTGTTCTCGCAGAGACTGCTTAACCCGTTCAATATCGTTAGGGTGAATATTTGATTGATACGCGCCGGCGGTTCGAATGTCATCTTGTGGAAAGTCAAGCGTGCCCCAGGTGTTCGACCTGTAGACTTGGCCTTTATATACGTCCCAGTCCCATAATTCGTCGCCTGAACTCCAAAGTGTCAGCTTCAAACGTTCTTCAGAGTCTTTAATAACCCGTTGATTCGCCTTGCGCAGCTGATATTGGCGGGCCATAAAGCCAAAAATAGCAAAGGCAACCAGCCCGTAAAAAATAAGTGCCACGGTATGTAGCCAAGGGGGGCGTGCCACGTGAATATCAAGCACTCTGCTTGGAGACCAGGCTTTACCGGGCTCCTTTGCCTGAACTTCAAAAGTATAGTTACCGAACGAAACGTTATTGAATTTGGCGGTGTTTTCTTTCTCTAGAAACGTCCATTCATCATCAAAGCCAGTAAGTTTATATCGATATGCTACCTGCTGAGGATATACTGAATTTACTAAGCCGAAAGAGATGCTAAAACGCGACTCGTCGTAATTAAGCTGCTTTTGCTGCGCGTAGGTAATGTTTTCTGTTGAAAAGTAAGGCTTAAGTCTGTCTTGAGATACCTTCGCGTATGTATGATGGGTGCCGAAAATACTAAATTGGGACAGCTGAGGCTGAAGCGTAGCCTTATTTTGCGTAGATTGCACAGACAGCGATTTAGTAATTTTGTTAAAGCCCCGTGTTCCTCCGAAGTAAATGGTGCCGTCACTGGTTGCTAACACTGCGCCTTCTCCGAGGGAGTTATAGCTTAAGTCAGCATTGAGGATAGTATCTTCTTCGGTTAACGAGGGAAGTCGGATTTGATGCAGACCGGATGTGTCTGAATACCAAATGCTATTATCGATGCCTATGGTGGAGGTGATGTACCCATGCTTGTCGTTTCTAAGCTGTTTGTTTTCAACGTTAAGCGTTTCTTTATTTATTTGAATCACACCGTCGGAGCGCGAGGTTAGCCAGTAAGCATCATGGGTTTCGTAAACGCCATAAACGATAGAGTTAAGGCCTGAATCGCTATCAAGTCGCTTAACAACTTTCTCTTCTGAAAGTGAATATACATAAAGTGTTTTATCATCTCTCAACCACAGTCTATTAAGTCTATCGGTGTAAATCGGTAGCACAGTGTTTGCGATTTGAGAGGAATCAAGAGCGCGAATACGTTTTTCCACATCACTAACAAATACATTTGAATAGTCAACACCAAACGTTCCTTTTTGGTTAAGCCATATCCAAATGTAGTTGTCGTCTTGGTGGATGTTGTCAATGAACTCGCCGTCAAAAAAGCTAGCAACGATTTCCGCTTCGTTTGATTTAACTTTTATGGCCTTGAGGCCGTCTGATGTAGCGAGCCAAATGACATCGTATTTGTCGATGGTAAGATCCCAGAACGTTACGTCAGAACCCACTGAAGCGGGCAAATCAAAAAAGGTTATTTCGCCAGAGGCTTTTTCAAGTTTACCTAGTCCTCTTTGTTGAGACACAATAAACAGGTCTCCAGCAGATGACTCTCCAAAACCCCAAATAGTTGAGTAGTTGTCCTCATGTTTTCTGGGTGAATTATACACAGGTTGAAAGTGCACCTTGGCGTATTCTGGGTGGTATCTGAATGCGCCCTGTCTAAATGTGCCGGCCCATACTACGCCTGAGCGATCTTGAATAACTTTTATAACGATGGCAGCAGGAAGGCCTGTTGCATCGTAGGTATCAGAATTTAAGTGAAGTATTTTTCGCGCTTTATCGTTGCTAAGGGTTTCTACGTCGTTGATAACGTAAAGGCCCGATGTTGAACCTACCCAAAGCTCGTTATCGACGCGTTCTAAAGACAAAACATTAACGGGCTGATTACTTTCTTCAGCATTTATACTGACGTTACCTACTAAGCGTCCGCTAGGCGATATGCCTTTTATTCCGTCGCTGGTCGCCAGCCAATAAACATCATTAATGACTTCGATATCGTGAAGGGCTCTAACGTTTACCAAGATGTTCCAAGGGTTTGGTTCAGAGAGCCTTAGTGTCTTGCCATTCTCCTTGTCGATAACTATCGCACCAAACTCATTCGAGCCGACCCACGTTTTGTCTTTTTCGTCAAAGATGACCTTAATAAGGCTTTCTTCATTAAATAGTTGAGTAACAACAGAAACGACTTCACTTTTTTTATCTAATTTGTAGAGGAATTTTCTGTCTGCAAAAAGAATATGACCATCAGTACTCTCAGATATTGCGGTGATATGTTCAGTCTTAATCACTGAATTTCCACGGTTAAAAACTTTAAAATTGTCAGAGAGAGGTTGGTATTTTGCTAATCCCGCGTGAGTCCCCACCCATAACGTGCCGTCAGAGGATACAAACAATGTTTGAATAAACCCTGCTGGAATAGAGTTAGGGTCGATATCAGAAGGGTGATACTTTTTAATATCTTCGTAGCCCGAGTAACGATTCAGGCCGTTTGAGGTGGCTAGCCAAATATATCCCATACCGTCCTCGACAATGTCTAAGACAGTGGCATCCGATAATCCGTGTCGCTTATTGACTTCAGCAAAGTGAAGATCGGATATTTCAATCGCTTGTGTAGGTCGGAAAAATCCACCTGACAACAGCAACACAACGATCGATATTGAGACTATTAGGGTTGAGCGCACCTATACACCTTAGCAAACGCTATTTATAATTTTTGTATGTCCTAGTAGCATCCCTTACAACTAGCTTCTCAAATATGCCGAATAAAATCTGCGGCTACAAGGACTTTTTAGGATATTCAAAATGATGGAGTATTAAATGAACAAAATTATTACTACTTTGCTTTTGCAGTATCGGCGGCAGATGGTAAATCTTTATAGACTTGGGTGATTTAGTTGTCTGAAGTGTTTAAAGCCCAGACGATGTTGATTTTTGCTGTACGAATTGTGTAGCGGAAGCGCATTGTGGTCGAGGCGCGCCGAATGTGGTTTGGTAATCAAAATAAGTAGGGCAGAACAAGGAACAACACGCTCTAGTAATAAGGAATTTGCTGTTTAAAATCAGATATACTGCTTATCATTCTCTTTTTGCGCATTTCGATACCGTCAAATTTTCCTTTTGAGTACAGTATGAGTTCACCGCAGCGCTCTCGTTTAGCTAACTGATCTGCGTAATGCTGTATATCTTCAAATGTTAAACTTCGAATACATTGCGCTAATAATGTATTTCTATTAAACGCTAAGTCCTGCGTACCCAGACTCACCCATAAGCGCTGTGATTTCATTGACAGTGTGAGGTCCCTTTCCTCCAATTGTTTCACTAAATTTTGCTGTATTGTAGGCCAATAAAAACGATAAAATTCTATCTCATTAAGCTGTTCGTATAAAAACGTCGTCATTGCTTCTAGCAATTGTTTAGGTCCAGCTAGCGGGCTTTGAATGTAAAATGCCATGCCGGGGTGCTGATTGTGAGGAACATAGCCCGTGCCGACTATATATCCTAACTGCTGTTCGGTACGCAGTGCATTAAAAAAAGGTGCCGCTAGCATTTGTTCCAACACCATACACAAGGCAGTGTCGTTTTGACTTGCTGAGGGAGCCTGAAGGTAAAGAACGACAGCCGCATCATCATGCTCGCAATTTACCTCATGATAGAGAGATTCTCCGACAGGGAGCTTCGACACTGCCCGCGATAATGGCGCGCCTCCTTTCCTTGCACACGCCGTTTTTAATGTTTCGCAGAACGTATTCGCTTCGTCACTTGTCCAGTTGCCATGCATGAACGCTTCAACAAAATAGCGTTCAAAAGCGGACTCTTTCAATGCAATTAACTGCGAGTAAGTGACATTTTCTATCACGTCTAAGAGCTCTACGGGCGCCTGTGTGTTGCGCTGGATCAACACGCTCAGTCTTGAAAAAAGCCGATTTGTTGGTTTGTTCAATAGTGAGTTGTGTAAGCTTTGAATCTGAAGTGAACGATGATGTTCAAACGCTTTTAGGTCTGGCGTGTAGTTAAATACGGCATCAAGAAGCTGGCTTGCCAGTAAAGGCTGTTGATTGGTAAAACCGCGAGTGTGAAGCGTGAATCCAGCTTGATGTCCATAGATTCGATAATGAAGGCCAGCTATTTCTGCTCGATAATACTTTGCCTGAAGATAATCATTCAGTGCTCCTAGCCATATGCGCTTCGCTGCTACCGCCGCTAATGAATTCGAAAAGTCTTTTGTATCAAAAGAAATGTAAATGTCACCCTTGGGACTATGAAACTGTTGATCTTGCGCAAACCAGAACCTGAAGTCACCGCTATCCATCAGCTTGTTCGGAACGTTAAACCCAGATTCAGGCAAAACAAGATGATATTCTTTACCTAAATACGGATTGGGTGGAGGGAGCGATAGGGCTTCAATAAATTGAGGTTTACGAAGCTGTTCAACGAACTGACTGTCTAGTTTTTGTACGTCATATTCCGCCGCGTAGAAGGCGCAGACTTTTGTCGTTTTAACGTCTTTCGAAATGATCTTCAGGCGCATATTTTCGGGAGAGAAGTAACCTAATGCACTTTTTAATACATACTCGTCATAGTCACCGATTGTCGAGCGCAAAAGCGGCATTTCTTCAGGCGAAAAAATGAATTGATGCTGCGCGTACTCAGTGACCAAGCTCAAGGCTTTTACATTTTCTTCGTATTCTAATGCTAACGCGTTTAACTGCGCTTTTTCTTGAAACCGCCACTGTTCACTCGTGGCATTTTTTATAAGTGCGATGTAGCTAAACAAGGCCTCTATTATTCTCTCTTTGTTCTCTAATCCTTTTTGAGTAAGCTGAAAGCTCACATTAAAGTCTTTAAATTTATCCCCTTCAATTCCGGAGCCTGCTATTAAATTTAGTGCCCAGTCCTGCTGTTTGAGGTAGGCGAGAAGGCTTCCTTCTCCTTCATCCCCAATGAGGTGGCTGATGTAGTTTAAGGGCTTGGTTTTGTAATTGTTTTGTAATGCAGGGAGTGAAAATGTCACGATCATGCGTTTCGCTGATTGTAACGGATTTATATTAATCTGTATTTGAAGCTGTTCTTGTGTGTAAAGAGGTGGCCAGTTGTCGTCTGCAAGCTCACCCTCGTGCAGAGAGCCAAAACACTGAGCCGCAAGAGCGCGTAGTTGTTCGAAAGGCATTGGGCTAGCTATGCAAAGACACATATTTTTCGCGCAGTAGAATGTGCCGTGCATCTCTCGTAAACGCCCTTTAAGTTGCTCGATACTGTGTTGAGAAAACGTGTCGCTGTTTCCAACTGAAAACTTCGAAAATGGGTGAGCTGGGTTACATGTTTCTTTGTGAATTTGATAGAGTCTGCGCAGATCGTCTTTTCTTTTGAATTCGAATTCTGCGTTGATGCTTTGTATTTCGTTTTGTAGCGCTTCTTTTTTAAATAATGGCTGACGGAGCATATCTGCAAAAGCTGGGAGTGCTTGTGCTAGAGCGTCACCGCGGCAGTTAAAATGATAATTAGCATACTCTGTGCCTGTCCAAGCATTTATGCTTCCGCCTTGCTGCTCTATAAACCCGTTAATAGCATTGGGCTTTGGCAAATGTCTGCTGCCCATAAAAAGCGTATGTTCTAACAGGTGGGCTAAGCCTTGGCAGTCTTTAGGATCGTAAAAGTGCCCAGCACGCACTGCCATAGAGACAAACGATTCATTTGCATTTGGTGTATGGCATAGCAAAATTCGCAAGCCATTTTGAAGCGTTACTTGGCTTGCCGTTTCGAAATTAATAGTGTTACTCACATGTTCTCATTTTTTGTATGAGCACCTTACTTCTTTGGTACCGGTAAAGCTGTAATTTGCAAAACTTTAAATAAAGTACAAATATTTTCAATATTCTCTGTTTAGCGCTAGGCGTAGATACTGCTCTCTGATATCTTTGATACCACGTTATTAATACTATGCGCAATGTCATGTCAGGTCAAAGTAGCAACGACGACATCTACCTTTTTATCATGCGGCACGGTGAAGCCGAGGCGCCACAAATTGATGATAAGCGTAGACAATTAACAACGCTGGGAAGAGAGCAGTCCAAAAAAGCTGCGAGCTGGTTAAGAGAACACTATTGTTCAAGCGGAACCGTCGATTTGGCATTGGTGAGTCCTTATAGCAGAGCGCGTCAAACGCATGATATGGTCTCGCTGGACATCGTTTCTGACAGAATTGAGATTGACGAAGAATTTATTCCAAGTGGTTTGCCCAAAGTAGCAAGCGACTATATAGACGCCATCATTCACAATGCTGTTAATACAAAAAAACCAATCAAGCGTCTACTCGTAGTTAGTCACATGCCATTAGTGAGTTATTTGGTTGATGAGCTTTGTCAATCGTATACGACCAGTCTATTTTCTACTGCTTCAATTGCTGTAATTAAGTATTCCCTCAATGATCATAAAGGCAAATTAATTACGCATTATCAAGGTTTATAATCCCACCGTAGCATAATCGTCATTTGTTCAAATTTTGTGTTAAGTAAGTCGCTGCTTTGCCGATAACCGATTTGAGAGTGTCATCGTTTATTCTATTAAAAGGTTGGGTAATGGACAGTAAATCTATTCCTGAACTCCTTAAGCGCTCGTTGCAATCGCATATGGCGGAAGCAGATTTGCGCGAAGATGAGGAGACGCAGGATATCATTGCAAAGTTGTCTGTATTGTCTGACAAGGTCGCCAAAGCTAAAGCGTTGGCACTGGCTAATCGCGCACAGCGCCTTGCAGATGAAACGAAAGGTTAAGGCTTATTCTAGGTTTGTATCTCTAGGAGGAACGTAGTATTCAGGCATTACGCGAACCGTTTTTATCATATTTTCAGAGATATCAACGATTTCAAGAGGGTAGCCTGCAAGGCGAACGCTCACCTTGTTTTCTGGAATTTCTTCAAGATATTCTAGCAAAAGACCGTTGAGGGTTTTTGGCCCTTCAATCGGTAAATTCCAGTTCATTTCCTTATTGAGTTCTCTAACGTTAGCACTTCCGTCAACCAAAACAGAGCCATCTTGCTGAACGTGGGCTTCTTTACTGTGATCAGGAACCATGCTCGTGGTAAAGTCACCGATAATTTCTTCAAGGATATCCTCAAGAGTTACAAGGCCCATAATGTCGCCGTATTCATCTACAACAAGAGCAATGCGTTCTTTCTCTGCTTGAAACTTATACATCAACGTGTGCAAGGGCGTTGACTCTGGGGTGTAGTATATTTCTCTTACCGCACGCAAGAGGCTAGATTTTGTAAACTGATCTTTTGACAGTAAGCGAAGCGCATCACGCACATGGACAAACCCCACTGCATCGTCAATGCTGTCGCGATACAACAAGACTCTGGTATGTTGTGCATGCGTTAACGCTTTTTGAATTTTTTTCCAATCATCATTAATGTCGATAGCAAAAATTTCGGCCCTTGGTACCATGATGTCTTCGGCGGTAACGCTTTCAAGATCCAGTATACTTACAAGCATATCTTGGTGCTTTTTAGGGATCATAGTGCCTGCCTCGAAAACCACAGTGCGAAGTTCTTCTCGGCTAAGAGAGTCATCACTACCGTTTGCAGGACTAATTCGAAGCAGTGCTAAAATACCATTGGTTATTCCATTTATTGCTGCCACAAAAGGATAAAGTAACGTTAATAGCGGTAGAAGAATAAGTGAACTTGGAAACGCAATTTTTTCTGGATATAGTGCGGCAAGCGTTTTTGGCGTCACTTCTGCAAATATAAGTAGCACAAGGGTCAAACCAAATGTGGCAGCAAACAAGCCCCAATAATCTCCAAACAACCGTATACAAAGAATTGTAGCCAGCGAGGATGCCGCAATATTCACCAGGTTGTTGCCTATGAGGATTAGGCCAATAAGGCGGTCTGGTCGGTCGAGTAGTTTAGCTACGCGAATAGCAGAACGGTTACCTTCACCTTGAAGATGCTTGAGCCGATAACGGTTTATCGACATCATGCCTGTTTCAGAACTAGAAAAATACGCAGAAAGTAATATGAGTACGCCGAGTGCAATGAACAGCGTACTCGTTGATATGTCGTCCAATTAGGGGGCCCTGTTTATAACTAGGCTTCAAATGTATTGATTTGAAGAGCTGGTTTCAAGAGGAAAATGCCTTATCGGTCAATTTAAAGGAAAAACAACCAATGAAAATACAACTCTCGCGCTTTTTCAGTGATTACAATATCAGCTCTCTCACCAACTTACTGCCAAAATAAGCGAGAGAGAGTAATACAACGCCCAACACTGTCATGGCTATTACCTGCTTGCCTCGCCAGCCGCGCAGTTTTTGACCTACAACAAGCGTAAGGAAGACAACGAGCGCTGATGCTGAAAGAACCGTTTTATGTGCATACGTTTTATTTAGCATATCATCTAGGAAAACAAATCCGCTAAGAAGCGAAACCGACAGCAAACACGTTCCTGCGAGTAATAATTTGAAAAGAATATTTTCGACCAGCATAAGGGGCGGAAGTGAGGAGTGAAGCAATGTCGCTCCTTTTTGTTTTAGGCGGTAGGTTATGTACGACATTTGAAGTGCGTATAAAAACGCTATAACCAATGTGCAATATGCAAAAAGAGACAAACTAATATGTACCACTAACCCAGGCTGCAGTTCGATGTGCATTATGTACGATACGGGAATTAAATGCGATGCTAACACGGCCATTGCAGCAAAACCAAAAACAACAGGAAGCAGAATGAGGTTGGGGATCGATCGAGCAAAAATAAGCATTGATACGGTGATGATCCAAGACACCAAAGATAACACATTTGTTATGCTCATATCTTGCCCTGGCGAAACAATTATCACGTTGATTAGAAATGCTATATGCGCCAACGCCCCGATACTTGCCAAAGATAGACCGAGGCGCTTATTCGGGCCGTCTTGATGTACGAATTTGCCAATAAGTACTGCCGCAGCCAATGCGTAGAGTAAAGCAGCAGAAATGGCGAAAAGGGTGTTCATGATGTGTCCTGTAATAGGTTGGTGATGTCTTCACCGACAGAGTCGGTATTGATACTGCAACTTGCGAGTAAATTCAACCATCTCCTTGATTTTGTTTGTTTCACACCCACTTTTAGTGTGGGTATTGACTGGTGGGGACCCAATGAGTGCATCACATGCGCGTCGATAATTGTCTACGTTGCCTCGACAGTTCTTTGCGCAGAAGTTTAAAAATTTAACCGCAATTGTGGGTACGTTACCGTTCGCTTTTACGTTACAATGCGGGCATTACGTCTGAAATAAAAAGAAGTTTCATACTATGTTTGAGAATTTATCAGAACGCTTAGGCCAGACATTACGAAATGTCAGCGGTAAAGGGCGTCTTACTGAAGACAATATTAAAGAAACGCTACGCGAAGTGCGTATGGCGCTACTTGAAGCCGACGTTGCGCTTCCGGTAGTAAAAGCGTTTGTTGCGCAGGTAAAAGAGCGTGCAGTTGGTACCGAAGTTACCAAGAGCCTCAAGCCTGGCCAAGTATTTATTAAAATCGTACAGTCTGAGCTAGAGTCTGTGATGGGGGAGGCGAATGAAAAGCTGAACCTTGCAGCTCAACCTCCAGCTGTTGTGCTTATGGCGGGCTTACAAGGTGCGGGTAAAACCACGTCTGTAGGTAAACTTGCCAAATACTTAACCGAGCGCGAGAAGAAGAAAGTGATGGTAGTGAGTGCCGACGTATACCGTCCGGCCGCCATCAAGCAGCTTGAAACACTCGCCGGTGAAGTGAATGTAGCTTTCCATCCGTCAACGATTTTACAAAAGCCCATTGATATCGTTAACGACGCTATTGTTGAAGCGAAGAAAAATTTCTTTGATGTACTACTTGTAGATACCGCGGGTCGTTTGCATGTCGATAACGACATGATGGACGAAATTAAAGAACTTCACGCTGCAGTTAAGCCAATTGAAACCCTGTTCGTGGTTGACGCTATGACAGGTCAGGACGCTGCGAATACCGCAAAAGCGTTTAACGATGCACTGCCTTTAACGGGTGTCATTCTTACTAAAGCAGATGGTGACGCACGAGGTGGTGCTGCGCTATCGGTTCGTCACATCACAGGTAAACCCATCAAGTTTATCGGTATGGGCGAAAAAGTGGATGCACTTGAGCCTTTCCACCCTGAGCGTATTGCGTCTCGTATCTTAGGTATGGGCGACGTACTTAGCCTTATCGAAGAAGTTGAGCGTAAGGTTGATAAGTCGAAAGCGGAAAAGCTGGCCAAGAAAGTACAGAAAGGAAAAGGCTTCGACCTGCAAGATTTTAAAGATCAGCTCGAGCAAATGAAGAACATGGGCGGCATGATGGGAATGCTTGATAAACTGCCTGGCATGGGCGGTATGTCTGATAAAATTAAAGATCAGGCGAACGACAAGCAGTTCAATCAAATGGAAGCCATCATTAATTCAATGACGCCCGCTGAACGTGCGCGCCCAGATATGATTAAAGGATCGCGTAAGCGCCGTATAGCAGCCGGCTCAGGTACGCAAATTCAAGACGTAAACCGTTTACTTAAGCAGTTTACGCAAATGCAGAAAATGATGAAGAAGATGTCTGGCGGCGGCATGAAGAAGATGATGCGTCAGATGAAAGGCATGATGCCTCCGGGGGGCGGTTTTGGTGGTCCAGGCGGCCCAGGTGGATTCGGCGGTCCTGGCGGATTTGGCGGAGGCGGCGGCTTCCCACCACGTTAAGGTTATCGCATAATTTCATAACGCTAAAAAACCTCAATCGCAGCAATGCATTGAGGTTTTTTTATTTTTTTGCATCCGTTGTCACTCATCAATCGTTTGGCTTGTTGATTAGGACGTGAGCAGTACTTATCGCATTGCGCGGCTAAGCAACGTCTCTTCACTAAACAACAAGTACGGAGATGAAGATGGAATTCAATAAAACATCACAACAAAAATTAAAACTTTCACTATTAGCTTCAGCAATGGTGTTCGCACTTAGTGCCTGCGATGGAGATGACGGAAAAGATGGGGTGAACGGTGCTGATGGTGCAGATGGTGCACCTGGACAAGACGGTGCACCAGGTCAAAATGGATCCCCAGGCTTCGCGTCTGCAACTTTCTTAGTCGCAAATAATGGCGAGAACAACCGCAATACGGTTACTTCGATAGACCAAAACGCAAATGTGTTATCCACGGTAACCACAGGAGCCAATGAGGGGATTGTATTCACGCATAGCGGAAGTCTGGTACAAGCCGGCGACAGTGATTTACCGTTGTTAAGAACGCTTTGTAATTTTGAAGCTCAAGCTGACTATATGATGAGTGCAGGGCACGAGATAACAGGTGCAACTACGGGGCTTGTTAACCCTAAAGGTATCGCTTTTGCTGAAGATGCTGGCTTGGTCATGATTGCTGACTTTAACGGTCAAAAGGTAAGTGTTTTCGGCAGCCAAGCGGCAGGAAATGTAGCCCCTATTGCAGAAATAATGACGTCTGCCAAACCATGGGATTTGGCCTACGACGAACAAAGCGACAGATTGTTTGTGGCACTGACCGATGGAACGCTCTCGGTTTACGATAATATCGCTGGTTCTGATTTTGTGCCCACAGTTATGCGTTCAGTGGTGCCTTCAGATGCAGACGGAAATCAGATATCGATTAATCTGCACGGCATCGTTTACGAGCCCATGTCTAATCGTATGGTGTTATCCGACGTAGGTGACGCTGCTATCGCCGATGATGGTCAAATTTTTGTTTTGGAAAATGTTTCATCAGCTGATGGCGCTGTCGTACCAAGTAGAGTGATTGGCGGCGCATCGACTCAGCTTGGTAATCCAGTAGACATTGTCCTAACGGGTTCAGACCTTCGAGTAGCGGAAAAGTCTAATGACGCAATCTTGGTGTTCTCAAATATATTCAATGGTGCTAGTGGCGATGTTGCGCCAACGCTATCAACACCTTCGGTAAAACCAGAGTCGTTGGCTGAGTTAACTCAGCTGAACGAGATGAAAGATGCATCGGACGATGGCATAACTACCATGCCAATCAAAGGCCTTTCGGTATCGAGCAATCCATCAAACAACGGTGAGACTACCGGGCAAGTAGCACAATACAGCGCTGTACTATCTAGTGAGCTAAGCACCTTTGATGCCGGTATGAGCATCGAGAGTGCCGCTTTTACCGCTAGCGGTGATGGTGTCATCACCTTCGATGATGTTGAAACCTCGACGGGTGGTTTACTTGTGGTTAATCGTCTCAAAGGCTCGAGAGACGGTATGATGTATAGCGATAGTTTCGACCACACGATTGTAGGTAGTGAAACAGGTTTGATTGCGCCTAAGGGTCTAGACATCGCTTCAGAAGCCGGTGTGGTATTCGTGGCAGATGTTAACGAAGCGACTCCCGCCGTTCGCGTGTTTTCGCCTTGTGCGTCGGGCAACGTTGCGCCTTTATTAACACTTGAAGCCGCTAACGGTGCTCGCCCTTGGGATGTGGACTACGACCCATCAACTGATAGTGCGTATTTGGCGTTGACCAATGGGTCGGTTGCTGTGTTTGAAGAGGTTCTGCGTCAAATGGAAAGCGGTGAAACCGTCATTACGGGCGAAGACAGGCTAATTGTTCCTGCAAGTGGTGGGGAAGCATTTGTAGCGCCAACCAATATTCACGGCATAGACTATGATAGCCAAAGCGATAGCTTGGTCATATCTGATGTAGGTAGCGCAGCAGACGCTACCGACGGCAAACTCTATGTAATTCCAGGCGCAGGTAGTGCTGATGGCATAACTGATGTATCCGTGAATATTGCAGGACCGAACTCGATGTTGGGTAATCCGGTAGACTTGATGCTTAGCAATGGTCATGTATATGTTGCTGAAAAATCAAACGGTATGATCCTTCGCTTTGATAACATTTTAAATTCAGCCTCGGGCGATATCTCGCCTACTTTCAGCATGATGTATCCCGCGCCTGAGTCGGTGAATGTGTTAACGATAAAGTAGGAAAGGTAGTGACAATTGGGACGCTTTTAAAGCGTCCCCTTTCTAATAACGAAATCTGCAAATTTAACCCGTTCTTCTTGTTGGCGTAATTTGTCTATTTCGGCGGTAGAGCGGTAAATTCCCCACTTAGGGCGAACAAAGTCATCGCTAGACACCCCTCGCCACATGTCTATATTTGTCTCATTGACGTCGACAACAATTGCGCTATCACGAAGCCGCGTTATTTGCATCATGAAGCTGCCTTCTTCGGCGAATGTGGCTTGTACAAATACTTTCACCCATTCATCGGCAATGTCATTGAAGTTTGTTCGTATCAAATAAACGTCACTCGTACTAGAACCGTTAGTATTAAAGCCCACACTGTGCCTTACTTGAAGTTCTTTACCAGAACTATCTTTTTCAACAGCGGAAAGTGTAATGACTGGCTGATCGTCGTTGCCGTTAGTGTTGTCATCAGTATCGTTTCGCGCTTTAAGCTGAAAGAAATGACTAAACTTACGGGTTAACGACATCTCACTTGAAATGTGGAAATACCACTCAAACTGCATGGTCTCACCCTCAAAGCCAAGCAGGTTATTATCGCTCTTGTCATACGTTTTAATTTCGTTGCGCTGACGGTCGGATTGAACGCCCTTATTGAAATCTTCATCGCGATGGGCCAGAAACACAAAATGTGGTCCCACGATACTATCTGTTTCTTCTAGAATATGTGCTGTATCAGTGTGATCGCCTGCAAATAAATCTGGGGCTTCTATACTCCCTTCGCCTAACACGCGTTCTATTGATGCATAGGTTTCGCTTGCGCTGTCTGTTCCTGTAGCAATAAGCGTTACTTCAGAAGTAACGGTAAATGCTTCTTGCTCAGCGGGGTCTTCATTTTTATCTCCATCACCTTGCGAGTCAGGTAATGGAACCGCTTCAGGCGGCGCCGGGCTTGTGGTGCTACCGCCACATGCAGATATGGCTGTAATCACCAAAGCAATTAAGAAGAAGTACAAAAGCACTTTCAGGGTTTCATGTAGGATGTTTTCGTTTTTATTATTTGAAGACACGGTTTATGCCAATTGTTTTTAATTGGTTAATAAGATGTTTTAAAATTGGTTAACCAGCAAGTGTAAGAAATGATCTGTTGCAAAAATAATGTCGGCGTATCGTTTTTCGATGTGACGTGTGACAAATTCTATTTAGAACAAACGATAGAAATTTTTGACCTCAACAGCACGCTTTATAACCAACAAATGACTGCACATCTGTGCAAATTCGTGAATTCATAATACACTGACGGGCTACATCGTGCGCATGTGCTCGCTTTCTTTTAGGTATGCAACTTTTACCCTATCAAAGCAGGTACAGTTTTGTGCTGTGTGAGCGTTCACCCGGCAGAGTTATTGATACAGGAACACTATGGCAGGCTTAAAACGTATTATTCTTATCGACACGCATTTACCAGGCGTGGTCGAGCTAAAGCTTGATGGACACACCAATATTTGTGGTACCAATGCATCAGGGAAAACCACGCTTCAACGACTTATTCCCGTGTTTTACGGCGAGTATCCTAGCCGCGTGGTACCGGCAACCCGTGACAGCTTTGAACGCTGGTACTTGCCTCGTTTATCTAGCTTTATCATCTATGAATACACGCGTGCCGAAGGTGATCTATGCCAAGCAGTGTTAAGTTCAAACGGTACGGGCGTTAATTATCGTTTAATTGGCAAGCCATTTGAAATCAGTGACTACTTAATAGAGCAAAAGAACGGCAAACACGCCAGTGTAAGCAGCGCCGAGCTTGCACGCGCCATGAAGCGCAACAACATATTGGTTACGAGCTTACTTAATACGAAAGACTTCCGCGCCATCATTCAAAACGATCACGGTGTGCTTAACCAGAGTAACAATGCCCGTGAGCTATTAGGCTACGCCAAAATCTTTAGCCTTTGCGAACCGTCGAAACACATGCGCCACATCGAGAAACTGGCTAAAGCGGTTCACTCGAAAGAAGGCAAGATGGAAACCATCAAGGCCATGATTGCCGCCATTTTAGAAGAGGATGGCGTTACGCCACCTACTTCAGGCTTA
Source organism: Alteromonas sp. V450 (assembly GCF_001885075.1). Lineage (NCBI taxonomy): Bacteria > Pseudomonadati > Pseudomonadota > Gammaproteobacteria > Alteromonadales > Alteromonadaceae > Alteromonas > Alteromonas sp. V450. Next base: position 282,124 of record NZ_MODU01000004.1, read on the forward strand.
AGCCGCCACCGCGTTGATGACTGGATTAAAGAATGTCACTTAATTAAACAATTCGACAAAATTCGCCCTGAGTTTTCTAAACTCGAACAAGCTGACATGGCGCTAACCACAACAGAGCAAGTGCTTGCTAACCTTAAGCATAGCTTCGAGCTTGATAAGACCTACTTGGCTGCGCGGGTTGAAACAACAAAGAATGAACTGGATGAGAATAGCTTCCAGCGCAAACAAACGGACAGCGAGTGGGGTGATACCCGTGATCACCTAAACCAGGTTATTTCATCTGCTCGCGCAGATGTTGAGAAGTTCACCAGTGAACTTGATACGGTTGAGCGTGAATTCGATAAGTGGCAAGACGACAATATTGAGCAGCTTAAAGAAGACGTCGCCAATTTGTCGCAGTGGCAAAATGAAAAGGCCATGGCCGATAGTCGCTATGTACTGCTTACTGAAAAACACCAAGATATTGAGTCGGCCTACAACAAGCGCTTGGCTGAGCTAGGTGAAAAGCTGTCAATCACTTTAGAAGAAATGTCAGCCGCACGCCAAGAAGCCGCAGAGAATAAAGCTGAGCAGCAGCAGAGCGAGCGTGAAGCATTAAGTCGTATTCAGAGCGACTACAATAGCCAGCTAAGCGCGCTTCAGAACGATTACCAAAATAGTTTGAATGAGTTAAAGGTAGCTGAAGCTGAACTGAAAGCTTCACTTAACAATGCAGGCTACAACGAATTTGAACAATCTCAGCTAGATATTCTTGATGCGGCCATAAAAGAAGCATCGATTAATGAAGATGCAGCGCGGGGTGAGCTGCGACAAGCGCAGCAGGCGCACAGCAAATCAGTTGAGTTTCGCAAAGAGTGTTCTAATGCGTTAGATAAAGCGCGCAACGCCTTTCAACAAGAAGAAAAAGCGGTTAACAAAATTAATGCGCTTCTTTACCCTGGCGAAGGCTCGCTACTTGAGTTCTTGCGTGCCAATGTCGATGACTGGGAGTTATCGTTAGGTAAAGTTGTGCGCCCTGAGCTACTAGAGCGCACTGATTTAGCGCCTGTTATGGCAAAAGATGCACAAGGCGACAGCGATACCTTTATGGGCGTTAAGTTAGCACTTACTGAACTTGATACCCCAGACTATGCTTGTACCGAACAAGCCCTTAAGCAGCAACTGCAAGAAGCTGAAATTCGTCAAGCCGCTGCCCTTGCTGCGCAGAACGAATGCGAACAGCGCTTGGCGAAAGCGAACGAAGATGTGCGCAACGCCGAGCTTGTGGTTACCCAAAAAGACAACGCCGTTAAAAGTGCCGAAGCCAGCCGTAAACGCGCACAGCAAGACCGCGATACGGTACTTAGTGAATATCAGCAGGCGCTTTCTGCACGTAAGCAAAAAGCCAAAACTAAGCTTGAAGCGAACCAGCAGTCGCAAAAGCAAGCGAAGGCGCAGTTTGAGCTTAGTCGTGACGAAATCAAAGATCAGCAGCGCGAAGCGGAAACCGAACACAAATTTCACTGGCAGCAGCTCATCGCTGACAGTGAAGCACGTATATCTCAACTTGATAGCGACATGCGTAAGGCGAAAGACAATGCTGCCCAAGACCGCAAAGATATGCAGGATTGGCTAGAAAGCGAATTGAGCAATCGCGGTGTGGATGTTGATGAAATAGGTCTGCTTAAAAAGCAAATCAATAAGCTTAAAGAAGACATTACGCGCACTGAAACCCACCGTCATAAAGTAGCCGACTACGAGCGTTGGTACACTAACGTATTTACCAAGCAAAAAGTGGTATGGCAGGAGGGCTTGTCTAAGTCGCGTAAGCTATTGGGTGAATCTGAGCGTAACTTAGCCAGCAAACAAGCAACCTATAAAGCGAACCGCGAACAGCTTCAAGAGCAGCACGGACAGCTTGAAACTACGCTTAAAACTGCCAGTGAGCACCTGGAACAGGTTAAAACCTTAAGTAAATCTCTGGCCAAGCTTACGCTTCAAGCGGGTGATGAAACGGCTGAAATTAAGCACGACGATGTAAGTATTGGTCAGCGTATCTCAGAAGTGCAAAGCCAGCTTCAAGAGCGCGAAAACTTGCTAAGCGATATTCGCGCCTATGTAGAGCGGTTCGATCAGCTTATTGCCGCGCAAGCGGGCACAGGGCTATCTGATACGTGGGAGCGCGCCCGTGAAGAGTGTGCAACGCTGAACGCCCACGGCGTGAAGAGCTTTGATCACCGCCGTATGGTGTCGCATTTAGCACAGCTTCTAAACGTGATTGTCCCGCAGAAGCTACAGGGCTTGCGTGAGCAAGGCCGTATCTTTGGCGCCGATCTTTCGCAATACTACTTTGTACTTGCCGATATCGATAAACGCATTGTGTCGCAAAGCCGCCGTATTACCCAAGAGGTCGACGGCGACCTTTCTCTTGATGGTGTATCAGACTCGGCTGTTAAAATTCGCTCACGCATTAGTGAACTTGAATTCTGGCCTGAACTTGAGCAATTCAGAAAGCTCTATGAGCACTGGATGGAAGAGGGGGCTAACGAGTTACCAGAGGAAGAGTACGGTCAAAGTATGCGCCGGGTTCTTGATATTCTTGGCCGTGCAGCGCTTACGGGCGGTATTAGCAAGCTACTTGATATCGAACTTCACCTACGTGAAGGTAAAAGTGACCTTGTTATTCGTACCGACCGCCAGCTTAACGAGTCATCAAGCCACGGTATGGCCTACCTAATCTTGTGTAAATTCTTACTCGCTTTCACACGTCTGCTGCGCGGCGATGCCGACGCCACAGTGCATTGGCCTATCGATGAACTAGGTACACTTCACCAAAACAACGTGAAGAAAATCTTTGAAGCGTGTCAAAACAATAATATTAGTGTAGTTGGCGCATTCCCTAACCCTGAATCAGAAGTATTGACGCTGTTTGAAAACCGCTACTTGATAGATAAGGTAACCCGCCAACTGCAGGTGGTTCAGCCCAAAGCAAGCGCTATAGGGGCGCGCATTAAACAGAAAAAAGAAGCAGAAAAGAACGGTGAAGTAGCAGGTGAGGAGACATCAGCATGATGACAGAACAAGGCCGTGTACTGAGTGCACTTTTACAAGGCACGTTTATTTGTCAGGTGACCGATGAAGAGGCGTGGCGTTTTCTTAAATCAAGAGACAATGCTGCTCAGTTAGAACCTCATTTAGCGTTATTAAATCGTACATTATCGACCACCGCTGAAGGTGACGTATTCTTTGCCAGCTTTCTCACCATTGGTGAAAACGAGCGCAAAGTGCTTACACAGCAGTTCCAAGATACAGCATCTAACCTAGTGCCTCTGGTAGAGTGGTTGCTGCTGGTTCAGCAAGCTAATGAATCTGATATGCCCATTACCATGGGTAGCGCGATTCGATTGAACGAGCTGCAAACTACCATTGAAGATACGCCCGCCTATGCTGAGCAGCTAGAAAAAATTTCGCGCTATCGCATGTTTGGCTCTACCAGCGTGAATTTGGATGGTCAGCTAAAGCAGGTGTTTAAACGCTTAACTGAAATGGGTTATCTGATTAAGCCAAACCCAGATAAACAGATTTATTTGGGCACAGGCAAAATTGAACACCTTTACGAAATGCTACGCTTTATTGATGAAACTGAAGCGCTGAGCTTATCTGAGCAGGCGGAGGCCGCTATTTCGCAAGGTAGCTTGATATGAGCCAGGTGTTAATTCAGGCAGGGACTAAATTATTGAACGCATTGGGTCGTCACAGCGACCTCATCATGCAGGCGTACATTAATGGTTCTGTAAAAGAGCGCGATCACAGCCCAAAGGTATTAGAACAGCTTGTTCAACTAGGCGTGTTGTGGCGCCCGGAAGCGCAAAGCGAGCTGCGTTTGAAAAGCGCGGTAAGAACGCTTTTAGAGGGGAGTTTACAAGACGAGCGCAACCGGACTATCAACGCCAATATTGGTGCGTCGCTGGCAAGCCTTAAAACCCTAACCGAGCACTATAAAGAAGCCCTTCACTACAACAAATATAATGAAGCGGCAGCCCACATGGGCGATTTAACCGAGCATGTCTATCAGCTTTCAGAATCGTTGAGTAATAGCGTGCGTGTTATGTTTGGCCGTATTAACAATGAGTTTGGCTACGTGTCTTCGGTTGAAGCTAAAATTCGCGAAAATGAGCTAGCGCAAGGACAGGTAACCGACTTACTTGCCCAGCTTGAGTGTTTCCGCTTCGATGAGTTAAGTGAACTGGCAGGTTCTAACCGTGAACTTCGTCACTTGCTGGTAGTGTCCCTGCAGCAGCGCTTTGCCAAGGCCGCACAGGAGTTATCAGTAGTACAGGCACGCTTATTAGACTTGTTGGGTCGGTTTAGAGAGTTCCAAGGTCGAACACGCTTACTCAAAGGCTTCTTGCTACACATGGAGCAGCAGCCTGATTTTGCGCCAGGCAACTACGCTAACCTGACTAACGTACCTGTTCTGTTTAATCAATCGGACGCGATTATTGCCAATGCAGCGCCTGATGTTAACAACGTTGAGCATGAAGCCGATTATCAGAATATTGTGGCGTCGTTAACCCACGTACACAAACGTCAGACTAAGCACGAAGACACGAAACCGGTCGACATTGATGTGACTGAGCAATCGACCCTGTCGCTTGAGAAAGATCCATTGCAGCAAGCGGTAGAAGCGTATTTCTGTGAAGTTATCGATTCCGGTCAGCCTAAAACGGCGCTGGATTACTTTGAAGAACACGCCTTAGACTTTGACCCTGAAGTGTGGATTTATCAGGTGATCGGGGGGTATCAAGCCTTGAACGATGAAGATAAGCAGTTTTTTGCATTAGAATCCCATGGTAATAACGATAAAGTCTATACGGGTAATTTCTATATAAACGATATCACCTTGGGCTTGCGTTAACGGGTCTTTTTAATTTTTACTATAAGCTACAAATTGGGTCTGGCCCACGTGTACAAAGGTGTGCCAGACTTTTATCCTACTTTAGCGGTTTAAACTCATCCCTCTTTTCTACCTATTAATCACTGGTATTCTAATCAATTTTTTGCCATTTTTTGCGATATGTGACACTTGGAACCTGTTGAAAAAGACCTATAATGCAATAGGTGTTTACACTTATTTAACATTGTGAACTAAAAGCTTCATCGCTGCGTAATGTTACCGTCAATTCTGCGGTCTACATTGTTGGTCCTGTTAAGCCTTGGAACCAAAGTAAAGGTTTACAGGTCCTATTGCAGTTAATCAGCGGCTAAAGTGTTTTCGATGTTTAATAGCGCAATGTAGACACAGAAGATTATCGCTACTGCTAGGATGCAGAGCATGTTGTGGTACTGCCGCGTACAGTACGAAGAGGAAAAGTGTTATGCAATTATCAGAACAACAAAGTTTTAACCAAGCCCTTATCAAGCTTTCAGTTTTACTTTATCAAGTCGACGGAATGGTTACGCTGTCTGAACAAGACTACCTGAATACAATGGTTGAGTCGCTGGACTGGCAAAGTCCGATTTGCCGTGAAGCTTTTCTAAACGATACTATTTATCAAACCCGAAAGGCCATTGACACCGGCGATGCTATTAGTTTCTTACGTAGCTTAAAGCACGATCTGTCGTTCGATGCCGAGAAAACGTTAGAGGTTGCAATGGCGATAACGGGTGTTGATGGCGAGCGAAGCGAGGAAGAAACCGAGCTTCTATCATTACTTACCCATAAATTACTCGCCAAGGCATTAGTTTCGGGCAAAGATACACTGCAATAATTGCTTCTAATTTCCATAAGCCTACACGTTACCCATGCCAAGTATTACTTATAAAGCAGCATATGCATGTGCTGCTTCCCTCGCGCTGTTCTGGCTAAGTGGTTGTCATTCGTCGCACAGTCCGCAGTTCAGCGCCAGTGCACAGGCTTTTCCTGTGGGAGTACAGCCTTTCGATAATTACTTAGGTGACGTTGAAAGTTACCTGCAGGAACATAGAACGTTTATTTCAAACAAAAAAGCCAAAGAATTATTCATGAATATGCCGTTTGAATGCGGCACGCAATTCCGCGATATTGGCGTTTTGCTAGTTCATGGGTTAGGCGACTCACCTTACTTTTTTCGAGATATTGCCAACGCCATGTGCAATGAAGGTATTCACGTAAGAACCATCTTGTTGCCGGGCCACGGCTCAAAACCCGGAGACATGCTAAACGTTACTTATCAGCAGTGGCAGACAGAAACGAATCATCACATACGGCTATTTTCCAAAGAAGTAGACAATCTCTACATTGGTGGCTTTTCTACGGGCGCTAATTTGACCACAATAGCAAGCTTTTCAATGACTGAAGAACTCGATATTAAAGGGCTCATGCATTTTTCACCAGCCTTTAAATCACGCTTCTTTGTGTCCCGTTTAGCGCCCTATATCGATTCATTATTTCCTTGGCCTAATGTCGAAGAAGAAGATAACCCAAGCCGCTATAACTCCACCGCAATGCCTGGCTTCGCTGCTTATCAGGAAAGCGTAAATGTGCTTCAAGATTTGTTTACGCGCTCTGATAAAGAAGAGCGAACGTTGAATCTACCTGTACTCATGGTGGTGGCAGAAAAAGACAGCGTGGTAGATACCGCCATAATCGCTGAGCAATTTAGAGACAATTTTACTCATCCACACAAGTGTTTATTATGGCAGGGTGAGAAAGCCCCTGAGGTGCCTGAGAATACGCTCATCATGCAAACCATGAATGTCCCCGAACAGCGAATTAGTGCTGCGTCACACATGAGTACACTTTTTTCTGACGAGAACCCACTATATGGCATAGAGAGTGACTTTCGCATATGTGATAACGGCCAGGGTAGTGACGCTGAAGCGCGCTGCAAAGCGGGCGAGGAAGTGTGGTACGGGCCGTGGGGATTTAAGCCCGACAACGCTGATGAAGCGTTAGCAAGTAATAAGCAAGACCGAGTGTATGCTAGGCTAACCTACAACCCATACTTTGATAGGATGGTCGATCAACTTCTCGCTTTTACCGGCAAGGCGAAAGTCAAAGCGTTCTGTAAAACCTATTAGGGCAATTATCTATGCGGATTGATATTATAATGTAGTCCATTTAGAAGCGCTAACCACAGCCGTATTCTAATAAAAACGCCCAAGCTTTAACGCGAGACGTAACACCTATTGTTGTTACAATACACCTAGCTTGGGCGTCTCAAAGATTTCTCTCACTGAATTAAGCAGCATCATAAAAAAACGATTAGATGCCGCTTAAAAAGGCATGGCACCTACCGAAGAGGGACTGCCTTACAATTGCTGTGCATTGGCTTCTTCCATTTCCCTTTCAAGCTTAGTGCTTTCATCGGCACGAGGCTTGGTAAAGCGAGCAAGTGCGAGATACAACACTGGAGTCAGGTAAAGGGTGAATACAACAGCGATACCTAAACCACCAAAAACAACCCAACCAATAGCATTGCGAGCTTCGGCACCAGCGCCTGTGGAAAGGATTAATGGTAGACCGCCCAGTATTGTTGAAACCAGCGTCATCATAATAGGGCGTAAACGCACTTTACCAGCTTCAACAATGGCGTCATAAATCTCGTAGCCTTTATCGCGAAGTTGATCGGCAAATTCAATGAGTAATATGGCATTCTTAGCAAGAAGACCAATTAACATGACAAGTCCAATTTGCGAGTAAACATTAATGCTCGTGCCGGTTAAAAAGAGTGCATACACAGCAGCAGCAATACCAAACGGAACGGTAAGCATAACCACAACCGCACTATTCACACTTTCAAATTGTGCAGCTAATACCAGTAGGACGATAACAAACGCTAAGATGTAGGTGAGAGCAACTTGCTTTGACGTTTCTTCAAAAGTCTGAGCTTCACCTAAGAATACCAACCCAATGCCATCAGGCAGAGTCTCGAGTGCTAAAGTCCGAATTTCTTCCACCACATCGCTAAGCGCCACATCTTCAGGCAATTCCATTTCTACCTTAATGGCACGCCGCTGCGCTTGGCGCTCTAGTTCGGCAGCAACGCCTTCCTCACTAATAAAGGCTACACTTGATAGAGGCACTAGGTTTCCATCGGTGCTTTTTACGAAAAGACTGGTAAGGTCAGACGGGTCTAAAGTGCTACGATTATTGGTTTGTAGCATAATTGGAATCGCTTGATCGCCCACGTTTAAGTCGGCGATATCATCACCATTAACCGCAGCGCGAAGCGTGCTGGCAATATCAGTTAGCGGTACGCCTAATTCTTCAGCACGGCGACGGTCAATGTTTACACGCATTTGTGGTTGAGTTGGATCGTAGCTAATTCTCGGTCTACCGAGTTCGGGTAAGTTTTCCTCTAGTTGGCGAGAAAAATTCTGTGCTGCTAGAAAGATATTCTCATAGGTGTCGCCAGTGAGAGCAATTTCTAAGCCGCCACCTTGGCCTCGCAAGTTAAGACTGTTGCCGCCAAAAGCATTGCCGGGCGCGCCAGGTATTTGCTGTAATTTAGGGCGGATTTCGTTTACTACATCTTGCAGTGACTTATCTCGTTCATCCCAGTGTTTTAGTGGGGCAGTGATAAATACGATATTTGGGTCCCACGAGCCTACGACGGTATAAATCGAATCAATCGTGCCGTTCTCTACATAAGGAAGCAGTAGCTCTTCCATTTTTTCTGCTTGCCTATCCATAAAATTAAGACCAGCGCCGTCAGGGCCGCGGGCGAAGATGCGTATTGTGCCTCTGTCTTCACTTGGCAAAAGCTCATTATCGATATTTTGCGACAAAATATAAGCGCCACCGCCTGCTGCTAAACTTAACACTCCCACTATCCAGCCGTGTTTTAGTGCCTTTAATAATGACGCTTGATACACCCGTAAGCAGGCGTTACCAAATCGGCCAAAGGTCTTGCTAAACAATCCATTTTCTTTTGTCTTTTTTACTTTAAGACGAGCGGTGAGCGCGGGAACTAGCGAAAGCGCAACAAAAGAAGAGATAACCACTGCGCCAGCTAATACGCCGCCGAACTCCCTAAATAAACGACCAGCGGTCGACGGGAGGAAAGCGATAGGAATAAATACAGATGCGAGCACTGCTGTTGTTGCTACGACAGCAAAAAAAACTTCCCGAGTGCCGATTACAGCAGCGGCGCGAGCACCTAAACCCATGCTTCTGCGACGTTGGATGTTTTCAGAAACAACGATTGCGTCGTCGACGATCATACCCGTAGCCAACACGAGAGCAAGCAGGGTAAGAATGTTGATTGAAAACCCCATACCCCAAATAATCGCTAGCGCGCCGGCGAGTGAAACGGGAATGGAAAGTGCAGGGACGATGGTAGCGCGCCACGAACCAATAAATACTAATAACGTGACGACAACCAGAGCAATAGTTAGGCTTAGCGATATGACAACTTCTTTCACTGAATCACGAATGAACTCTGCATCGTCTGCAGTCACGACAATATTCATGTCAGTGAACCGTTTATCAAGGTCGCTAACCATTTCCAACACTTCATCAGAAATTTCAATGGTGTTAGAACTCGCTTGACGGATTACGCCGACTCCGATTACTGGCGTTCCGTCTAGGCGCACAACGCTTGACGTATCGGCAGGTCCAAAATAAACACTTGCCACGTCGTTTATTCTGATATCTCCGGTCACAACAATACTGCCGACATCTTCAGCTGAGACCGAAGTTGCGTCAGCGCGTACGATCAACGCTTGGTCTGCTGATTGAATACTACCGGCAGGAACATCGAAAGGGGCGAGTGCCAATGCATTAGCCACGTCACTCATTGACAAACCAAAGCTAGTGAGACGAAGCGGATCAACAGAAACACGTAAAACGCGCGCTCTGTCGCCGTTAAGTGTAACGTCTGCAACCCCAGGAATACTTAAAAAGAGAGGCGCTACGTCAGTATCGACCCTTTCAGTCAGCGTTTCCATATCGAGGGTGTCACTGGATATAGCAAGACTTACTACTGCTTGAGCATCGCTGTCGGCACGTATAATAGCGACTTGCTCAACGTCTTCTGGAAGTTGACGCTGCACGCGGCTTACTGATTCCCTTACTTCATTAGCGGCGTCTTCTAAATTTACGCCAGGTCGAAATTCGACGCGCACTCTTGCTGAGTTTTCCTCACTTTGCGCGTAAATATTCTTAACACCGCTTACTCGCGCTACCGCACCTTCTAAACGTCCAGTCACTTCCGCATCAACAGTTTCAGGTGAAGCACCGGGAAATTGCGCAGTAACGGTAACACGTGGAGTATCGACATCGGGAAGTTCGCGTACTTCTAAGCCACTTAACGCTGCAAAGCCCGCAATCGCAATAAGAAGGTTAAGTACCACGATTAAAACAGGACGTCTTATCGCGACAGAGGGTAAGTCATTGGTCGGTGTTGAAAGCTGTTGTTCACTCACCCGCTGGTCCTCCAGCCAATTCAGTTGTTATAGCTTGTCCATTGCGTAGGCGTTGTACACCCTCTGCAATTAGCGAGTCGCCTTCGTTTAGATCACCTGAAACAAGAATTATGCCTCTTAACCGCTGGTGAACGCTAACATCAACCTTTTTCGCTTTTCCATTCTCGGCAAGCCAAATATAAGCTCCTGTTGCTCCCCACAACAGCGCCGCTTCAGGAATAGCTGCGTAGCGGTCACCTTCAATGCTCAACGCAACTCGAAAACTCATGCCGGGTCGAAATTTATCTGCGGAGTTGTCTAAAAGAGCGCGAGCGCGTAATGTACGATCCGTCTCATTAATGCGAGAATCGATTTGCGCTATTTCGGCACTCACAGATGTACCTTTGTCACTCCATGGCTCCAAAGTTACGCTGGGCGCGTTTAGCAGTACCGGGAGTGCTGATTCAGGAGCCTTAAAGTTGACAAAAAGCTTATTTCGCTTGTCGAGTGTTGTGATGATGGTTTGCTCATTTATTCGATCGCCTACCTCTACGTCCGTAATTCCTACAACGCCGTCAAAGGGGGCGACAATATGTCTGTCTTCGTAGTCTGCCTGCGCTTCTTCTAACGCTACCTCAGCAAGATCTCTTTGTGTTTTTGCAAGGTCCAGCTCGCTGACGGGGACTGCGCCTTGTTGATAGCTTGACGTTAGACGTTCTACGGTGCGTTGTGCATCTTCTAGTGTCAGCTTAGCTCTTTTCAGTGCAGTTTTTTGACGTCTGTCGTCTAAACGTAGCAACACTTTACCTTTTTCAACGTATTGACCAGGCGTGAAATTTATTTCAACTACTTCATCTGCAACCGGAGAGAATAAAACAATTGAGCGAAGTGCTTCTGCACTGCCAACCGCCTCGACTTTTCGCGTTTCATTTATGAATTCAATAGGCTTGGTAACCACAAGCTTTGCTTGCCTGTCGCCCATAAATTGCGCATTGACATGTGTGGTGACCAATAAAAATACGAACAGCCATGTTCGTGAAACCGGTACACTAAAAAAAGACTTTTTCATTTTTAACCCGCAGCGTAATTAGGCTTTTGACCGATGTTGTCCAATTCCTTTATCGCTTAGCATTAACAGCGAACGCTTTTTATACAGCGAAAAACGGTAAGCGACGTCTATAAAAAACAGTATTTGAAGAGACAAATCGCTATACGGATTGAAAATTGTACAAACAGTGTCTAGGGAGCCTTTAATTTTTGTTTTACCAAAGCGTTCATAAAACGCTCAATTGGTTGACCTTTATTTTGTACCGTATAGCAACACAGGCAGTTCAGCTAAGCAATTGCAGTTCAGCGTATTCCCTGTACAAGGTATCGCTTTTCATCAAAGATGCATGATCGCCAACAGCGACAACCCGACCTTTATCCATTACCAGTATTCGATCTGCATGTTGAACTGTCGCAAGTCGATGGGCGATCACGATACTTGTTTTACCAATCATCAGTCGGTCTATGGCTTGTTGAACCATTCGCTCACTCATAGCATCGAGTGCACTAGTGGCTTCATCAAGGAGCAAGATAGGGCGGTCAGCAAGAATGGCGCGAGCGATGGCAATGCGCTGCCGTTGTCCCCCGGATAATTTTACGCCGCGTTCCCCCAATTGCGTTTTATAGCGATCATCTAAGCTGTCTATAAACTCATGAGCAAACGCTTGTTTTGCAGCTAAAATAACATCGTCATCTGAAGCAGATGGATTTCCATAGCGAATGTTTTCGAGTACGGTGTCTGCAAACACAACAGGCTCTTGTGTGACAACCGCAATCTGTCTGCGGAGGTCTTTAACGGGCAATTCATGTATTGGTTGACCGTTAACTGCGATATAACCCGAATCAGGATCGTAAAAACGCATTAATAGCTGAAAAAGTGTCGTTTTACCGGCACCACTTGCTCCAACTAATGCAAGTCGTTCACCCGGGCTAACTTGAATGGTCAATTCGTTAAATAATTGCTTTGAGCCCGGGTAAGCAAAGTTTACATTGTGAACGAGGATAGAGGGAGCAGAAGTCACGCTGACATTTTGATGATTGGTGCGACCAGTGCTGAGATCACTGCTACCCGAAGACACAATTGCTGGGATAGTTTGATAGAGCTCGTAGAGGCGCTCACTTGCGCCAACGCCTCGCTGTACTTCACCAATCACTTCACTGATGGTAGCAATGCTGCCGCCTGCCATTACCGCATAAAACAAAAATGCAGAGAGCTCGCCAACAGAAATTGCCCCATCTAACACCTGGCGGGCGCCTACCCACGCGATAAAAATAATGGCAGTCATACTGATGCACATAATGCAACCAATTAGCAATGAACGATAGTGAATACGCTTTTTAGCGGTATCCATAGCGAGCTCGACCTTCTTTGCAAAGTGCTGTCGTTCAGTATGCTCAGCAGTGTACGCTTGTACAGTCATGATTTCATGAAGGCTTTCGTCTATTCGTGCTCCTAAGTCTGCTACTTTGTCCTGACTTTCTTTTGCGTATCGACGTACTTGAGGCGCCAATACTTTTATTGGCACCAGTACAGCGGGGACTGCAACGATCACGCAAAAAGTGAGGAGAGGACTGGAAATGGCCATTAGTACAAGCGCCCCAGAGAAGGTGACAAGCGAACGTAGTGTCATCGAAAGGCTCATGCCTACAACCGTTTGAATAATAGTGGTATCACTTGTAAAACGGGAAATCACCTCTCCAGTTCTTAGCTCTGCAAAAAAAGAAGGGGGAAGTGAAAGTAAGTGCGAATATACTTGGTTTCTTATGTCGGCACTCACGCGCTCACCTAACCATGTCATCAAGTAAAAGCGAGCGTACGTTGCTATACATGCCACAATCGTAATGGCTAATACGATTACTGTTGCTTTATTTAATGTATCAGAGGCATTTTCTACAAAACCATTATCAATCGCATATTTAATACCTTGCCCAAGTAATAGCCATGCAATTGCTGCTGTGAATAGGGCAATAACTGCACCAATTACCTGTGCTTTATACTTAATTAGGTGTGAACCGACCCAACTCAACACTTGTTTGGTTGATACTTTTGCTAGCGGTGTTGTCAAGTTTACCTCTTTTCGTGCGTTCTCGTTTAATGTGTTGGTATTGACCGGTATGGCAAAAGAGATACGTTTGCCGCAACGTTTACGATTATAACAACGGTATTTAACACTGAGATAAGGCAAATTCACAAGCCCATTTATCGCTGCTAATGCGTTGATGCCCGACTCCCACACGAGCCCGTAGAGTGTTTATTGATTATCTTAAATATCAAGCGGAGGACTTAGTTCGTTTTAACACGCCTTGATTTATGTTTATTCCTAGACTTTTACTTGCATTGAGCAGTGAGATCCGTATAATTCGGCGGCCTTCTAATTGGCGTCTAATTTTTAGTCGTTGAATGAAGGCTTAAGTTAACGGTAACGCTACAACGAGTTTGAGGCATTTATGGTTACTATTCGTTTACAGCGTGGTGGCGCGAAAAAGCGTCCATTTTATCAACTAGTGGTGGCTGATAGCCGTCGTGCAAGAAACGGTCGTTTCATTGAAAACATCGGTTTCTTCAACCCAACTGCACAAGGTCAAGCGGAACGTCTTCGCGTAGATCTAGAGCGTGTTGAATACTGGGTTGGCGTAGGCGCGAGCTTATCAGATCGCGTTTCTAGTTTGGTAAAAGAAGCGAAAAAATCTGCAGCGTAAGCTGTTATTAACTGGTGGTATAGATGAGTCTAGCGTCTGACAAAGTGATTGTTGGCAAAATTGGCGCACCGTACGGTGTTAAAGGTTGGGTCAAAATCAACAGCTATACAGAAACGCCAGAAGGTATTTTTGAGTACGCGCCATGGTTTCTTGGCGATGAAAAAGAATACCAAATTGACCAGTGGCGACCGCACGGTAAAAGCCTCGTTGCAAAAATTGTGGGCGTTGATAGTCGAGATGATGCCGAGCGCATCAAAAACTTGGATATCAACATAAATGCTTCACAGCTGCCTGATTTAGGCGACGAAGGGGTTTATTGGCGTGAGCTCACCGGCATGAAAGTAGTAACAACGCAAGGTTACGACTTGGGTGTGGTGAAAGAAGTGTTTAATACAGGTGCTAACGACGTGATTCACGTTAAAGCGAATGTAGGCGATGCTTTTGGTCAAAAAGAAAGACTATTACCTTTTGTATTTGACGAAGTCGTACAAGAGGTGGATAAGGAAGCGAAGGTCATTAAAGTTGACTGGGACCCGGGGTTTTAAGTGACACCGGAAAAGTGGTTCGGCGTTGTTAGCCTGTTTCCAGATATGTTCGCCCCTTTTACCCAACAGGGTGTTATAGGTCGAGCAGTTAAGTCTGGAACGTTATCGGTTGACACCTTCAACCCCCGTGACTTTACACATGATCGCCATCGTACAGTAGACGATCGCCCCTACGGAGGCGGACCCGGTATGCTGATGATGGTAAAACCGCTAACCGACGCAATACAAGCTGCCAAGAAAGTGGGTGGCGAAAAAAGTAAGGTGATCTACTTATCACCACAAGGGAAACCCCTTGACCAAGCAGGCGTTCAGCGCCTTGCTAACATTGACCGCACAATTTTAATTTGCGGCCGATATGAAGGCATCGACGAGCGAGTGATCGAAAGCCATGTAGATGAAGAAGTCTCTATTGGTGATTACGTGTTAAGCGGCGGTGAACTACCAGCAATGGTCCTTATGGACGCGGTTGCTCGATTAGTTCCTGGCGTGTTGGGGCATAAAGCCTCAGCAGTTGAAGATTCCTTCACTGACGGTCTTTTGGATTGTCCGCACTATACGCGGCCCGAAATACTCGATGGTCAAAAGGTACCTGATGTGTTGTTAAGTGGGGACCATGAAAAAATTAGGCAGTGGCGATTGATGCAATCATTAGGTAGAACCTGGCAGCGTCGCCCTGAATTGTTAAATCACCTAGCTCTGACTGAGGAGCAGCAGCGTTTGCTTGAATTATTCCAAGCGCAACTGCAGCAAGATGACAGTTAACTAGGACGAGAGGATATGATGAGCAAAGTCAGTCAAGATATCATCAAAAAAATCGAAGAAGCACAGCTAAAGACTGATGTTCCTGCGTTTGGTCCAGGTGACACAGTAGTTGTTAAAGTTCGCGTTACCGAAGGTGACAAAGAGCGTCTTCAGGCTTATGAAGGTGTTGTTATCGCTAAACGTAACCGTGGTCTGCACTCGTCTTTTACCGTGCGTAAAATTTCTAGCGGCGAAGGCGTTGAGCGTGTGTTCCAAACACACAGCCCGGCAGTTTCTTCAATTGAAGTGAAACGTCGCGGTGCGGTTCGTCGTGCTAAGCTTTACTATCTACGTGAGCGTTCAGGTAAATCTGCACGTATCAAAGAGAAGCTTAACTAAGATTACTAATCCTTGCGTTATTGTTAACTTCGAAAAAGCCCGCGTTAAGCGGGCTTTTTTGTTTCTCATCAGCAGTTAATTCGACGCGCTTGTAATATCGGTTTTGATATTGTACGCCGTTGCAAGACTTATAAACCCTGTCACTCTAAGAAAGTAAGTGCCTGCTTCTTTGGGTGAAAAAGTGATTACTTCTGGGTTGTCAAGAGATGCACTAAAGGCAATTTCGCTGCCATCTGGAGCAACTAAATAGAAGTCCAAATCAGCAATACCGTCCCAAGAAAGGGAAGAGACAACTTCAATGTCATTGGCTGATATTTCTAAAGGTATATTTTGAACCGTTAGGTTTTCAACAGAGGGCCCCATCAAACCGGTGTCATTCTGCGTTCTACTTGAAAAGGTAGCGTCGCTATTTAATACAGTGCCGTCTACGTCAATATGGTCAAGTGCGAGAAACCCTTTGTCTAATTTCAGCTCAATTTTATGCGTACCATCACCAAAATCATCGAAGGCGATACTGACAAGTTTAGGATCATTAGATGACGCATTTTTATCGTAAACAGTCGCAGTTTCAAAATATTCGCCGTCTACATAAAGTTCTACGGCTGCTGCTTGTGCGCGACTTGTTGCAATAGAGAAGCGTACTCGATCACCATTAATGGTTGCGCTGACTGATTTTGATACCGTGTCCATTTGCGTGTTACCGAACGACATTTTTTGCCAATCGCCTGAATAGGATAAACGCGGGTCATTGCTATCTACACGCGTCCAATTACCCTGGCTTGACCATAGCGTATCGCCGGTAAGAAATGTACCCATTTTGCCTTCAACCTGTCCTGCCAGTTCTACGGCTTTTTTTACATCCACATAACCTGTGCCAACTTGGTGGGGTTTAAAGCCTGGCATTGGTTCTGCAGTTTCTTTAATGATAGCTTCTACTTGGTCTGGCGATAGCGATGGGTTCTTCTCAAGCAATAATGCTGCAACCCCTGCTATGAAAGGCGTCGCCATAGATGTGCCGCTGATAGTGTGATAGTGGAGCGCGTAAGTAGGGTTGCTTAAATCTAATACTGGCCCCATTGCGCCAATTGCGGTATTTGGTGCCCTAGTAGACGTAATACCTTGTCCCGGTGCAGTTATATCTGGAAGTTTAAGTTCGTCCCCCTCCACACCTCGGCTAGAAAAATCTGCGAGAAGTTTATCACTCGTTCCTGCTGCAACGTTTATCACCCAAGGGGCAATTGCATATTGGTTCAATGTGTTGTCATCAGGACCGGAGTTTGATGCGGCAAAGCTGACTACCATCCCTTTGCGGTAAGCTTCGAAGGATGCAACGTTAATCGGGTTGTTCGGATCGAATGCGCCACCATCGCCACCACCCCAGCTGTTGGTGATAATGTCAATGTCGAGGCGTTCTTGATTCGCGATAGCATAATCAAAGCCTAGTAAGCCATAAAGAATAGAGATCCCTTCTCCTGCACCTAAACCAACGATTTTCGCGTCAGGCGCGATGCCGTCGTGGTAGTAAGGGCGGCGAGGATCGCCTGCTGAGGCTTGCCCTGTACCTGCAACTGTTCCTGCAACATGGGTGCCGTGTCCTGAACTTGTATCGGAATTCGGTACACCTTCAATAAACGTATTTATACCGCCTGCCAGATCCAAGTCTCCGACTATTTTTACATTTTCACTTGTTTTGTCGCGCAAAGGTAAGTCCGGGTGTGTGGCATCAACACCTGAATCGAGTACCGCAACGGTAACGCCGCGGCCCGTTACGTTAAGAAAGTCCTGTACGAAATGGCCGCCCGTGATTTCGCCTGACGTGTAGTTGCTATATTCAAGAGGCAAGTTTTGATAGAGGCTTTTTACATTAGGGTTTTTTTCTAGCGCCTCTATTTGTGTTTTTGTAAGCGATGCTGCAACCATTGGCAGGGTTTTCAGAGATAAGTAGGGTATGGCTAACGCTTGTATTGATGAATTTAGCGTTTCGCTCTCTGTTCCTGTAATGATTACTTCATAGGGCCCTGCTTGGTTTGAAAGTGCGGTAGCTAGATTAGGGCCGATTAAAGCATCTGCGTTAACTGCGTTTGAAGCTAGTATACTTGTCGTTAGTAATGATAGTGAAAGGATTGGATGTTTCATCCGTATACTCCAGTATTGTTATTTTTTGTGCATCATTTGCCACTATTAACTTGCCAAAGCTTGCAAGAGTTACCTATGAGGATTTACCCCTAGCTAAGCTGGTGAAGCACGTATAGACAACTGGTCAGCGCTTTCGACTCAAAGAAGCACGCCGTAAAAAGGAGGAGAGATAACAGAAAATGACTTCAAACTATTTTATGTTTTTGAATATTATTGGCGTCGCGTTTTTTGCTGTTTCTGGTGCATTAATGGGGCACAAGAAGCAAATTAATGGGTTTGGTATTGTTGTTGTCGGCGTAATGACAGCCCTTGGCGGGGGAACAATTCGAGATCTCTTATTAGGTAAACCTATTTTTTGGGTGACAGTGTCTGACTATCTTTTTGTCACGTACTTAGCTATTTTGTGTACTGTTTTGTTTGTAAGATATATGCCATCGCCTTCAAACTTTTTCTTCATATTAATGGATGCAATCGGTTTAGCCATTTTTAATATTGTCGGCATAGAAAAAGCGCTCATAGAAGGTACGGGAATGACCGTTGCCCTGACAATGGGAATGACGACAGGCATTTTCGGTGGATTAATGCGTGATGTCGTTTGCAGAGAGATTCCTCTTGTTATGAGAGGAGACCTGTATGCTAGCGCTTGTCTCGCTGGAGGCCTTGCTTACGCACTGCTTTTCTCATTAGATGTAGCTTATGTATGGTGCATTGTGGGTGCGCTACATGTTACGGTATTGCTGCGTATTGGCTCTGTTTACTGGAATTGGCGGGTTGACCTCTTTCACAAACGCACACACAAGGATCGTGGATTCAAAATACGCAAGCAGTGATTTGATAAGGTTGCTTTATTTACCATGACGTTGGAACAACCACATATTGCACCTCGCTTGTTGACTTTAATCCGCTAAAGCCAAATAAAATGTGTACTGAAATGGTCAACACGCTTTGCTAATTACACCATAAGTGAAAGCGACGCTATCAAGGGCTTATTCTGTGTATCAATAGTCTCAATGATATGTTTGTGCAAACGCTTTTTATGCTCGCCAAATATTGCCCTTTTTTTGTCAAACGTTTGCGCGTAATTTAGTGCCCCTTCCATTAGCAGTTCTTTTGAATCGTACGCTTTTTCAATGACATTATCGTTTTCTAGCTCCCTACCAGATACTCGTCTACCAGACAGCTTCATTTCGTTAAATCTATGATACGGAATAGCTTTTTTAACAAATTCGATCATGCCCGGTAAAAAAGGAATAGAAAGATCTACTTCAGGGAAACAGAAAAAGCCTTTATCAGCCAGCATAAAGCGAAAATCGCATGCACAAGTAAGAATGGCACCGTTTCCAAAGGCATGACCGTTGATAGCTGCAATTACGGGCATAGGGAAAAGAAGAAGCCTTTTAAACACGTCATCCATATTTCGCATAAAGCCTTTAATTTCGTCAAACTTTTGCGTTTTCATGGCGGGCATCAGCCAGTCAGTGTCTATTCCTAAGCTAAAAGATTTTTCGTCATCTGAAGTGATGATGAGGGCTTTGCTTTCACTGTTTAGCTCAACTTTCTTTAAGGCTTCTAGCATTGCTTTCGCGAATGCGGGGTTGTGCCGATTTTCACCATTTTTCATGGTAATAATTGCGACGCTTCCCTGGTAGGTTGTTTCCACTGGATTCATAAATTTCTCATTTAAAAATTGTACAGTCGTCGGTCTTTGATTGAAATTGTGCACTATTGAAGTTACGAATAGAAATAGAACATATTTATTGTTGATAATCGGCATTGTCATAGCGCTGGCGCTCGCGACATATTTTTCAATCGCCGACCTTTTACTGGTGGCCAAAATATAACCTATGGAAGTCGGGTGAAAAGTTTTGTTGACAATTTTTTTTACTATGGCAGCTAAAAACAATATCATATTGAAGTATTCGATGTAATAACTTGCGTTGTTATTCTTGGCTTGTTAAAAAGTCAATGGCAATTTAAAAAATGTATAATTTCTATATGTAAACCTTTGTTTACGCTTTGAGCTCTGCTCTTTTAGCGTTTGAGTTTACCTTTATAATTTGTAGTTAAGAGAGTAATGAAGCCCCATGATTAAGGACACTGTTAATAATGTTCACGTAAGCACTGAAGATGTGCTTATAACCCCTGATGACTTAAGTGCAGAGCTTCCTGTGTCAGATAAAGCGCTGGAAGCAATATCAGAATCGAGGAAAATCGTTTCAGATATTATCCACCGCCGAGATCACAGATTGCTTGTTGTATGTGGGCCATGCTCTATCCACGACATTGACGCAGCGAAAGAGTACGCGTTAAAGCTAAAAGAGCTGCATGAGTCGTGTAAAGATACATTGTTCATCGTCATGCGTGTTTACTTTGAGAAGCCGCGCACAACAACAGGGTGGAAAGGACTGATTAACGACCCGCATATCGACGGTACATTTGATATCGAAACAGGCCTTCGCAAAGCACGAGAATTGTTAATTTGGTTGGCAGAACTAGAATTACCCGTGGCCACGGAAGCGTTAGACCCGATCAGTCCCCAGTATTTGGCTGAGTTATTCAGTTGGGCTGCAATTGGAGCGAGAACCTCAGAATCACAAACGCATCGTGAAATGGCAAGCGGTTTGTCGATGCCAGTAGGTTTTAAAAACGGTACTGACGGAAGTCTCGATATTGCAATCAATGCATTGAAATCAGCGGCGTCTGGACATCGTTTTATGGGGATCAATAAGCAAGGCCAAGTAAGTATAATTGGCACAAGTGGTAACCCAGACGGCCATATAATCCTTCGTGGAGGCAAGCAACCGAATTATGACTCGGTATGCGTGTCTGAATGCGAAGTAGAATTAGAGGGAGCCGGGCTTACGGCAGGTCTAGTTGTTGATTGCAGCCATGCGAACTCGGCAAAAGACTACCGTCGACAGCCATTGGTTGCGCAAAATGTTGTGAATCAAATTCTAGAAGGTAACCAGTCAATCATTGGTGTAATGTTAGAAAGTCACCTTAAACCTGGTAACCAAAAGGCGGAAGGTAAAAAGCCAGAAGAGTTAGAGTATGGCGTGTCTATTACTGACGGATGTATTGACTGGGAAAGTACGGAAAACTTAATTGCTCAAACCAGAGATAAATTGATAACTGTGTTACCCTTACGCCAAAACAAGCGCACGGTGGCATAAATCTTAGCACCGTGCCTTTTGCCCAAAGGATAAGACGATATGGCCGATTTTTCGCAGCAGCTTGAAGAGCTGCGCGAAGGTATAGACGAGTTGGATACTCAGCTCGTCGAACTACTAGCAAAGCGCAACCACATTACGACCCAAGTTGGCAAGCTGAAAGCTGAGGCAGGCATGCCCGTTTATGTCCCTGCTCGTGAAAAGGCGCTTATCGCTTCACGACGCGCTCAGGCTGAACTGTTAGGGGTGTCACCAGATTTGACGGAAGATCTCCTACGTCGAGTCATGCGCGAGTCATATCATACGCAAAACAACCAATACCGATGTGTAAACGAAAGTGTTGGAAACGTCGTTGTTATTGGCGGCGAGGGTGCCTTAGGGCGGGTGTTCGTTAGCTTGTTTGAGCGCAGTCGGTACAAGGTTTCCGTTGTTGAAAAAGACGACTGGCAGAGCGGCCGTGCAGCCGACGTGCTAAGCCAAGCTGCGCTTGTCGTGGTTGCAGTGCCAATAAATGTAACTGAAAAAACCATTGCTAAACTTACGATGCTGCCTAAAAGTTGTGTTTTGGCAGATATTACCAGTATCAAAGTAAAGCCTCTCGAAGCAATGCTTAAAGTGCACGATGGGCCTGTTGTTGGTCTACATCCTATGTTTGGTCCCGATGCGCCAGGGATGATAAAACAGGTAGTTGTTGTGTGTGAAGGCAGAGAAAGTAGCAAGTACGATTGGCTTATCGAGCAAATGCGTATTTGGGGGGCCACTATCCACGCAAGCAGTGCGCACGAACATGACCAGGCAATGGCGTATATTCAGGTTATGCGGCACTTCAATACCTTTGTTTATGGACAGCATTTAAAAGGCGAAGATCCTAATCTTGAATCTTTGACAATGTTCAGTTCACCTATTTATCGTTTAGAGCTTGCAATGGTTGGTCGTTTATTTGCTCAGTCACCACAGCTATATGCGGATATTATATTCAACAACCCCGATAACTTCGCGTTGTTGCGCCGTTTTTATGAGCGCTTCGGCTTAGCTCTCTCGCTATTGGAAAATGGGAATAAAAACGAATTTATAGCGCAGTTTGCGAGCGTGGGTGATTGGTTTGGCGACTATGCTAAAAAGTGTTTGGCAGACAGTAAACAAATGCTTTTAAAGGCCGATGACGGACAGCTATTAAGAGATAAGTAGAGTGCAGCTTGTTAGCTGCACTCTTTTCCGATGACGTTATTGGGCCAGTGCACTGGCCGCGGCAACCTTTGTCGGGCTTATTTCTTCGCTTGGGTAGCAGCCAAGCACTTTAATATATCGTGTTATGCCTCTTAGCGCGTCTAATGCAGTTTGAACAGGACCGTCCTCGACATTACCTTCCACGTCGATGTAGAACATTTCCTCCCAAGGGTTTCCTGGAATTGGTCGAGATTCAAGTTTTGTCATATTGATGTTGTTTTCTCTTAAAACGAGCAATGCCTCAACAAGCGCGCCGGGCTTTTGAACGGTAGACATTACTAGCGTTGTTTTAGCTGGCACTTGAAGGGGAACGACAACTGGGTTTCGCGCTACAACAATAAAGCGACTGTGGTTTTCTTTCTGATTTGCCAAATTACTCTTTATGGCGATGAGGCCATACAGGTTACCACCAGCTTCACTGCCAATTGCGGCAACATCGTCTCGTTGTAATTCACTTACCGTGAGCATTGCTGAGGAAGTGCTGTCCATGGTCTTTACCTCAACGTTACCTAGTTCCGCTAGAAAGTGGCTACACTGGGTAAACACTTGAGGATGTGCATAGAGAGTTTTTATCTTGTCTACGGTTGTGTTTTGGCTCACCAGAAGCGTATGGCGAATAGGGTGAGTAAGCTCGCCGATAATGCTAAGTTGTGTATGCTGCAACTGGTCATAAACTTCATTTATACTGCCAGACGTTGTATTTTCAATGGGTAAAACGGCATAGTCTGCTTCGGCGTTTTCTACCTTGTGAATAATTTCTGCAAAACTTTGACAGCCCATTTCTAGAAGCTCGCCGGGGCGCCTAGAAAAATATTTTTGTGTGGCCAAGTATGAGTACGAACCTTTATCACCAAGAAACGCGACTCTGTTGAGCGGTAGCGCGCTTCCAGGGTTTGCGCGTTCAGCCAACATAGCTTGCTGATTTAGAACCGAGTCTTCGATAACAACGTGAAATACTTGCGTTACGTAATGTGGATCCAGCCCTATACTTTGCCCTTCTTTGATAAGGCGCACGAGTAGTTGTTCTTCGCGTTTATGATCTCTTACTGGAATATGGTGTTTTATTTTTGTTTCGGCTACTTCGTTAGTGAGTTTCCGGCGTTCGGCTAGCAAGCTAAGTAATTCACTGTCCAGCGCAGTAATACGCTGTCTAACAGTATCTAGTGCATTGTTTGGCATAGTTGTTCCGTATATTGGTTTCGCAAAAATTTCAAAATCTTAAGCTAAAAAAAAACCTCCCACATGGGAGGTTTTTAGCATGCAGATGCGCCTCCCTAATGAAAGGTTATAAACGCAAAGAAAGGGCAAACTGCATGTTGTGTAATCTTTTTCATAATTTTGAATGTATGACTAATGCGCAATGGTGTCAATGAATTTTTACAATCGCCGATGCTTTTTTTTGTTATATGTCTTGTAAATTTTCTCTAGATAAAGCAGGCGTCAGTGCATCGGCTAGCCTACACTCAATTGCCTAGTAGTGCTGACAACATCTGTCTTACTTCGTTCGGCTCAAAAGGTTTATCACACAATGCATTTACACCGGTCTGCTGAATGTTCGCCATGTGTGCGCTATCCGCTGATTCAGACGTCACCATAATGATAGGAATATGCGCAGTTTCAGGGTTAAAGCGGATAAATTCTGATAATTCTCGTCCATCCATTTCTGGCATATTATAGTCAGTAACGACAAGGTCGAATGATTCATCTTTTATAAACGTCAGTGCCATTGCGCCATTTTCAGCTTCTTTGATACGCTGAAGACCCATTCCTTCAAGAACGCGCCTTATATGATTACGTGCAAGTTTACTGTCATCAACCAATAATACGCGCACGTCGTGTACATCAAAAAGCTCTAAATCTAACTCATCGTGATTGATCAAATCTAAACTTGCATTTAATGCTCGCGATAAATGCAGCGGCTCAAAGGGCTTAGGGAGAATAGCCGCAACGCCCGCTTGTTTGAATTCTTCGAGTTTTGTCATTCTGTTTTCGCTCGATACAAGCATGAAAGGAATAGACTTAAATTGGTCATCTTCTTTTATAAATTTGAGCAGTTCTAGGGCTGTACCGTCTTCGAAGTACATGGCACTAACGACGAGATCTGCCCCATGGGCTTTTATCGCTGAGCGCGCTTCAGAAAGTGTGCTGACGGGGTCAATCTCCCTCACGTTTTCTTTTAGCAGTAAGGTCGTAATAATCTTCCTCTGTGTATCAGAAGGTTCAACCAGAATTATGTGTAAATCAGAAATTGACAGCTTTTCCATTTCAGACTCTTTTTGTTATAGGTTTATGAAAAAGTAGAGGCGAAAATTAGCCCCCTGCAAGCTTTACTTTAAAGCCTTTTTCGGTTAGCAGCATACGAAGTTTATCTCTGTCGTCAGTTTGCACTTCGATTATCCCTTCTTTCACTGCGCCACCACACCCGCACTTTTTTTTCAAATCTGAGCCGAGTTTCTTTAAATCGGACGCGGGCAGATCTAATCCCTTTATCAATGAGACTCCTTTGCCTTTTCTTCCTTTCGTTTCTCTATGTATTCTCACGATACCGTCGGAAGATATGGAGCGAAGCTCGTCTTTTGGCTCAGACTTTATTCTGCCCCCATCGGTACTGTAAACCAAAAGGGCGTCTTTCCAGTCTTGCATACTTACCTCTACAATAATTGCTCTTGCGCTAAGTGTGTATCGAATACAGCGCTAAAGTAAATACTCTTTACTATCTATTATTGCGTAATTTGAATTCTCATACCAAAGTTTAGGTCGCGCTAATGGCAATGTAAGAAAGTTAGACTACGCTAACAATAGCATAAGCCAGTGATTTATGCGGGTCAGTGGCTCAATAATTTATCTGATTATTGTTACAATGACACGGAGAGATGATGGAAATAAAAACGAGCTATATAAATGGACAAAGCACGCTTCTTATCGACGTGGGTGAAAAGTTCGACTTCAGTAAAGTAGAGGGTTTCAGGCAAGCTTATTTAGGGGTAAAGACGGGAGTTCGACATATAACGGTAGATTTGTCGAGAACAGAGTACATGGACAGCTCAGCCCTAGGCATGCTGCTTAATATGCAAAAAGCACTCGCAGATAGAGGGTTTTCATACAGCATAGAAAATGCCAAGCCTCAAGTGGCTAAAATCTTAAAAATATCTCGCTTTGATAAGAAGTTTGAAATCAGATAATAAGGGTATCTTGTGAAAATCCTCATTGTCGATGATGAATTTATAAACAGAGCACTGCTGGCCAATATTCTTTTTAATGCAGGGTATAAAGACTGTATTGAAGCAAAAAATGGTAGGGAAGCCATCGCGTTGTTCAATGAAGAGCGCCCCGATCTCGTTTTATTAGATGTGGTGATGCCAAATATGTCTGGTTATGACGTTGCAGCTAAAATACGTCACATCACCGATGACGGATATCTTCCTATCTTGTTCATTACCGCGTTAGAGGATAACGAGAGCTTAGTCAGGTGTATTGAGGTTGGCGGAAACGACTTTGCCACAAAGCCATTCGACAAACATATTCTCATTGCAAAAATAAGGGCGCATTTAAAGATTCGTTCTCTCAGCCAGCATGTTGAAAGTCAAAACCAAAGATTGAGTATTTTCAACCAGCGCGTTGCAAGAGAGCATGCCATTGTTGAGCATATATTTAGCCACGCCATTGTTAATGATTCAAACGTACTGGCATATTTTGACACGCTTTTGCAGCCTGCAGAGACGTTTAACGGCGATTTATTTTTGTGTTCAGCGAGTCCTTCGGGGGGGATCTATTTTATCGTTGGTGATTTTACCGGGCATGGCTTAGCGTCTGCAATTGGCGCTCTGCCGGTTACGCGCGCGTTTCAAGAACTCAGTCGCTTGGGAGTGTCGATACCAGAAATTGTATCTGAATTAAATACTATCTTAATCGATTTCCTGCCTAGTGACATGTTTATGGCTGCGGTTATCGGTGAAATTAATGCAGCTGGCACTAGCATTAATCTGTGGCAAGGCGGTATGCCCGCAGTTATTGTGCCTGCGAATACCGATAGAAACCTGAGAATGTATACATCTCAACATATGGCACTTGGTATTTTAGAAGAGCATGAACTAAATACCGATTGCAACACTGTACGATTGATGCCGAATGAGCAGCTTCTGATTTGCAGTGATGGATTGATTGAAGGACAAAATGACTCGGGCGAAATCTTATTAGAAGAAGGGTTGGCACAAATCGTTAGGATGCAAATGCAACAAGATGGCGCAGTATCAGCAAACGCGCTATACAATCGAGTCGCTCAATATTCCGATAACACTAAATTCACCGACGACGTTACTATCGTGGTCTTTACCTCGCGTCCCATTGCGTTGCAAAGTGCTATTCAAACTGAATTGGGATTGTTTGCTGTGCATGAAGTAACGCTAAACGCTGAACACCTTAAACAGCCAGGCATCTTGCAACGCGTACTAAATCTTATAGGTCAGGGAGAAAGCGTGCAAAGCGTTAGGTCAATCTTTTACACAGTGCTTTCAGAATTGTTCAACAACGCATTGGAACACGGCATTCTCAACCTGAACTCAACGTTAAAGGCAACTGAAAGTGGATTTAGTCAATATTACCAAGAAAGAGAAGAAAAACTTGCGTCCTTACACAAGGGGCAAATTAGTATTCGCATAGAGGCTTTACCGACCCAAAACCAAGTTAAGCTGACAGTAGAAGACAGTGGAGAGGGGTTTCAGTGGAATCCGGCCGCTTCATCTCGGCCAGATCTGAGCTATGGTAGAGGTTTATCTCTAATCAACGCTCTGTGTGACAAAATATGGTTTGAGCATGGAGGTAGCAAAATAACCTGTTTGTTAAGCACGAAAGCACATTAGTGAAAAAGTGTTATATTGTTTGTTTCATCTTTTGAGCTGTTCTATTTACCTTATCAATATGGCAATAAATCGCGCAATCGCTCATGCTGAAGTTTTTACAGATTGTGAATTGCTATGTTGAAATCTTTATTGGCATTATTTGAGGACAGTCGGACGCAACAAAAGCCTGCGTACACACTAGAACTTGCTACTGCTGCTTTGTTTTGCGAAGTGATTAATGCAGATTATGAAGTAACTCAGACAGAACGTGCTGAGTATGAAAAGCAACTTCGTAAACACGTGAGCATTGATGAGGAAACGCTAAAAACCTTGCTAAAGCAAGGAGAGGAAAAAGCGGAGTCTGCTGTTGACCTGGTTCAATTTACCCAAGTTATTGTCAGGCAATGTAGCGCCGAGGAGCGTATACAAATCATCAAAAGTTTGTGGGCTATTGCGTACGCAGATCGATCACTCGCCCCATTAGAAGAAAGTACCGTCCGACAGATTGCTGAACTCCTATACGTCCCTCACAGTCAATTTATCAAAACTAAGCTTGAAGTCCTCGATAATACTGTGTCAGAAGAAAAATAAATTTTTGTTTTTTTTCACGCTACTTTATCATTCCGATAAGTTGTCCCCAGCGAGGTGACGTTCCCATCGTATGTGATTAAAAATGAACGTGCGATATTCGGTTAAGGTGAGTGAGTGTTTAGAACGTTAAGGTTTCCAATAGGACTGTGTATTGCCATCTTAATGGCTGTCTTAGCTATAGCGGTTGTTGCAGTGACGAGGATAAACCACAACCAAGCAGTGACTGAAATTGCCAAGCAAAATACATTAACTGAAAGTAACATGCTTGCATCGCTTCTTGCTAACGCTATGTTGCGCAATCCGAATGACACCAGTCTTTTTTCTGAAATTTTTCAAGTGGTGCGAGAAAATAGGCATATCGGGTTTGCGGCACTGTACAATACCAATGACCAGATAATTGCCCAGTACAAGAGAGAAGGTTGGCTTTCGAAGGAGAACCGCCTATTTTTGCCGTCATCACCACAGGAAACGCCGTTCGGTGTTAGCCAATACCAAACGATAATCGTATCGCACAAAACAATCGGTAATAGTCTCGACCCCTCGGGCCATCTTATTCTGTATGTTGATGCCGCAGAGACAGGTTATGTCAGTTTATCGCGCTACTTACTGGAACAAGTTTCTGTCATTCTGTTAATTTGGTTAGCGTGTACAACCCTTTGTTTCTTTGTTTTGAACCGCTTCATCACTTCACTAGCTTCTTTGAGGCAATTCACTCAAGATGTCTTTGAGTCTAAGGATTATGCATTGAGGAGTTCGCTCAGTGCAGAAAATGAAATTGGGCAACTCGCTCAGAACATCAACAACCTTTTAGAAACAATCGAAGTAGAGCTTCTTATCAACTTCGAACAGAATCAAACGTTGATTGATCAGCAAGAAACTATGTCTCGGTTGGCCAACTTTGACAGCTTGACAGGTCTTCCTAACCGACAGTTTGTACTAGATAACCTTCGATTGGAGCTTGCGAGAGCGAAAAGAAATGAAGAAGACTTGCTGTTGTTATTTTTCGATTTAGATGGCTTCAAGGGTATTAATGATTCGCTTGGACATGAAACCGGAGATTTAATTCTCATAGAGGTGGCAGATAGAACACAGAAACTGCTGAGAGATGGGGATTTGTTTGCTCGACTCGGCGGTGATGAGTTTTTAGTTTTGCCGGATAGAGATGTGACGCCTGAATCAGCGCAACGGTTAGCAAATAGACTCATAAATGCTTTTGAGGAACCATTTGAACTAAGAGGTTTGTCGTTAACTGTTGGATTGAGTGTTGGAATAGCCAAAGCGTCTGATGCGCGATACGATTTGTCAGAGCTCATGAGTAATGCAGACCTTGCGATGTATCGCTCAAAAGCAAAAGGGCGAGGTAGTTTTACTTTATTTACGCCTGATATGGTCGAATCTCACAAGCGAAAGTTACACCTTGCTAATGGCATTGAGAAAGGGATAACTGAAAATGAATTTGTTGTTTATTATCAAGTAAAGGTCAACAGTAGTGGCGTCGTCATCGGCGTAGAGGCATTAATCCGATGGCAACACCCTGAGTTAGGGTTAGTAATGCCTAATGAATTTATTCCAATAGCGGAAAAAGGCGGCAAGATAACGGCAATTACGCGTTGGATGATAAAGCGTGTTTGTATTGACATGCCTGCGCTCAAGCAATGGGGGGGACGTCATTTAAGAGCTTCTGTGAATCTGTCTGGGCATGACTTGCGAAATGCGGCGCTTTTTGATTACATTTATTCTACCTTTCAAGCCTTTGACACCAACCCAGAAAATGTCGAGTTCGAAGTGACAGAAAGTGCATATTTGGAGAACTTCGCCCTTTCAAATAAGTTCTTTAAAAGGGTGGGTAATATGGGCTGCGCAATTGCACTTGATGACTTTGGAACCGGCTATTCTTCGCTTAGTTACTTGACGCAAATTAATATCGACACACTCAAAATAGACAGGCAATTCGTCATGGAAATACAGACATCCGAGCGCAGCCGCTTGGTAACTGGCGCTATCATCGACTTGGCCAAACGGTTGTCTTTGTTGGTATGTGCAGAAGGAATAGAAAACAAAGAACAATGGCACTATCTCATGGAACACGGTTGCGACCACGTTCAAGGGTTCTTCTTCAGTAAGCCGGTACCGTTGGAGGACCTTCTAACAACGCCGACGACCATCTCATAGCAGCAAACCAGTATCAAAAAAAGTGCGATGGCAATGTCTTCGTTATTGCTTCACAGCTGCTCGTCGATTGTGTGCTTTTTACAAGTCCTCCGTTACAAAAGAGTGTGTCTTTTTTGCAACACATTTAGGAGGTTTCCGAACTTCTGTAGGCTGAAATCTTGTTTAACTATTGATAATTAAATGTTTTTATTAAGTGGCCTGATTCTAGCATCGCGATGTAAACATATAGCGCTTTTGAAGGCATCACGGGCTTTTTAACCTAGAGTGCGAAGGTACTGAGGGGGTAGCAATTGTTCGTATGGCTTCGAGCTTGTGGGTAGTAATAAGGATTTTTACAGCACATAGCGGAGGACCTATGATGAAACGTCTCGAAAAAATATTTTTGATTCTTTGCACGATTGCAGCCGTTCAGGCGGTATCCGTTGCAGATGCACATGCTGACGCAGCGAAAACTTTGATGGGACAATTAGATACCAACAATGATGGTGTTATTTCCCTCAAAGAAGCAGTAAGGCACACAGCATTACTCAGAAACTTTGGTTTAATAGACGACAATGAAGATGGGCAGTTATCGGAGGACGAGTTAGCAAAGAGTGACCTCACGCCAGGTAACGAAAAGCTGACTGCCAATAAATCATTGCGGTAAAAAATAAAACGAGGAAACAACTCTGATAAACAAAGCTTCATTCAGTGAACGGCTGCTGCAGTTAGGTTCATTAAGGCAATTGACGCTGGGTAGTTTTTTACTTGCCCTTATTCCTCTCATTGCGCTGCTGTGGCAAAGCCAAAGTGATTTGGCTAAAGTTGGTCAGATGACGATGCTAGAAACCCGATTCGTCGTTGATGTTGTGGGCGATATGCAGCGTCTTGACAACGCGGTGGTCGATGTTGAGCGAAGTATTAGACAGTACACTGTGTTGCGCAATGAGAAGGTCGCGCTTTTGTCAGATAGCGCGATAGAACAGTTTGCCGTTGCAGCTGAAAATCTTTGCCAGGCATTATCGGTACCTGCGGTATGTGCAAAGCTTTCCGAGCAGCTGTCACAACTTTCAGAATACCGCACAATAGAAGACCAACTTTTACTAAATGCATATCTTGCTTCTGTTAACGACAGCGTGGAGCTTCTTAGAGAAGACGTCGAGCAAGCCATTGTGAACCGCGTAAAAGTACAACAGAATGATCTCAGCGCAATGCAAGCTAAGCAAGCATGGTCAACGGCGATGCTTGTTAGCGTTTCTCTCTTACTTATCTTGCTCGGTAGCCAATTAATCGTTAATCCGGTAAACAATCTCAAAAAAATAATTAGAATAATGGCTCGTGAGGATGGCGAACTGCCGCCGTTGTCTCGCCAAGCGCCAAAAGAATTAATAGACGTAGAGAAAGACCTTCATTGGCTATACGAACGCCTGCAACAGCTTGAACACATACGCACCGCCCTTCTTAGACACGCGGCGCACGAGCTCAAAACGCCTCTGGCAAGTATTAAAGAAGGGTGCAGCTTATTGTCTGAGAATGTTGTAGGCGATTTAAACAAGGCGCAGCGCGAAGTGTTATCTCTTTTGTCCGCTAGTACGCAACGATTAAATACATTGGTAGAGAAACTTTTAGATTACAATCTGCTACTCCAACAAGCTAAACCTAAGTTTCAGGAATGTGATCCCAAACGGCTTGTTGCAGCTTGCCTTGAAGACTATGCATTAGCCATTCAAGATAGAGAAGTCGCGGTGAATATCAATGTTGAAACCGTGAGAGTTGATGAAGAGCTTTTTAGACGCATACTCGATAACTTGGTGTCAAACGCTGTCGCACATGGCGCCATTGGCAGGCCGATAAACATAAGCCTCTATAGCGAATCAAGTCGCATTGTTCTTGACGTTGCCAATAGGGGAAAGCGCATAGCGCCAGAGTCGGTGAAGACACTTTTTGAACCTTTTATTAGGGGCACTGAGCCGAGAAACGATAACGTAATAGGTACGGGGCTTGGGCTATCCATCGTTGCTGATTGTGCACGTTTGATGCACGGCGATGTTCAAGTAGTGGATATAGACTACGCAGACGTTTGTTTTAGAGTAACGATCCCTCAATAGGAAAAATAAAAATGAGAAGTAGTTTTTTAGTTGCAGCCTTGTTCTTTCTTGCAGGATGCCAGAATTGGAACGTAGATAGCAACACCGCAAAGAGGCTTGATAACCAGGCCAATAAACTGGTGAGTAATAAAGATATTTGTCTTTTTAATGAGCCTCCAGCAGACTTTACCCATAACTGCGATAGCGCTTATTGGCTAAACCAATGGATTGCTGCATCGGAAAAGACGTGGCAGGAGCGTAAAAGCACCATTCAATCATTCGATGAGTCGCCTTTTCATATCCTGCTTACTTACATTTACACGTTGCCAAATGACACACCTTATCAAGATAGACTGAGAGCCCAGCTGGCACTTGATAAACTCGCTGCTAGCTTTACACCAATTGCTGCCAAAGTCATAGCGACTGTCGCGGGTACTCAGAACACCCATATGATGGAACTAGAGTCAGCATTAGTTGTATTGGAAAAAGAAAATACAGCCCGTGGTGAAAAGATTAATGTTCTTGAAAAAGAGGCGGTAACGCTTCGAACAAAAATAGAAGAACTGTTGCGGATTGAAGCAACGTTGATGGATAAAAGTAGGAGTACACAACAGTGAGCGATAAGCCGAGCAGTAGCCCTAACTTATTGTTGGTTGATGACGACAAAAGTCTTTTGAGATTATTAACGATTCGTCTTGAGGGCGAGGGGTATGAAGTTACCGCCGTAGAAGACGGTCAATCAGCGCTTAAGAAGCTGCAAAATGAAAGCTATGACGTTGTGTTAAGTGACCTTCGCATGCCCGGTCTCGATGGTCTTAGTTTATTCGAAGAGATTATGGGAATTCGAAAAGACATTCCCGTTATATTGATGACAGCTCACGGTACTATTGCAGATGCAATCGCTGCTACGCAGCGCGGGGTATTTGGCTTTTTACCAAAGCCTGTCGATCACGATGAACTACGCACATTGCTTCAAAAAGCATTAAGCCAGTCCCAAGCAGCACAGCCCGGAGAGTGGGCAAAAGATATCATCACACGTTCACCTCAAATGCTAAATGTGCTAGACCAAGCGTTTAGAATTGCCAAGCGTGAAGTGTCTGTTCTCATAAGTGGTGCAAGTGGAACAGGTAAAGAACTGCTCGCCAATGCCATTCACAAAGCAAGTAACCGCAGCGGTAAGCCATTTGTAGCCATTAACTGTGGTGCGTTGCCTGAAAACTTACTTGAGTCGGAGTTGTTTGGTCATGCTAAAGGTGCGTTCACTGGTGCCGTAGCAGCACACCCAGGCTTGTTCAGAGAAGCTGACGGCGGAACGTTATTTCTAGACGAGATTGGCGATATGCCAATGACGCTGCAGGTAAAGCTATTGCGCGCGCTGCAAGAGAGACAAATTCGTCCAGTAGGTAGCAGCAAGCACGTCGACATCGATGTGCGTATCATTTCTGCAACGCACAAAGATCTGCATAAAGAAATGGAAGAGGGCACCTTCCGTGAAGACTTGTATTATCGACTAAATGTAGTCAATCTCAAGCTTCCTTCACTGAAATCGCGTAGCGAGGACATCCCTTTACTTGCGCGATCATTGCTGCAGCAAAGCGCGCAACGCCACGGTGTCAACGCAAGCCAATTTTCCGATGACGCTATGCAACAGCTCGTCACTTCATCATGGCCCGGTAACGTACGTCAGCTTGTGAACGTGGTTGAGCAGTGCGTGGCACTAACGCAAACGCCGGTTATTCCTCTTCACTTAGTAGAGCAAGCCTTGTCTGCCACTAAACAAAGCTGGCCAACACTTACAGAAGCGCGCGATGCCTTTGAACAGCAATACTTGCACAAGCTTCTTAAAATGACCGATGGCAATGTAACGCGTGCGGCGGAACTTGCCGGTAGAAACCGCACTGACATGCACAAGCTCATGAAAAAGCACGAGTTAGATGCGGCTGATTTTAGATAGAATTAAACGGGTTGAGAGCGTTATCGAGCGCATCACTTTTTAGTGATGCGTTTTTGTTTTGCGATGTGAAAAGTCTAGCGCTGGGGTTACGCTGGAAGATGTTCTGAAAAAATAATGGCTTCCGCAGTGCGCGCGTGGCTTGTTAAGCTCTGAATCTCTGCTTCCGAGAAATCTCTCGGCTCATCAAACAGAAGGCATAACGTACCCAACTCATAACCGTCTTTATTACGCAAAATGGCACCTGCATACGCTCTAATGAAGGGGTTGCCAGTAACTAGCGGGTTATTGGCAAATAGCTTATCGGCTTTAGCGTCGGGAACAATTAGATATTCTTCTTCGGCTATCGCGTAGGTGCAAAATGAGATATTACGCGGTGTTTCGGTAGCATCCATACACTGGCGAGACTTGAACCATTGACGATCTTCTGCAACAAGGCTCACCAAGCAGGTTTTAGCATTAAATTCTTGTTGTACGGTTTTGGTAAGTTCATCAAGCTGTTCGCTTGGCGAAGTATCTAAAATATCTAACGACTCCAGCGCAGCAATTCGCGCTTTTTCATATTCGTGGTTCATTGAGGTTATTTCACGTTAATAATGGTGTAGTACCAAAATAGATAAGGGCAGTAGTTTACCGTTGAATTAGAAAAACGCTATCTATAAAAAAGCGAAATATTAGGTCAACAGGCCTTAAACTGCGCAACGCCAGTGGCTTGTCATTAAAACAGTGCATTCTGTTCGGCCTGGCTTTTAATAGACAGGTTATTTAGCACGAGTGATGGATCATCATTGTTATATAAATCGATAAATTGCTGAGCTAACCAAGGGGCGTCTTTGTTGTCGGGGCGGTGACAAAAAAAATACACGTCTTTTCCTTCACTTTGCCACTGTTTTACTTTTCTTACCCAAGGCAATAAACAGCGTTGGTTATCGTCATCCACATCGTTACCGACAAAACGGACAATGGGAGTATTGCCTGTAGCGATAACGTTTACTGGTACACGTGGCTTTTTCTCTCGTACTTCCTCTAGCATCGCACGCTTATCTGCCCCGCCTGCATCTAAAGACCCACTAAATAAAGCTCGGGTGTCCATAATGATTCTATTCACACCGTGGCGGATCAAAAGTTGGTTAAGCGCCTTTTCCTCATTACCTTTAGCGAAAAACGCCAGGTGGCGTACTTCAACCGCAATGTTTAACTCTTGAGGTAACGCCGCTAAAAAAGTATCCAAAACGGATAGCTTTTCTGGCCCGAAAGAAGCGGGCAGTTGCAGCATCATTACTCCTAGTTTTTCTTTTAGCGGGCTTAATAAAGCAAGCTGTTGGGCAACCTCTTCATCACAATGCTGTAATTGATGTACATGCGTGATGTTTTGGTGAAACTTGAAAGTAAATCTGAAGTGGTCGGGTGTTGAATCGCACCATCTCGCTACAGCGTCTTGGTGGGGAAGAGAGTAAAATGTGGTATTCCCTTCAACCGTATTACACTCCCTAGCATACAGCGACAGTCCATTATCAGACTTGGGATAATTGGCAAACCACGTGCTTGGCCAATGGCTGTGTTGCCACATTGGCAATCCAATATAGAGATTTCCTTGGGATATGGCTGATTTGTGCATATTTGTCATTGGGCTTTATCAAGCATTTGTTTATACTATGCGGCCTTTAAATCATTACATTATGCATGTTGTGGGCGGGCCAGTTAATTGGCCAGCAAGTTTACGCGATTTTTGGCAAACTCTTAAGCCCAAAAGTAAGCGGTTTTGAACGCCAATTCACAGCCTGCGAAGCAAGAAAAAACATCAGGGGTCAAGGACCATGCGCACAGATTACTGTGGGAATATCGATTCATCATACATTGGACAAGAAGTTACCCTTTGCGGGTGGGTTAATAAGCGTCGCGATTTAGGCGGTGTAATTTTCATCGACTTACGCGACCGCGAAGGTATCGTACAAGTGGTGTTCGACCCAGATTTACCAGACGTGCTATCGGTAGCTAACACGTTGCGTAGCGAATTCTGTGTAAAGCTAACGGGTAAAGTACGTGCGCGCCCTGAAGGTCAAGTTAACAAAGACATGCGCACAGGTGAGATCGAGATCCTAGGCACAGGCCTTGAAGTGATCAACAAGTCTGACGTGCTTCCACTAGACTGGAACCAAGAAAACTCAGAAGAACAGCGCCTTCGTTACCGTTACCTAGACCTTCGCCGTCCTGTAATGAGCCAGCGCTTACAGTTCCGTGCAAAAGTAACCGGTGCTGTACGTCGTTTCCTAGAAGAAGAAGGTTTCTTAGATATTGAAACACCTATTCTTACTAAGGCAACGCCAGAAGGTGCACGTGACTACCTAGTGCCAAGCCGAACACACAAAGGCGAGTTCTTTGCACTTCCGCAGTCACCACAGCTTTTCAAACAGCTTCTGATGATGTCGGGCATGGACCGTTACTATCAAATCGTTAAGTGCTTCCGCGACGAAGACTTACGTGCCGATCGCCAGCCAGAATTTACCCAAATCGATATTGAGACCACGTTCTTAGATGCCGATGGCGTAATGTCTATTACCGAGCGTATGATCCGCGACTTGTTCAACAAAATGCTAAACGTTGACCTTGGTGACTTCCCGCGCATGACGTATAAAGAAGCTATGACGCGCTTTGGTAGCGACAAGCCAGACTTACGTAACCCGCTAGAGTTAACAGACGTTGCAGACCTGCTTGCTAACGTTGACTTTAAAGTATTCAGCGGCCCGGCGAACGACCCTAAAGGTCGCGTAGCAGCTATTCGCGTGCCGGGTGGGGCGTCGCTTTCGCGCAAGCAAATTGACGAATACACTAAATTTGTAGGTATTTACGGCGCGAAAGGCCTAGCTTGGATCAAAGTTAACGATGCAGGTGCTGGTCTTGAAGGTCTACAGTCGCCAATCCTTAAATTCCTAACTGAAGACATCACTAACGCTATGCTAGAGCGCACTGGCGCACAAAATGGCGATATTCTATTGTTCGGTGCAGACAGCTACACTGTGGTTACCGAAGCGATGGGCGCACTTCGTCTTAAGCTTGGTGAAGATTTTGAACTTCTTGAAGGCGAGTGGAAGCCACTTTGGGTTGTTGACTTCCCAATGTTTGAAGAATTTGACGGTCAGCTTCACGCTATTCACCACCCGTTTACCGCGCCACGTGGTTTAACGCCAGAAGAACTTAAAGCTAACCCAGCTGAAGCCTTATCTGACGCTTACGACATGGTATTGAACGGTGTTGAATTAGGCGGTGGTTCTGTACGTATTCACAATGAAGACATGCAGTCTACGGTATTCAACATTCTTGGCATTGACGATGAAGAAGCGAAGAACAAGTTTGGCTTCTTGCTTGACGCGCTGCGCTTTGGTGCGCCGCCGCATGCAGGTCTTGCGTTTGGTCTAGACCGTCTGGTAATGCTTATGACTGGCGCGACGTCCATTCGTGATGTGATGGCATTCCCTAAAACAACCACAGCGGCATGTCCATTAACATCGGCGCCTAGCCCTGCAAATCCACAGCAGCTTGAAGAGCTCGCTATTGCAACGGTGAAAAAGCAATCGTAATTTATGGCGTATAAGAAGCCTGAATCTGCACTGGTAGTGTTGTACGACCAACACTACCGAGTGCTGCTTTTGCAACGACAAGACGATCCCACCTTTTGGCAGTCGGTAACCGGCGCGTTAGAAGAAGGGGAGTTACCCTTAGAAACGGCATATCGTGAAGTGTGTGAAGAAATTGGCATCGATGCCAAAGCGCACGGCTTTGTGGTTAACGACCACGGTAAGCAAAACCAATATGAAATTCGTAGCCGTTGGCTACATCGCTATCCACCTGGTACTGTGCACAACACAGAACACGTATTTTCCCTTCAAATAAACAGCGATTTACCTATTGTCTTAACAGAGCACTTGCAGTACGAATGGGTGTCGAAAGATGAAGCGCTCGCGCGTTTATGGTCTCCCTCTAATAAAGAAGCGGTATCTTTGTTTGTACCGAGTGTGCCTTAATGGTTATACTGGGTATAGATCCAGGTTCTCGGATCACAGGCTACGGTTTAATTGCACGCAAGCAAGGTAAACTGGTGTATGTAGCAAGCGGATGCATTCGCGTTGGAACGGCCGATTTGCCTTCTCGTCTTGCTAATATTTTTACCGGGGTTGGTGATATTATTCGTCAATATAAACCCGACCAGTTTGCTATTGAGCAAGTATTTATGGCGAAAAACCCTGATTCAGCGTTAAAGCTTGGTCAGGCCAGAGGTGCCGCCATTGTGGCAGCCACCCAAGCACAACTTCCTGTTGCTGAATACAGCGCAAGGCAAATTAAGCAGTCGGTAGTTGGAAAAGGTGGCGCAGATAAAACGCAAGTTCAGCACATGGTAAAACACCTGCTTAGCTTAAGCGGCACGCCACAGGCCGATGCTGCCGATGCATTAGCCGTTGCCTTGTGTCACGCACACACCGAACAGAGCCTGATAAACATGGCAGGGCAAGCCCGAAAAACCGTTCGTGGTCGTTTGCGCTAGTACTGCTTAAAGCTCACGCTTTTACAGAGATAATTCATGATTGGACGAATTCGCGGTACGTTGGCTGAGAAACAGCCACCAGAAATTCTTGTAGATGTAGCCGGCGTTGGCTACGAAATTCACATGCCTATGACCAGTTTCTACCAGCTTCCCGCGGTGGGTGAAGAAGTGGTGGTGTACACACACTTTGTGGTTCGTGAAGACGCCCAGTTGCTGTTTGGTTTTGCTGATAAAATGGAAAGAGGGCTTTTTAGAGAATTGATCAAAGCCAATGGTGTAGGTCCAAAGTTAGGCCTTGCTATTTTATCTGGTATGTCGGCAAGCCAGTTTTTGGCAAGCGTACAAAATGAAGACGTTTCTGCGCTCGTGAGCTTACCGGGTATCGGTAAGAAAACCGCAGAGCGTTTAGTGGTAGAGCTTAAAGACCGCTTAGCAAAATTTGGCAAGGCGCAGAGTATTGCTGTACCGCCCCCAAGTGGCGACTTGTTATCCACCAACACTATTGTTGCTGTGAACGACGCCCGGGAAGAAGCGCAAAGCGCGCTTATTGCACTAGGCTATAAACCTGCTCAAGCGAGCAAGCTAGTCGACACGGTATATAAAGAGGGCATGGAAAGTGAAGCCCTTATTCGCGAATCATTAAAAGCGGCCATATAATGGCGCTCAACGAAGACAGCGGTTCTTAGTCTGCCTGTCTTCACATTACCGTTTAAAGTAGAACTATCATGATTGAAGCCGACAGACTGATTACGCCTGAAGCAAGTACCGAAGACGAGGTCATCGACCGCGCCATTCGCCCTAAAATGCTCGAAGACTATACGGGGCAGCCTCACGTATGTGAGCAAATGGAAATTTTTATTCAAGCTGCGCGTAATCGCGACGACGCGCTAGACCATCTACTTATTTTCGGTCCGCCAGGACTGGGTAAAACCACGCTTGCGAACATTGTGGCAAATGAAATGGGCGTGAACATTAAAACCACGTCAGGCCCTGTGCTTGAGAAAGCGGGCGACTTGGCTGCACTGCTTACCAACCTTGAGCGCAACGATGTATTGTTCATCGACGAAATACATCGCTTAAGCCCAGTGGTAGAAGAAATTCTTTATCCTGCCATGGAAGACTATCAGCTTGATATCATGATAGGCGAGGGACCTGCCGCCCGTTCAATTAAGCTAGACCTTCCTCCTTTTACGCTGGTAGGCGCTACCACCCGCGCAGGCTCGCTAACGTCGCCATTACGCGACCGTTTCGGTATTGTTCAACGCCTTGAGTTTTACAACGTAAAAGATCTCACCAGTATTGTAGCAAGAAGCGCCAGTTACCTTAATTTAGACATGAACGAAGAAGGTGCGAAAGAAGTGGCACGTCGCTCGCGGGGCACGCCGCGTATTGCCAATCGTTTGTTACGCCGTGTTCGGGATTATGCTGAAATTAAATCTGACGGTACTGTGGGCGCCGACGTTGCGGCCAAAGCTTTAGATATGCTCGATGTAGACAAAGAAGGCTTTGACTACATGGACCGCAAATTGCTTACTGCTATTATCGAAAAGTTTGATGGTGGGCCAGTAGGCTTAGACAATTTGGCAGCAGCTATTGGTGAAGAGAAAGAAACCATAGAAGACGTGATTGAACCGTTTCTTATTCAACAGGGCTTTTTACAGCGCACGCCTAGAGGCCGTATTGTGTCTCAGAGAGCCTATCTTCACTTTGGCTTCACCCCGTCTGAATAATTTGCCGTCCCTTTCTAAGAAGATTTAAATTCGTTTTAAAGGCCTAGCAGGATTGCTGGGCTTTTTAAATTTTACCAGTAAGTGCATAGATAATAGCGTTGTGAGTTCTTTGCCCCTTTAACAGCAATGTCGAGTTATATCGCTACGCTAGACGAGAAAGAATGACGGATATTTTGTGCTTTGCATAGGTGCTAAATTTTAGGTAAAAAAAAGCCCGCTCATTGAGCGGGCTAAAACAACAAGTGTTGAAGGAAATAAATCCAGGGAACTCATGTCTAACAGGAGAAAAACTCTTGCATGACCGTGCTTGGCACCATCACGCTCTGTACGACTGATGCTGAGCATTATAGGGAGAGCAGAAAAAACTACAATTGAGTAAAATTGTTGTTTTAGATTAGAAAAACTAATGTGTTAACAGAGTGTTTAATATTGGTTTTAAATTGATTAAAATGCAGCAGTGTCAGCTGTTTCGAGCGATTTTGGTTCTGTATTTGGTCGCAATAATTAGGCGGTTTGACGTTGCTTTGGATTATAATATTTTTGGGTTAAGGAATAGTTATGCATTTACATCAGGTAAGAGTGTATTACGAAGATACTGACGCAGGCGGTATTGTGTATTATGCGAATTATCTTAAGTTTATGGAGCGAGCCCGTACAGAGTGGCTACGCGAATTAGGCTTTGAACAAGATACCCTGATGGAACAATCTGTCGCTTTTGTCGTCAAACACGTTGAAATGCATAACTATGCGCCAGCGCGGTTCAATCAACTGTTGAGTATTGAAACTCGCGTTGTAGAATTGAAAGGCGCTAGTATGACGTTTCAACAAATTATTAAAAATGAACAAGGCGTTATCTTAGTCACTGGAAATATTAAGGTTGCCTGTGTCGATTTGGCAGTTATGAAGCCAAAAAGACTACCACGTATATTGTTAGGGGAAATTTCGCGTGTCATCTGATCTCACTTTTATTGGCTTGTTCCTTCAAGCGAGCTTTATTGTCCAGCTTGTTATGCTATTGCTATTGAGCGTTTCTGTTGCGTCGTGGACTTTTATATTTCAAAGAAGCAAGGCGCTTTCTGCAGCACGTAACGAAATGCGTCAATTTGAAGATAAATTCTGGTCTGGTGCAGATCTTAATCGCTTGTATCAAGAACTTTCTGCGAGAACCAACCTAACAGGCATGGGCAGCATCTTTTGCTCAGGCTTTAAAGAGTTTGTCCGCCTGCGCAAATCTAACACAGCCACCAACGGTATTGTTGACGGCACATACCGCGCTATGCGTGTTTCTATGTCTCGCCAAGTTGAAGAGCTAGAAAGTCGTTTACCCTTTTTGGCCACAGCAGGCTCTATCAGTCCGTACATCGGTTTATTCGGCACAGTTTGGGGAATAATGAATGCCTTTATTGCGTTAGGTGAAGTTCAGCAGGCTACTCTTGCGATGGTGGCGCCGG
The DNA here is from genome assembly GCF_001885075.1 of Alteromonas sp. V450. Classification (NCBI taxonomy): domain Bacteria; kingdom Pseudomonadati; phylum Pseudomonadota; class Gammaproteobacteria; order Alteromonadales; family Alteromonadaceae; genus Alteromonas; species Alteromonas sp. V450. The sequence goes on from NZ_MODU01000004.1 coordinate 323,796, forward strand.
GAATTGCGGAAGCACTTATTGCAACTGCTATTGGTTTGTTTGCCGCTATTCCAGCGGTCATTGCCTACAACCGTTTCAGCCATCAGGTTGAGAAGCTAGAGAATAGCTACGGCAACTTCATGGAAGAGTTCTCTGCAATCCTTCATCGACAAGCCGTTGCTGCGCAAGCACAACAACAAGCCTAAGCGTTTACATTCCAAACGGAGGACTTGTTATGTATGTAAGAAAACGCCGTAGGCCGGTATCTGAGATAAACGTAGTTCCCTACATCGACGTGATGTTGGTGTTGCTTATTATCTTTATGGTAACCGCGCCACTTATTTCTCAGGGGGTGAAAGTAGACTTGCCCAAAGCAAGTGCTAATCCTATAGAACAGGAAGATTCGCCGCCGATCATTGCTTCAGTAGATGTCAAAGGTCGCTATTTCATTAATGTAGGTGAAGATCAGGAGTCGCCGGTTAGTAAGGAAGAGTTAGGTGCTATTGTAAAAGCGCAGTTAGTAAAAGCACCCGAAACACCCGTAGTTGTTAAGGGGGACGGACAGGTAGCATATAACGAAGTGATACAGCTAATGGTGTTATTGCAACAGGCAGGTGTGCCTTCAGTAGGGTTAATGACGGATCCGGTTGAGTAATAAAGATATGTCGAAACCCGAAGTATCGAGAAGTACATCAAACGCAAGCAACCCAAACATTGGGAGTAACGGTGCAAGTGTTCGTACGAAGAACGATAAAAGTGCTAAGCAAGCCAACCGCATAAGCCCAGAACAAGCAGGCTTATACAAATCCATTGGTTTGCATTTTATTATTGCTGCACTGTTGCTAATTAGCGTCAGTTTCTCTCCTGAGCCCTTGCCGAATATGCCTTCAAATGCGCCGGTGATAGAGGCGACATTTATTGATGCGCAAGCAATCGCAGTTAAAAAAAGGGAGCTGGCACAGGCTGAAGCACAAGCAAGAGCCGAAGAGCAGGAAAGGCAAAGAAAAGCAGAAGCAGCCGCAAAGAAAAAGCGCCAGCAGCAGTTAGCAGCCAAGCGTGCAAGAGAGAAGCGTGAAGCAGAAGCTGCTGAAGCTAAACGCCAAAAGGACTTGGAGCGCTTAGCGGCGCAAAAGGAACAAGAGCGCAAAGAACGTGAAGCAAAAGCGAAAGCTGAAGCTGAGCGAAAGAAAAAAGAAGCGGCTGAGCGCGCCGAAATGGAAAGGATAATGCAAGAGCAGCTTGCAAAAGAACAAGCCGCTCAACAAGAACGTAGGCGAAAACAGGTACTGACTGAAGTAGAGCGCTATACCGCACTTATTCAGCAAACCATAAAACGCAACTTGTATTCTGACGACAGCTATAGTGGAAAGACCTGTCGCCTGAATATTCGTCTGGCGACTACAGGCTTTGTAACCAGTATTCGTGTGTTAGGTGGCAACGACGCACTTTGCCGCGCAGCTGAGAGCGCCGTGCGTCGTGCAGAAAAGCTACCGGTTTCAGATGCCCCCGACGTTTACGAGCAGTTAAAAGACATTACTTTAAAAGTGGAATTATAGTGGTATGAAAAAACTAGGTTTATGGATAGCGCTTACTGCAATGGCCTTTAGTGCCAACGTATTTGCATCCTTAGAAATTGTGATAACCGAGGGCGTAGATAGTGCACGTCCCGTCGGAGTTGTGCCATTTAAGTGGAAAGGTCAGGGCAGTATGCCTGGTGATATCTCTAAGGTGGTGATGGCCGATTTGATGCGTAGTGGTAAGTTCAACCCGGTATCTGTCGACAAAATGCCACAGTACCCGGAAACAGCTGAGCAGGTTTCATTTACTGCGTGGGCGACCCTTGGGGTCGATACGGTTTTAGTGGGAAGTATCGAACCACAGGATGGGGATCGTTTCCTTGTATCCTATGAGTTAATTGATGTCCTTAAGGGGCAGGCTGGGAATGGCCAAGCTAAGGTATTGAAAGACGGTAGTCTTGTTTCGAGCAATAGTCATGTCCTGGTTGCCCGTCAAGCCGTAATTAACGGGCGAGACTTTCGCCAGTATGCGCATCGAATTAGCGACATTGTATATGAAAAACTGACCGGCGTTCGCGGTGCGTTTTTAACGAAAATCGCTTATGTTATCGTGCGCGACCGCGATACCGTTGAGAAACCTTATCAGTTAGTGATTGCCGACTACGACGGTGAGAACGAAACGCGTTTATTGTCATCGCCAGAGCCGCTAATGTCGCCAGTTTGGTCGCCCGATGGTGAAACGTTAGCCTACGTGAGTTTCGAAAATCGCAGACCGCAGATATTCATTCAGAACATCTATACCAGCGAGCGCACGCGTATAACTGACTTCCCTGGGATAAATAGTAGTCCGGTGTTTTCACCAGATGGCAAGCAACTTGCTATGGTATTGTCCAAAGATGGCAACCCTGAACTTTACGTGATGGACTTGGCAACGAAAAATCTTCGCCGAGTTACGCGCAATAGAGCGATAGATACTGAGCCAGCGTGGCTGCCCGATGGGAGTGGTTTAATTTTTAGCTCGGAACGGGGTGGTAAACCCCAGATATATAGCGTAAATTTAAATTCTGGGAAAGTAAGGCGAGTGACCTTTGTAGGGGAACAGAACCTGGGCGGCACGCTGACCCCTGACGGTAAGCAAATGATCATGGTTAACCAAACTAACGGGAACTATCATATTGCGAAGCAGTCTTTGGATGGAGGTTCACCTCAAGTACTGACAAGGACGTACTTAGATGAATCACCAAGCGTTGCGCCGAACGGAAGCATGATTATATACAGCACCCTTCACGAAGGAACCCAAGTGTTGTCACTGGTTTCTTTAGATGGGCGTTTTAAAGCTAGGTTACCAGCAGCCAATGGGCAAGTTAAATCGCCAAGTTGGTCACCATTTTTGTTCTAACAATTTAACGACTAAACAATAAAATTTAAGGACTAGTAGGATGCAAATGAATAAAGTGATGAAGAGCTTCGTTATCGCATTGCCAGTAGTGACAATGATGGCATGTTCTTCAGGCCCTAGCGAAGAAGAATTGGCAGCAGAGCGTAATCGTCTTGCACAAGAGCAAGCGGCTGCAGAAGCAGAAGCACGTGAAGCAGAAGCACAGCGCGTTAAAGCCGAAGCTGCACAGCGTATGAAGCGTCAAGAGGAAATGGTTCAGCAAGAAATGGAAGCGCTGAAAAATGAACAAACCGTTTACTTTGACTTTGACCGCTCAAGCATCAAGCCAGAGTTTCAGCGTATTCTAGACAAGCACGCGGCCTTCTTGGTGAAAAACCCAAGTACTAAAGTGACTATTGAAGGTCACACTGACAGCCGTGGTACGCCAGAGTACAACATTGCGCTGGGTGAGCGTCGTGCACAGTCTGTTGAAACTTACCTACTTAATGCTGGCGTAAGCAGCAGCCAAGTAACCGTGGTTTCATACGGTGAAGAAAAACCAGCAGTGATGGGTTCTACTGAGTATGCATTTGCTCAAAACCGTCGCGGAGTGGTTGTTTACCGCTAATGACTATTCTAACGAATAAGACATTAAAAATGGGCGTCACGTTATGTGCCGCCCTTGCTGCATCTGCCGCACTTGCACAAGCGCCTGTAGTAGACGCCAATGGGGGCAGTGAATTAGAACAGCGCATTGTAGTGCTTGAGCGTATTGTAAAGAGTCGAACTGAAATGCAGCACAGGCTTCAAACGCAGTTAGACAATATGCAAATGGAAGTCGATCAGCTGCGCGGTGCGGTTGAAGTGAATACCAATGAACTTCAAAAAGTACTTGAGCGTCAGCGTGAGCTTTACCTTGAGATAGATAAACGCGTGGAAGCACTTAAGCAAAGCGGCGCGCTACAAGGCAGTGCCATGCCTAGTGCAGGTGTTGATTCGGGCTCTGTGAGCTCTCCAATAGCATCTACGCCTACGCAAGCACCGCAAGCAGGTGAGGACGAAGCCTACGAAAATGCGGTGAATTTGATCCTTAAGTCTCGAGAGTACGATAAAGCCATTCCTGCGTTCCAATCGTTTATTTCACGCTTTCCAAACAGTGGTTACGCGCCAAATGCGCACTACTGGTTGGGACAACTGTTGTTTAATAAGCAGCAGTGGAGCGAAGCAAGTGAGCAATTTAATATTGTAGCTAATCGCTTTACCGATTCTGCCAAGCGTCCAGATGCCTTATTAAAACTAGGTGTCATTGCGGAGCGCACAGGGGACAGTACTTCTGCAAGGCAATTGCTGCAGCAAGTTATTAGTGAATATCCAGATTCCTCGGCCAAACGCCTCGCTGAATCTCGCTTAAATAACTTGTAATGAAAAAAGCCTCTTCTAAAGAGGCTTTTTTAATAGATTCTAAACATTTGGCTCGGTAAAAAATCCACAAAGACTGCACAAATCATATGCACCATATTGCACATTGTTTCGTAAAAAATAATGTAGGCACAAATAACGAGGGGTCAAATACCCAACGATTTGTTTTCATTTTGACCGTTTAGTCGTGAAATGACAGAAAAATGAAAATAAAAGGACGTTTTGGGTTGCGTCGAATAAAAATCTGAGTATTATATGCCGCCGTTGCCAAGACACAGGCAACAACAGGAAAGAAAGGGTCGTTAGCTCAGTTGGTAGAGCAGTTGACTTTTAATCCTTTCTCTCCTAACATCAAATGATGGGTCGTTAGCTCAGTTGGTAGAGCAGTTGACTTTTAATCAATTGGTCGCTGGTTCGAATCCAGCACGACCCACCATCAAGCCTAAAACTAAAAAAATTCTATATAATCTTCCCAATACAAAACGCTACTCGTCTCATTTGTACTTTGATCTGGTTCACCTAACCCCATGTACTAGAACAGGTAAGCATAACTACGACTATTTAATTAGCCTTATGTTGATTAGGTAGTGTGTAATTTTTATGACAGTTGGGTATAATCCGCACCCTTGTCGCAACAGAGATGTAGGTTAATGTCAGTAGCATTTCGAGTGGATCAGGTAGAGTACCCGTTCCCAGCAAAACCACAACCATTGTCAGAAGCACGTAAAGCTGAATTAAAGGCTGAGATCAAAGCTTTACTTAAGGCCCGTAACGCTGTGCTTGTCGCACACTATTATACTGATCATGAAATTCAGGCACTCGCTGAAGAAACGGGTGGCTGCGTGGCAGACTCATTGGAAATGGCGCGCTTCGGTAGAGATGCACAAGAACAAACCTTAATTGTTGCTGGCGTTCGCTTTATGGGCGAAACGGCAAAAATTCTTAGCCCTGAAAAAACCGTACTAATGCCAACACTTGAAGCAACGTGTTCGCTTGATATTGGTTGCCCAGTTAAAGAGTTTAGCGAGTTCTGTGATCAGCACCCCGACCATACGGTAGTGGTTTACGCGAATACTTCAGCTGCGGTAAAAGCGCGCGCTGACTGGGTAGTAACGTCAAGTATTGCCCTTGAAATCGTTGAGCATTTAGACAGCCAAGGCAAAAAGATCATCTGGGGGCCAGATAGACACTTAGGTTCGTACATTGCCAAGCAAACGGGTGCCGACATGTTAATGTGGCAGGGCGAGTGTATTGTTCATGACGAGTTTTCTGCACAGAAACTAGCAGACATGAAAGCACTGTATCCAAATGCCGCGGTACTGGTTCACCCTGAATCACCCGCAAGCGTGGTAGAGATGGCCGATGCGGTGGGCTCAACCAGTCAGTTAATAAAAGCATCGCAAACGATGGATAATGACACCTTTATCGTTGCTACCGATAAAGGCATCTTTTATAAGATGCAACAACTAACCCCTGAGAAGACGTTTATAGAGGCTCCAACAGGCGGTAACGGCGCTACGTGTAAAAGCTGTGCTCACTGTCCCTGGATGGCAATGAACGGCCTGGAAGCGATTAAGGCGTCTTTAACAGGCGAAAGCGACGGCCACGAAATCTTTGTTGATGATGCGTTGCGTAAGGGGGCCCTTATCCCACTTGATCGCATGCTTGATTTTTCCGCCGAATTAAAGGCGAAAGGTGGACTATAAGCGCACGTTTTATAAGCACTTGATGAATATTTTCCAGCAAGTTCTTGATTAAGCGCGCGGCTTTACCTACTATACGCGCGCTCAGGGGAAACCTTGACACAAAATTTGGAGAGATGGCTGAGTGGCTGAAGGCGCACGCCTGGAAAGTGTGTATACGTTAATAGCGTATCGAGGGTTCGAATCCCTCTCTCTCCGCCAAATACCTACAAGCCCCTAATTCTCTAGGGGCTTTGTTCTATCTGGGCTACAGAGAAACGGCATAACCACCTACTTGTACAAAAAGGTGGTACAAATGGGCATCATGGCTTCTTCTTATATTCCTTCATATTCCAAGTATTACTACATCAGAATCGTAGTCCCTCAAGACCTTCGTCCCATCATTGGCAAGCGAGAGTTTAAGTCCTCACTTACGACCACAGATAAGGTTGAAGCTTAACTGCGAGCCACATCGTGGTTGAAGGAAGCCTACGAACAATTGGCTATGGCTAGACGTAAACTGTCTGGTGAGTCTGATGTAGAGTTGTCCTTCAGGGAATGCGTCATCATTGCTGAGCGTTGGTATGTTCGTATGCGTGATGAAGTGGAGTCTCAGGGGAATATGCTCTCTCATGTTTCTCGTGATGAGTATGAGCTCCCTAATGTTAGTAAGGGTCATCAAACCTTTGGTCTGTCTGACACTCTGAGTCTTCAGGGGAGTGAGGTCGAAAGAGCTAGTGAACAGCAACTTGACATACTTGGTGATGAGCTGGAGTCTAACATAGCTAGCCAGCTGGATATTGAGGGAATTACCGTACCCAAGCGCAGTAAATCCTATCGTCAGTTGGCTGTTCAGTTCTATCACTATCTGCACAAGTTTGAACGGCTTTGCATTGCTAGAGCTCAGAACGATTGGGAGAGTGAGCCTAGCCCCATGAAAATGGTTGAATCACCTCTCAAACCAAAGCCTCTGAGGAGTACGTCAGGAGTCTCTGAAAACGGTCTGTCTGAGGTATATAAGAAGTTCAGAGTGTCGCGCGAAGTCAACTCAGAAGGCGGTGAGAAGGTCTCAAAGACACTAAATGAGACTTACAACAACATTCAGCGATTTATCTCGCTACATGGTGACAAGGACTTAGTGGAAGTGACTTCTGCTGACTTCGTAGTGTTCAGAGATACACTGCTACAGCTACCTAAAAAGAAGAGTCAGGATGTGCGTTCGCTGCCAGTTGCTAAGCAAGTCGAGAAGGCCAAAAAGGAACGCTTGCCAACTTTGTCTAGAGCAGTCGCTAAGAAAAACTTCAACCTCGTTTCCAGTGTATTTACCTTTGCAGTGGAGTTGGGGTTAATAGATGAAAATCCAGCCTTGAAGGTGAAGCCTCCTAAGATTGCTAAACGCATAGAGGCTGAAGAAGACAGGGGATATACGTCTGAGGAGGTCACTAAGCTATTTAGTTTGCCATTGTTCACTGACCCCAATGCTCCAAAGAAATACGGTATGGCGTGTTACTGGGTGCCTCTCCTTTGTCGCTACACTGGAGCTCGAAGCGGAGAGATTCTTCAATTGAGGCAGTCTGATATTGATACTGACCATGAAGGTATCCACTACATTAACGTAAGACGCGGAGAAGGTCAGTCAGTGAAGAATAACGCCTCTCTCCGTCACATCCCATTACATGACCACTCGATTGAGCTTGGCTTCTTAGAGTTCGTTAATGGCTGTACTGATTGGCTATTCCCTGATGTGCCTGCTGACAAGTATGGAGCTAAATCCACTAAGTTTGCTTCGTAGTGGGGACAGGTCGTTAGAGAGCAGGGCATTGATATTCACCAACCTACTCATGCCTTCAGGCATACATTCAAGACCATGCTACGCACGCTAGGGGCGCGTGACAGGGTTAATGGTGCCATTACAGGGCATACGTCAGGCTCAGTAGGTGATAAGTATGGGACTGTTTATCTGAAGACTAAGAAGGACGTTATAGAACAGATAGAGAGGTTAGATTTGTAGTAGCGATGAGGGTAGAACTCTTATTACTTGGTTCATACCCTCGTATTGGTTATTGCTTTAGTCAAATTGTAGCTTAGACAAGGTGAACTAACTCATTCCATGTGTCTTCATTTATGATTTCAGTCTGAGACCCTGTAAGGCGATTACTCAGAACAGCCTCTAGTTTTTTACCATAGCTACTAAATTTCCAGTCCCTACTAGCTACAGAGCCTAAGACGAGTAGATCAAGCTTTTTAGTAACTCTAGGGACTACTGTCGCGCCTAGCTGCTCAGCTTTCTGCTGTTGTGCCTTTCGAGTACCGCTTAAAAACTCCCCAGTGAAACAAACGCTTAACCCTTCCAATGTCACTTTCGTTTCAGTGCTAGTTGAAAAGTCCGCTGACATCCCATAAGCAAGCCCAGTTTCAAGCATGCGTTGACCTGAGACTGCCTTTATAAGGTTTAGAAGGTCTGCTCTTTCTTCCTCAGTTACCACATCATCACTCAAAATATCATCAACTCTACTTTTGAGGGCGTTGCTGGGCCAAGTGTCAGCAAGTTCAGGATTTGAGGCTATCAGGTCTTGGAGACTACGTATTTCAGCGTCATTGAGGTCATCATCAGCGCTTATCCCGTTTAAAAAGCCTAGTAACTGATTGACAAGGGCATCGTAATCATTGCTCACGGTATCACCAAACTTGATGATGTCATCAAGCATTGCTTGTAGGTCTGACTTTTCTTCCGCAGTGATTACTGAGTCTTCAAGGATGTCTTCGATTTGTTCATGAATATCGATAAAGTCACCATCATTGAGGTTGAAGATGTCGTTATCTTTCCATGCTCTCAAGAATACCTCTTCAGTAGGATTAAGGTGCTCATCGCAATGGATACCATCGATAATCCCCTTAAGCGTCAAAACTGCCTTAGCTTTGTTTCGTTTGTAGTTTATAGCTACGCTATTAGGTTGCCCTTGAGAGTTCAAAGTATTGCTGGTGGTCATTGATTGCTCTTCCATGTTTATTCACTTGCATAGAATACCATTACCCATTGTTTCAGTTAAACTTTAGTTTAATACCTTAGAGAGTTACGCTGTAGTCGATAGGTATACCTAAGGACTATAGTTTACTATTATTCGAGCACTGAGTTCTCGTGAATGAAAATAGTATCAAGGAACGTAACTATATGAGCAAGCAAAAGACATTTGAGTTTAACCCTTTTGTAGTAGATGAAAAACTACCCCTTCATAAGCTTTCAGCTTTCTGGTTACCAATCATTATTTTTCTTACCCCAGCTATTGCCTTAGCTCTACCTTATTTCTGTTTGTGCTGGCCTGAAACATCAAATTATGACCTATTGCTAAAACAACTAGGGTTTCCCACTTTTATCGCTTCACTTTGCTTGCCATTAACTGTAGCTGTTGGGAGGTTTCATGGAAGTAAACAAAGAGCGAAAGCGAACAATCTGACAGAATCAAATAACACTTTTAACCATTATTATAGTCATAGGCAGCACTTCGTTGACTACCTGAAGACGAAGGAAAGCTCACTATTTAACGATATTATTGTGTTAAATGACGCTTATTTACTTTACTCATTTATCTTTGACAAGAACAGCGAGACTGAAGTTACTTTCAATCTTAACTTTAATAACGTCAAAGAAAGACTCAAAAGCTACTACATTGGGCAGTTGAGTGTAAGGAGACTGGAAGTCTTCACTCGATTAGTTGAAACATCTCAAATGAATGGAGTACTTGATAATGTCCTTGCTCCACTTGGACTGTCCCTTGATTGGAGTAGATGGTATATCCTTGTGAATGAGAGGTTAGATCAAGACAAGTTCGAAGCTATCTTAGTTGAAAGAGTAGTTGACTTGTTTGTTGCTATTACATCATTTTCTTCAACAACGGACACACATATAGACGATCCATTTAAGCTGCGCTCAGACACCACAGAGGAGTTGAGAAGAATTGTAAGGTCTACCAACTTCCACGAGGAATATGTAAATAAGTTTAACGAGCTGCTGAGATTGGACCCCAATTTGCAAGAAAAACAGTGACAAAGATACAAAGAAGTTGTACAAAGGATGAATTGGCTAATTTTCTAACTGTTTGAATTAGAACAACTAAAATCTTATTGGTTACATTCGAGGGTTCGAATCCCTCTCTCTCCGCCAAATTCAAAAAACCGGCTTTTTGAAGCCGGTTTTTTAGTATCTGTTGATGAGCGCCAGCGCGTCAACACTGTTCTTTTTCGCAAAAATAAACCCGCAATGCCGCGGGTTTATTTACATTTTCATCTATACACTTCACAAGCCAGCACCATAAGTGCATTGGGCAGTTATGCGCTATTTCGCAACTTGTTGGTACAGTTTGATTAGTTCAGGAAGTTTTTGCGCGTAAATCGCTTTCTTTGTTCCTGGGTGAAGTAATTGGCTTACGAATGTGCGTAGGAAGCCAAGTACATAGGTTTGAACGCGGTCAGCGTCTGCTTCACTTGGGTTAGCAATAAGCTGTTCTGTTTCCGCTTGTACTTTATGTACGATGGGATCCATGGTGTCTTTACCAGCAACAAGATCGTTACCCGTTTTTACCCCTTTACCGAGAAGGTCACGTACAGCGTCGTAAAGATCTGCAGAAACAGCGTTAGATTGCCCCCAATTTGCAATATTGTATTCATCTGCAATACGGTCAAGTTCCGCTTTTGGCGCGTCCGATAAAAGAAGGTTTTCGATAAGCTTGTGCGCTTCACTTTGTGACGCGGGAGTAGAAATATCTGACATAGTTTACTTCACATTTATTAAAAAGCGGCTTTTATAATTTCTCTCGCTAATCATGTCAAGACGAATGACGGTTTAACCCTTTTTCCTTTGCGGGCTAGGTCAATGGACACACTCTTAGCGAAGCTGCGTTAGGCCATAAAAGCATCGATAGAACTAATCTCAATCTATTAGTATTAAAAATAACTGCAAAATAAAGTACCTTAATTCCCGCTTACGCCACCAGTACTGTGCTTCATGGCAACATGATTGACTTCATCTTTGATTTTTTAGTTTACATATATAAAACAAATTATTTACATAATTAATCTTACTTCGTTATTGTAGGAGTTAACACATATCGAGCCATGCCTAACGTTGTTTTTGTGGGTAAGGGCTTAAGAAAACAACAATAACAAGGAAGAAAGCTAAAGATGAAAACACGCTTACCTGCACGTTTAAACAAAACCCAAATTGCGTCACTCGTCGCTTTGTGTCTTGGCTTGTCAAGTCATAGTGGCATGGCTCAAGAAAACGAGCAAGACACAACAGATGAGCTCTACGAGCAAATTCTAATTACTGCGTCAAAACGAAGCACAGGCTTACAAGAAACGCCTATAGCTGTTTCTGTTACTAGTGGTGAAGCTATTGAGCAAACTCAAGTGCTTGATATTCAGGATATGCAGGCGTTAGTACCAACCTTGAGAGTAAATCCTTTACAGCGCTCAGCGAACACAAATTTTTCAATTCGAGGTTTTGGGAATGGCGCAAACAATACGGGAATAGAACCATCTGTCGGCGTCTTTATTGATGGGGTTTATCGTTCTAGAGCGGCTGCACAGATTGGCGACCTACCCAGGGTTCAACAAGTCGAGGTGTTGAGCGGGCCGCAAAGTACACTGTTTGGTAAAAACGCATCGGCGGGCGTTATTAGTATCCGAACCAATGCGCCTTCGTTTATACAGGAAGGTAAGGTCACAGTTGGAGTCGGTAATTATAACCAGCGCCTACTAAAAGGGTACTATACCAACGGAATTAGCGACGAATTTGCCTTTAGTGTTTCTGGTGGATTAAACAAACGGGACGGGTACACAGAAAGTGTGGTTGAAGGCATAGACGACTTGAATAATAGAGATAGATGGAATGTCAGAGGCCAAGCGCTTTATGAACCGAGCGCAGATGTAAAGATTCGCTTAATCGCTGATTACAGCGAAATTGATGAGCAATGTTGCACTGTTGCCGACGTTATTAATGGCCCAACAACGGCAATAGTGAGAGCATTAGGTGGCGTAGTATTGGACACAGATGACCCTTTTGCATTTGAGTCAGCGTTAAACTCTACTCCCGAAAATGCAGTGGAAGACGGCGGCGTATCACTGCAGGTAGATGTCGATTTTGACACGTTTGCCCTAACGTCGATCAGTGCATTTCGAAACAATAAATCTAACTACATGGCAGATGTTGACTATACCACATTGGATATTTTAACTGAGGAAGGCCACACAGATATTGACACATTCACCCAAGAGTTTCGTCTTACCTCAACCGGTGACAATACGTTAGATTGGATGGTCGGCATGTTCTACTTCTCAGAAGAAGTAGACACCGGTGATACATTGTTCTACGGACAGAATATTCGCTCTTATTTTGATGTGCTGCTTAACGCCGGCGTAGCACAAGCATTAGCTTCATTACCAACGCCCCTTCCATTTGATGCCGTTTTTCCAGATGGTTTCTTAGGAACCTTTGAACCGTTATACGGACAAACTCCTGGTACTTTTTTTAATGCCAACCAGTTCGTGAACAGTGAGTTTTTACAAAAAAATGACGCGTTGTCTATCTTTCTCAACTTGGATTATCACATTTCTGATAAGTTAACGGCCACACTTGGGGTAAGTTATACCGAAGATGAAAAAGATGTTTCAATTGAACAAGTTAACAATGAAGCGCTTTCTTCTATCGACTTAGTAAACGACCCTACGGTTTTTGGAGTACCGCTTGCCACAGCTGTACCAGCGCTAGCTGGGTTCATTCCAACGCTTCAGGGGGTGCAATTTCTTCCGCCGCAGCTTACGTTCCCTAATGCGGTAGAAAGTGGTAACACTAATGACGATAAGGTAACGTGGAGTGCACGATTTGCGTACGAGATAAATCAAAACTTCAACGTATTTGCTACTGCAGCTACCGGATTTAAGGCGTCATCGTGGAACTTATCAAGAGATACGCGTCCTTTTGCCTTTGACGAGTCAGCATTGGTATCGAATAACCTCACGCGGGCAAATCAATCGTACGGCACCCGATATGCAGGTCCAGAAGAATCAACGGTATATGAATTAGGATTAAAGGCTAGATTTAAACGCGGTGCTTTCAACGTTACCTTATTTGATCAAACGATAGAGGGCTTTCAGTCAAGTACATTTGTGGGAACAGGCTATGTTCTTGCGAACGCAGGTGAGCAGTCTACTCAGGGCGTGGAATTCGATTCGACGTTCGATATAACCGACAACTTAGTCTTTAACTTTGCGGGCACAATACTTGACCCGGTGTATGATTCTTTCCTTGGAGCAAATGGTGTAAATGGTCCGGTTGATTTGTCCGGAGAGAAACCGTCTGGCATCCACGAGCGTAGTTATGTGCTAGGCCTTACATACCACCTAGAATTTGATAATGGTACAACAGGGTTTATCAGAAGTGATTATTTACATGAAAGTGAAACGGATCTTGTTGAAAACGTGCCGCCAGAGCTTACACGTGAAGTGAATATGTTAAATGCAAGTGCAGGACTGACATTTAACAACGGCGTGAGTGTGCAGCTATGGGTTAGAAATCTTACTAATGATGAATACTACCTGTCGGCATTCCCTCCGCCAATTCAAGCGGGAAGCTTCAATGCGTATCCAAATCAGCCTCGCACGTTTGGCGCGACGGTGTCATACATGTTTGATTAACGGTAGCTAGACCAAAAAAAACTCCGCTTAAAAGCGGAGTTTTTTATTTTAACGTTTCTTATCGTGTCCCTGGGACTGCAGACACACCATTGCCTTTACGACCGTTGGTGATGTACATGCTCACCTCATAGTTACCTGTTCTCAATGCACCATTTCCTGTGGCGTCAAGCGATATTACGCCGACCCCTGAGAGAAGTAATTCGTCTGGAGACGATACTTGAAGAACATAGTTTCCATCTTGTTCTAGAGGGGCATCTACCATGTACGCATCAAAACCTTCGAAGTTCTGGAAGTTCTGTTGCACAAGGCTCAATGAACCATCTGCTTCTTCATAGTAAAGCGCTACAGCACCGATGACCGAGTCACCTGTCGCTTGAAGTGCAGCAGATGGTGTATCAAATCCAAAGAACTCGGCACTTAAAAACTGACCTTTCTTTGCTTTGAATCTATAGCTATCTACCTCACCTGCCACATCGATACGGCCGGAGACACGTGCCTCTAGTAATTCCAGTCTGCCATCAGAATTGTCGCCTGATTGAAGCGTATTTGGCGCGAGAATTCTTCGTAGTTTTACGGTTTTGTTCCCACCGGTTACACTTTCTTCTTGGATAAGCCTTCCTCGCTGATTTGCAGCCAGTTTCAATGCAGAACGCTCAGAGAAAAAGCGTAAATCTACTGTGCTGTCGGCAAAACCGGTTCCAACACTGGCGCCAGATGCCATAGTATGATCAAAAGATTCTAGCGCGGCGAGCGGGCCATCGAAAATAGGAAAGAAGTCGCCGGTTCCAGGAGTAACGCCATCGCCAGGCGCACCAAAGCTATCGTGGTGACGTAAGCCCAAGTTGTGTCCAAGTTCATGTGCACCAGTATTTGAAGCTTGATTCACGATGGCAGTTGATAGGGCGCCAGCTACATCGCCGTCAACGACGGGGATCCCTGATAATCTTGAGAAAAAGCCGCCAGATGGGTCAAGCGATACGGCAACTTGCCACAAGCCTGCATCAACAAAGGCGACGTCATCTCGTATTACGTTACCAACATCGATTGACTGAGCGCGTCCGAAAAGAATACCCCCACCAAAATCAATACAGATACCGTCTTCATCTTGACACTCAAACTTTAACGTAGAGTATTCGCCACTTGAAGGCTCGGTTTGCGTGAAAGCGATATTAAAACCTTCATACCTGCTTTCAATGTTTGCCTGTATAAGGTCTCTCTCTTCTTGTGAATATTGGTAACTCGTAAATGTTTGAGGAACGCCCGGTGTAAAAGTGATTGCTTGAAACGTAGGTGAGCTCTGTTCAAAGTCCAAGAATACAACTTGAGTTGTTGAATTCTTAGCGCCCATTTTAACGCCTTGAGATTTAGATTTTTTGTTTTTTGAATTTGCCGCTTTACCTGATTGTGCTCCTTGTGCTTCTGCTTCTGTCGCGTCAGATAGGATAGCTAGCGTTTGCTCTAAAGTGAGTGTCCTGCGATCTTGGCACGTTGTATCGCCGCAGTCGTCTGTAATTACCGGTAGTGATGTAACCGTCGTTAAGTCTGTCGCATTGGCAGTTTGAAAGCAGCAAACTACACTCGCAGCAATAACACTTAATCGTAGTAGATTTTTATTTTTTATCATTATTTTTCCCTTCAACGAAATGTAGAACCAGATACACGAGCACCTGGTCTTTCTAAGCCGTTGGACGCGCGAAAAACGGCGCGCTCAACGCGTTGAAAAGAGTATTTTGTAAAGCGCCGCGGTGTCAACGCAATCGCTGTCTGTGAGCAAAGATTTAACCTTGTTCTTTGTAAGGAAGTGTTTCAATAGTGACGAAGTTTTAAAGAATCAGCTGTAGTAAAAAAGTTCCACTTTTAGCTTTTTCATGCTTTGGAACATAACGTCATGAAACTCTTGTTATTTCACTTCACTTCATGCTTTCTACATGTTTGTATTACTACCCGTATATTGTTGAACGCGATAATTACGCTGATTTCGCGTTGTCTGTAAAGTGGATGTCTGATGGCGCCATTTCGTTAAACATTGTTGCGTCGAAACGTGTTGTCGAGACGTTTGAATAAGCAGGTTTAGATGGCGCATCGTAGCCATTGTCTTTTAAAAAAGTAATACCAGCTTGTTGACCTAATTTATAGTCATGCTTTAGCTGTGCGTCTGCACTGCCTAACAATTTGCTCTGTAGTTTTTCAGAGGCAAATATCTGAATAATTTCCACATCGTCAGGCGGACATTCAATAAACGTTAAGGCTTGTTGATAAGCTTTTTCATGTTGAAGTAAAAAGTCGATAGTTTTAGGGCATTGGCCAGATGCACACATCACAGCGCTAACTTTCTGTAGCCATGGAGACTGTGCTTGATAACTGTCTTCTACGGTTCTAATCACTACAATCTTAGTTGCGCCGCGCTTGTATGCTTCCATCACTGGTAACGGCGCTGCAAGGCCGCCATCAAAATAGAAATCTGTGTTGGCTGACTCATCGTTATTGATTGGAGTGGTTAGCGGAACTCCTTGCTTGTAAAGCAAAGGAAGCGCGCTTGACGCTTTTATCAGGTCGACCCATGAGTTGTGACTTTTCAACGGGTTTAAATAGGCCACTTCTCGTGTTCTAGCATTGGTTGCTGTAAAGAGAATTTCTCTCGCTTTCACATTTTTTTTTGCGGTATTAAAATCAAGCAAGCGATTTGGTTCGATGGTTTTATCAAAATACCAATCTAAGTCGACAAAGTGTTTTCCAAGCAATCCGCGACCTACGTGGAAAAACCGTTTGTGTCTTGTAAGGCCTCGAATAAGGCGTTTCGCATAACCTTTTTGACGTGCGACAAAACTTGTCAGGTTTTGCGAGCCTGCTGACGTACCAATAAGAATGTCAAAAGGGTCGTGATGAGCATCTAACCAGGCATCTAAAACACCTGCTGTAAATATGCCGCGCTGCCCGCCACCTTCTGCGACTAGCGCCATTTTTCCTTTGACGGATCCTGAGCGAGCCTTTGACAAAAAAGATGAAGAACGTTGAACAGACATACTGACCCTCTTTTTTCGAACACATGTTTGTTGACTATTTGGTCATATTTTAAGCCCGTTCGGTTTAAGTGGAAAATATAAAGAATCAATCAGCGTAATAGAAAATAGCTGACAGCTTTCGATTTCACGTAAAAGGCGTGTATTGTACTAGGTGGGTTGTACAGGTTATTCCAAACGACTTTTTGGGGGGAATGGATGTTGAAAGTTACTGTGCTAGGCGCTGGTAGCATTGGCTGCTATGTTGCTGGATGTTTACTGGCCAATCAAACAAGGCGTTGTAAGCTCACGTTAATCGGACGTCAGCGGATCAAACATGCTATCGAGCAACACGGGCTAAGAGTAACCGATTGGCAAGGTCGCAATCAATTGGTCACGGCTACCAACATATCCATTTCCACACAGCCTGACGCTATGTCTGAGGCTGACGTTATTCTACTGTGCGTAAAAAGCCAAGACACTGAAACTGCCGCTGATTTAATTAAGCAATGGGCTAAACCATCGTCTATTGTTGTGAGTCTGCAAAATGGGGTGAGCAATGTAGGCTTACTCAGGCAACTACTGTCAAACCACATTGTTCCAGGTATGGTGCCTTTCAATGTATTTTATAAAGGCGAAGGGCACTTTCATTGCGGAACAGAGGGTAACATTGCCGTTGAAGATCCATCCGGTTTGTGCAACCCCTTAATACAGATATTTGAGGAGGCGTCACTGCCGGTAGCCGTTTACGATAATTTACTGCCGGTCCAATATGGAAAATTGATAATGAATCTAAATAACGCAGTAAATGCGCTATCAGGTATACCGCTTAAACAGCAACTCAGTGCGCGCGACTACAGATTGGTAACGGCAAAGGTGCTGGCTGAAGCTCTATCAGTCTTGAACGCAGAAGGAATAAAGCCAGCTCGAACGGGAAAAGTGATTCCAAAACTGATGCCTACAATCATGAAGCTGCCCAACGCAGTCTTTCAATTAGTCGCAGCGTCCACATTAAAAATCGACCCTGAAGCACGCTCATCAATGTTCGAGGACTTGGCCTTAGGGAGAAAAACAGAAATTGATTTTCTCAATGGAGAAATCGTACGTTTAGGTAGGAAAAATAACATCTCAACGCCGGTAAATGATCATATCGTTTTGTTAATAAAACAATGTGAATCACACAAAAAGGGTAGTCCGTGTTTTCCTGCTGAGCATTTGCTACCCGCTTAAATGGCTCTGTGTTGTTATGCTATGGATGGCGCATTAACTTGTTCTATTAATACGCTTACCAAATTTGCTCTATCAACGGGCTTACCTACATGTGCATTCATTCCAGCATCAAAGCATGCGTCAATGTCTTGTTTCATGGCGTTAGCGGTTAGCGCAATAATTGGCGTCTGGAGCTTGAGTATTTCACGTATCTGTTTTGTCGCTTGTAACCCATCTACCTCAGGCATTTGAATATCCATTAATATCAAGTCAAATGTCTTTTCTTTCAAAATATTGACAGCCTGCTGACCATTTTCAACGTGTGTTAAATTAAAAGAAAATTCTGCAAGCATGGCGGTAATAACTTCAACGTTTATGTCGTTATCTTCAGCAAGTAGTACGCGCAGCCCGTGTAATGTTTCATCAGGCAGACGTGTCACAGAAGGCGGTTTTGTGACCTCTGCGGCTTTGGCGAATACGACATCGAAAGAAAATGTCGAGCCTTTTTCAAGCTCACTCTCAAGCGATAACGAAGTCCCCATTAATTTTAGTAAATTATTACTAATGTTAAGGCCTAGCCCGGTACCGCCATAACTTCTCGCAATAGAACTTTCCGCTTGGGTGAATGGGGTAAAGAGTTTGGCCTGATTTTCTTTTGAAATTCCTATGCCTTGGTCTTTTACCCAGCAATGCAACTTATAGTAGCTGTCGGTTTTGTCGTCAGCTGAAATGCCGACCTCAATTGTACCGTTATGCGAAAATTTGATCGCATTGCCTACAAGGTTAGCAAACACTTGCCTAAGTCTAAGTTCGTCAAACATTAATTCATCAGTGATGTTGCTCCCTATGCACAGCTTTAGCTGTAACCCCTTAGCTTCGGCTTGGTCCGCAAAAATTTCAATTATCGAGGTGATACTTGCTCTCACATCATGGGGTTTTATGGAAAGCGTTAGCTTACCCGCTTCTATTTTTGAAAAATCGAGTAAATCATTGATAAGTTGTAATAACATCTCTGACGCTGTAATTATTTTCGTCGTCAGATTACGGGTATTTAGGCCATGAGGATGTTTAGCGAGCATTTGACCAAAGCCAATTATCGCGTTCAGAGGTGTGCGAATTTCATGACTTACATTTGAGATAAACTCTGATTTAAGACGGTTATGTAATTCAGCTTTATTTTTTGCCGTTAAATATAGGGCATTGGCCTGCCTTGACTTACTCAGTAATTTTAAAATTATTAAGATAGTGACTAGTGTCAGTGTTATTAAAACGACAAGTAACGTTGAAAAAAGGTTTTGCGTTCGCTGTGCTTCATTTTTTAAATGAAGCGCTTCTTCAAAGGCTTTATTTTCACTTTCTAACTGATTCGATCTTTCTTTCTCTTTCGTTATCTGTTGTATAAGGTTCGCACTTTTAATCAGTTCCAAATCTTCGTATTTTTTGGCATTTAAATACGCGTCATGAAATGTTTCAAACTGTTGAAATGCCAATTCATAATTACCCTTTGCCGCTGTTATATAAGCTTCTGTTTTTTCAAGTTGTGCACGCCAGGTCGTTTGTTCGTCCTCACGGCTATCATCATAGAGTTTTCTTGCGTTATTCAGTGCACTCGCTGCTTCATTTAATTCTTTTAAACTAAGATGCGCCTCGGCCTTCAAGCGATAGATTTCACTATTGTAAAATGATGACGAAAGCGGGTGGGCTAAAACAGTGTCAAACAATACCAATGCCTTTTGGATGTTACCGAGTCGATATTGTGTGGTGGCAATACCATAGGTAGCTAGGAACTCTGAGTAATTAATATCGATTTGTTTATCAAAGGCGATAGCACGTTCAAAATACTCTATTGCTTTACCGTAGTTTTCTAAATTTCTGTGTAAAATGCCAATCGCATAAAGGTTGTCGCTGACAAGGATAAGTTGGTTGGCGT
Source organism: Alteromonas sp. V450 (assembly GCF_001885075.1). Lineage (NCBI taxonomy): Bacteria > Pseudomonadati > Pseudomonadota > Gammaproteobacteria > Alteromonadales > Alteromonadaceae > Alteromonas > Alteromonas sp. V450. The sequence continues at coordinate 343,601 of NZ_MODU01000004.1, forward strand.
CTTGGGCATCATTAAGCGACTTTTCATAGTAGGTAAGTGCAATATCATAAGCGCTCACCGATTGATAATAATCCGCTACTATTGCGTCAAATAATGGTTTCAGTTGAGTTAGTTTGTACGTTGTTAGTAATTCACTTATCTCATTGATAAGTTCTGCGTTAGGCGCGAATACCTGAGCCTCACTATGCGTCAATACTTGATAAATAAGTGCATACGCTCTAATTTCTGCAGAGATGTTCGGTGTAGTTAAAATAGAATTAAAACGTGTTTGGGCAAGTTCATAGTCTGCAGAAATACCGTATATTCTTGCTATACCAACCGCAACAAAGAGGCCATTTCGCGAGTTGTCTTGTAATGCTTCTAATACATTCAAAATAGCCGCTTCAGGACGTTGGTGTATCAAAAGTTGGTATTGAACATAGAGCGCTGCTACTTCTCTTTTTTCGTTCTGCGTTAATGCTTCAGATAACAACCAAGTTTCTAACTTTTCTATCGCGGCGCCTATGGGCATGGGCACAGAGGTTTCAACATTTCTTTTTATTTCGCTGACTTCTTCGGCAATGGATGCCTGGGCTTGCGCTGTTCCCATATACCAAGTTAGGGTTAGCAAAACAGCCAAATTGATAAAATACTGCAAACTAAGTGACCTGAATAAATGCCAATTCCTTTATATTAAACGATTAAGCTCGTTTGTAATTTAGGCAATAAGTCTAAAGTTGGTGATAGTATGTGATGGTCAACATTAAACAAGAGGTAGGCATGCAAGAAAGTATAAAACTCAACTATGTCGAATTTGCATCTTTAGATCTTGGTCTTTCAAAAGCTTTTTTTGAAAGCGCGTTCGGCTGGCGTTTTACCGACTATGGAAGCGAATACAGTGCATTTAGTCATGCAGGTGTAGATGGTGGCATATTTAAGTCCGAACGAGTATTGAAAGCTGAAAGTGGTGCGCCTTTATTGGTGCTTTATGCCTCTAATATTTCTGAAGTGCAACATCGGGTAGAAAACGCGGGTGGAACAATTACGAAGCCGCTGTTTGATTTTCCTGGTGGCTGCCGATTTCATTTTGTTGAGCCTGGCGGAAATGAGCTTGCAGTTTGGTCTGAGTCGGTAAAGTAACGGTTAAGTACGAATTTTACCACTCGGCGGTGTCGCTGTTGGTCGCTCAGCAAACAAAAACGCCTTGCGAAAGTATCCCCGCAAGGCGTTTTAACGTTTAATTTAATTAGCTAAAAACTATCCGTTAGTTTTGTTCTAGCACAATACGCAACATTCTGCGAAGCGGCTCTGCGGCACCCCACAAGAGCTGATCGCCAACGGTGAAAGCCGAAATATATTCTGGGCCCATGCTTAGCTTGCGAATACGGCCAACGGGTATAGATAGCGTACCGGTAACTTTTGCAGGCGTAAGTTCTTGCATGGTTGCGTCGCGATCGTTTGGAATAACTTTAACCCAATCGTTGTGGTTAGCCAAAATCGTTTCAATTTCGGCTAGTGGCAAATCTTTTTTGAGTTTAAGCGTAATGGCTTGACTGTGACAGCGCATTGCACCAACGCGCACACAGATACCGTCGATAGGTATTTCGCTGCCTTTGATGCCTAGAATTTTGTTTGCTTCGGCTTGTGCTTTCCACTCTTCACGGCTTTGACCTGAAGCTAACTGTGAATCAATATACGGAATTAGGCTGCCCGCAAGCGGCACTCCAAACTGTTCACTAGGGTAGTCTGAACTTCTAATAAACTCCGACACCTGCTGATCAATGTCTAAAATTGCGGTAGCCGGATCTTCAACCTTTTCTTTCACATTGCCGTGAATAGCGCCCATTTGACTAATAAGTTCGCGCATGTGCTTTGCACCTGAACCCGACGCGGCTTGATAGGTCATCGGAGAGGCCCATTCGACGAGATCATTTTCGAACAGACCACCTAGCGCCAGCAACATCAGTGAAACTGTGCAGTTTCCACCCACGTAAGTGCGAATGCCTTTCTCAATGCCACTATCAATTTCTTTGCGGTTTACAGGGTCTAAAATAATTACAGCGTCGTCTTTCATACGAAGCGCAGACGCAGCATCAATCCAATAACCGTTCCAGCCAGTGGCTCTTAAGTCGTTGTACACAGCTTTTGTGTAGTCGCCGCCCTGACAGGTAATAATAATATCTTGTTTAGCTAGCGCCTCGATGTCGTGCGCATCTTCTAGAACACCAGCATCTTTACCAGCAAAATCTGGTGCTGCACTACCTTTTTGTGAGGTAGTGAAAAAGGTGGGTTCAATGTGCGCGAAATCTTGCTCTTCTTGCATGCGCTGCATTAATACTGAGCCAACCATACCGCGCCAGCCCACTAAACCTACTTTTTGTTGTGACATTAAATTGAGAACCCTTGTTGCTAAAATGAAAAGTACCTCATCATATGCGCGTTAATACACGCGTGGCACACCACTATTCAAAAGTGGTTACGAGCACCAGCGTATCCTGCATATAATGGCGAACGCCGCGATAGAATGCGAACGTAATACCTGTCGTTTCTTTTTTTTGTTCCCGCAGTCTAAGTGTTATTGAAGTCGCTGGCTAGATGGTTTTTATAAATTATCTATCGCTGATATAAGCATTTTAAACAGGATGAAAAATAAAGCTGTTGATTATATAGATTACATTGAAACTGCTTTAAGCAATCACACTATTATCAGTTTTATACTTCACTGATAATGTAACTTAAAGCAAGTTGTTCGAAATAAGCCACTTGCACTGAATTTGGGGCTTTATTAACGGCAGAGTATGAGATGAAGACGATATTGATAACTGGGGCGACTGACGGCATCGGTCTAGAAACAGCGAAAATGTTAGCCAAAGAAGGACATAAGCTTTTTTTGCACGGCAGAAGCCAAGGTAAATTGGATAATGTTAAAGGCGCATTAGAAGCACAATTTCCTAAAAGCAGCATTACTGCTTTACAGGCTGATTTATCGTTGTTCGACGACGTTAAAAAACTAGCCGTAGAGTTAAAAGAAAAAACCGATCGCTTAGACATACTTATCAATAACGCGGGTGTTTTTACCATAGAAAACCCTATTACTTCTGCAGGGCTGGATGCTCGATTCATGGTCAACACTATCGCGCCCTTTATGCTAACGGTGTCGCTTGTAGATGTCATGGATGAGCACAGTCGCGTGATAAACGTCTCTTCTGCGGCACAAGCGCCGGTGAACTTCGCTGCGCTAAGAGGAGAAACTCAACTTTCAGACGGTGCAGCTTATGCGCAGAGTAAGTTGGGTATTACCATGTGGACGGCTTATCTCGGGGAAAAGTATCAGTTAAACGGACCTAAGATGGTTTCAGTGAACCCCAAGTCTTTATTAGGGAGTAAAATGGTTAAAGATGCCTATGGCATTGCTGGTGGTGACTTAAAAGAAGGCGCTAAGATTTTAGTTGAAGCCGCGCTCTCTGACCGTTTTAATAGTGTGGCAGGAGACTATTTTGATAATGACCATGACACGTTCGCTGCTCCTCATCCGTTTGCTGGCTATTCCACTAATAAGGAAGCGTTGGTTATAGAGATGGAAGAAATCATTTCTGCTCACTGATAGAAATATTGTGTTCAAATTTGCGGTACTTCATGCACATTTTTAACGTCATTTTTATTTCGCGAGAAATTTGTCAGTTTTTAATGATCGGCCCTAAACTTGCTTGTTTTTCTATTATCATCCCTCACTAATGTAAGGGGTGTTGAATTGCCGAGATGCTGTTTATGGAAAACGTAGTTCTTGGTAAGAAAAAATAAAGTGAGGAAAGCATGCATTACGATAGCCATAAAAAATTTGCTACCACTACGGTAATTCTGCATTGGCTGGTGGGGTTAACCATTATAGGGTTACTTGCTACCGGTATTTACATGACCGAGAACAATGTCTACGAGCTATTTAGTTGGCATAAGGCATTTGGTTTTCTTGTGCTAATAGTCGCGATAGCCCGCGTTTTCTGGCGAATGAAAAATGGTTGGCCCAGCCCTGCATCGAACTATAAGCGAATTGAACATAACCTTGCATCTATCGTCCATTGGGTTTTGATCATCGCTACCTTATTGATGCCTATTTCAGGGTTGATGACATCGGTATTGGGTGGTCACGGCCTATCCGTATTCGGATTAGAAGTATTTGCTCAAAACTTTAGCGTAGATGACCCAGAAAAAACCTTACCGATTAATTATGAGTTATCGAAGTTAGGAGGCACTATTCACTTCTATCTTGGCTACACTGTTATTGTTGCTTTATTGCTACACATTGCTGGCGCACTTAAGCACCACATTATTGATAAAGACGGTACGTTAAAGCGTATGCTGGGCAAAACAATTAATGAATAAAGTGTCACGCGCTCAAATTCTTCTTTATAGCGCAGCATTGAGTTAGAAACTTGAAGCGAAAAGGAAAGCCGGGTTAATAAGCAACTCGGCTTTTTTCGTATTAGAAAGGTGCAAAACCATCTTTAGGCGTGTTGGGAACTGTCCACCTCGATTTAGCATCAGCTTTCGACGTTGGCAATACGTCTCGTGGTATTTGCATACTATCGCCGTATAGCTATAGCACCATGTTAGTTCTACTGCCGCCAGTAATGGGCTGCGCGGCGTGGGGTAAGCTAGCTCATATCTTCATCATCTAGCCTGCATTGGTCAGCAAAAATAAGGTAGTCGTCTGGTGCCGATACTTTATTTTGTTTCGCTTTATACATGGCAATGTCAGCTTGCTTGACCAGAGCATGCAAATTGCGACTTGTCTCAGGATAAAACGCCACGCCGACACTCATTGAAACCACTGTCGGCTTTGTCTCGTTGTTGAAGTAAAAAGGTTGCTTAACTCCTGTATTTACTTTTTCTACCACTCTTTGCACAGATTTTTCGTCATCGGCTTGAAGTAGCAACATAAATTCGTCGCCGCCCCAACGTATAGCGACATCGTTTTTCCGTATTTTTTCTCTCAACTGGTCAGCAACAAAAACGAGAACTTCGTCGCCCGCATCATGACCGTAAATATCGTTTACTGCCTTGAATCCGTTAAGATCGATTAGTGCCAAAGCAAACTGATGTTCTTTTCTCATAAGCTTAGCGATGAGCTTTTCACCGCCATTTCTATTATAAATGCCCGTTAACGCATCAAAGTCTGCTTGTAACGCAAGCTTTTGTAACTCTTGTCTACGACTTGATATATCATTTAACGTTAGTTGATAATACCGTTCGCCTTCCTCGGTTAATAAAGGGCTAGCGATAAGTTGGATCCATACAGTATTGCCATCTGTTTTGCCCTTCAGTTGATATTCTCCCGTGGCAAATTCATTTCTCGCAAACGCTTCTGTGATGGCAGACTTCATCGCAGCTGGTGTTTCGAATAGTTCTTCTAATAGCTCTCCGTAGCCTTGCTTTATTCCAATTCCAATTTTTTCAACTAAATCATTAAAAGCTTTATTTCTAAGCTCAATAGTGCCATTTTCTGCCATTAACACAGTGGCCGACTTAGCGTTCTCGAACAACATTCTAAATCGCTTTTCCAAGAACTCGATTTCTTCTCTAAGCTGGCGCTCTTGAGTGAATTGCTCTTCAACTTTGTTTAGCAGTTGATTGGTATCATTTACCAATGCGCCAATCTCACTTTTAGTGTGGTATTCGGGTATATCAATCCGCTCATTCGTTCCCGGCGTGATCTTGTGCAGCGAGCGCCCAACTCGTAGCATTGGTGCAATAATAATGTAGTAAGTGATAATTAAAGCGACGGTGCCAACAACCAGGGCTTCAACGTAAAGAGAGTAGTTATTATCGGTACTGATTTTTTCTGCTTGATTTATGATATGGTCAAAGTTGGGGTACACCTTAACCTCGGCAAGCGACTCTTCTGGTATAAACGGGTGCCTGACAACAAATATGCGCGGCGTTGTACTCTTGTTTATCGCATTTTCTACGTTTACTTGGTAATACAATGCTTCACTTTTTATCGACGCTGCGAGAATTTTTTCAGTTTTAACTAATCCGTTAATCGCTTCTTTAGCAAGGTCCTCATCTTCCAAAAAGGCCGCTATCGAGGCGGTAGCTGCCACTGTTTGATAGAGTTCTTGAATATCATTATTCGCTTCACTAATTTCATTCTCATACGTTGCGCGATAAAAAAACTCAGCGGTAGTAAACACCACTAGCACTGAGGCAGCGATTAGAAATAACGAAAAGCGAAAACCCAGACCATAAATGTTAATCAAAACGATACACTACCTTCATATTCTCAGTAACACTGGTTGCATAGACATAGGCTAATGCAGAACTATCATTTTCAATCCTCTGCTTTACGTCATCTAGCGTTTGTTCAACTGCGGGCGGCTTTGCTCGTCCAGAGAATTTAAGCCGAGACCAATACGCGTTAACGCGCGCAAGTGGCAGGCCTACTAAAGCTTTGTAAAATTGTGCCCGGAGATCTGTGTTTGTTGCAACATCGATAGGTGTTGCTTGTTGTCCGTTAGGGAATGCTGAATATTTGCCCATATACAGGTCAATTAACCCTTTTTTATCGATAACGTTTATTTCATTATTGAGACTTGTAACAACAACGAGTTGTTCAGTGGCGAATGCCCCAATTGGCACACCACAGCACATCATCAAAAACAAAACATAAATGGTAGAGCGTCTAAAATTCATTATCCGCCCCCTTAAAAGCTGAAGCTCAAAGCAAGGAACAGTGTATGTGCTGTACCGTCTTCAGAAGTGGCTATTAATCCGTCTCTTGCTCTAAGGCCACCACCGCGCGCTTCAATGTCCGTGCGTTCTAACTGTACTTTGAAAGCCAGGTTCTCTTTTAAGTCCCAGCGCCAACCAACGGACACGGTTTGCTGATTATGCGCAAGCGAGTTTGCAACCTCATCAACAAACAAGGCTAATTCAGCAGTTGCAGCATTGATGGGAAAGCCCGGTTCCTCTTGTGCAAGAAAATAAGCATCTGCGTTGGCAAAGGAATACATCGCGTAGAAGGTGTGCGCGCCGTAGAAGTAGCTTGCATTTAGAAAACCGTTGATGGAGTGACGAAGAGCGATGGAATTTGAGTCTATATGGGCTACTTCCCCGGAAAACTCCCAGTCGTGCCATAAGCGGTTAAAATAGAAAGATGTATAATGGATATCAGCACCACGCAGCGTGATCTTATCTGCGAATGCACTGGCGCCGCTCCAGAGTGGCTGCAGTTGGGCTACTGCGGGAGCGATAAAGGCCGCGTCCGGACTGTCATCACTTGCTTCTGTTTGGGTGTGTTTAAGCGAGACACTCCAGTCAAACGAAACTAATTCAACACCGATAGTGCTTAGGTTTTTAAAGGTGATGGGGCGGTAAGCATTACTGGTAAAATCACTTTCCCCCTGGCCCCAAAAGCCTTTGATTGAAAGGTTGAAATTTTCAAATGGCTTCAAATAGCTTACGTCAGTTCCATCAAAGCTTCTCGCTGGTACAATGCCGTATACTTCAGTGGGGACTTTCACCCATGGATAGGCGATGGAAACGTCTCTCGTGTCGCTGAAGTGAAAAATGTCGGCTGCAACACGGCCCGCTCTTAACTGCCAAGAGGGGGATATTTCATACCGCAAAAACGCCATTTGCGTGACGGAATCGATATTCTGCCTATCTTGCTCCCGATAGACAAATTGCCCTACGAAATCAAGCCGATCGGTAAAACGATAATCAACCTGAAGGCCTAATAAACTTAGTGGTTTAAATGCAAATCCATCTTTTTTAGCGAGTGCCGCTTGTGAGCGGTCGGTTCTAAATTGATAAGTGCTTGTATCGGCAGTGGCTGTTGCTAGCGTTCCAAAACCACTCACTTTTAATTTGTCTTGCTTTGCTGATGCGGTATTGTGCAAAAGCACGCTTACGAGGGCGACCAAAACACACATCGATTTACACATATTACAGGTATACCTAAGTCCAGTCATAAATTTTGCGAAATAAAAAAATTCAAATCTTGTCGATAGTTACTATGATAGTAAATAAAATTAAAAACGACTGAAAAAACTGTCATTTTTTGTATGTGGGCGAGTACGGCGTAGCGTGAAAATGGCTTTCGGTAAATGTCGCCATTATTTACATGTCTTGTATGCCATAGAGACCGCAGGTAGAGCCTTTAAGCCAAAATATTGCAGAGTTTTTTGTCCCAGTAGGGCGTGCCACTGAAGCGCTTGGCTAAAAAATCAATAAAGGCGCGAACCTTGGGTGCCAGTAAACGATTGCTGGGGTATACTGCCCATAGTGCACAGTCTGTGGCTAAGGGATAGTCTTGTAGTATTTGAACTAGTTCGCCGCTTTCTAGGTGAGGGTAGCTGCACCAGGTAGCAGTCAAGGTAATGCCACAGCCTTGAATACAGGCATCGCGCACCGCTTCGCCGTTATCCATTCGCAAATAGTTAGGCGTTTTTACTGAAGTAACCCCATGAGACCCTTTGAATTCCCATACCTCTAGTCCGGTAAGATTAACTACCTTGTGATTTTTTAGGTCGGATGGTGTTTCAGGGGCGCCGTATTTGTTGATGTAACTTTTAGAAGCGACAATGATGCGTCTGTCATCAGCAAGTTTTTTTGCATGTAGATTGGAGTCTTTCAATTCTGCATCGCGAATGGCGACGTCGAATCCTCCTTCTACCACATCTAAAATACTGTCGCTAAACCTGAAATCGATGTTCAGTTTTGGGAATTGCTCTAAAAATTCAGGGAGCGCAGGAATTAAATGCATTCGACCAAATGAAGCCGGGGCTGTTACTCGCAATGTGCCCTGCGGCGTTTGAGCAGCGCTGCCAACAGCAGCTTGTGCCGTTTCGATGCTGTCTAACACTTCTTGAGCATGGGGGAGAAACAGCTTTCCATCATCGGTAAGCGATACTTTCCGAGTGGTTCTATGAATTAACCGCACACCTAGTGTTTCTTCTAGTTTACTAATATGTGCGCTGGCAACAGCGGGCGAAATGTTGAGCTCACGGCCAGCTAAACTAATGTTCGTAGTGCTGGCAATACGCACAAAAAGTTTAAGGTGTTCTATGTTCATTTCGATTATCAACAAAAACTAAAAACTGTATGCCTTTATACTCTAATTTTCATCTGAAGTCCTAGTGTTTATACAACTTCCCGTAGTGCTTCCCTTAGCTCGTTTTTGGCGCGGTAACCTTCGTTATTGCACTGGAACTGATTATATAGAAAAGACAGCGCTGTCTACACCATTCAAATGTTTTATAATTCTTCGCGCAGAGGAGAAATAAACGTGAATGAATATGCTCGATATTTTAATGGCTACCCCTCAACCATTGTAGAACAGGCCCTTCAGCTCATCTCGAATAACCGGCTGCAAAGCTACTTGTTAAAGAAATACCCAGAGGCCCATGAAATTACAAACGACAAATTGTTGTATCAGTATGCGACCGAATTAAAAAAGCAATATTTAAAAAATGCGCCACCATTTGGGCGGGCTGCGTTTAGAAAACAAGGGGACATGATAACCAACGCGTTAGGTACGCATACTTACCGTATGCAGGGAAAAACCCGTAAACACGATTTAGCTATTAACAACGATTTACTCTATGCGCCGGAGCCTTTGCTTAAAGCGCTGGTAGTACATGAATTAGCGCACTTTAAAGAGAAAGAGCACAACAAAGCCTTTTACAAACTTTGCTGTTATATGGAGCCTGACTACCATCAGCTTGAATTGGATTTACGGCTGTTCTGTGTAGCCGTTGCTATGGGAGATAATCCATACGTTTAGCGCTAATTCACGACTGCTGACGAGTTAAAATGATAAAGGGCTAATGTCTATAGTTGGGGTGTCTTCTATAGTAGTTAAATCAATACTGTCAATTAGTGGCTAAAACGAAAAATATTGAGTGAATAAGGAGTATGGATGAGCATTGCGAAAATTATGTCTACGCGGGTGGTTAGCGTGCACATGGATGACAGCCTACAGTCATTACGCGAGCTCTTTGCTGCCACGGGCTTTCATCACTTAGTTGTTGTTCACGACAACAAACTGCAAGGCATTATATCTGACAGAGACTTATTGAAATCGATTAGCCCTTTTGTAGATACCCTAAGCGAACGGAAGCTTGATCGCGCTACATTGGATAGAAAAGCGCACCAAATCATGACCCGTGAGGTCATCACACTTAACCCAAGTGACTCTGTTTATTCGGCCATTGAGCTTTTTAATACCCACAAAATTTCCTGCATTCCTATTATCGACACGAATAGGCACCCGGTAGGCGTGGTATCGTGGCGCGATGTAATGAAATTTATGCAAAGTAGGGTAGAGGCAAAGCGTTAGTTTTGCGCACTTTAATCGTATTAAACCGGCGAAAGACAAGAGACGTCTCTACCAGATTCCATAGGTCTTCTGGTAGAGCGCTTTTTGACATATCAGTGCTGAGCGTTGCGATAGCTCACTTTAAACAATAGGCTGTAAAGTACGGGTACTGCAATAAGTGTTAGTACTGTGGCAAATGCCAATCCACCCATAATAGTCACTGCCATGTCAGCGAAGAAAGGGTCGAACAGTAGCGGCGCCATGCCTAAAATGGTAGTAACCGCAGCAAGTGAGACAGGGCGAACACGACTGATAGTGGCGTCAACGATTGCTTGTCGAATGGCTAAGCCTTCCTCTATTTGAAGATCAATTTCTTCAATAAGCACAATGGCATTCTTTATAAGCATACCGAACAGGCTTAAAAAGCCCAAAAGCGACATAAAGCCAAACGGCATATCGGTACTTAATAAACCAGTGACTACACCCACGATAGCCATAGGTACCACAAGCCAGATAATTAATGGCTGGCGAGCATGACCGAATAGCAATACTGAAATAATGAACATTACTAAAAAGCCTGCAGGTAAGCCTGCCCCAAGCGCTTTTTGCGCATCGCTAGAGCTTTCAAACTCGCCGCCCCACTCTAATGCGTAACCGGCTGGTAGTTCGATTTCTTCAATAAGCGGGCGTATTCTCGCCAATGCTTTTGCGGCGGTCTCACTATCACCAGGCTCTGCTTCAACAGTAATGGTGCGTACGCGGTCGCGACGGTGGATACGCGTTTCTTCGGTCATTAACTCTAAGCCTTGAGATACCTGTGTGAAAGGCACGTACTGGCGCTGTTGTGTAGACCAAACTTGTGATTCGCGTATCGATTGAAGCTCGGTATCTTCTGCCTTGCCCATCTTGGCAATAATGTTGTAGGCGTAATCACCATCTTGCACCGTACCTAGCTGAACGCCGCTACTGGCATACTGTATGGTTTGGCTAAAGTCACTGTGCGACACGCCAGCTATGCCTGCGTTGTAGTTGTCAAACTGCGTATTAATGGCAAAGCCTTTTTCACGCCAGTTGTGCCGTATGTCTTTCACTTGTCCGTCAGCAAAAAGCAGTGCTTTAGCCTTTTCTGCCAGTTCGCGAAGCACTTCGGTGTCTGGGCCAGAAAAACGCGCCTCGAGCTTTGCGCCAGAGCCAGGACCAAACTGCATTCGCTCCATATAAAAGCTAGCGTCAAAGTCTAGATCGGTGAGCTTTTCTGCAAGTGCGCTTTGAATAGCAGGAATATTGTCTAGTTCATTAGCGCGAACCATGAAAAAGGCATAGTTTTCATTGGCGCTTTTAGGCGCATATGTGAGCGTAAAGCGGTCTGCACCTTGGCCAATAAAGGTGGTAACAGCTGTCACGTTATCCATGCCTAAAATCCGTGCCTCCGTTTCTTTTGCGATAACTTCCGTGGCGCGAATATCTCTGTCTTGCGGGCCCCAATAATGAACAAAGAAAAGCGGTGCGTTTGAAGGAGGGAAGAACCCTTGTTTTACCATGCCAAAGCTGCCATACGCCACAATAGTGATGACGAAAAGTGCACCAATAGTAACCCATCGTTGTTTAAGTGCACCAACTAATATGCCTTTGAACCAACGTTGAGAGTTAGACAGTTCGTTACCCGCAGCGTTGCCAATACCTTTGCGGTAGAAATAGGCCCCTAGTACTGGTACCAAGGTCACTGCTAACACCCAGCTGATCATTAGCGAGACTAGAACAACGGCAAACAGAGAGTAAAGAAACTCACCGGTGGCATCATTTGAAAGCCCAATACCTGAAAACGCTGCAATTCCTATCACCGTAGCGCCAAGTAGAGGCCATTGGGTACGTTTAACAATGAAGCTGGCTGACGCCTTTGCTGTTGAGCCTGTAGCCATGCGAAGCATCATGCCCTCGGCAACGACAATTGCATTGTCTACCAGCATACCCATAGCAATAACCATGGCGCCAAGTGATATCCGCTGAAGCTGAATGTTCATCAGCCACATAATGAGGATTGTCCCAAGAACGGTAACAAGCAGCACAGAGCCAACCACCACACCCGAGCGCCACCCCATAAACAAACAAAGCGTTAACGTAACTACAGCTACGGACATAACGAGATTATTAATAAAGCCAGTTACCGACTCATCAACAACCGTAGCTTGATCGTATATAGGTGTAAGCGTAATACCCACTGGCAATTCTTGAAGCAGCTTTTCCACCTTCGCGTTAACTTTTTCGCCCACATCAACTATGTTAACGTCGGTCAACGCTGATACAGAAAGCGTCAGTGCCTCTTCGCCGTTATAGCGTACGTAAACTGGCTGAATGTCGGCGGGTTCTAATTTTAACGTTGCAATATCGGCTACCCTTAGTGAACGATTAGTTCCTGGGACCACGACAGACAGATTAGATATTTCTTCAAGTCTGTCTGGTGCACGCTCTACAATTAGCCGTACATTTTTTTCATCGACCTTAACACGGCCGCCATTAAACGGACGAAGATTATCCTCAAAAAGGGCGGCGAGATCGGGAAATGAAATGCCTAATCCGGCCAGCTGGTAGGGGTTGATATACGCCACTATTTGCTCTTTTTGAATCCCAGTGACATTAACTTTGGCAACGCCTTCTGTGGTAAGCAGGTCACGACGAATAATACGTGCAAATTCTCGCAACTCCCGCGTATCAAAATCAGGTGCACTTAGCGCATAATAAAGTCCGAATACGTCTCCAAAGTCGTCAAAGACAATGGGGGCTTGTGCGCCGGTGGGTAATGAGTTTGCTGTGTCGCGAAGTCGCTTTCTTAACTCATCCCAAATCTGGGGCAAGAGATCACTATCGTACGTACTTTTTACTTCAACAGTTATTTCAGAAAGGCCAGGCGATGAAACTGAGGTGACTTTTTTCAACTGGGGCATCTGCTGTATCGCAATTTCTAAGCGCTCGGTGACTTCTCGTTCTACCTTTTCAGCACTTGCGCCGGGATAATTGGTGTATACCTTTACCTGTTTAATGGTAAATGCAGGGTCTTCTAAACGGCCAATTTTGCTCATCGCTAAAATGCCGCCTAAAAGCAATATGACAACCATTAGCCAAATATTGACGGGTTTATCAATTGAATAGCGTGCAATATCCATAAATTATTTCTCTCCCTTGTATGGGAGTACTTTCATGCCAGCACGCATTTGTGTTGCGCCAGCAGCAACGACTTGTTGGCCAAGTGAAATGTCGCCTTGGCGTTTTCCTTCAATAATCGCTAAATTGTTTTCGATGTGCTTTACATCGACAGACTGCATGCTTACCGAACTTGTTTCGCTATCATACAGCCACACCGCAAAACCGGAGTCTTTGTCGCCAACCAGTGATCTGACAGGCACGACAAACCCATCGGTATACACGCTGCCCTGTAGGCTTACTTTAACCACTGCGCGCGCTCCTGGCGTAAGCGGCAGTTCTTTACGAGGCGCCATGGCGAACACCACTTCATAGGTTTGGGAGACAGGGTCGGGTTGAGTAGAGTGCTCTACATAATTAACGGGATACCATTCACTGCGGTTGGTGGCTAACGTAGCGCTGGCTTGCTTTATTCCACGGCCAATATTAGCAGTAAGCAAACGCTCAGGTACATTAATGTTGAAGTAAATTTTAGACACGTCTTGCAGTCTGGCAATGGGGGTGCCAGCAGCTACAAAGCTATTGTTTTCAACAAGGCGTTGAGACACTTTTGCGTTAAAAGGCGCATATAGTTGGGTATAGCTTAAATCTTGCTCTGCATTCTTTAAGTCGATAACGGCGAGTTCGTAAGACGTTTTTGCAGTATCCAGTGAACTTTGTGCAACTAACTTTTGCTCAAACATTCTTTCGATTCTGTCGAGTTCACGTTTGGCTTGATCTAAGCGTGTTTTTGATTCTTCAACGCGACGTTCAAATGGCGTTCGATCGATTGTGGCGAGCAGTTTTCCCTTATTGATGTCGCTACCCGTGGTCAAGTCGGTTTGAATAAGCCGGCCTGACACTTCAAAACTCAAATCTACCGTTTTAACGGCCGACACAACGGCAGGAAAGGTGAACTCGTCAAAATCCGGAATGTTACTGACAGTGGCTAATTTAACGTAACGAGGTTGTACGCTTGACTGCTGTTCGACAGCCTCTTCCGAAGAACATGCACTCAGGGTTAAAACTGATAAAGCGCTTAAAAATAGAATGTGAGTAAATCGCATTACGGACATAGGTGTGTAATCCATTGTCAAGGTAAATAAAGTAGGAATGTGTGAATTTTAGGTAGCGTGTTCGTTTAATGCCAATAAGAAATGGCCGCCTAAAGTAAACTGGTGAGTGCATTTTAGTGTGGTCACATTGAAAAGTAAACTGTTCGGTGTAAAATGATTAGAGTAATGTAATGGGTAACTAATTTCGAGAAATTCCCTATGGTAAGCAATACACGTACGCGTAGTGATATAAAACGCGAAGCTATTATTCAGGCGGCAACACAAGCTTTTCAAGAGTTTGGCGTAAAGGGCACAAGTATGGATAAGCTGGCTGAACTAGCAAATGTGTCTAAACGCACCGTGTACAACCACTTTTCTACGAAAGAAGAGTTGGTGATGCATTTAGTTACGCAGCAATGGCAATCTGCAATGCTTGGAAAAAACAAAGCCTACGATGATGCGCTTGAGTTAGATGGGCAACTTGAAGACCTGATTTTACAAGACATTGAGTTTATGATGAGTGAATCGCACCTCGATTTAGCGCGCGTAGCCATCGGGCACTTCTTTTACGAACCAGAAAAACTTAAAGATGAAGTTGCGCAGCTAAAAGCTCAAGAAACGGCAATGCACCGCTTTTTAAAAGATGCTAAAGCCGCTAACAAACTTGCCTTTGATGATGTAGACCGAGTTGTTGAG
Source organism: Alteromonas sp. V450 (assembly GCF_001885075.1). Taxonomy (NCBI): domain Bacteria; kingdom Pseudomonadati; phylum Pseudomonadota; class Gammaproteobacteria; order Alteromonadales; family Alteromonadaceae; genus Alteromonas; species Alteromonas sp. V450. Next base: position 358,826 of record NZ_MODU01000004.1, read on the forward strand.
GAAATCGATAGCCTTGTCAAAGGGCAGTGCTTTTGGCCTCAGCTTTTTAAAATCGAAGATGCGCTCAGCAATAAAGAGAAAAAATGCTTGGCGAAAAACACTGCTGCGCTCATCCTTAGTCGTTATGCAGCTGTCTGATCGGCTCGCTATCGATTAAAACGCGCTCTAGCTTATATGTGTATTAAATGCATGTGTTCGCTGCTGTTAGTTTTTCTAACAGCTTGTCATCCTTCCTCCTCACAGCATTAGCCGCCTGTCATGTGCTGATAGGTGCGTTCTAATAGTTCTATCGCAAAGTCAATAATCGGCACGCGAGCTCACTCACATTTTCATTTATCGAACACGCCAACATCTTTTCTATATAAAAGGATACATGTTGATTTCTTCACATTATGTTGCCTTTCCCCACCTTTTATAGAACGAGAACAACAGGTAGTAACACCTTAAACCAACATAGGTATGGAACCTCCCAAATCATCATCTATGTGGGCTGATGTCACTTGGTTGTTTAAAAAATGTTCTGATCGGCTGTTTTTTGCAAGATTGATTAAGAAAATTTATAAAGAGTTTTCAAATTTTACTGTTTTGGGTCTCGTCATCTCGCCATTTTTTCTATATTATCCAAACCATAAATAACAACTATTATTATTTGCAATTGCATGAGGCTCTCAGTCAGAGGCTGAGAAGCAAATGTGAATAGTTGAAAAATATCCACACCACATAAAAGAACACTTGGAGAGCAATTTTGAAATTCAAACTTACGAGTATTGCTACTGCGATAATGTTAAGTCCAGTTGTAGTTGCTGCTGATATGGAAGATATTGAGAGATTGACGGTAGAGGGCAAGTACCTTTCTGTTAATCAGTCGAACTCAATTAAGAGCCCAACACCAATTATTGACGTGCCACAAAGTCTATCGATTATCACAGCAGAAGAAATTACCGCTCGCGGTATCACAAGTGTTGGTCAAATTATCGATTACACGCCAGGTGTTAATACGTCTCAAGGCGAAGGTCACCGTGACTCTGTGGTATTCCGTGGTGTACGTTCAACTGCTGATTTCTATTTAGACGGCAACCGTGATGATGTTCAATACTACCGCGCACTTTATAATGTGGAGCAAGTTGAGATCCTTCGCGGCCCCAACGCACTACTTTTCGGCCGAGGCGGTACAGGCGGTATTTTAAACCGTGTATCTAAAAAGGCGAAAACGGGCGAAAAATTCGTAAACTATAACGTATCTGCTAACACCTTTGGTGCCTATAACCTTCAATTAGACACAAACGTTGATACAGGCGACAAATCTGCACTTCGTATTAATGCAATGTACGAAAGCTTAGATAACCATCGTGATTTCTTCTACGGCGATCGCTATGGCTTTAACCCAACGGCACGTTTTGAAGTGAGCGACGATACTATTGTTGATGTGTCATACGAATATATCGATCACGAGCGCTTCATTGACCGTGGTGTGCCAACGGCAAACGGCGAGCCTGTTGAAGCATTCGAAAACATCGTATTTGGCGATCCTGACAGCAATTACCAAACGCTAGGCGCTGACGTGTTCCGTGCAAACGTAGAGCACACCTTCTCTGATAACTTAAAAGGTAACTTCAATGCTTTTTACGGTGATTATGACAAGGTTTATTCAAACTTCTATGCGGCGGCTTACAACGCCGACACTGAAGTAGTAACTCTCGATGGTTATGTAGATACTACGCAGCGTGAAAACCTGATTTTGTCTTCAAACTTAGTTGGCGAGTTCGCGACGGGCAGCATTGAGCATACGGTTATTTTTGGTGGCGAAGTTATCAATACAAAGTCTAACCAAGATCGTTTTAACCCAGTTTTTGATTCTACAGACGGCGATAGAGAAGCATTCAACATATCTCGCCCTCTGAGTTTTAGAGGCCTAACCGGCACTAACGCAGACGGTGAAACGGTAACGGCAACATTCACTGATATTAACGACGATACCCATGTAGACCTCGATGTTTACTCTTTCTATGTGCAAGACGAAATTGCACTATCAGAGAATTTCGACTTGGTATTAGGTGCGCGCTTTGACAGCTTCGATATTGAGGTGTTTAACGTTGTTGCGGCTGAGACGCGCAACAGAAAAGATGAAGAAGTGTCGCCGCGAGCTGGTCTTGTGTACAAGCCACAAGAAAATATCTCAATTTATGCAAGCTACAGCGAGTCATTCCTACCGCGCAGTGGCGAGCAATATGCAAATATAAACGGTGATGCCGACGCTCTTGACCCAGACACCTTTACTAACCAAGAAATTGGTATTAAATGGGATTTCAATGACAGCATGAGTTTTACCGCTGCCATCTTTGAAAATGAGCAAACATCGCTTGATAACGATCCTAACGACATTGAAAGCTTCATAGAAGTGGATTCAGATGTATCTGGTTTTGAGCTTCAGCTGCAAGGTTATATTACGGATAAATGGTATATCACGGCTAACTACAGCAATCTTGACGGTGAAGATGCAAGCGGTGTTGAGTTACGCGAATTACCTGAAAACACCATGTCGGTATGGACAACATATGATGTGAATGATGTATTTGGTTTCGGTATTGGCGCAACATACCAAGACGAAAGCAAAGTATCGACAAGTGCTTCATCACCAGTACTACCTAGCTATACCCGAGTTGATGCATCAGCATACTATACATTGAGCGACAAAATGCGTCTTCAGCTTAATGTAGAAAACCTGACTGATACGCTTTACTTCCCTAATGCACACTCTACGCATCAGGTAACAGTCGGTGCACCAATTAACGCTCGTTTATCTTTAATTGGTTCTTTCTAGACAAAGAAAAAACTTTTAATTAATGTTCAAAAGCCATTCGTGACAGCGAATGGCTTTTTTTGTTTATGATACCGTATAGTGTATGAGGTAGTTTGTGACAAACAAAGTTAGTGGTGTTGGTGTAATACCTACTATTAGCGCTTTATTAATACTGAGTAAGTCAGTGTTACCCCTGGTTGGCAAAGTCTAGTAGTGTCTGTCCATCCATGCGATAGCCCAGCCATTCAGTTTTCGGTTTAGCGCCGAGTGATTCATAGAAATCGATAGCAGGCTTGTTCCAATCTAAGACACTCCACTCAAAACGCCCACAATCGTTTTCTACCGCTGTTTTAGCAAGATACTGCAACAAGGCTTTACCCGCGCCCAACCCTCTGGATTTAGGTGAAACGTACAGGTCTTCAAGATAAAGTCCATTGCGACCTTGCCACGTGGAATAATTAAAGAAATATACAGCGAAGCCAATAGGGGCGCCTCCGTTTTCACATATTACGCAATGCGCTGTTGCGCCTTCACCAAATAATGTGTTTGTAAGCATCTCTTCAGAAGCTTCTACTTCATGTTCGGCTTTTTCGTAAATAGCGAGCTCTAGAATGAACTGACGGATTTGAGAAATATCGTCAGGCGTTGCAGATCTTATAGTAATAGAATTGCTCATGATGTCTCTCTCAATATACTCGAAAAAAATGAGCCCGAAGGGCTCATTTTTATACTCAGCGTGTACTTTGAACAGGTCGTTTATTATGTTACACCTATTGAACGTAAGCTAGTCTGCCGAGCCCGCAGGTTGAGGGCTATGAGGATCCGACATTCCGTTTTTCCCCTCGCTTTGGCTGGACTTTTTACGCTTGAACTTGCTCTTTATATACGAAAATGGGCCGTGTAAGTCGAGCAGGATCAAATACAAGCAAGGCACCAAAATTAAGGTGACTAAAGTGGCGTAGAGTACAGCAAAACCCAGTGCCACCGCCATAGGAACAACAAACGCTGCCTGTAAGCTTGTTTCAAACATTATTGGAAGCACGCCCACGAAGGTAGTTATTGATGTAAGCGTGATCGCTCTGAAACGTGCGGTTCCTGCTTCAGTTACTGCTTCTTTTACGCTGTAACCCTGCGCCCTTCGTTGATTAACAAAATCAGTCATGACCAGCGAGTCGTTGATCACTACGCCTGCAGCCGCAATTAATCCAAAGTTTGACATCATAGAGAGGTCTAAACCTAGAATAAAGTGGCCAAATACCGCGCCGGTGAAGCTAAACGGAATAACTGACATTATGATAAGAGGCTGACCATAACTTTTCAGTGGCACTGCAAGAAGAATGTAAACCATAATCATCGCAGCTAAGAAGAACAATATTTGTTCATTTTGCTGCGCTTGTTGCTCCTCGATATCGCCGCCGAGCTCCGTCATTACTGATGGGAAAGTCTCTTTCAATTGAGGAAGCAGTTTTTCCTTTATTTCGTCTACAATTTCGTTTGGCTCGACTTGCTCTTCATCGATATTGCCCCATACGTAAACACTGCGATAGCCACCTTCGCGACGAATGTAGCTAATGCCAGGTTTTTCTTCTAATGCCACGACATCGCCAAGCATCACTTCTTGCCCAGAGGGTGTGGTAATAAGCGAGTATTTAAGGTCGGCAAAGCGTTCTCGAGTAAGCTCAGGGTAGCGAACCATGACCTTGACCTCTTCACCATTGCGAATAACACGCTGCGCTTCACCACCGTAAAAGCCTGCGCCAACTTGCGATGCAATGCTAGATAAGGTGAGCCCCAGATCGTATGCAACAGGAAGTAATGTCATTTGAACTTCTTTGCTCGGAGGGTCAATTGTTGAACTTACATCAAACAACCCGTCTTGCTGTTGTAACATTTCAATGAATTTGAGACCTGCTGCATTAAGCGTATCGATATCTGGGCCAAAAAGTAGATAGCCAAATTCACCGTCGTCACCATCTCCGTTAACATCATCGATAACGGTAAATGACTTCATACCGGTAATTTCTGGAATAGCTTCTCTCCAACGTCTCGCTAGCTCAAACGTATCAATAGGACGGTCTTCTTCATTAACTAACGGTGCTAATATACGACCTTCGGTTCGATCTTCATTAAACGCTAGGCGGTCTCTAATCATGCCTCGCCCAAATTCGTCAATGATCTGTTGCTCAACATTAAGAATCGTATTTTCAACAATTTTGAGGGCGTTTATTGTTGTTAAATCAGAGACATTTTCGTTCATCTCTATTTTAACGCTTGGAAAGTCATGAGGTACTTTGGGGTTCGGCACCATGCGTACATAGTTAGCACTGATAAGACCCATACTTAACATCAGCATTGCGATAAAAAGCATAAATACAGCCCATCGCCATTCAATGGCTTTTTCTACCGTACGCTTGTACGGGCCATTTACAAACGAGAAGAAACCACGATTAAAACGCGCTCGCCAACTGTCTTGTTTGACTGGCGAAAATGTTGTGTGCGCAAGATGAGCTGGAAGTATAAGCTTAGATTCTATCAAGCTGAAGGCTAAGCAAAGAATAACAACAACTGCAATGTTGTAGAAGAATGCTCCTTCTGGACCGCTACTAAGCGTAAATGGCGCAAATACAGCGATAGTTGTGAGCACGCCGAACGTCGCTGGCGTAGCAACCCGTTTAGCGCCGCGCACGACATTGTCTACGCCGCCCCCTTTACTTTCTATCTCGGTATAAGCACTTTCACCAATGACAATGGCATCATCAACGACGATCCCCAACACCATAATAAATGCAAATAATGAGAGAATGTTGATACTGACGCCGAAAACAGGCATTAACATCATTGCGCCCAAGAAGCATACTGGAAGGCCAACCATGACCCAAAGGGCCAACCTAAAGCGCAAGAATAGCGTTAACATTAGAGCGACAAGTATTGACCCCTGCACCAAATTTGACAGCATCATGTCTAACCTGGCATTGAGGTAGTATGTCATATCGACTAACACTTCTAGACTGACACCTTGAGGAAGGGTTTCGTTCTTTTGTTCAATATATGTTTTTACAGTTTCAGCAACCGGGATGGTATTCTGAGTTTTCGTTGCCTTAACGGCGATATAAATGGCATTTTTACCGTTGTACTTGAAATAGCGTTCGCCTTCTACGAAACCATCGGTAATTAACGCAACGTCACCAAGTGTCACCTTGGCACCACCGGCACCAATTTTTACAGGGATCTGTTTGAACTCTTCACCGCTGTAATATTGATTTTCTACTCGCACAGATACGATACCTGAATTAGTTCGTAGTTGTCCGGCAGAAATATTAGCCGAATAGCTGTTGATAGCTTGGGTAATTTCACCAATAGTCAGGTCATATTTTCTTAGCGTATCGGGCTTAATTTCTACAGCTATTTCGTCATTTGGCGTATTGGCTTGAACCAGTGAAATTGACCCAAGCTGTAGCAACTCATCTTCTACTTCTTTTGCCAGTATTTTTAGTTCTGAGAGAGGAAGGTCTCCCACAATTGGCATTTCAATAACTTGTTGCTGGAACTCAACTTGCGATACATTGACAGGCTCCATGCCTGCGGGGAAGGTTGCAATACTGTCTACGCGAAGTTTGACCTTATCTAGCACATCGGTGAGTTCTGATTTGGTGTCAACCTCTAGCGTTACCGCCCCCCCGCCTCTGAAAGCTCGAGAAACCACGCGCTTAATTTCAGTAATGTCTTTTACCGCTTCTTCGACTTTAATAAAAATGCTTTCTTCAATTTCTTGAGGTGATGCACCTGGATAGGTTGCATTAACGGTAATGTAGTTTATCTCGATATTGGGAAACATCTGGCGTTGAATAGTCAGGTAGCTCGCTATCCCCATAATGATGATAAACACCATTAAAAGGTTTGCGGCTACAGAATTTCTCGCAAACCAAGAAATGATGCCGCTTTGTGTGTCGTTTTGTTTATCCATGACAGCCCCTTAATTCGCTTTAGCTGTCACAAGTTCGCTGGTGGGTTTAATCACCTTAACTGACATACCGTTTTGAGGATATTCAGGCAAGCTCATCACGACCTTGTTAGCATCAAAGCTCCCCTGAATTAAAAAATCACCGCTTTCTTCACGAACTACCGTTACTTTTTGCGACTTCAACTTATCGTCTTCATCGAGCGTCCACAATAAGCGATTGGTAACAAGTTCCTGTGGAACGCGATAAACATCACTGAGTGTTTTACCCTCAAACGATATCGTGCTGTAAGCGCCAAATTTCACTACAGGCTTGATTGAATTGATAGCGTAGGGATCTTCTATACGCGCTACGAAATAGCGCATGCGTGTGGTGTTATCGATAACGCCGGTGTCTCTGTGGATCACGCCTTTTACCGAAACGCCTTGAACATCGTCAATTTCTATAGCTACTTCGCTACCAACTGTGGCTTCACTTAAAAAGACGCTATCAAAACCGGCTACTGGAAAAGTCACCTCAGCAAATTCAATGTTATTAAGCACGGCTACTGGAGAACCCTGCGTCACATAATCACCGGTGCTAATATCACGTGAGACGACTAATGCATCGTAGGGGGCTTTAACTTTACAATTTTCTAGGTCTCTTTGCGCTATTTTAAGTTGCGCTTCAGCCGACTTAACACCTGCTTGTGCACTCATCACTTGCGGTTTTCGAAGGTAAAGATCTGTTACCCTTGCGTTAGGCATTGTTTTGGCTTCTTTAGCTGCAACATCTGCTTGGGCTTGTTCTTGAATGAGTTGTGCTTTGGCGCTGGCCAAGTTGGCTTCGGCAAGCAGAAACGCTGCCTCATATGCATCGGATTCTATTTCAAATAGAACCTCGTTGCGCCTGATTAGACCACCGCTTACGAATTTCGGGTTCCACTTTTCTACTTCGCCAGAAACTTGAGCAGCCAAATTAGTCGTTTCAAGGGGCGTAATTTCACCGTAAGAGTGTAGCTGAACGCGAACATTTTCTGGCGTGAGGGACTCGACGGTGACAGTAGGGCGAGTGTCGACTTCTTCTTGAATTGCTGAGTCGGACGCTGATGCCTCGATTCCTTTCATCCCCATGTAGCCTACTAGCAGAACACCAATAGGTAATGCAATTTTCATCCATTTCATAGCTTAGTCTACTTTTATAACGAATACTTGGCTTAGTGTAGCGCTAAAGTGTTTCAGTAATACAGTTCAAATGTAACTAAACATGAGTCAATTTTTTGTAAAGAGTGGTGTTCGGTGTAAATCGCGAGAAATATTTGGTCTTAAAACCATTGATACCAACGTGGAAATCGACGTGGAGTTAGCTTTGTTGCGTTACAGAAGATATTGAGCAGACCTTGTCTCTTCCGTTTTCTTTAGCAAAATAGAGGGCTTTGTCGGCCTGTTTGATTGCCGAAGCAACACTGTTGCTTGGATTTACCTCACTGACGCCAAAACTACTCGTGACGTGTAACGCTTGGTCGCCAATATTAAGTGGGCTACTATTTAGCGCAGCTTTAATCTGTTCGAGAGCATGCACTGCCCCAGATTCATCAGTATTTGGGAAGATAAACATAAATTCTTCGCCGCCCCAGCGAGCTAAGACATCTTGTCCTCTTAATCGATCGCTAAATACCTTCGATATTTTTTTTAAGACTTCATCACCTTGCTCATGGCCAAGCGTATCGTTAATGCTTTTAAAGCGGTCAATGTCGGCTATAGCGATTGAAAAGACTTGATTATCGCGCTTCATTCTGGCGTATTCTTTCTCGAGGCTTTGCTGTGCGCCTCGGCGGTTAAGTAGCTGAGTGAGGTGGTCGTGCTTTGCTTGTCTTTCAAATTGCTCACTTAGATAAAGCGCCGTTTCATAGCTTTTTTGACGACTAAATTCATAAAAAGCAGAGAGAAAAGAGACAGTAAGAAATGAGTAAAGCAGGCGAGATTTAAACGCGTAGCTGTACGTTGTCATCAGTAGTTTTTCGTCGAAGCCAAAAAGAATAACAGCACAAGTAACGGTATACGCGATAAGTGCAAGCAGACCGCGTACAAATCCCGCAAAAAACATCGTCACCGGAGGAACCAGATAAATCCACAGTGGGCCAGTATTATCTTTCCCTCCAGAAACAAGGAGCAGTAACGTAAGTATCATTAGGCAACTTATTAGTAGCGTTATCGAAACGGTACGCGCTTTCGGCGTGCCGTATCTGACCTGTATTTGTTGCGACAATGCAAACGCGATACTAGAAATTAATAAGAGGGTAGAGAGCGGGTATTCTCCACCGAATAACGCTCTGACACCTAGCGTAAATGTTATAAACATACCCACGGCGGTGAAGAGGTTAACCACCATAATGCGGCGATTAGTCTCGTCCTTATAATGACGACTAACACCGCTCAGAACATATTGTTTAATTGCGCTGATCATAAGCTAAGCGTTCGTAGCAGTAATGATTATCTCGGCCAGTTGTCTCACATTTTCTCGCATCGCTATGATGCTGTGTGAATACCCGTCATTTATTAGTGAAGAGCGCAGAGCAAATCGCTTTACCACTGGTGATCCCGTGCTTTTTGCTATTGCAACATGACCATTTAAGATCACTTCGCCGTTATAAGTGCTCACAAAATCATCGATATGCAGGGTAACTCTCAGATCTGGACCACCCTGATAATCGCCTGTGCTGGTGAGAAGGATATTATGCTTTGACAAAACAGAAGAAAGTGCTTTAGTCAGCCCTTCATCGACGGGCTCTGCCCATAAATGGCGAGTCGAAATATGCAAGTTTGTATCGCTTGTTTGATAAACTAACCCCCTGTGTTTTAAATATTCAGGCAGCACTAAGCGTTCAATTTCTATCACGGTTAATGCTTCCTCTGAAGTTGGCGTTGCTGACACTTCTGACGTGGAATGAAGTAAATAATAAGTCAGTGATGTGGGTGTGCTGGTGCACGCAGAAAGTGTCAGCAGGGCAAACACGATGATAAACACGGATGATATGACGGTGCGTAGCATATGCTTCAGTGGTTTCAACGTTACTGTCATCATTTTATTCCTTACTTCAATAATCGGCCTAGCGAGACGTTTTACTGCTTGGCTTTAGGTTGAATGTCCGTGTCGTTATTATCTGAAAAAATGAGACTATTGGGTGACTGATTAAGTTTTAACAGTAATGGCTGAATATTGCGCATAGTCTCCTGTAACGCATCAACGGTCTCTTTGATCTCAGATTGGTTAAAGCCACCATCGCTGTAATTTTTTAATAACCCGTCCAAACTTACAAGCACTTGATTTAAGTTACTGTTAAGGGCCTTTGCATCGACCTCGGCAATCAAGGCATCGAAATCGTTGCTTGCGGCCTCTACCGATGCTGCAGCAGCCTGCATGTCTGATACCGCTAACTGCACATTCTCTACCATTTCTTTGAGAGGTAACTGGTTGATTTTGTCAAGAATTGCATCGGCCTTTTGCGTAAGCTGTGTAAACTCGTTGCTGACGGTTGGGATCACTTCATAGCCGTTTATCACGTCAATTTTGCCACGGGAATTTGCGTCAGGTACATGCTGTAAATCAACATATAACCCACCGGTAAGAACATTACCCATACGCAACGATGCGCGAAGGTCTCGCGACAACCAGTTGCGGATAGTTTGCTTTATGGCACTTAATCCTTCTTCGGTATCAGGCTGCCTTGCTTTGCCAGGGTAGATGTTGATTAACACTGGAATGGGGTAGTCGCGCTCGAGAATGTTACCCTCTACTGCAGGAAAAGAGTTGATAGCGGTTACATTACCAATTTCTATACCTCGATATTCTACTGGTGCACCTACGGTAAGCCCACGTACGCTTTCGTCAATTAAAAGTAAGTATTCGGCGGCCACTTTAAAGCGTGCGTCAGATGCTGATGTACTGTCTTCAAAAATAGTAAAAAATGCGTTTTCAACGACTTGCTCTCCCTTTGGTACTCCCTCTGGAATGCCAAAAGTAACGCCATTTGCTAGCAGTGTTTCTAAGCTCCCCGTTTGGACGCTCACGCCACTGGACTCAAGTAACAACTTTACGCCGCTAACGTCCCAAAAGCGTGTATTTTGTGTTATCAGTTTATGATAAGGCGCCTCAATAAAGGCATCGTAATACACTACACGTTCTTCGATATCGAACGTAGCGTCTTCAAATTCCCCAACTTTGAAACCTTTGTAAATTATCGGGTCGCCAGGCTTATAAGCAAACTCATCGTCACTTTTAAGCATAACGTGCAAACCAGGGGTGCCCGACGGCGTCACAGGAGGCCGCTCTAGAGCGGTGAAATGCAATTGCTCCTGGCCTTTATCACGCGCAGACATTGCAATGTAGCTTCCTGAAAGCAACGTATTTAGCCCCGATACTTCGGAAAAGCTGATCCGCGGTGCCACTACCCAGAACTCTGCATTCTCGTTTAACAGATGCGCTGCGCTTGCATCAATACGCGCGGTAACCAGTACACCGTTAAGGTCAGGTTTTAGGGTAATTTTCTTTACCTGACCAATATCCAAGTCACGAACTTTGATAGGCGTTTTGTTAATTTCAATCCCTGTTGCGGAGTTGAGCTCGATGGTAATAAGTGGCCCTTGGTTTTTCCATTGGTAATAGACCATCCAGCCGCCAATAACAATAACCAAGATAGGAATTATCCAAATACGAGATACCGATGATGTCGGTTTTACATTTGCTTCATTTATATTGGGATCATCAAGCTTGTCGTTCATGATAACTGCTTCCATTGCTGCCAGATTAGTCGCGAATCAAACGTCATTGCGGCAACCATTGTTACAAATACGACGGCACAAAATGCGAGTGCCGCTTGGCCTGGAAATATGGACATGGTATTGCCCATTTGAATAAGTGCAACAAGCACTGCTACAACGAAAACGTCTATCATAGACCAGCGACCTATAGCTTCGGTTATACGGTAATAGCGAATTCTGGTTTTCCGAGAGGTGGTTTTCTGCCGTTGAACCGAATAATTTAACCACGCAAGTATTACTATTTTCGCAACCGGCACAATAACACTTGCCAGCAAAATAATGAGTGCTACCGGGTAAGATCCCGATTCCCACAAAGAAATTACACCACCTATGATCGTATTGGGGGTTTCTTGCCCAAAGAATTCAGTATACATAATTGGCAGAATATTAGCAGGAATATATAAAATACAGGCGGTTAACAGCAATGCCCACGTACGCTGTATACTTCTTCTCGCTTGTTTCTCGCAAAGTGGTTTTGGTGCTGGTGGTTCTCCATCGGCCAACCACATCGCATATCGCGTGGTGTCAAACTGTGAAATACACAGTGCTGTGAGGGCAGAAAACCCTACGAACGCATAGAACGACAGCCCTATCGCAACATCAGCCAATTCAGTTATTTTTATTAAACTCACTAGCGTTCCAACGAGAAATATTTCAGCCATACTCCATGGAACGAGCGCCTTTACAATGGCAAAAAGCCTTGGCAAATAAAAAGGTTTCTGCTGTTTGAGCTGGGCAAGCGAAAGTACGATAAACCCCAGAATAACGATGCCGGGCAGTAATACTGTAGCTAAGCTTGTGACGATAGCAAGTGACAGGTAGTCATGCTCGATAAGAATGGTGATACCTGAGGGAAGGTCGATACTGTGCTTTTGCCCGCTTGCTTTGAAAGTTAAAAAATTAAAAGGTAATGAAAGTAATAAAAAGATCAAAGCGCTTAACGACAGCGCGAGCAGTTTTTCGCTTGCTTGATTTCTCTGTGAAAGAAGCGTGTGATTGCAAACTGGGCAAATGGCTCTTTGTCGATGAGATAAAGCAGGGATGCGAATTTGGCTGTGGCATTGTTCACACACCAAAAGTAAGCTAGAAGTTCGCGTCATAAATAGTCGTTTCTTGCATAATGTTTATGATATATAACCTTTTAAAATTACGAACTAACAGCATAGCGTATTGTTTGAAACGCTAAAAGCATAGCGTTTCGGTCTTCAGACATCTTAATGAGTGGCGAAAAAATGGAAAGATTCAGTCTAATTTGTGCATTATATGAAGAAGGCAAGCGCTATGGACGTCGCCTGGTCTCTAAAAAGCGCATTGGTGCGGTGCGTTTCTGGAGAAGCCTGTCATTCGCTCAGCGTTGCTACTGCATTGCAACCGTATTGCTGGTGCTTTATTTGTTTTTAGATATAAACAGCAGTGTATTTGAGCTTACTATGTTTGGGTTCGCCATGGCAGGCATAACAAACGAAATATGGCCGAGATTTATTACACTCTGGAATAGTTTGCCAGGCAAGGCTCTTATCCTTTTTGTTTATGCTGTTATTGCAAATTTTGCGTTAGCGTTCGCAAGTGGCTTGGTGAATACCGTGACAGGCGTGTCTGCCGATGCGCTGCCGTATAGCCACAATTTTGCGCTTATCTTGTCCTTACCAACGTGGTTTTTTGCTACAACTATTGCTGCTCTCATCCTTGTAACCCTGTTTATGCCGGCCTATCTCTTTATATTGATATGTTTAAAACCCTTTGGTAGAGAACGTTTGTGGCACGCAAAGCACTATCGTTTTGTGCTATCTACAGCCTTAATTCGATATATCTGGACTTTCGCGATTGCTGTTCAACTTGTTGTGTTGTCGAGCCAAATTGGTTTTTTAGATTTGTTCAGTAGTGATGAGGGAACGCCTCTGATTACTGTAGAACGAACATGGAAAGGCAATTCAGATCGTAACGACGTCCCGCGTGAGAGCGCAAACGTAGATGATAACGAACAGCTAGAAGCGGATTTAACCGCGCTTTTAGATGACGCCGAGCAGAAAAGCCTTAGATTTAGCAAAGCACAGCGCGACTTACTTGCGGCATTTATCTATCGATTTGAAGCAGATAGCCGCTCTCGGTGCGCTCATCCGCAGCAAACACGGGTGATTGAACTCAACGACTATGAAATTTTACAAATAGCCGTGTCGCCAGAAAGTGAAAATGGCTATACATATTCTGTTCAACCATGCCGTTCGGCGGCCATTGGAGGTGATGAAAATAGCTAATGTGTTTTTAGAAACGTCAGCGAGGTTTATTCAATTGGAAATGTAGATGCGCCTTAACAGCACACCATTCGCTGTTAATGATCGAGAAAACGACAGTGTCGCGATAACCGCCGTTTCGCAGCTTCTGATGATTGCGTAATACACCGTCTTGTTTTGCACCAAGTCGAGCGATGGCTTGTCGCGAACCGTGATTATGCCAACTGGTTCTAAACTCAACGGCTATTGTATTTAGCGTTTCAAACGCATGCGTCAGCAATAACAGCTTACTCTCAGTGTTTACCGCAGTTTTCTGTACACGTTTGGCATACCATGTATAGCCTATTTCGACGCGGTGGTTGTTTGCATCGGCATTACAAAAGCGAGTCGAACCAATGACCGTGCCCGTGGATTTTTCAATTACGACGAATGGCAAAGCCACCCCTTCATCTTTCTGTCTCAATGCTTCTTGCACATAATCTTCAATAGTGTCAACGCTTGGAACTTGAGTAAACCATAAGTTCCATAGTTCACCATCACTAGCGGCTTCAAGTAAAGGTGCAATGTGAGAATGTGTTAGCGGAGCAAGCGTAATTGTCTTGGCATCTAGCTGTACATCTGTTAGCCACGTGTTACTTTCCATTTTGATTTTCTCGTCGTTCTAGTCAAGGTCCCTCTTGCTTCAAACCATACCATAGGCAACGAAATAATGCTTTACTTAGCGTGGACCTCTGACGCAACGAACGCTAAACATATAGTCTTTGTTTAGCTTAGCCCTTCTAATTTCGCCTTTATGTGAGTTCCACCACGAATAGGCTAGGGTACGAGCGTAAGCCTCTTTGTCGGTGGCGCTCGTACTTGTCCAAAATTCAGTGTACATTCCCTGCGTTATGTACCAGTTACCTATCTTTACGCCCGCTGCCGTTGCGCCAAATTGAAATTGATTAACTTTAGCCTGATCGAATTTTTTAAACAGGCTATTAGGCTGCTCCGCTTTTAGCGTAATAGCAATGTCGTTGCTTCCGCGCCAGCCTTCTTGTGCCAGCTCGCTTTGTGCTACACCAATAGCGCGTTCCATTTCCTGCCAATCAGCGTCGGTCGCTATGCGCCATCCAGCAGGACACAGCTTTCGCTCGTCGTTTACGTCTTGCCAGTGATAAAGCCGTCCATATTTTAGTAGGTTCTTCTCGTCGTCTTTTGGAATAAACCCAGAACCAACAGGGCTTCCATCTTGAAACGTAGTAGCGCGAAGGTTTTCTGCAAACCACTCAAGTTTCCCTATTTTTACGGTTTTATAGCGATTACCTTCCACGTCTTGAAAAGTATTCTGGCTGCCATCAAACGCCAGATTTGAAGTGTTCATAGAAGCTGGAACTGAGGGCGAAGAGGTCATCATAAAAAATCCTAAAATAAAAACGGCTTTTCTCATTTCATCAACATTCAATTTAGCAATTAAAACGACCAGGTAAAGTCTGTCGCTTCTTCTGATACGGCCCAAAGTTTTGTTAGCACTTCTTTGTCTACAGCAAACTCCTCCAATTTACCCTCTCCAACAGGGCCGCCAAAATTCATTAACCCTGTCGGTCCATAATAGGCACGCTGTTTAAGGTTATTTTCGGTGGCACACATCACTTCAGGATAGGCGCCTTTCTCGGCAGACTGCGCCAGCCCTATTTTCACCATAAAGGACCAAGAAATACGGGTTACCCAGTTAGCACTTTCTCGTATAAGGGTGGTGTTCGACGCTCCGGGGTGACACACAAACACCTGCACGTGTTTGTTATGTGCTTTTACTTTGTCTTGTAGTTCGTACGCAAACATCATTTGCGCCAGTTTACTTTGGCTGTATACCTTATTGGGGTTGTAATTTTTGTCCCAGTTCATGTCATTAAACTGCATGGTTCTTAGGCCCATTTTATGCCCTTCACTGGCAACGACTACAATGCGTCCTTTCGACTCATTGATACGATCGAATAACAAACCACACAGTAAAAAGTGACCGTAATGGTTTACGCCTAATTGGCTTTCAAAACCATCCTCGGTTAATTGTTGCGTTGATATTTGTGCAATAGCAGCATTACAAATTAGCGCGTCGATAGTAGGAACTTGAGATAAGATTTCTTTTGCTGACTGTCTCACAGCGCTAAGGCTGCTTAGGTCAAGGCGTATATAGCTGACATTGGCCTCGTTACCAAACTCTTGCTTCAACGTAGCAATAGCGTCATGGGATTTGCTCGGGCTTCGGTTCAACATAACGACTTTCGCACCTTTGGAAAGTAGAATACGTGTAGCCTCAAACCCAGCGCCCGTATTTGCGCCTGTTATTAAAAACGTCTTACCGTTTGCGCTTTCAATACGAGATGGCGTCCAACCGCCTTTTCCAAATAGATTACTCTTTGTCATCAGCTTCACACCTTTTGCTACTAAATTTGTATACTTGTAATATAATGACTAATGGTTGGGTAAAGTAGGCGAAAAACTCTTAAAAACTTGCCTAATCGTATCGCCTTGTTGTTTAGGGTGAAGTTTGCTGCTAGATTACATAACGCAAAAAATCAAAGAGCACGGCGTAAATAAAAGATGAGGTAGTGGTTTAAAACGCTATGAGCAAAGCACTAATAAAGCAGTTAATTGAAGAGAAAGTGGAAAGCAGCGGCTTATACGATACCGGGATCGACGGTGTTCAACTTTTTAAAATAACACAGCCCATCGAATGTGCTCCTGTAGTATACGAACCGTCACTAACTGCTATTGTTCACGGTGGTAAAGAAGCCATTTTGAATGGAGATAAGCATACCTTTAACTCCAGCAAATATACTTGCTGCACCATGTCTATGCCTGTAGAGGCGGGCATTCCCGATGCTTCTGAGGAGAGCCCACTGCTGGGGGTTTATATTTCTTTAAATAGCAGATTGATGACCGATTTAGCTATTGAGTTTGAAAGTGTAGGCGGTAATTTCAGTCAATCGTCAGCTTCGTCTGCACCCTCGGGCATTGCTTCAGCCCGCTGGGATGCTGATTTTACCGATGCCCTATATCGCTTACTTCTTCTCACTGATAATGCTACCGATATTGCTATGTTAGCCAGTACGCGTTTGCGCGAGTTGTATTACTCGGTATTAAAAGGAGAAGCGGGTAGCACAGTAAGAGGTAGTTTTGGCGTAGGCAATGCCATAGGACGGGCTATTGAGTACCTGGCCTCCCATGTAAATGAAAACGTCACTATTGATGATATGGCCAGTAAGATAGGTATGAGTAAGGCCGTATTTCATCGTAAATTTAAACAAGCCACTACTATGTCGCCTATTCAGTTTGTTAAATCGATGCGGTTGAATAACGCAGCCAAACGAATAGCTGAGGGCACAAACGTAAGTGTTGCAGCAATGGATGTTGGCTATATGAGCTCGTCGCAATTTAGTCGAGATTTTAAGCGAATGTATGGCTTATCGCCGAAGCAATGGGAAAAACAAAATAAAGCAAAAGCTACGGCCATGTTGCAATAGTTTTGAGTCACCGAAATTTTGCGATTCTAGTCGTAAGAAGGCTTTTTATATTACGTCATCACTTTCATTATCGCACAGAGCCCTGACCGACTTGACGCACTTTGTTTGGCCGACCTCACTTTGGTAAAAGAAGGTTTAGGCAGCGTGATTAATAAAACCACGCTAAGGTAATTTGTCATGGCTTGTAGTTTGCGCACCTAAGCTTGCAAGAGTAGAGCGAGTTATTCTCGTTTTAGCCTTCTAACTGTAAAGGCAAGCAGTGCCAAACTAAGTATAGCGAAAGTTGAAGGTTCTGGAACAGTTTCAATACTTTTAATTGGAGTGGCTATCCTACTTATAAATGAAACATCATAAGCGCTTTGGTAGCGTTGGTTTACCCCATCTCTGTAATAAAAGCTGATATCGCTAAAGAAGCTGGAACTAGGAAGGGTAACAAGGTGAATCCCTGTAAATGAGACCTTGTCGGTATCAATCTTTATAATTTCTTCACCTGCTGTGTGTGCTTCTGATTGTCGACGGTACTGTGCGTAAGATTGTTTATCATAAAAGTTAAACCCGTCACCTTCCATCTGGGCTTGATCAAATAAGCGCCAAAAAGAGTCTAGAGCGACATTATCTATCATCAATACATCGTTCGAAGTATCGGTGCAACCATCCCCACCTCTAGCGGAGCCAGAGCAAAACTTCTTAATCTTGTTTCCCGATTCAAAATCTGCGATCTCCGAAGCATCGTCGAAATCAAACGTCAGTGAAAGCGTTTCCCCGACTTTCTTAGTCAGATAGTCACCTCTTACATTAGTAACTTCGAATGTCCATGTTTCTGAAATGAGCCCGGCATGAGCGGTGGTGAACACAAAGGTAGTAGCAAAAAGTACCCATGCTTTTATAGTATTTAAAGTCTTAAACTTCATGAAATATTCCTTTTTTATTTTTATCATATTAAGCAAAATACAAGCGGTGAGCTGAAAGCAAAAAATATGCCTTAGAAATTAAAAGCTTGCACGATGGGTGTTGAGCTTGGTCAACTGTTATTTCTTACAGACTACTGTAAAAAAAGCTGACATTTTTGCTGTGGCTTATAAGCGCTGTTTTCTTTTCACAATACGCTTTTTCAAAACGATTGCGGTATTTTACAGGTAATATTTACGCTTCAAAAAAATGTTGTTTTAAAAAATAGAAATGCAAAAAAGCTCGCGACAGCAAACTGTGGCGAGCTTTTTATTTATTGATACAGCAACCGCTTAGAAGCTAGCGTTGCCTGGTGTACGTGGGAATGGGATCACGTCACGTACGTTTTGCATGCCGGTTACGTATGCTACAAGACGCTCGAAACCAAGACCGAAACCTGAGTGAGGTACGGTGCCGTAGCGGCGAAGGTCGCGGTACCATGCGTAGTCTTCTTTCGATAGACCCATTTCGTCAAGGCGAGCATCGAAAACGTCCAGGCGCTCTTCACGCTGTGAACCACCGATGATTTCACCAATGCCAGGTGCAAGTACATCCATTGCCGCAACGGTCTTACCGTCATCGTTAATGCGCATGTAGAACGCTTTAATATCTTTCGGGTAGTTCTGCATGATAATTGGCGCACCAACGTGCTCTTCTGCAAGATAGCGCTCATGCTCAGAAGATAAATCGATACCCCATTCAACAGGGAATTCGAATTCTTTGCCGCAGTTTTGCAGAATTTCGATAGCGTCTGTGTAGTCCATGCGAACAAAGTCAGAGCTTACTAACTTTTCTAAACGCTCAATGGCGTCTTTCTTAATACGCTGAGCAAAGAACGCCATGTCGTCAGGCAGTTCTTCAAGCACGGCTTTACATACATATTTCAGCATGTCTTCAGCAAGCTGTGCTACATCTTTCAATTCAGCAAACGCCACTTCAGGCTCAATCATCCAAAATTCGGCAAGGTGGCGAGACGTGTTTGAGTTCTCTGCCCGGAATGTAGGCCCGAAGGTGTACACCTTAGACATAGCTGTACAGTAAGTTTCAACGTTAAGCTGACCCGATACCGTAAGGTAGGTTTCTTTGCCGAAGAAATCTTCTGAGTAGTCAACATTACCTTTGTCGTCGCGTGGAAGGTTCATCATATCAAGCGTTGATACGCGGAACATTTCACCTGCACCTTCTGTATCGCTAGCCGTTAGAATAGGTGTAGAGATCCAGAAGTATCCTTTTTCGTGGAAGAAACGGTGAATAGCCTGCGACAAACAGTTGCGTACGCGGGTTACCGCGCCGATAACGTTCGTGCGTGGGCGAAGGTGCGCATATTCGCGAAGGTACTCAATGCTGTGGCGCTTAGCGGCCATTGGGTAGGTATCAGGGTTTTCTACCCAACCTAAAACTTCAACGTCAGTCGCGTCAATTTCAACAGCTTGGCCTTGGCCTTGAGACTCTTTCACTGTACCGGTAACCGACAGTGAGCAGCCCGCTGTCAAGCGTTGGATATCGGCATAATTTGACAGAGAATTGAGCGCAATAACTTGTACAGGATCGAAGCAACTACCGTCGTGTAGTGCAATAAATGATAATCCCGCTTTAGAGTCGCGGCGTGTTCTCACCCAACCCTTTACGGTTACCGATTCGCCAACGGCGTACTTCCCTTTAAGTACGTCAACTACGGGCGCATGCGTCATGTTAATTTCTCCGTCTTACTAGTGTTATGTTGCTGCCGACTTTCGGTTCGCTGTCAACAGCACAGTGCATTGCATTATCAATAAAAAGTGCACGTTAAATTTGTTTATGGTCAATGTTTTTGGACTGTCATGCCGATAACAAGAATACTAACGAAAACGATATAGCGTTTTTGCTTAACTTTACGTGTTATTGTGATAAATACTGGGCAATGCCATTGTGTCCAATAGCACGGTAGTATACCCAACATAATGTGGGATGCCAGAGAACTGAGTGACAAATAGGAAATAAAAATGTCGATTTACTGGGTTAAGTACCAATGAACGCCCCTGAAGCTGAAAAAAATGCGCAATCAAATTCGCGAGACAGTGTAATAACCTACGAAAAACTCGCAGAAAGGCGTTCTACGCCTAGAGATAAAACCCCCTTTTTCAGGGTGATGTTGGCGCTAAACATCTTGGGATGGGTGGGGTTAGTCGTTGCTTTACTGCTGTTCCACTATGCCCGGCCAGATTTTGTTAGCGGTGTTCAATCGTATTGGGGTATAGAAGGTGATACCAGTTGGTCACAAACGCATTTGTCGGCTATGACAATAATGCTGCAAATATGCTTAGTGCTAAGTTTGATAAGTATTGTTATGAGAGCTAGACGAAATCGAAGACAATCTGATAATTTCGGCGTTAACCTCTTTGTGCTGCTTGCTATCGTCATTATTAGCCTAATAACGCTAGCGACAACGCTGGGGTTTTGATTGTCTATGCCCGCTGGCATTTTGATACAGTGCTGGTTTGTCATGGGGCGGTGTCTGTAGGAGAAAATACGCCATATTGACACCGCTAGTTAAGCACTTTTATATAAACGCAGCTTGAATCAGCCAGTATGTATATATCGCGTATGCAAGTAAAAAGGCACCGCCTTCCAAACGGTTTAATCGACCCTGGCGTTTTATGCCTATACAGAAAATAAACAAAGCGACTGTTGAAGCAAGCATAACTACCACGTCACGGTACAAAAAGTCTGCGGCAACCGACATGGGTTGAATTGTGCCCGCAATACCTACAACCGCTAGTGTATTAAACATATTTGAGCCAATAACGTTACCTATTGCTAAGTCGTGTTCTCCCTTTTTCACGGCGACCAACGATGAGGCAAGTTCTGGTAGGGAAGTGCCGATTGCAATGACGGTTAATCCTATAATGGTATCACTGACGCCAAAATAGGACGCCACCTCTACCGCGCCCCAAACAAGCATTCGTGAGCTAGCAACAAGAAGAAGAAGCCCTGCTATTAACCAGACTACATGAGTTTTCACTGTGCCCTCAGCGGCATTGATTTCGTCACTGTATTCGTCGGCGAGGGCGTCTTTATCACCTTTCATACCAGTGTAAATGCTCCAAGAAATAAGCAGTACAAACAGTCCTAATAATGAAAAAGCATCATCTTTAGAGACGCGTTGATCTAATACTTGCCAACCTGCAAAAAAAGTAATGCCGAGAAGAACAGGCAGCTCTTTTTTGATAATTTCAGATTTAACAGCAATGGGGCTTATAACAGCTGTCAGTCCTAGAATGAGCATAATGTTGGCGATATTTGAACCGTAAGCATTGCCCAAAGCAATACCTGAATTGCCCTGCATTGCAGCAAATATTGATACGATAATTTCAGGGGCTGAGGTACCAAAGCCAATAATCAGCATACCAATTAGGAGAGGAGAAACGCCAAAGTGGTTGGCTACAGATGCAGAACCTCCAACAAATTTTTCCGCACTCCATAGCAGAACAGGTAAGCCGATAAGAATAGCCAACGTGGCTAATAACATAGTTTCTCCTTAGGACGTTGTATACACGAGATATTCGTTACACTCGTTCACGATACTTACAATTTTAAACACGGGGCATCGGTTATTTATTTGTGCAAACACATCAGTTTTTGTTGTCATAACGATGAAAAAAAGCCGTGCTGATATCACTTTGCAAATCGCACATTAAGCGTAAACTCTTCTCAAAATTTGCCCGCGTTCACGTTTTATACACTCTCGGGTAATTGTAACCGACTACACATTTTTTAGAAGCGAATTACATGCACAATACACTGATTGTTACAGATGATGTTACGTCTTTTCGTAACACAGCTTTAACCGTGTTAACTTTTCAAGACTATTTGGCTGAGTTTCCAAAGTTGAATGAACCCAAAACACGGGTGATAAATATATGCGATACCACCCGGTATTTAAGCGAAGGGTACTATTGTTCACTCTTGGCTCAAGCACGTAATCACTCTGTATTGCCTTCGGTAAATACCATTAACGATTTGCGTATGGCTGAAGAGAAAAGTATTGATCGTATCGTCTTCTCTTTGTCGGTATCTCAAGATAATACGGAAATTACTGATGAACCTTTATTAGTACTTTTCGGCGAAGTGAAAGATCAGCGCTTTAAGCGTTTGGCCCGCCAGGCGTTTGAAAAATACCCATACCCAGTTTTGGTGTTAAGCCCAACGGTTACCGATACAAAAGTGTCGCCTAAAGCCACGGGTAAAGTGCAGATTGAAGGCTTTGCAAGCGTACAGGCAAAAGCGTTTAAAGACTTAAATGCCAAGCAACAAGCGCGTTTCATTGAGCACCTAGAAGCACACACCAAAATTCAGTGGAAAGCTGGTAAAACGAGCAAACGTACTCGTTGGGATATGGCCATTTTGGTTAACCCAGAAGAGAGCACGCCGCCTAGTGATGAACGCGCCATTAAAAACTTTGTGAAAGCCGCTGAAAAGGTAGGCTTTCGCGCAGATGTGGTGAGTCGCTTGTCGCTAGAAGAATTGGGGCATTATGATGCATTGTTCATTCGTGAAACGACAGCGATTGACCATCATACTTACCGCTTAGCCCGTGCCGCAGAGCGAGAAGGGATCGTGGTTATGGACGATACACAATCAATTCTGCGCTGCTGTAACAAAGTGTACCTGCAGGACGCGTTTGCTTATCAGAAAGTGCCAGCGCCAAAAGCGACCTTTGTATCGAGCGCAACCGATGAAGTATGCGAAAAGCTCATTGCTGACTTTGGTTTGCCGCTGGTGTTAAAACTGCCAGAAAGCTCGTTTTCTCGCGGTGTACACAAGGCTGAAAATAAAGAAGCCTTAAAAACGCGCTTAGAACAAATGCTGGCTGAATCGGCACTTGTTTTGGTTCAGGAATATATATTCACTGAATTCGACTGGCGAATTGGTGTACTAGGTGGCAAACCTATTTACGCTTGCCAATACTTTATGGTGCGCAACCATTGGCAAATTTACAACCATCAGGGAGACCGGTTCTCTTCGGGTGGATTTGCCACAATGCCAACGTTTGAAGTACCTAAGCCGGTATTACAAGCTGCAATTAAGGCCGCTAAAGCAGTGGGCGACGGCTTGTATGGCGTAGATATAAAGCAAACCGGCAATGCGGTTTATGTTATTGAAGTGAACGACAACCCAAGTATCGACTCGGGCGTTGAAGATAAATATTTAGGCAAAGAGCTGTACGAATTAATTATGCAGGAGTTTGCTGACAGGTTGGAGCAAAGAGGGCGATGATCACATCGGCTGAGCGAGTAACTGAAGTAAATAGTGAAAGTCCATTGAAAAGTGTAAATAGCGCACCTGATGTTACAGAGAATGCGTTGATGACTGAACCGACAAAAGATGTAAGTGGGTCTTCAACGCAGTCGAAAGTAGTGCTGCGTGTGGCAACGTTACACGACCTTGCCTCGCTTCAGCATATTGAGCAAACCTGTTTCACAACCGACAGGCTCAGTAAAAGCCGTTTCAAATTTTATATTGATGCCCAGCACGCAGAGCTTATTGTAGCCGAGCGTGAGCCTGTGAGTGCCCATTCGAAGCACGACAAGAACAAGCAAGGTGTAAATAGCATAATAGGCTACGGACTATTGCTGCTGCGTCGTGGTACGCAGCTCACTCGGCTGTATTCTATTGCGGTATTGCCAGAAGCGCGTGGGCTAGGTGTTGCTGAAAAGCTTATAAATAGCTTGGGGGAGCGGGCGCTGTTGCGGGGAAAGCGATTTATGCGCCTGGAAGTGGCAGTAGGTAATGCTGGCGCCATTGCTTTATATAAAAAGTTAGGGTTTAGTCAGTTCGGTATGTATACCGATTACTACGACGATCACACCGATGCATTGCGTATGCAGAAAGTGTTGGTGCCGAGTAAATCGGTTAAGCCAGAGGTATATCCGTGGTACCAACAGACCACTGATTTTACCTGCGGCCCGTCGGCATTAATGATGGCAATGTGTGCGCTAAATAATCGCTATGACATGACACAAGAAAAAGAATTATCGTTGTGGCGTATCGCTACCACGATATTTATGATGTCAGGCCACGGTGGTTGTCACCCTGTAGGGTTAGCCCTTGCTGCGGTAAACGAAGGTTATGCAGCAAAAGTAGTTATTAATCAGGATGTCCCGCTTTTTGTTGATGGTGTTAGAGACACTAACAAGAAAGCGATAGTCGAAAATGTTGAATCGCAGTTTATGGCAGAGGCACGTAGAAAAGGTATTTCTGTTGAAATCTCTGACTGGCGGACTGATGTTATTGATCAAACACTTAAAGCTGGTGGGGCAG
Organism: Alteromonas sp. V450; assembly: GCF_001885075.1. Taxonomy (NCBI): domain Bacteria; kingdom Pseudomonadati; phylum Pseudomonadota; class Gammaproteobacteria; order Alteromonadales; family Alteromonadaceae; genus Alteromonas; species Alteromonas sp. V450. The sequence goes on from NZ_MODU01000004.1 coordinate 383,366, forward strand.
TATTATGTTTAATCAGCACATACGCGTTCGATAAGAAAAAAGTACCCCATTGGGTAGCGGTGACTAGCTGCGATCCTCATTGCTACTATTTGCACGATCCAGATGCGAGTGAAGGCCAGCCCGTTGAGTATCAACATATTCCCGTTGCCCGCGAAGACTTTCTAAGGCTTGCCAGTTATGGCACGCGTAAAGTAAGAACACTGGTGCTTCTTAAAAATAAAAAGTAACACAAATTTTTGCTTAGGCCTTAGGCGCTGAGAATGCTTGAGGCCTTACACTAGTCCGCATCAATAAATACCCACTCAGTAAAACATTAAATAGTTGTAACCGTGGCATGTTACCGAGGGTATTAGTGATGCACCTGTGTAACGTTAACTTTTTTATTTAGTGTCTTAAGCTGCTTCACTAACTGAGAAAGTTCTTTCACCGAACCTGAATAATCAATGTGCTTATTCATTTCCTGGCCTTTTACAGCACTTCTATACAGCGCCTCGCTTTCGAAACACGCAGTTTGCTCATTTAACGTGTTCCATTCCGCTTTTAGGTCGCTTGGAATACAGTGACGTTTTGCAATAATTTTGTCTTTTATTTGCAACACTTTCCCGATTAATAATTGTGCATCTGTTGGCATAAAAATATCTCCTGTATAGCTTTTTGTGTTTAAGTTGCTGTTTATCAAAGGTATTAAGTGTTTACTTTGATAGGCGTAATGTAAATTCAGCAACATCTCAACACACACTCATAATAAGTGTTGCAGCAAAGATGCCAACTCTTACTCGATGATGACTTAGAACACGCCAAATGTGCCTAAATGCGGATCGCAACTGTTGAGGCTCACTAAAGCGAGAAAAAGAGAGCGAGAAAGCTAAATCGAAAAATAGCGAAGCCGACTGACGGATAGAGAAAAAGCCCGAGCGATTTTAGTGCATGGCTTGCATGACCCCCTAAATCTCAGGCCACGAAATATCATAGCATGCAGCTCATTTAGATCTAATGTGTTGGTTTAGTGGGACTGGTAGAAGTGGCTTATTAAAAAAAATAAACCACGTACTAACAAGATAAACCCAAGTGCTATTTGTAAGCGTAGCGCTTGGGTTTATGTTTGATTTTCTTAACCTGACAATAGCAAAAGTGCGGCGTCCAAATTAACAGGTTCAGCAATATAGCGGTAACAAGGCTAAACACAATTGACGAAGGCGTGAGTGGGACTGAAGGGCTGAAATTATCTAACACGCGCTTTAACGTACCATACTGAGAAGGCGAGGCCATAAATACAAGCTTTTCGAAGTAATGACCGTGTTCTAGCTTTCTCATGCCTTGTTCTAGTGTAGTGATCTGCGCAAAACGCGACGCTTTCATTGACGCGTTTTCGCGTACAACCGGCTCGTCGTTTTTCTGCAGGCTTTCTAGCATTGCTTCAACTGATGAAAAGCCATGCTGCTTGGCAAGCGCTGATGAGCTAGACACCTCATCTCTTAGTGCATCGTAATAGCCGCTAAGGTATTGACGATAGTGGTCTGCTAAAATAGGGACTTGTAGTGTAATGATAAACAAAACTGCAAATACAACTTTATCTAAAACACGTACTATCATTCAAATCTCGCTATAAACACTCTGTATTAATAATCCGATTGGTGACCCGCTTGAATATTCACTTTTTTGGAAAAGTTACTTCAACCTGCTGACCGCTTTCAACGGTCGATTTTTCAAAAAGTCACCGTTCCCGAAAAGTAAGGTTCAAGCGTAACAACCTCTCGCACTATTTCAAGGCTGTGTAAATGGCGTGGGTCAGCTTACTTAATTGTTCGGACGATATAATGTAGGGAGGCATAATGTATACCAGTTTCCCAAATGGCCTTATCCACACGCCATGTTTCACAAAATGGCGTTGAATTTCGGCTACATTGACGGGATTTACTGTTTCAACCACACCTATCGCACCTAACACTCTTACGTCATTGACTCGAGGCAAGTCTGCACATTTTGCCAATTCGGTTTGTAATTGTTTCTCAATGGCAGGAACTTGTTGCTGCCAATGATTTTCGTTAATTAGCGATAGACTAGCATTAGCCACCGCGCAGGCTAACGGGTTGCCCATGTATGTTGGACCGTGCATAAAGACGCCGGGGTCCCCTTGGCAAACTCCTAAAGCCACATCTTCGGTACACAGTGTTGCGGCAAGGGTCATGTAACCACCGGTGATCGCTTTACCCAAACACATGATGTCAGGTGAAATACCCGCATGCTCGCAAGCGAAGAGCTTACCTGTGCGGCCGAAGCCAGTAGCAATTTCATCGCAAATTAAAAGTACGTCGTAGGTATCGCAAAGCTGTCGGCAGCGCTTTAAGTATTCGGGGTGATAAATACGCATGCCGCCTGCGCCTTGAACAACGGGTTCTAGTATAAGAGCGGCCATGGTGTGGTGATGTTTTTCAAAAATCTCTTCAAGTGGAAGAATGTCATCTTCACTAAACGTTTGCCCAAAGCGAGTTTGAGGGGCGGGCGCAAAAATCTGCTTGCTCAGTACACCCTCAAATAAACTATGCATACCGTTAACAGGATCGCATACGCTCATTGCGGCAAAGGTGTCGCCGTGGTAGCCATTGCGCGGTGCGACAATGCGCGACTTCTCTGAGCGCCCTTGGCACGCCCAATACTGAATCGCCATTTTTATCGCTACTTCAACAGATACTGAGCCAGAGTCTGCCAAAAATACACGCTCTAAACCTGCCGGCACCATGTTAAGTAACGATTTACACAAATCCACCGCCGGCTGGTGGGTAATACCGCCAAACATAACGTGAGAAAATGCGTCAATTTGCTTGTGCGCAGCATCGTTGAGCACAGGGTGGTTATAACCGTGAATAGCTGCCCACCAGCTAGACATACCGTCTACTAGCACTTCACCGGTGGCCAAGGTAAGTTCAGCACCTTTCGCACCAACTACTTCATAGCAGGGAAGGGGATTAACCGCCGAGGTATAGGGGTGCCAAATGTGTTGTTTATCAAATTCTATATTGTTCACAAATTAACCATTGGTAAATGTTATTAATTGGTCAGAGTTGACAACTCGATATTGGGGCATAGACTAAGCCAGCAATAATAATTAGTAAAGGACAGTCAATGACGCTGGCTAGTGCGCTTTCTGCGCAAACGACAACTATTCGAAACGATTGGACCAAAGCCGAAGTCGAAGCTTTGTTTACCATGCCATTTAACGATTTACTGTTTAATGCCCAAGTAGTGCATAGACAGCATTTTAATCCGAATGAAGTGCAGGTTAGCACGCTTTTGTCGATTAAAACCGGTGCGTGCCCTGAAGACTGTAAGTATTGCCCGCAAAGTGCCCGTTATGATACGGGCCTTGAAAAAGAGCGCCTGCTAGAAATTGAAAAGGTTATCCAGCGTGCGAAAGAGGCAAAGCAAGTGGGTTCTACCCGTTTTTGTATGGGTGCCGCATGGCGAAACCCGCGCGACAGAGACATGCCTTACATTTTGAAAATGGTTGAAGAGGTGAAAAGCTTAGGGTTAGAAACCTGCATGACGCTGGGTATGTTAACCCGCGATCAAGCCGTAGCGTTAAAGCAAGCGGGCCTTGATTATTATAATCACAACCTTGATACCTCACCGGAATACTACGGCGATATTATCACGACCCGTACTTACCAAGACCGATTGAATACGTTAGAAAACGTGCGTGCTGCAGGCATGAACGTTTGCTCTGGGGGAATTGTTGGCATGGGAGAAACGGTGAGCGATCGCGCTAGTATGTTAGTGCAATTAGCAAACCTTCCTGAGCAGCCTCAAAGTGTGCCTATTAACATGCTGGTTAAAGTAAAAGGTACGCCCCTCGATAGCGTAGAAGACTTGGACTATTTTGAGTTTATCCGCACTATCGCCGTTGCTCGCATCATGATGCCTAAGTCACATGTGCGCTTGTCGGCAGGCCGTGAAGCTATGAATGAACAAATGCAGGCCCTTTGTTTTATGGCAGGCGCGAATTCCATTTTCTATGGCTGCAAGCTATTAACCACGTCAAACCCAGATACCCATGAAGACGTAATGTTGTTCAAAAAGCTTGGTATTAACACCGAACGCACGAGGGATTACTCAGACGAAGCACATCAACAAGTGTTAGAAGAAGAAATTGCCCAGCAACAAGAGCGAGGCGACGACAGTAACGACTTGTTCATTGATGCAACCAAGCCTAAGGTAGCGCCAAAGAAACAGCATTTAACGGAGGCGTAATGGCCTTTCACTGGTTAGACGATTCGCTGAGCGCGCGTGCCGAGCAAGGCTTGCTGCGCCAGCGCCACTGCCAACAATACGAAAAAGACAGCATTATTTGTATAAACGGTGAGCACTATCTTAACTTTTCAAGCAATGACTACTTAGGCATGCGCCAGCATGAGGGGGTATTGCAAAGTTGGGTTGAGGGGCTAGCGCAGTTTGGTGGTGGCAGTGGTGCATCGCCTTTGGTAACTGGGCACACACAGGCTCATTTGGCGCTAGAAAGCTACATTGCCGATGGTTTAAACCGAGAAGCTACGCTGTTGTTTAACTCTGGCTTTGCCGCCAATCAGGCACTGTGCATGGCACTTTTTCCTCACATGTCTCACCCTAATAAAAACGCGAGAGCAGGGCACATTATTGCTGATAAGCTCATGCACGCTTCGTTTTTAGAGGGCGCGCAATGCGTATCTGACAGCGCTAAGCTTCGCCGTTTTAAGCATAACGATCTAAGCCATTTAGAGAGCGTGCTATCAAACGTCTATCACAGCCAGTTATCCGATGAAGTTGGTAATTCTGATGCAAACCTGCAAGATATTCTGATTGCCAGTGAAGGCGTGTTTAGTATGGACGGTGACGTAGCGCCTTGCGAGGGTATTGCTGAACTGGCCGCTAAATATAATGCATGGTTCATGTTAGACGATGCACACGGTATGGGGGTATTGGGTGAAAGCGGCTTCGGCACAGCAGAAGCACTAAACTTAAGCCAGCAACAAGCGCCTATTGTTATGGGAACATTTGGCAAAGCAGTGGGCACAGCCGGCGCCTTTATTGCGGGAAGCCAAACCCTAATTGATTATCTGGTGAATTTTTCTAAACATTACGTATATTCCACTGCCATGCCACCAGCGCAAGCGGTCGCGACGCTGTACTCTCTCACTCATATCGCCAGTGATATTGCCCGCCGTGAGACGCTACAAACCAATATCACCTATTTCAGAGACTCGTTTCAAAAACGCTTTGGACAGACACTTAATTCAGGCGAGAAAGACAAAGCACCAATTGAAATCACGTTAGGGCAATCACAAAGTGCAATTCAGCCTATTATTGTTGGTAGCCCAGAACGTGCAGTTGCACTAAGTGAGGGGCTAAAGCAGCGCGGTATCTGGGCAACGGCTATCAGGCAGCCTACTGTACCGAAAAACCAAGACAGGCTGCGTATTACGCTTACGTCAAATCATTCATCACAAGATATTGACGTATTGCTTGATGCCCTAGAGCTTTCACTTAATAACTTGCCATTAAGTGAGACTTCAGAAAAAAGAGGATCAGAAAGCGCTATGTGTGTTTCTGGCTCTGTACGTAAACAAGAGATGTAACCATGTCACTAAGTCCCGCTATAAAAGCTGCTATGTTGGCAGAATCGAGAAGTGTCTTCGACGGTAAGCTGTCGCGTGACGCGGCGCAGGCGGCTTTTAAGGCAAACGGGGCTTTTTCGTCCGAGACATCATTTGAATCTGAGAGGGCGACCAACGCTAAAGGGACGCTTACAGTTAAAAGTGCTTACCCTTCTGATTGCTCCTCAAAAGCTGAGGCCAATATGAATGCCGAGGAGAAGGCAAAAGCTGAACGCAATGATACTGCTTCAGGAATTAACGAGCAGGACGTGGCACATCGTTTTTCAAAAGCGGCAGTGCAGTACAACAGTATTGCGAGTGTTCAGCGCATTATTGCTAAGCAGGCATTAGCGAACTTACCTATAGACTTACAGGGTACGGCTCTTGATATTGGCTGTGGTACAGGCATTCATACCCAAACGCTTGCAAGTAAAGGTGCAGCTGCAACTGGCGTAGACATTGCCGAGGGCATGTTGGCGCAGGCCAGAAAAATGTACTCTGGCCCCATTTTCGTAGAAGGTAGTGCTGTTGACTTGCCTTTCTTTGATAGCCAATTTTCAACCGTATTTTCATCTATGGCGCTTCAGTGGGTTAGCGATACTAACCTTGTTGCTAATGAGATAGCGCGAGTGCTTGAAAAGAGTGGTATTGCCGAGCTGGCGATTATGGTGGCGGGTTCATTTACTGAACTTAAAACGGCGCGCAAAGTAGCGCAGCTTCCACAGGCCGAAACTTACATGCCAACAACCGCACAATGGGTAAATGGCTTCAAGCAGTCGGGCCTCTCTTTGCAGCGGGTGATTACTAAAGATTATGTCGATACTCACTGCGATATTATGTCGCTATTACGCTCTGTGAAGGGAGTTGGGGCAGGTGAGACCGGCCGAAAACAACCGCCGCTCACCCGTCGAGATATTAAAAAATTAGCCATGGCTTACAGCAATATGAGCGGTGTAGAAAGTAAGTTACCGCTTACCTACCGCGTGAGTCATTTTAGATTGGAAAAACGATGAAGCAGTATTTCATTACCGGTACCGACACCGAAGTAGGTAAAACCTATGTTACCTGCCAACTACTACAAGCTGCGCAAAAAGCCTCGTTAAGCGCCATCGGCTACAAGCCTATTGCAGCCGGATGCGAACAGATTGATGGCGAGTGGGTAAACGAAGATGCGCTAAATATTCAGAAAGCGTGCTCCAAAATACGCGCAAATAAAGCCATTAAAATTACAGACAATAACGAGCTAAAAAGCGTAAATGAAAACAACGAAGAAAGTGGACAGACACTTCCTTTGCATCAAATAAACCCAATTGCACTAAGAGCGGCTATAGCGCCACATATCGCTGCCCTTGAAGAGGGCGTGGCGTTAACGTTTGACGAAATTGCAAAAGGGCTTGATGAACTGAACGCCTATCAACCCGATCTTCTGTTAATGGAAGGGGCAGGTGGGTGGCGTTTACCGCTAACGGTTGGTGATGAGTATACGCCCACTTACTATCTTTCAGATGTCGTGAAAGTTCTCAAAATGGACGTGATTTTAGTTGTAGGCATGCGACTAGGTTGCTTAAATCATGCGCTATTAACCGCAGAAGCAATTCGTGCTGATGGACTTACCATTAAAGGATGGGTTGCGAACGACATCACAGGTAACATGGCCCGATACCAAGAAAATCTGCACTCTCTTAAAGCCATGTTACCCGAGCCGCTACTGGCAGAAATTCCTTACCAGGTAGCGCCCAACGATGAAGTGCTATTCGCCGCTATCAAGCAAATAAGTTAAATCATCACCTGAATGAATTGGCGTTTTTTCTTCACCTAGAAAGATAAAACCGTCCTTTTCACCAACTAGGCTAAGTTGGTTATTTGTAAGGCGCAGCGCTGTACCTTCGCGAATAGCAACTACTGGCGTTGTTGGATTAAGCGCGGTGAACTCCGCCAAACGTTGGTCGCGGGTTTCGCCATTATGACCCGGCGGCTGATAATCGGTGTAATGCGGGTTTAACTGAAACGGCACGATATCTAGCGCATCAAAACTCGGCGGCTCTATGATGGGCATGTCATTAGTGGTTCTAATTGATTGACCACATATATTCGAACCCGCACTCCAGCCAATATAAGCCGTACAATCGGCGATGGCGTGTTTCATTGGCACAATAAGCGCGTTTGCATAAAGGGTAGAAAGCAGGTGAAAGGTGTTGCCACCACCTACAACAATTGCTTGGCCGTTTTTCTTTGCGTTATTTACCGCGGCAACCGGATCGTCAACGGAATGTAGCCCAGTAACCTTGCACTCTGGCAGGGCCGTAGCAACGGCGTCTACATAGCTATCGTATGTTTGAGTGACGGCGGCATAAGGAACAAATAGAAGGTCGCGAATTTCGCCTAAGTGTGCAAAAATAAGCGCTCTAGCGTGCTCTAAGTAAGCCTCGTCGCCTTGACGTGAGCTACTTAGCATAAGTACGTGTGCGGTCATACTAACTCCACAATTTTTCTGACGGCGTATCATACGTGAAACTAGACATAAAGTTTAGTCACGCTCCGTCACTGCGTTGAAATAGGATTTTGAATGAAACAATCTACATCGGTGTTGTTCGTGTGCTTGGGGAATATTTGCCGTTCTCCTACTGCAGAAGCCGTTTTTAGACATAAAGCTGAATTAGCAGGGTTAGATATTCAAATAGATTCCGCTGGCACACATGGATATCACATAGGCAAGCAACCTGATAACAGGTCGCAAAGTGCAGGAATTGAAAGGGGCTACAGTTTCAAAGGGCTGAAATGCCGCCGCGTAGACGAAAGTGATTTCACAAAATTCGACTACATTTTGGCGATGGATCGCAGCAATCTTGAAAACTTACGAGGCATGGCACCTGTACAAACTCATGAGAAAATTAAGCTGTTTTTAGACTTTGCTGATACAGAAGATGAAGAGGTGCCTGATCCTTATTATGGAGGGAAGCGGGGCTTTGAACTTGTACTCGACTTAATTGAACTCGCGTCTGACGGTTTAATCGCTCATATCAACAAACAGCAATAACTTGTGTTACGCGCTTGCTCAATAACGCCTCATGACGCGCAAGCGCAGTTTGGACGAAGCTTATCGGAAGATGCTTTTTTGCTATAAGCAAGCATGATTACTTTCTATAATTTCAAGCGCACGTGTCTATTTCATAGCGTTAAGTATGGTAAAGTGCATCGCGAACGGCACATTTCATATTTTTCAAATTAGATTGATAGAAAAAAATCGTTTTGTATCAGTCGATTTTTTCAGTAAAACGTTTGCCCCACGTTTACATTTTCAGGAGAACACCTTTGAGTAATTGGCAAGTAGACAGTTGGAGAAGTAAACCAATTCTTCAGCAACCAGAGTACGAAGACAAAGTACGGTTAAAAGAAGTTGAGCAAACCCTCAGTACTTATCCTCCCCTGGTGTTTGCCGCTGAAGCGAGGGAACTTCGCAGGCAGCTTGGTGAAGTCAGTCTTGGTAAGGGTTTTCTTCTGCAGGGTGGCGATTGCGCTGAATCTTTCGATGAGTTTAATGCGCCAAAAATTCGCGATACATTTAAAGTCATTCTTCAAATGGCTATTGTACTTACCTTTGCTGGTCGTTGCCCGGTAACCAAGGTTGCCCGTATGGCAGGCCAGTACGCCAAGCCGCGCTCTTCTGATTTTGAAACTCGCGATGGCGTAACCTTGCCAAGCTATCGTGGTGATATCATCAATAACTTCGAATTTACCGAAGCGGCCCGCCGACCAGATCCTGATCGTTTGTTGGAGGCCTACCATCGCAGTGCGTCAACATTGAATTTACTTCGCGCGTTTGCGCAAGGTGGTCTGGCTGACTTACATGAAGTCAACCGCTGGAACATGGCGTTTGTAGAGAACAACCCTCTTAAAGAACGTTACGCTGATATGGCGAATAGAATTCAAGATACGCTTGAGTTTATGGATGTTATCGGCATCAACGCACAAACTAGCTCTACGCTGCACGAAACGTCGCTATTTACGTCGCATGAAGCATTGCTGTTGAACTACGAGCAGGCGCTAACACGTATCGACACGCTTACCGGTAAGCCTTACGATTGTTCTGCTCACATGGTGTGGATTGGCGAGCGTACCCGTCAACTTGACCATGCGCACGTTGAGTTTTTCCGAGGTATTCACAACCCCATTGGTGTGAAAGTGGGGCCAAGTATGCAGGAAGACGAGCTTATTCGTTTAATTGATGCGCTTAACCCGCTAAATGACCCGGGTCGCTTAACGCTTATTACTCGCATGGGCGCCGATAACTTAGCCGATAATTTGCCACGCTTATTACGTAAAGTGAAAGCTGAAGGCAGACACGTAGTGTGGAGTTCTGACCCGATGCACGGCAACACGTTCTCGGCATCTAGCGGCTATAAAACCCGTAACTTCGATGCAATTTTGAAAGAAATTAAGCAGTTCTTTCAAGCTCACGAAGCAGAAGGTACTCACGCTGGTGGTATTCACCTTGAAATGACTGGCCAGCACGTAACGGAGTGTACTGGCGGTGCTTATGAAATTAGCGATGAAGACTTAGCGCAAGCCTACAAAACGCAATGCGATCCGCGCTTAAACGCAGACCAAGTGCTTGAGATGGCATTTTTGGTGGCTGATCATTTACGTAATGCGTAATAGTTAATACCAATCCCTAAACGAACATCGTATTAGAATCATAAACGGGCAGCGAAATAAACGCTGTCCGTTTATTTACAGCAGTTGCTCTCTTTCTTGTTCGCTCAATATGCCCGTGAAAATAGTCTCTCGCCTTAAGTTAGCGGTGCGCTCATCATCGGCTAATAACAGGGCTTTAAATACGTCAGGCTCATGGCGGGCCTCTATAATCCCCTTCCAAAGTAGGTAGCTACCGTAACGCATCATTTTGTTTTGATAACGCATTTCCAAGGTTTGTTCAACTTGCTCAAAAAGTTCGGGATGAGACATCAGCTTGTCTGCTATTGCACTGTGGATGGTTTTAATACGTTGGTTAACGTCATATCGACGTTGTTTTCTGGGTCTTGCAAACATAAATTTTCTGGCGTTTTTACTATATAAATAAAATGTATAGGCTTGTTGAAAGAGAAATTTCGCAAACTGCGACGTTCGCGCACTTTTATTACACTATCTCTTAATGTGGCGAGATGACGCCGTTTAAACGAAAAAAGGTAGTTAATCAAGTTCTAGGCTTGAGTGCATGGAGCGAAATAAAATCAATCTTCATTTAATAGCGGTTCTACAACAGACTCTAAGCCGTTTAGCTTAATTTCATACATTAAAGCGAGCTGTTCACCAAGCTTGTTGTCTGGAAAGCCTTGCTTGTGAAACCAGACCAAATAGGGTTCAGGTAAATGGAATAGGCGTCTCCCAGCGTATTTGCCAAAGGGCATCACTTGGTTAATAGCGGATTTGATAAGCGTTGGATCCATTTACTGATTACCTTTTGTTTTGGAATTTTCGTTGAGGACCTCATCTTCACGTTGCTGTGCTTGCCATAGTGCTGCGTATTCACCACCTTGCTCAAGCAAATAAGTGTGTGTCCCTTCCTCTACAATGGTACCGTTTTTAAGTACAAGGATCTTGTCGGCATCAACAATTGTGGACAGTCTATGGGCGATGACTAAACTAGTGTGTCCCTTAGCTGCGTCGCGAAGGGCCGCTAATATTGCACGTTCTGACGTGCTGTCTAACGAGCTTGTGGCTTCATCAAAAATCATAATTGGCGCACCTTTGAGTAAGGCTCTTGCTATAGATACGCGTTGCTTTTCGCCACCAGATAGCTTTAGGCCTCGCTCACCAACCGTTGTTTCTAGCTTTTCAGGTAGACTTTCTACAAATGCTTCAAGATGCGCGAGTTTGATAACTTGTTTAATGTCTTCATCGCTGGCATCAGGGTTACCGTAGCGAATGTTCTCCAGCAAGGTAGTGTTGAACAGCACCGTATCCTGAGGGACAATGCCGATATGTGAACGCAAACTTTGTTGCGTAACCGATGCGATGTCTTTTCCATCAATAGTGATGTTACCTTGTTGAGGCTCATAAAACCGAAAGAGTAGTTTCATCAGCGTTGACTTTCCTGCGCCGCTTTCACCTACCACCGCTACTTTCGAGCCTGGTGGTACATCAAAGCTTAAGCCGTTAAGTATTTGTCGATTTTCGGTGTATGCAAAATGCACATTGTTAAATCGTAGTGCGGGGTTCGCACAGGTCAATTCTGTAGCGTCGTTGGCATCTTTTATGGCCGGAGTTTGGGCGAGAAGGTCAAACAACTTATCGATATTCGCAAGGCTCCCACGAATTTCACGGTACACAAAACCCAAGAAATTTAGCGGCATAAAAATTTGCATGGTGAACGCGTTTATCAATACAAAATCACCTATGGTCATCTCGCCATTTATGACGCCAAAGGCGGCGTTTGCCATCATAGATGTCATGGCGATAGCGATAATGGCAGCTTGGCCGCCATTCAATGCAAATAACGACAAGCGGTTTTTTCTTCGTGCCTTTTCCCATGCAGCTAAATCCGTGTCGTAGCGATTGGCTTCAAAGGATTCGTTGTTAAAGTATTTAACGGTTTCAAAATTTAGCAGGCTGTCTACTGCCCGTGAATTGGTGGTCGAGTCAGCTTCATTCATCTGAGTAACAAAGCGAGTGCGCCAATCCGTCGCTTTCATCGAAAAGCTAATGTAAGCCACCACGCTAAGTACAATAATTAACGCAAAAGATACGCCAAACTGAAACAAGAGTAAGCCTACAACAAGCGCGATCTCTAATAGGGTGGGAACAATATTAAACACCATAAAACGCATGAGGAAACTAACGCCGTTGGTACCGCGCTCTATATCTCGTGACAACCCGCCTGTGCGTCGATTTAAATGAAAGCCTAAGTCTAAGTTGTGCAAATGTTTGAAGACTTTTAAGCCAAGGCGGCGCATGGCACGCTCTGTAACCCGCCCAAATAGTGTATCGCGTACTTCGCCGAGCAAAACATTCAGTAAGCGCAGTGTTCCGTAGGCAACGATAAGGCTGATAGGTACAGCTAATGCAAGCGTGGTTAGGTCGCCATTTAAACTGTCGACGGTGTATTTCAACACGTAGGGTAGGCCGATACTGGCAAGCTTTGCTGCTACTAGGCACAGTAGAGCAAGAAATACACGGTGCTTGAACTCTAGGAGATAAGGCCAAAGCTGTGAGAGAACGTGCCATTTAACAGGTTCGTCGACGTTGGAAGGAAAACGGTTTTTTCTCATTTTATATTATGAACTCACAGGTCTTCTTGTGTGTAAACGCGATTAAGCGTTTACAAGCGTTAAGATCTTTACAAAAACTGCAGAGATGTTACGTATGGATATGGGTTAGAGATTAATTCGATCTTAATTATAGCGATACAAGTCTTTAAATATAACGCTTTCAAGCATAAACTACGAGGTGGTTTATATTTGTTACCTTGTATGCTCGGTTGTTGAAGGTTACTATGACATAGCTTTGTGGTTTTGAATCAAAAGCAAAGTCGATAACGTATATTGATAAAAATGTTCACGAGGAGTTGGTTTGTTAGAAGATAGTTTCGGTAGACAGTTTCACTATTTGCGTTTGTCGGTGACCGAAGCATGTAATTTTCGTTGCCAATATTGCCTTCCTGATGGATATGATGGCCCATCAAGTGATGAATTTATGTCACTGACAGAAATTGATACGCTACTGAAAGCTTTTGCAACACTAGGAACGTCGAAAGTGCGTCTTACTGGCGGTGAACCAACGTTGCGTCGAGACTTTTTAGATATTTTAAAGTTAACTGCCGAAACGCCAGGAATCCAACGCGTGGCGATGACGACTCATGGCGGTCGAATGGAAAAATTTGCTTCACAGTGGAAAGAGGCTGGGTTACACCAAGTCAACGTGAGCATTGATAGCTTAGATCCTAGACAGTTCGCTGCAATTACAGGACAAGACAAGCTAAAGGCGGTGCTGCGCGGCCTTGACGCTGCTATCGAAGCTGGCTTAGATGTAAAAGTGAATTCGGTGTTATTGAATGACTTCTCAGATAAGCGTCTTCACCGATTCCTTGAGTGGCTTAAAACAATGCCCGTGACGCTGCGTTTTATTGAGTTAATGGAAACCGGAGACCTTTCCCAGTTTTTTGCAAATCAACATCAAAGTGGCTCGCCGCTAAAAACAGCCCTATTAGAAATGGGGTGGCAGCCTTTGCTACGCAGAAAAGATGCGGGGCCGGCACAAGAGTTTTATCATCCCGATTATGTGGGAAAAATTGGTCTTATCATGCCGTATAGTAAGGACTTCTGTAAAACGTGCAATAGACTTCGCGTTTCGGCCCCTGGAAAATTACATCTCTGCTTATTCAGTGAAAATGGTATTGATATGCGCGATTTATTGCGAGCAGGTGATGTTGACCAAGTAGTTCATTTTTTGCGAGAAGTGCTTGGGCAAAAACACGAAACACATTATTTACACGAAGGTAAGACAGGCGCTACAAAACATCTTGCGATGCTAGGCGGTTAAATTCATTTGGTTGTTTGGTTTGTTGTAAATTTAAGCTATAGTCTGGCATAGACCAAAAAAAAAAGATGTGAAAGGAAGTTTATGCAGATCATGGATAGTGAGCGGTTATCCTACCACTACATTACAGAGAGAGACGCCCACTTTCTCTGGGAACTAGATCAAGACCAACAGGTGATGAAATACATCAATGGTGGTGAAAAATCATCTAAAGAAGATATAGACAATATTTTTGTTCCGCGTTTTTTAGCTTATTCAAATCCGGCACTTGGCTGGGGTCTTTGGCGTGTTGAAACGCTTAAAGAAAAAGAAAGTATAGGTTGGATCCTCGTTCGTCCATTTGGCTTTTTTACCCAGGCCCCAGAAAGCGACAACATGGAATTAGGTTGGCGTTTTAAGCAGCGTTATTGGGGCCAAGGATATGCAACAGAAGCAGCTCTGACGGTTAAACAATCGCTGTACGACATTGGTGTTGAAAAGTTTTCAGCTATCGCAAATCCTGAAAACCATGCATCAATTAATATAATGAAGAAGCTCGGGATGACATATAGCCACGAATTGGAATACAAGGATAAGGTATTTCATGAAACAGTGGTGGTATATACGTCGCAATAAAGAGCAAGCCCCAAGCGTTGCATGCATTTACAACGTGTTCTGATTGGCGAGTATCTGTTTTACCGAGCTATAGCGCTCCGTTTGCTCTTTAGAAAGTGTTGCCGACTCTAGTGTTTCTCTACAACGTTTAATAGCGTCTTTTATTTTTGGTTCTAATGCGTCTCCAGATGTCCGCGCTCTAATAATGGCCTGCAAATAGTTTAGTGCAATAGACGCATTTTTGGGCATAACGCGAAATGCCTGAGAAAAGGTAGTAAACGATTGTTCAATATTGCCGCGTTTATATTGTGTGACAGCTGTATTGTTGAGGGTTTTGGGACTTAACGTGATTGCGGCTTTCTCAGTTTTCTCTTGGTTAATATAGGCGTAAAAAACCTCGTCACCTTCGCCGTGGTTTACATTTCTTGCTGCTAACGAGTCTAAAATTTTTAGTGATTCTTTCTGCATTCCGACTTCATGTAGTGCTTTTGCGCGGTCTAGAAGGGCTTCGTCCGTGTGATGCTGTGCGAGATCAAGATGAAAATCACTGAGGAGTGACTGCGCCTTTACCATATCATCTTTAAGGTAATGTAACCTTGCATTAATAACTGCCAACTCATCACTTATTGCAGCTTTCGGGTGCGATTTGCGTAATTGACGCAGATATTCATTAGTTTGCTTTACAATACTATTGACCAACTCAGGTTCCGCTGTCATCGCAAAATCAACGCCGCTTCGCGCGGCAGCTAGATAAATATCAGGTGTATCATGAAGCGAGCCTTTCGCGTAACGAACGACTTTTTTTGCGCTTTTAAATTGGCTTTCATAATCGTGGATAATTCTTGCTAGATGAAGCGCGCGTTGATGCCTTGCAATGTTGTGTGGCGAAATGTTACATGCCAGTGATGTGCATTCAAAAGCATCATCAAAGGCGGATTGGCGAACTTGAATTTTACTAAGTAGATCATAGGCATAAAGCGCAGAGTCTGGCCGCATGGCAAGTTGAATCGTCTCTCTTTCCGCATCATCTAGTTCGCCCAGCTCTAACAAACACTTAGCAATGCCAAACTTGGCCCAACTGAAATCTTGTACATTGATGATGGATTGATAAAAAGCGACGGCTTGTTCGAACCTACCTTCCAGAAAAAGTAGATCTCCTTTTATTTTTAAAGCAAGAGGGAAGTGTTCAGAGTTCTCGGGTTGAAGAAGAAAGTGCTCAATTTCGTGGAGGGCTTTGTCGTATGCTTTCTGTTCCATAAAAGCATATACGTTTTTCAATGCCCTTTTTCGGGAAAGTACTTTTGTAAGTCGTCTATCTAAATCGTTTACGGAAAAGGGCTTAGCAATAAATTCATCGGGTTGCAGTTCAATAATTGCATGAACGACCTCGGTCGAGGTGTCGGCGCTTGTAAAGATAAAAGCGCTTGTTAGAGAAAGAGAACGCTCTTCATGAAGTTGTTCAAGTAAGTAGTATCCGCCTTGTTCTGAACGGAGGTTATAAGAACAAATTATTGCGTCATACTCATTTTGCTGAATGGCAGAAAGTGCGTGACTTGGTTTATCAACATAGTCCATGTTGCGAAAGCCTAATTGCTCCAAAGCATAGTGCATATGGCTTTTAGCCAGCACATGATCTTCAGCAATTAACAACTTAGATTGTTTAGCTAAGTGTAGCTTCATAAAATCTCATCCCGAGAAATAACACGTGTAGTACGCTTTTCGTATACTGCACAACTACGAGAGGCTGTAGATATTCTGATGATACTAAGTTTTATCGTAGAAAATGAAGCAAAACTTTAGCATTATCGATAAAAGGAAGAAAAATAACTTAAGAAAGTGGTGGACGCTACTGGGCTTGAACCAGTGACCCTCGCCTTGTAAGGGCGATGCTCTCCCAACTGAGCTAAGCGTCCAAATTGTATTGCATCACTGTTTAGCCACTGTGAAGAAGTGGTGGACGCTACTGGGCTTGAACCAGTGACCCTCGCCTTGTAAGGGCGATGCTCTCCCAACTGAGCTAAGCGTCCATATTGTTCAAACCTTGCCGAAGCAAGTGGGGCGGTATTATAGAGTCGGTTCTGTTAGTGTCAACAATAAAATTAAAGAAAAATGACTGGGTGCCCGATTTTTAGTCACTCTGGCTGTATCTTAACTAAATTGATGAAAAGAACAGCGTTTTGATGGCTTGTACTAATTTCTGGAATGATAGTTAAAGTGAATGTTCTCTAGCATTCAGCTATTTTCTAAAGTCAGGAAATAAAGGATGTTAAAGCGCTAAAAAAAAGGTTAAATCGGACAGGCACTGAGAGGGAAAACGTTAAATCGGACAGACACTGAGAGGGAACAAAGTGGACACACACTCAAATTTTTGAGCTATAGCCCGTTCTTGCAAATCATACCCCTAGTGTTCCGTAAGGCTTATTCAAGTGTGTGTCCACTTCAGGGAAGCGTTAAATCGAAACGTTAAATCGGACAAACGTTAAATCGGACAGACACTCAGAGGAAACAAAGTGGACACACACTCAAATTTTTGAGTTATAGCCCGTTCTTGCAATCATAGCCCTAGTGTTCCGTAAGGCTTATTTAAGTGTGTGTCCACTTCAGCAAGAAACGAGTATTGAAAAAGAGAGCTCCAACAATAAGTGTGTGTCCCCTTTATTTCATTTTATTTACTTAATATCTGGCTAGGTGTTTTTCTGCTTTTCCAAGGTTCTACAATTAACTTACTTTTGAAGTCGCGCGGACACTGGTAGAATGCGCCCAACTTTAGAAATACATTAACAATAGAGAGTGACCATGTCGGTTGTTACACGATTTGCACCCAGCCCAACAGGCTACCTTCACGTTGGCGGCGCGCGAACTGCGCTTTATTCCTGGCTTCTTGCTAAAAGCAAAGGCGGCGAGTTTGTTCTTCGCATTGAAGATACAGATATCGAACGTTCAACTGAAGAAGCTAAGCAGGCCATTCTAGACGGAATGCAATGGTTAGGTTTAACGTGGGATACGGGTCCAATTTATCAAACTGAGCGTTTCGGTAGATATAAAGAACTTATTCAACAGCTTTTGGATGAAGGTAAAGCGTATAAATGCTTCATGAGCTCTGAAGAGTTAGATGCAATTCGTGAAGCGCAAAAAGAACGTGGTGAGAAGCCTCGTTACCCTGGTACGTGGAGAGACAGAACTGATCATCCAGAAGGTCAACCTTTTGTTATCCGCTTCAAAAACCCTCTAGAAGGCAAAGTGGTAATTAACGATCACGTGCGCGGAAAAATCGAGATTAGCAATACTGAGCTAGACGATCTTATTATTCAGCGCTCTGACGGTACCCCTACATATAACTTCTGTGTAGTTGTTGATGATTGGGATATGGGGATCACTCATGTAGTTCGTGGTGAAGACCATATCAATAACACGCCACGTCAAATCAATATTCTTGAAGCGCTTGGTGCACCTGTTCCAGAGTATGCTCACGTTTCTATGATTTTGGGTGATGACGGCAAGAAGTTATCAAAGCGCCACGGTGCAGTTAGTGTAATGCAATATCGCGATGACGGTTTCTTACCGCAAGCTGTTCTTAATTACCTTGTAAGGTTGGGGTGGTCTCACGGTGACCAAGAAATTTTCTCAGTTGATGAAATGATTGAGAAATTCAGCCTAGATGCTATAGGCCAGTCTGCTTCCGCATTTAACACAGAAAAGCTAATTTGGTTGAATCAACACTACATCAAGACATTGCCAGCCAGTGAAGTTGCGTCACACGCTAAATGGCACTTTGAAGCGTTGAATGTTGATTTAACGGCAGGCCCAGCGCTCGAATCTATTATCGCTATTCAGGCCGATAGAGTAAAAACGCTTAAAGAATTAGCTGAGATTTCTACATACTTTTATCAAGACTATGAAGATTTTGATGCGAACGCCGCGAAAAAACACCTTCGTCCAGTCGCTCGCGGCCCATTAGAGCTTGCTAAAGATAAATTAATGGCAATCGAAGAGTGGAACCCGGAAAATATTCAGGCTGCTATAAATACTACAGCCGAAGAATTGGAAGTAGGCATGGGTAAAGTAGGTATGCCGCTGCGTGTAGCTGTGACAGGTGGTGGTAATTCACCGTCATTAGATATCACGTTGAATCTTATCTCAAAAGAGAAAATTGGCGAGAGAATCGACAAAGCGCTTACTTTTATAGCAAACAGAGAAAATTCATAAAAAAAGCGTTGACATGACAGGGGGGGATGCCTAGAATGCGCCCCGCTGTCACGGAACAGTCACACAAAATGACTGGTACCATGATGGGGCCATAGCTCAGCTGGGAGAGCGCCTGCATGGCATGCAGGAGGTCGGCGGTTCGATCCCGCCTGGCTCCACCAAGTCACATTGAGATGTGGTTTGATATAGGCTGAAGTTGTTAACGCAGCTTCGGACTGAAAATTCGAAAATATAGTTTCGAAGAAAGAATTCAGTCCCCTTCGTCTAGAGGCCTAGGACACCGCCCTTTCACGGCGGTAACAGGGGTTCGAATCCCCTAGGGGACGCCATTTTATCGCGTCACAGTCGATTAAAACTGTGAAATAGGCTGGAGTTTTTAACTTCGGACGGAAATTTCAGTAAGGATAAGGTCGCTCGATTCGCAGAGCTCATCTCACCTTACAGAAATTTAGTGAAGCTTCGCTTCACTAGCAAAATTTCTGTCCCCTTCGTCTAGAGGCCTAGGACACCGCCCTTTCACGGCGGTAACAGGGGTTCGAATCCCCTAGGGGACGCCATATCGAAAAAACCAGCCATCCGGCTGGTTTTTTTGTTTCAGGCTTAAAACTTTGTGGACAGACACTTCAATTGAATAAGCCTAAAGCCACTTAAAGAAACTTTCGATGGACAGACACTCTTCTATCTCTCGTTGAGTCATCAACCTACCTAGGTATGTTCCGATCATTTTCATCGGAATTTGCAATGATTATCAAATAGACATCAACGTCTTCGCCAAATACTTTTCAAAGCTCCAATGCGTAAAGAACTTATGTCACAATCGTTTATGAAACTTTTGTGGGATGGATACGTAAGCTTGTTGAACTGATATGATCTTTGAAATTCATGAGAGGTGTTATATGCAGAATTATCCAATAGGAACGTCGGGTGAGCCGTGGGGCGAAGAAGAAAAAGCCCAATGGAAAGCACAGCAGACTGTAAAAAGAAGTTATCGAGAAGAAGTACTGAATAAACTCTTCAACATTATCCCTGAGGGTTTTGAGTTAAAGCAGTATGGCGCGCTTCCTTATGATACAGCGCGTTACCCACTATATGTTGTCATTCCAAAGAGTTTTGACGCTGAAAAGCCGTCTGCACTCGTTACAGGCGGAGTTCATGGCTATGAAACCAGTGGTGTACAAGGTGCGCTACAATTTATTGAAACAAAGCTCGCTCAGTACGAGGAGCAAGTAAATATAGTTGTTGTGCCATGTGTAAGTCCCTGGGGCTACGAAACTATAAATCGATGGAATCCGCTGGCGTTAGATCCAAACCGCTCGTTTTACGAAGATTCGCCAGCCCCTGAGTCTGCTCAGCTTATGAAGTTAGTGTCGGATTTAGCGTTACCTCTTACGCTCCATATTGATTTACATGAAACAACCGATACCGACAATAGTGAGTTTAGACCAGCACTGGCTGCGCGGGATGGGGTGACCCATGATAACTGGAACATTCCTGATGGTTTTTATACGGTTGCTAACACGCCAAGCCCTCAAATAGAGTTTCAAAAAGCGGTTATAGATGCTGTAAAAAAAGTAACGCATATCGCTCCAGCCGATGAAAACGGAAAGATTATCGGCGCAGACGTGGTGAGTGAAGGTGTAATTTGTTATGACAAGAAAGCGTTGTATCTTTGTGGGGGCATGACGGACGCTAAATACGTCACAACGACGGAAGTTTATCCTGATAGTGATAACGCGACACCCGAAAATTGCAACGATGCTCAGGTGGCCGCGATTTGTGCAGCACTCAGTTATTTATTATAGACGCTTGAACGTTTAGACGTCTAGATGTATATTAAGGCCTCTTTTACAGGAGGCTTTTAGTGTTTACTTATTCTGCAGTTATTTTCGACGGCAAAAAACAAAGCTTAGTGAGATACGAATGTGGGACAGACACTGAATTTACTTCGTATCTCGAGTCACGCTTTGGTTGCCATGTTCGTTTGTGGTCTGATAAAGAGTTGTCAGAAAACACACTGGCAGCGATCGCAGCTTCACAAAAGCAGAGTAAAAAAGAAAATTTTAATTAGAAAAAACTTTATGAATCCAGAATCTCCATGTATCGCATTGTGTAAATTAACTGATGATGGCACATGCGCTGGTTGCAAACGTACAATAGATGAAATTGTTAATTGGCGGACATACACTGATATTGAGAGAAATGCTGTTTTTGCTCGGCTCCAGAGCCTAGGTAAGGATACGCCAGCTCAGTCATAATCTGATTAAGAGGCTGAACGTTGTTTTGCCGATACGGGATACAACACTGATTATCAGTGCCAAATTTGTAAAGAATAAAGAAAGCTTAGAAAGACAGGGAGTCTCGGTTGTCTTATTTAACATCGAATGTATAGAACCCACACTCCTAACAGTGAGTCACTTTGATGTAACAAAGCCTACAACTTTTCAATGTCATCGCAATGTCATCGGACAGTCGCCTATCGAATTACAACGGACAGTCGCTTATCGTATGTACGGACTTTATTCAGAACGCCCTTGAAGTTTAAAAACGTACCGCCAACTCTGGCTGATAGAATCGCTTTTTGCTACACTCCCGCGCCGATTTTATAATCTATTAACTTGAGATGTTTGCAATGAAAGTAATGCTTGCCCCTATGGAGGGCGTTGTCGACCACTTAATGAGGGATATGCTTACTCGCGTGGGTGGTTTTGATCAGTGCGTTACTGAATTTGTTAGGGTCGTCGATCAAAAGTTACCAAAGAAAACGTTTTATAGACTCTGCCCTGAGCTTCACAACGGCGGGAAAACACCGTCTGGCGTGCCAGTTCGCGTACAATTGTTAGGTCAACACCCTCAATGGCTTGCAGAGAACGCACAAACAGCTATAGAGCTTGGCTCTCCAGGCGTTGATTTAAATTTTGGATGCCCTGCCAAAACAGTTAATAAGAGTAAAGGTGGGGCAGTGTTATTGAAAGAGACTCAAACCCTCTACAACATTGTGAAAGCCGTTAGAGACGCAGTTCCTGCAGAAATCCCTGTCTCTGCCAAAATCAGACTAGGTTTTGAAGACAAATCTTTAGCAATCGATAATGCAATCGCCATCACTGAAGCGGGCGCCTCTGAGTTAGTCGTTCATGCACGAACTAAAACAGAAGGCTACAAGCCTCCAGCTTACTGGGACTGGATAGCCAAGATTAAACAACATACCAAAATTCCATTGGTAGCCAATGGTGAAATTTGGAGTGCTGAAGACGCTAAGCGCTGCCAGAGCCAATCCACATGTACGAATCTAATGATAGGAAGAGGCGCGTTGGCTATGCCTAACCTGGCACTCAGTATAAAAGAGGGTAAAGCACCCATGCCATGGTCCGAATTAGCCGCATTGTTAATACAGTATTCTGGCTATGAAATTTTTGGAGATAAAGGTAAGTATTATCCCAACCGAATTAAGCAGTGGTGCGGCTACCTCAAGAGACAATATCCTGAAGCCGATGTTTTATTTAATGACATAAGGCGCCTTACGAAGTCCCAGGATATTGTTGATGTACTTGCTAGACAGGTCGAAGCCTAGCAAAACCCTTTTGTAATGAAGCGTTCTACATTCACGAGAGATACCTCTGAGCATTAGTAACGTTTGGCCGACATGAACGTTGGCAGCCTCTAGCAAAATCCTCCATCCTTTCGGGGCAACCGACAGGACCGGTAAAAAGTGCTTCAAAGTTACAGGCTACTGCTTGCCAGTCCTCGGCTTTCATTCCTAGTTCATTGAGCAACTGGCTAGAAAACTTCGAAGTTTTGTCAGTAACACTTTCTGCGTGCATAGTTTCAGTAACAAGTTGCAAATAATCGGAGAATGCGAACGGCAGAAGCCCCGTTCCATCGCGGTCGTTATCATTAAAGGGCATTAAAAACTTTGGCGCTTTGTTCACGCGTTTTGCGTTTAAGCGATATTGAATACTGGTGAAGTTGGAGTTATATAGCGTCGTCGCAATCTTTGCCCTGATGGGGTTCAGATCAACATACGCCATCACGGTGGCTAACGCTTTCTCATCAAGTATGGCTTGAGATTTAAATCTTCTTTCCCAAAAATAGCCCTTGCAATTATCTTCTTTATTGGCTTTTCGCGCTATGTATTCATTGAGCATTCGCATAAACCAGCTAATGCTTTGAAGGCGCTCTCGATAAGTATTGGATAAAGACTTAAGCTCTATAAATTCTTCCGGTGTTACTGAATCAAAGTTTTCCAAGTATCGCCTTACGATAGGTGGGCATTTATAGAACATTCTCCATCGTAGTAAAACTTCATCCATTGTCCAGCCTTCCGCTTTACTTTTTGCTATGTGCAGTACCACGTGTATATGGTTGTGCATGACTGCGTAAGCGCACAAATCGATAGCAAAAGCCTGCGATAGCTTGTGCAGTCTTTCTTGGATCCATTTTCTTCTGTGTTCATAACTTTTACCAGTACGTTTATCGCGGCCACACAAAAAAGACTGCCTTACGCAGCGGGAAAAGCAGTGATAAAAAGGAGTAACATCAGTATTTATTTGTTTGTAACGAGGTAAAGGCATATCCGTATCCCTGAGCTGTTTATCAGTATTATGAGATTTACGGCGATAAAGTTAAGTGGTCTTTAGGACAGTTTTGATGATGCTTGCTTCTAAGAAGAACTGACTGAGTGAATTATTGGAGAGTTTTGGACAGCCACTTAAGTATTTTTAATTAGCCAGAAACAAAGGACAGACACACGGATTAAATGAGTGTCTGTCCACAGCAGCCTTCCTTAAAAGGGGAATTAGACAAAAATATTCACTCTGGAGCCTACACGCCCGTCCGTGGAGCTGGGAGATTGTTGAGTGCTCTGCAGAGGCTGAGTCTCTCGGCTTTCTTGCCCATTACGAGGTTCAACTTGTTGAGTGGGTCGCTGTGGCGACTCTAAAACAGTGGAAACGGGCGAAGAATTGACAGAAGAAACGTCCATAAACAAACCTCACATTTAAACTACTTTATAAAATAATAGCACAATTATTGAGCATCAAGAATTAAACTTCTCAAGTGTCTGTCCATAAAATTAGCGATTATAGGTTGTGCCTCTTTATTCGGATGGATACCGTCGTTTTGCATTAAGTCTTTTTTTAGTGCTATCTCTTCAAGAAAAAAGGGAATCTTTTGCACATCCTGAGCTTTCGCTATTTTAGTGAAGTTTTGCGTGAACATCTGTGTATAACGCTTACCGTAATTTGAGGGAATTTGCATTTCTTGTAGAAACACTACGGCATTACTCTCTTTTGCAACACTGACCAGCGAATTTAAATTATCTCTAATCTTACCAATATTGTGGCCTTGAAGGCCGTCATTACCGCCTAGTTCAATTAATACGTGGGTGGGATTGTGTTGCTTTAACAAACGGGGAAATCGGGCTAAACCACCGTCAGTGGTCTCTCCGCTCACCGCAGCATTTACAATATCAATCGGAATGTTGTCGTCTTGCCACATCTTTTGTAACAAACTGACCCAGCCCTCATGTTGCTGTAATCCATAAGCCGCGGATAAACTATCACCTAAGATAAGTAAAACCGCATTTTCGCTTGTATCGCTCTGCTCGGCTTGATCTGATAGCGCTTGAAAGGGTATTAAAAGAATAAGTAACAAAGCGAAAAAATTACGAAATTTAACAAACACGAATTGATGACCTCTTATGATAAAAGCTAATGCTGTAACCAAAGTAGTGGATACGAGTGAAGGTTCACTGCAGATCCTTCGTCCTATTTCTTTTGAAGTCAAGTCTGGTGAGTCCGTTGCCATTATTGGCGCGTCAGGCTCGGGAAAGTCAACCCTTTTGGGCTTATTAGCAGGGCTTGACCAAGTTACGGAAGGGGAAATCTTCTTAGATGGTGAAGCACTGCATAACATGAACGAAGAAGAGCGTGCAGTTTTAAGAGGAAATAAAGTGGGCTTCATTTTTCAAAGTTTCATGTTGGTCCAAAGCTTAACAGCTCTTGAGAACGTAATGTTGCCGGCAGAAATTGCGGGGCTTAATAATCCGAAAGCGCTTGCTTTAAATATTCTTGAGCAAGTGGGTTTAAAACATCGTGCTCATCACTTTCCTAATCAGTTATCGGGGGGCGAGCAGCAGCGCGTTGCCATAGCGCGTGCATTTATTACTTCTCCTAAAATACTATTCGCCGATGAGCCAACCGGTAACTTGGACGCCAAAAACAGTGAAAAAATAGAATCATTGTTGTTTGATATGAACAGAGATAAAGGCACCACTCTTATTCTCGTTACTCACGATAATGAGCTTGCAGAACACTGTGACAGACAACTTACAATGAGTGCTGGCGAACTAATTGAAACGACATGCGCGAACACTGTAAATAAGAAAGAGGCGGTTTAGATGTCAACGTCTTTTAATTTAGCTTGGCGGCTGTTCAAGCATGAGGCTAGGCGTGGTGAGCTCACCATTATATTGCTCGCTATTGTGTTATCTGTTGCAGCGGTGTTGTCGCTTTCACTCTTTAGTGAGCGTTTACAGGGGGCGCTTAAATCGCGTTCAGCGGCATTCATTGCTGCAGATGCTCAGCTGCGCTCAGATGAGCCAATAAACGAGGAGTGGCTAGTTAAGGCACAAGAAGAAGGACTTGCAACGGCAAAGCAAGTTGCTACGCGCTCAATGGTGTTTAAGGGCGATAAAATGTCACTTGTAGACCTTCGTGCTGTAAATGATGCTTACCCATTGAAAGGCACCGTTAACGTCACTGATCAACCTTTTGGAGCGAAACAAATTGCGTATGAGTTACCCCAGTCAGGTGAAGCATGGGTGCAATCTAGACTTTTCCAAAGTTTAGGGCTTTCTATAGGCGACAAGATTGAAATTGGCGATGGCACCTTCACAGTTACGCATGTGCTAGTGGATATACCCGATGCGGGGTTTAGCGTGTTTAATACCGACCCCATTGCGCTTATTAATTTAGATGACCTTGAGACTACGGCTATTACCGGGCCAGGGAGTCGTGCACGCTATGTTGGCTTTTTTGCCGGTGACGCTCGCGATGTCCAAAACTTTAACGATTGGTTAAGGCCACAGCTTAGTGATGACTTACACTCTTGGCGAACGGTTGAGGATGATGAGTCTGCAATCGGAAGCTCTGTTGCACGCGCAGAACGCTATTTTTTATTGGCAAGTCTTTTAGCTATAGTGCTAGCTGCCGTCTCTATCGCTGTTGCAGCACAGCGATATGCACAACGTCATTTTGACCCTGTCGCAATAATGAAAACGTTAGGGGCGACAAGTAGCACTATTCGAAAAGTTTATTTGTTTCAAATCCTGTTTATCACTGCTCTTGGCATCTTTATAGGGCTTGTACTTGGTTTTATTGGTCAGCAAATTGTTGCTTCACTTGTAGCCAACAGAGTTGAAGTGTCTCTTGATGTGTGGCACTGGCGACCACTTATGATAGCAATAGCTACAGGTGCTACATGCGCTTTACTTTTTTCTTTATATCCTTTGTTGCAACTTTTTTCTGTACCCCCACTTCGTGTGTTGCGCAAAGATATTTCGACTAACCTTCGTTCAAGAAGTATTCAGTTTGCCGCCTCGGGTGGAGCAATATTCTCCCTAATGTGGATGTATAGCGGAGACCTGAAGATCAGCGCTATCTTGTTTTTGTCAGGAATCGTGCTCGTGTTAAGCCTACTTGGAGCCACCTACGTTCTTATTGCGTTAGGGCGTAAACTTGGAAGTGGCAGAATGGGCGCATGGCAGCTAGCGTGGGCGCGAATTAAGCGACGGGCAATGGATAATAGCGTTCAATTAATAAGCTTCTCGATAACCATCATGCTGTTGCTAGTTGTTTTAGTCATGCGTAACGATATGGTTTCACAATGGCGCTCGCAATTACCTGAGGGCACACCGAACTACTTCCTGATAAACATTACATCGGAAATTCAACCCGAGTTGGACAGACACTTCGCTACAAATGGTGTAGATATCGAGGAATTTTACCCTGTCATTAGAGGCAGGTTTGTTTCGGTTAACGGCGAAGGGGTAAATACTGAAGTTTCAAAAGAGGATGAGCCGAAGAGAGAAGGTCGAAGAGGTTTAGGAAGAGAAGCAAACCTAACTTGGAGCAATACGCTACAAAAGGAAAACGAAGTTATTGATGGAAGTTGGCATGGCGAAGAGGAAAAGCAATACCGCGAAGGATGGTTCCCAGTTTCCGTTGAAGAAGGTGTTGCTGAGAGATTAAATATTAAAATGGGTGACCGGCTCACTTTCAATGTAGGTAGCGAGATTGTCGAGACGAAGGTTACAAGCCTTCGTAAGGTGAATTGGCAGTCTATGCAGCCTAATTTTTTCTTCGTTATACATCCAGATGCAATGGCAGCGTTCAGTCCAACGTACATTACTAGCTTTTATCTACCTACGGAAAGAAAAGCTGAGTTGACTAATCTTTTAAAGCCTTTTGCGTCAATAACCATGTTTGACGTCGATGCTCGTATAAACCAGTTGAGGGAAATTGTTGAACAGGTTTCTGTTGCTGTTGAGTTTATTTTAGTATTGGTTTTGTTAGCAGGAAGTCTAGTACTGATTGCCCAAGTACAGGCAAGTATGGATGAGCGACGTCAGGAAATCGCCATACTTCGCACGCTCGGTGCCGAAGGTGCTTTGATAAGAAAAAGTGTTATTTTTGAATTTGTTATTATTGGTATTGTGGCTGGGTTGATGGCGGCGTTCACCAATGAGCTCAGTCTATATTTGTTGCAGACTTCAGTTTTCCAAATGGAAGCAAGTTTACATCCTGAATACTGGGCAATAGCACCGAGTGTAGGCGCCATTATTGTTGGGATTCTAGGTGCGTTTGGGTGCTGGCGTTTGCTTACACTCAATACCAGTCAGATGCTGAGAAATATGGTTTAAGTGTTAAGCGTTAATCTAAAACGGACGGACACTTGAATCTAAAACGAATCCAAAACGGACAGACACTTGAACAAGTATTGTTGAATAAGTTTTGCAGCGGACAGTCACTTACTAGAAGTGAGTGACTGTCCACTATTAGGTGTTAGGTGAGATTTGAGTGACTGTCCACTGTTAGGTGCGAGTGTCTGTCCACATTTCCTTAGATTATGATTAAGCGCTATATATGTCGCTTAGAGCATCATCGATGGCAGGATATTCAAATGTAAATCCGGAAGACGTAAGTTTCTCGGGAATAACTCTTTGACCTTCCAAGATCATCGTTGAGGATTCGCCCATCGCTACCTTCATAAGAAAACTAGGTACATTAAACAGACAGGGACGGCCAAGCGATTTAGCGAGAGCTTTAGAGAACACTTTGTTTGTTACAGGTGCCGGAGCTGTTAGGTTAAACGCGCCAGAACAAACTTCTTTTTCGAGTAAAAACGCAATGCCACGTACCATATCCTGAAGATGGATCCAGGCTAAGTACTGACTCCCACTCCCCAATGTACCTCCTACCCCCAATTTAAACGGCAGTGCCATCTTCCCTAATGCGCCACCTTTTTCGGATAGAACTACGCCAGTACGCAGTGTTACTACGCGTGTTTTAGTTTGATCTACGCTTTGGGCAATAGCTTCCCATTTTGCGCAAAGTTCATGGGTAAATTCGTTATGAGGTGAGGTATCTTCAGTTACAACCTTGTCTTTTTGATTGCCGTAAAAACCAATTGCAGAGCCCGATAAGAAAACTGGCGGCGGCCTGTCACAACTGTTTATCTTGGACACTAGCGCAGAGGTGATATCCCAACGACTATCGCAAATTGCTCTCTTTTGAGTGTCTGTCCAACGCTTATCGGCGATAGGTTCTCCAGCTAAATTAATTATCGCGTCAAAACGTTCAAAACTCTCTATCGACGAAACGTTCTCAACGACTCTAACGTGATTTCCTAACTTACTTTGTGCACTAGCAACGTTACGAGAAACTACAGTAAACTCGTGATCACGCGAATATTGGTGAATAAATTCGCTACCAATTAGCCCTGTTCCACCGGTCATTAGAATATTCACAATTCACTCCTTAGGCGCGCTTATCCCGTCTTATTGCAGGATAGCGTGAGAGACACTGAGTCAGAAAACCTCAGTGCGTGTGGCTTATCTACTTCAACCTCAGCATAACGTACTGAAGAGTGCTCTGCTGCAATACTTAGCACATCGGCGGTAAGCTTCTCTAACAGAGAAAAGCGGTTGTCTTCTACAAGTTTAATTATCGCTTTTGTGATTGTTTTATAATTTAGTGCATCGCTCATGTTGTCAGTATTGGTTGCTTTTTCTGCGTCGTAATCGATTTTAACGTTAACGACAACGTCCTGTTTGTTCTTTATTTCATCTTCATTGATGCCAATGTATGTGCGTAGTCTTAAGTTTTTAATTTTAATAGTGGCAAGATTAAAGTTCATTGAAGTCTCTTGTTTGTAGTTGTTTATAAGTCGTTGTAAAGTATTGTCGTTTCAGTCAGGAATGTAGCACAAAATGTCAATGGAACTACGCTCGCCAACAGCAAAAATGCTCATAGTATTAGCATGTTTAATCGTGGTGATGGCCGGTATTAAAGCGGCCAGCACAATAATGGTACCGTTCTTTCTCTCTATTTTTATAGCGATCGCGTGCAGTCCAATAATACGTTGGACGTCAAAATTTGGGGTGCCAAAATGGCTCTCTATAACTTTTGTTATACTGCTTATTGTTGTTTTTGGTTTTCTTTTGGCTGGCTTGGTTGGTCAGTCAATGACCGAGTTTAGAGAAAATCTGCCTGAATACAGAAGTAAGCTTGATACTGAGTTTGCTTGGGTCGTGACTAAACTGGCTGAATATAATATTCACATCAATAGAGAGTTAATTGCTTCCCACCTCGACCCAGCAACAGCTATGTCTGTAGCCACAAATTTTATAAGCGGGATGGGCGGTGTACTCTCAAACCTCTTTCTAATTCTCCTCACTGTTATTTTTATGCTTTTTGAAGCAGATAGTATTCCTCGCAGACTACACATCGCGTTATCAGACCCTGATATGAAGTTAAAACACATCGACAGGTTTATACGCTCTGTGAATAGCTATCTTGCTATCAAAACAGTGGTGAGCCTGGGGACTGGACTAATCATTGGGTTATGGCTTTATATTATGGGCGTTGATCACTTTATGCTATGGGCTGTGCTTGCTTTCATGCTTAACTTTATTCCCAATATTGGTTCAATAATTGCGGCAGTCCCGGCTGTACTTATTGCTTTTGTGCAATTAGGGCCAGCGTCTGCGGGTTTTGCTGCTTTAGGCTTTGTAATGGTTAACACTATCATGGGAAATATGGTTGAGCCTCGGTTAATGGGAAAAGGCATGGGGCTTTCGACGTTGGTTGTTTTTCTCTCGTTAATATTTTGGGGTTGGTTGTTAGGCACAGTAGGCATGCTATTGTCAGTGCCCTTGACGATGGTTGTAAAAATTGCACTAGAATCAAGAGACGAGAGTAAATGGCTTGCCGTACTGCTTTCAAGCGAAGGTAGTAAATAAAGCGATTAGTAGTAGGTGTTAAGTAGCAGGCGCCAGAACTGCGAGATTGAAGCCCAACAACCTCGGTAAGTGAAGTTGCCCCATTAAGTAGGACTCATTTTTAAGCGGCAACTAAGGCCTGATTTCGATGTTGTATCGGACTCAGGCTTTTTAACTTAATACGTTCGCTGTTGAATGCGAGCCTGTTTTAAGCCAGTATTGAGTCACGATTGAGAGTGTGCAATTAAAAGCTGTCGAAATTTACGTGTTTGTCCACTGACTCCGCTTGTCAGAAGGTAAGTGGTTGTCTGCTGACGAAGTGGTGTTTTTTGCGCAAAAACAGTTTAAAAGGCAGATTGTAAGAACGGCTGAGAAGTGTCTAGGTTATTTGTGTCGATTCAGTTGCGGGAATTGCTACAATTGTATTTATCCTTCAATTTACAACAATTGGACATCAAAGTATTACTCCGTGCGATATTGCTATATCTCCTCTGTGTGTAAATTAAATAAATTACCTCCAGTAATAATGAAGAGTTATCTATTGAGGACCTTTCCTATACCGACCTCGTTTGCTTGGCGGAGCATTTTGCGAGAAAAGAGGACTGGCAACAGTAACGCAAAATTAACTCACTACATCGAAAAAAGGTTTCCGGCGAATGTTAGCAAGGATTCATGAGCCTATTCATCAGAATTATGCTCATCAATAGCTCCCGAATTCCGTCACTTCTGATAAAAAACAAAAAAATTTAACCCCACTTTTCTACCAGACTCGTCTAATAGATAAACTCGATCACATTTGTGTTCTGTTACAACTAGAGACGACACTAAATAAAGCGTCAAAAGCTATGGGGAAAAACAATTATTTCTATAGTGCTTTGTAGGCCAAATTCACTTTATATTCTATAAGGCTAGAAGTTTGAAGATTTGTCCTCGTTTCATACGAGTTTCTTTCATCAGTTAAAATTAGATATGAGGTTAGTAAGGAAATTAGAATAATGGAAAAAAACAATTTTCAAGCCATTCTGTCTACTTATTTTGTTTGTGTCCATTTCAGGAATGCTGTTTTGAAAAGAAAGACTCTCGATGCAAAGACAACTTCAATCTTATGTTTTCTGACTCTAGCACTGGCTCTTTTCTTTTCCATTGAGTTACAAGCCAAAGAAAAAGAAGATTACTTTGATGAAAGAGCCGGTTACTTCAAAGTTTTGTATTCTAAAACTAATTATCTAACAACGCTTGCCGTCTATCGTGTCGGAAAGCCTTCATATAATATCCTTACTAATGCTAATGATAAGTTACTTGACATTGGTACTGGCCTCAAAATTGGTGGTCCAAAGGGGGCGCTTGCTTCACTGATAGTAAATCAAGGTAGAAAGGGCGGTTTGGCGTTGCTTAGTGCCTATCTTGAGACTCCACAACAAGTTACATATGAATACGCTGCAGCCTTCATGAAGGAAGGGCTCGAAAAGTATAAAGTCAATTATAGTTTATATAGAAAAGGTCTTGGGAATTTATCAGCTGACGAGGAAAAAAGATTTAGAGAGAATCAAGCGTTTGTTGACTTGTTGGGTGACGCTAAAGAACTTTATCTTTCAAGTAAAGACGCGAAGCAAGCGCCACTTGTTTACGAAGATGGTGGGGACCTTTTGTCATCGGTAGAATCTGTTTTTACGAAAAATGCACATATGAGCAAGACGCTGCTCACTTTGAAAATCGCCGATATTCTAATTGCAACTACAGTCAATTTAAATGACTACGAGCCTTTCGTTTCGTTCAATCAACAATTCGAACGCAGCGTTTTAATTAATTCGGGGGATGAAAAAACGACTACTAATAAAGTAAATGCTAGCTCCACATTCTCACCACTAAATCTAAATTTTACATTTGATAACTATAGGACCCGAAATGATTTTGAAGCCGACTTTTTATTAATTAGAAATCCTTCGATTAGTATAGTGAGAAGAAAAGAAACAGATAGAAATGTTCTTGACGTTAAAGAGGTGAAGAAGTGTGAATCATCTATTCGCTTGACTTCGCTAATTACGTTACAGGGCGAAACATCGATTGGCATCGATCTCCACACCGTAAACTACTCTAAAAGTCGCAATAACAATTCAAAAGCCAATATAGGTCTTGCATTAGCTCCTAAAGGAGCTGGATGCGAAATGTTTATTCCAATTATCAGCGCCGAAAGCACAGGAATGCCTGAATTAGAATTTAGTGATGGTACTGTCGCTACCGTAGGAGACCCCATGGCATGGATAAATATAGAGATGAACATTTTTCCAAGTGGTCAGATTGACTACAAGTGGGGCCATGCAAAAGAGAACAAAAATATAAACAAAAGATTTAGAAAACGCGCAAAAGCTTCGTTTGACGCGAATCGAGAATATGAGTTGGTTATATATGGGCACGCTGAGAGTTCAACTCGTGCTTGGGTCGACAACATCGTTATCAAGCAGTGGAAGCAAAAAAAGATTAATAGAAAATAAAATGAAAAAAATCATATTAGCGTTAACTGTGGTGATATCAAATTACGCGGGTGCAACCTCTGGATGCATTAGTACTACAGAGAACGGAAAACAGTATTGTTCAAAAGTTATGTCTTTCAGCAGTTGCCAAATGACACGCAACTCAGCCACTTTGATAAATGACTTAAAGGTCATTAAAAAAGAACTTGCAGTTATCAAGCAAAATCCAACAACACGACAAAAGCATAGGATCTGTGTTGGGAGAGACATAGGCGAAGTCGTAGGCTATGAGTCAGGCAAAGTTCTAAGTAGCCAACAAAGTTAAAGGCTCGAACAAAATCTAGTAACAGAGCCTAAGCGATGCGATGGCGATAGATACTGGCAAGTATTTGGTTCATGCGCGGATAAATGTGGAATCGGACATAGGACCGTTACATGTAGCAATAGCGCTAAATGTCAATGCTTTGATAGGCGCAGGTCTAGGGAAGGATGTATGTAAAGGGATGTTTAAAATAACGATATTTTTGAAAGGTATGATTATGAAAATAAATAAAATCACAAGGCCTCTCGCATATTTTGCTCTGTTGTTTGCTTCTGTTTTTCTTGCAGGATGTCAAACATGGGGCTGGGTTGAAACAGTTGATAGAAAAGTCGAACAAATTGACAAAAGAAATAAAGGTTATGAAGAAAGTGTAGGGATCTGCAAAGTATACGATAAGAATGGCTCGTTGAAAGCTTGCCTACACAATCCAAGAGACTTTTGCAACTCATTAAGCTCTGGAAAGGATATTGAAAGAGTTGCATGGGAAGCGAATGGCAGCTGTTATAGATAGTATAAAAACAGCTTTTTTATATGTTATACGAGGAACTAATATGTCAAAAAAACTAAAAAAAATTTTGTCAACTATTTTACTGAGTGGGGGCATGAGTCTTTTTTGTCTGAATGCGCATGCAAACTCAAATAAAGTAGAGCCATTATCAATGTGTAAATCTGTTTTTAAAGTCGATGATTCCAAAACTGAAATATTAAAGTCGGATTACTTGTCTGAATCAGATTTAACAGAACTTCAAATACTTGAAGAGTGCACTGATGTGAGTGCAGTTGAAGGTGGTGGGATGATGAAAAATACAGTTTATGGTTTGGCTTTGGGCGGGCTTATCATTCTTATTATTGGTGCTAGTGCATAAGAATCTTTTGTTAAATATAGAGGTGGGTCATGGAAAAAATTATTAAGAATCTGTGTTGCGTAACTATGTTGTCATTGAGCTTTTCAAGCTTAGCTGATGAAAAATTAGCTATCACTGAAGACGGAGTTCAGCTGTCAAAAGAAGATTTGATGTTACTAAGAGAATCTGAATCTGAAGATGTACTAGAAGTGAAAGGAGGTAAAAGCCAGCAAGAGTATATTTTAAATATTGCCGCTGGTGTTATAGCAGCAGGTGTGATACTTGCTGCCGGTTGAGCAAAAAAAATGCTTAATATGAAATTTTTGTTAATTTTGATTGCCGTAAACTCGCTGGCAGGGTGCGCAGGTATACGGCATATCACGAATGAAAATAACGCCAAATCAATACCATTTTTTGAGCAATCAGATAGGACGACTTGTGGGGCAGCTTTGTTAAGTTCTGTGATGCATTTTTACAATAAGCCTCTTTCGGAAAAATCCATTCTCTCGACTTATCCCATGAGTGATTTAGAAGCTGGCTATTCAATTGGCGAGTTGAAATTTATTGCTTCAGAATCAGGGTTTCAGGCATTTGCGATAGAAGGCAATGAGGTGATTCTTGAAAGAATGCTCAACAAGAACCTACCTGTCATTATTGCAATCAGGAAACATATATATGATGACCTCTATATGACGGTACTGAGTGACCATTTTTTGGTGGACTTTATGTTTGGTGACAAGCTTGATTATGGCCATTACATTGCAGTTTTGGAGGAAGGTGAGAATGAGTACACGGTTCT
Organism: Alteromonas sp. V450; assembly: GCF_001885075.1. Lineage (NCBI taxonomy): Bacteria > Pseudomonadati > Pseudomonadota > Gammaproteobacteria > Alteromonadales > Alteromonadaceae > Alteromonas > Alteromonas sp. V450. The sequence continues at coordinate 418,262 of NZ_MODU01000004.1, forward strand.
TGATCCAGCAAAAGGTTACGGTGTTGTTCATAAAGGTTGGTTAATGGAGCGTTGGGGAAGCAAGTTAAATGCAATGCTTGTTTTAGTACCCTTAAAAAATTCGGTTAATTGAAAGCGCTGAAACAGTTTTGTTCTAATAATCTTACAGCTAAATAAGGAATACCATAATGAAAAAAAGACTAGTAAGTGTTCTGTTGTGTGGTGTAATTACTTTTCCTGCTCTATCGGGTCAGGTCAGCATACCTGCATGCGACGCTAGAAGTGGAAACGCAACTGTGGTGCTAGCTGGTGTCAAAGGTAAATGGGTTGGGTTTTCAGCTCGTGCTGGGAGTGGTGAAATCATCGACCTGCCACCTGAGAAAGTGAAGGGTTTTGCTAGTTTCGGTTCAGGATCCAAAATCTTCCATTTTGGAGGTAATAAAGGAGTAACTTCAGTTCGTGCTTCTACTTGGGCAGATTTCGACAAAAAGAAAAATCTAATGGAAGATAGGAAAGATGATAGTGGTTGGGTCTCATGTTAAAAGGTTCATGTAGCTACCTCTGGCCGGTGAAAAACGATTAATTGCATGAAGAAGCTAATCAGATTGAGGGCTTATGCAACATTAAGAGGTATTGTTTATGCAGAATATTTTAAAGATAGTTTTTGCTAGTTGCAATGACGGAGTATGTAGTGACGTGCAAGTAGTCGTGGCTTCGAATTTGACTGTTTAAGTTATCGAATCGAATAGCCCGATTTCGCTTGCAAAGATTAGTTATGAAAACGAACGATTTCCTTAACAACTAAAAGGCACTACATCGCAGTCTGGTAGAGCCTTTTTGTCATTCAATACGCTTCCTTTTGGCAACTCAAGTAAAGATTTTCATCAATTACGGTAAGTAAATAAAAAGGTAGACCTTTTGAATCAGAATGCAGTTTGAGCGTGTCAGCCAATGTTATCAATCTTTATCAGGGAAGTGACGTTGTACAAAATTACCTATTCAACTGGTCAAAAAAGATGGGACAATAGTGCACACGTTTCGCTCAGAAACGCTTCAGGAAGAAACTTTTTTTGAGACGATCAACTTCGCGAAATAGCGATGCTGGGGCGAGGAACACAGAAACTTCTGTAAAAGTCACAGTGAATCTAACGTTAATAGATACACCAAAAGCTGAAGATGCAAGCATTATAGATGCATACTTAATTATCAAAGGAGCAAATTCGTACTACAAGAATTCTGAGATATATTGTAAGAATTAAAACGCTAATAGGTTTTTGTAATTCCTACTTTTCAATTTGCGCCTGATTAGGAAACTGTAGCGTGATCAAAGCACCCCCAAGGTCGCTATCCCCAATTTGCATTCTTCCCTCATAAATAGAGACCAAATCAGCGACGAGAGCCATACCGATACCTTGACCTTCCGCGTAAGTATCAAGCCGTGTACCTCTCTCAAGTAGCACGTTCTTTTTACTCTCTGGAATGCCTGGCCCATCATCTTCAACCGTGATTACAAGCCATTTGCTTGATGTGGATCCAGAGATAATCACGCGTGTTTTTGCAGCTTTACAGGCATTGTCGAGTACATTTCCGCACAATTCCATGAGATCCGTTTCGTCACCTTTAAATGAAAGGTTTTCCGAAACATCAAGTTCTATAGCTAGCGTTTTTTCTTGGTATACCTTGTCCATAGCATCAGCAAGTTTACTGAGCACGCCGAAAACATTTATCGACTGCTGCCAAGCCGTTTTTCCTGCGCTGGCGCGTTTCAGTTGACGGTTAATTATCCGGTCGATTTGCTCAAGTGCTTCTGTAACCTCACTTGGTAAACTGCGATTTCCTGATGCTACCGCAAGTGGTGTTTTGAGGCTATGAGCCAGGTCACCTAAACTATTTTTATAACGAGTACGCTGTGCTGCCTCTGTCGTCAAAAGGGTGTTTATCGAGTCTTTTAAAGAGTCAAATTCAGCGGGGTATCGGGTATCTAGCTGATGTTTTTTACCCGCCGAAGCAAGAGATATTTCCTCTATTAACTTTCTGACTGGCGTGAGAACCAAGCTAATGCCGACTACTATGAAAATAAGTAAAGCAATACTTAACGTTACAATCCATTGCCATGTTGTGTTTAAAAACGCGGTTCGCTCTTCTTCAAAGCCTTCTCTGTTGTTAAATATATAGAATCGCACTGGCTCAAAGTCATTACTTGAAGCAAATTCGGCAGTAAAGGCATAAGTGAAGTACGTTTCACTTGGCTCAAAGTCAGGCCTTGAAGTTTCGACAAACAACTCATTGCCAACTGGTACCTGTAAACCAGGAGGTTTAAAGGTATATTCTAGTGCTGATGCTGATTGCCAAATTACTTGACCGCGAAATACGATAACACCCAAGTAACCAGAGCCCGGTAAGTTTAGCTGTTCTTCATACAATATTTCTGGCATGTACGGCATATCGCCGTCCAGTTCAAACGCTGATAAAAGGCCAAGATTCATTAGCCTCAACTCATTCATTTTTGCTTGAGTGAGGCTGTCTGTGTATGCTTCAACCAGAATGAATATTGTGAAAGGTGCGAATAAAGCAAGCAGTAGCACCGCTAGAAATACGCTTCGCAGTCGAAGAGATAACTGCCTCATAGACTTCGGTTTATTCTGTATCCACGCCCGCGCAGCGTCTCGATGGGTTTTAAACTTCCCTCAGGATCAAGTTTTTTGCGTAACCTACCAACAAAAACCTCTATAACATTGCTATCTAAATCGAAGTCTTGATCATAGATATGTTCAGTTAACTCTGTTTTTGAAATAACTTTCTGTGGATTTAACATTAAGTATTCCATCACTTTATACTCATAGGCTGTTAAATCTAGAGGTTTGTCATGTAACAAAAGCTCTTCGCTGACGGTGTTCAAAGAGATTGGTCCAAACTGGATAGTAGGGTTTGCTTGCCCAGACGAACGCCTGATCAATGCTTTTGTTCTTGCCAAAAGCTCTTCGTTATGAAACGGTTTGGTAAGATAATCATCGGCACCTGCGTCCAACCCTTCAACTTTTTCCTGCCACCTGTCGCGCGCAGTCAATATCAGTATTGGACAAGATACATCCGCTTGGCGCGCTTTTCGAATAACTTCAAAACCATCAAGTTTCGGCATTCCAATATCTACAATGGCAAGGTCGTAATCATACTCTTTGATCAAAAAGAGCGCGTGTTCCCCGTTATCTGCCAAGTCAACGCTATAACTATTTTGCTGTAAAAGAGTATCAAGTTGAGTAAGTAATCTGCTATCGTCTTCAGCAATGAGTATACGCATGTTATTCCTTATCTTTGGTGCTTTTTACTTTTCCAGAGCGTTTGTCGACATCAACTGATACCACGCGCCCCGATTTTTTTAGCACTTTCACGCGATATTTTTTAGAGGTTTGCTCCACTTTTAATACTCGCCCGTTTTCAGCATTTCGAGCTCGTTCCGCTGCTTCGCTTTTTGATATGTCACCACTTGAGCTTTGTAATGCCATAGCGTTATTCGCGCCAGAAAGCGCTAAAACAAGTGTTAAAATGGCAACTCGAAGCGATAATGTCATACAACCTCACAATAAATCCGCTCAGGTTAAATCAAAGCTAAGTATAACTTTGTAAACTGAACTCATTCTGAATTAGCACTAGTCTACATTGTAGCTTTTGAACTGTATATAAAAGGCAGTCAACATCAACTAAATTGGCGCTCTTTGGAGAGAAGGTTTTTAAAGGCACATAAATCAGAAAAAGGGCGATAAGCAACAGGTCGCCAAAAAAATAAAAAAGTGAATAAAAAAGTGGACAGTCACTTTCTCGCCCTATGGGGAGCCAACGAATGACTGTCCGTTTAATGCATGGGGAGCCAACGAGTGACTGTCCACTTTGTGCACTCATTAATAAAGCAGGTCTTTTTGAATTTTGTTCACGAGTGACATCGTTTACGGCAAGACTTTTTTGTACGGTTTGACTATAACGCTTTCATAAACACCAGCCTCAATATACGGGTCGGCATCTGCCCATGCTTGGGCTGCTTCTAGCGAATGAAACTCCGCGACTACTAGTGAGCCTGTAAATCCGGCCGGGCCAGGATCTGGGCTATCTACAGCAGGGAAGGGGCCTGCCATAACTAAACGGCCCGCATCTTTGAGCGCGTTCAAACGTTCAAGGTGAGCAGGGCGCGCCGCTAGTCTTTTTTCTAGACTGCCCGCCACATCGGTTGCACAAATCATATATAGCATGTGCTTATCCCTTAGCCGTAGCGGCTTTCATGCTTTCAACAAAGCTGCCAAGTTCACTGATCATTTTGTGACTGTCCGATAAATTAGCTGCAATGATGTTTACCGTCGCCGAGCCTGAAATTGCGCCAGCGGCACCTGCGTCAATAGCAGATTTAACCTGTTCAGGTGTAGAAATACCAAAACCTAATAATGCTGGCGCTGCTTTATGCTTGTTTAAGCGTTCGATAAGCTCTGAAGCAGGCACGTTTGCAGCCGTTTCTGCGCCGGTAACACCCGCACGGCCTAACAGGTATGTATAGCCTTTTGAGTATTCCCCGATTTTTTCCATGGTTTCTTCGGTGGCATTCGGCGGTGCTATCAAAATCTGAGAGATACCTGTTGCTTCTGCAGCTTTTTGGAAAGGTGCTGCTTCGCGAATAGGAACGTCAGCAACCAAAATTGAATCAACGCCTGCTTCTTGCGCTTTACCGTAGAAGCTCTCAACACCTTGGGCCATAACCAAGTTACTGTAAAGCAACAAACCAATTGGAACATCAGGGTATTTCGCGCGAACCCGAGAAATAACACCTAAGCAATCTGCTACCGTTACCTTATTGTTCAATGCGCGAATGGCCGATGCTTGGATCGTAGGGCCATCAGCGATAGGGTCAGAGTAGGGTATGCCCAACTCAAGTGCGTCAGCACCGCTTTCTACAAGCTGGCAAATAATGGCTTCAGATTGCGCTAAATCGGGGTCACCTACCATTACGAAAGGTACGAATGCGCCTTGGTTCTTTTCATCAAGGCCTGCAAACATTTGTGCATATCTATCCATTATAAATCGTCCCCTAAAATGTTGATGACGTGTGCTAAATCTTTGTCGCCACGACCTGATAAGTTAACTACGATGATGGTTTCTTCTTCCGCTTCATCTGCCATATTTAGCGCGTGCGCTAAGGCATGCGACGATTCAAGGGCAGGAATAATACCTTCTTTTCTTGCAAGCAATTGGAATGCGTTCAGCGCTTCTTCGTCGGTGGCGGCCACGTATTCCGCTCGGCCAATGTCGTGAAGATAAGCATGCTGAGGGCCAACAGCAGGGTAGTCGAGACCAGCAGATACTGAGTAGCTCTCTTCAATCTGGCCTTCTTTGTCTTGCATAATGAAGGTGTAAGCGCCGTGAAGAATACCTTTTGTACCCGTCACGATAGTTGCGCCGTGCTCTTTGGTGTGCACACCTTTACCCGCAGGCTCAACGCCCACCAAGCGCACAGAAGGCTCATCAATAAAGTCTGCAAACATACCGATAGCGTTTGAGCCTCCGCCCACACATGCTACTACAGCGTCAGGTAAGCGACCTTCTTTTTCCATAATTTGTGCGCGAGTTTCTTCACCAATCATACGGTGATATTCACGAACAATAGTCGGGAACGGGTGTGGGCCCGCGGCTGTGCCTAACAAATAGTGCGCTTTATCATAGTTTGCCGACCAGTCGCGCATGGCTTCGTTTACGGCATCTTTAAGCGTACCTGAGCCTGCGTTTACAGGGATAACCTCTGCGCCCATAAGCTTCATTCGGAACACGTTTGGCGCTTGACGCTCAACATCTTTCGCACCCATATAAATACGTGCTTTTAGCCCCAACAATGCACATGCTAACGCGGTGGCAACACCGTGTTGGCCCGCGCCTGTTTCGGCGATAACTTCTTTTTTACCCATGCGCTTGGTAAGTAGCGCTTGGCCTAGCACCTGGTTAGTTTTGTGTGCACCACCGTGTAGTAAGTCTTCACGCTTTAGGTATAACTTTACCTTTGGGTTACTTACCAGATTGCGAGTTAACGTCATTGACGTTGGGCGACCGGCATAGTCTTTTAACAGAGATAAAAACTCTTCGTTAAATGTCGGGTCGTCCTTAGCATCCAAAAATGCTTTTTCCAGTTGGTCTAGTGCTGGAATAAGTAGCTCGGGCACGTACATGCCACCAAATTCACCAAATTTTGTATCTAACTGGTTCATTACGTTGTCCTGTATTTAAATTAGTAACGGCGGCAAATGGCAAAGAGCGCGAGGAGTTTTTCTTCGCTTTTCACGCCGGGTGCGGTTTCTACGCCTGAATTCACATCAATAGCACCACAGCCGGTTGCAATAGCTTCTGCAACATTCTGGGCGTTAATACCGCCAGCAAGCACTAACTTATGCTTCGCTTCGATATCGTTTAATAGCTGCCAGTTGAACGCTTCGCCTGTACCGCCTTTTGCATCGCCTACCTGGCAATCCAAAAGAACTCGGCTTACAAGGCTATTATTTAAGTGTCTGTCCACTGCTTCTGGTAGTTCGTCTGAAGAGGTTGCTTTAACACCTTCGACTTTCCAAATTTCACAACCTTCTGGAAGCTTGGCTGCAAGCGCTGAAATGTAAGCTTCATCTTCATTGCCGTGAAGCTGTACGGCAAAAAGGTTAAGCGAGGCGGCGAGTGATGCCACTTTATCAATGTCGTGATTAACGAACACACCAACAAAAGCCCCGTCAACGCTTTGCGTTATGGCCAACGCCTGTGCTTCGCTCACACAGCGTGGCGATTTATCTGCGAAGATAAGGCCGCCGAAGCTTGCGCCTTTATCAAACGCCATTTGCGCTTGCTCGGGGCTAGTAATTCCGCATATTTTAACGGCGCCATTCACTAGCGTTTTCACTGCGCGCGGTAGGTCAGCCTCTGCCATTAATGCGCTGCCCACCAAAAAGCCTTGGGATACAGGCGCTAAACGAAGCACGTCTTGGTGGGTGTATATACCTGACTCCGAAATAACCACGTAGTCATGACTAGCTTTTTCAAGCATGGGCACAAGGCGTTCAGTTGTCGCTAAATCGGTAGAAAGGTCGCGTAAATCACGGTTGTTAATACCAATGATATTGGCTTCAAGCGCAATAGCGCGCTCCATCTCTTCTTCATTACTTACTTCGGTGAGAATATCTAACGACAGAGAATTCGCAACGTTTGCCAACTCGCGATATTCATCGTCATTTAGCACGCTTAGCATTAACAACACCGCATCGGCATTGTAGTGACGGGCTAAATACACTTGATAGGTCTCAACGAAAAAATCTTTGTTAAGTACAGGCTGAGCAACACGTTCGGTGACGTAAGCCAAATACTCAAATTTACCTTGGAAGTACTTCTCGTCTGTCAGTACAGAAATGCCGGCAGCATAAGGCGTGTACGCGGCTAAGATTTCGTCTAAATCGAAGTGCTCTCGAATAAGGCCCTTTGAGGGCGATGCTTTTTTGCATTCGAAGATAAAGCCTGCATTTGGCTCACTAAGCGCTGCAAATAAACTCTTCTGAGAAGGCTCCAAGTTAGCTTTAAAGCTTTCTAGCGGCAATGCCTCTTTGCGTGCGGCCACTTCTTCTCGTTTGTCAGCAACAATTTTCTCAAGCACATTAGCCATTCGTGCTTACCTCCTGAGTAATTTTAGCAACCTTCGTTAATAGCTGCATGGGTAACCCTTCGCTCATAGCGTTCATCGCCATTTCTGCGCCTTCTTTAAACGTTGAGGCTTTGCCGGTTACTTTCAACAGCGCTCCGCAGTTCATGGCAATGGCAGCACGGTGCGCTTCTTTGCCTTCGCCGTTTAGCGCAGCTTCAACAAACTGCCGGTTTTCTTCTGGTTCGCCACCTTCAATCGCCGAAAGGGGATAGCGAGGCAAGCCGAAGTCTCCAGCAGCGACAGTAAGCTTACGAATGTCGCCATGTTCAAGGTCGTATATTGTTGATTCACCGTGAAGTGCTAATTCGTCTAAGCCATCGCCGTGCACAATCATTGCGCGATGTTGGCCGAGCAGCATAAGGGTTTTTGCATAAGGTTCAAGCAATTCAGGAGAGTATACGCCGAAAATACCGTGAGTTGGACCCGCAGGATTCGCCAAAGGCCCCAGTATGTTAAACAAGGTTCTAGTCTTCATCGCAGCACGCACGGGCGCTGCGTAGCGCATACCGGCATGATAGACCGGTGCAAAAAGAAATGTGAAATTTGCTTCATCTAAGCATTTGCGCGATGTTTCAGGGCTTATTTCTAAATTAAGTCCAAATTGGCGAAACAAGTCAGCAGAGCCTGATTTGCTTGATACACTGCGGTTACCGTGTTTTGCGACTTTTACGCCACACGACGCTGCTACAACACCCGCAGCACTAGAAATATTAATGGTATTGTGGCCATCACCGCCGGTACCAACGATGTCAGCAAATTCATACGATGGTGTAGGGAAGGGCAACGCGTTTGCAACCATAGCACTCGCTGCACCTGCAATTTCACTCGGTGACTCTTTTTTCATTTTAAGCGCAGTAAGCACAGAGGCAATCATCACCTCGCTTTGCTCGCCGTGCATGATGCTGTTAAACAAGCTGTACGCTTCGGTTTGCGACAGCGATTCTCGCAGCATTATTTGCTCGAGTAGAGGGCCTGCGTTAAGCATGGTTCGCTCCCTGTAACGTTAAATAGTCAATACTTTGCTTTAACAGCAAACTGCCGTGGGCTGTTAAAATAGATTCTGGGTGAAATTGAAAACCCAACATGCGATCTTCGCTATTGTAAACTGCCATTACGGCCTCGCTGCCGTCATCGTTTATAGTAGATGCACAAACGGTGAGGTTTTCAGGCAGTGTGTGTGCTACTAAAGAGTGGTAGCGTGCAACGTGTAAAGGCTGCTGTAAGCCTTCGAACATGGCATCTTCAGAATGGGTGATGGCAGAAGACTTACCGTGCATAACTTGGCTGGCACGACCTACGGTGCCGCCGTAATGCTCAACAATAGCTTGATGGCCTAAGCAAATGCCGATCACGGGGAATACACCGTGTACCTTTTTTAGTAGCTCAGGCATACAGCCCGCTTCACTTGGTGCGCCTGGACCCGGTGATAGCATAAGAAGCACAGGCCCTTTGGTTGCTTGTTCCTGCATTCTTTCAAACAACGCATCTGCTGAAACCGTGTTGCGATATACCTTGATGTCTAGGTTTAAAGTACGTAGTTCATCTACAAGGTTGTAGGTAAATGAGTCTACATTGTCGAGCAAAAATAGGGTGGTCAATTGCTGATTCATGCGTTGCCTCCTTTATTTAACGCAACGTTGATACTTTCAGCTTCTTCTTGTAGCGCGGCTTTAACTGCGCCAATCACTGCTTGTGCTTTAGCACGGGTTTCATCAGCTTCAGCTTGAGGAACTGAGTCATATACTACACCTGCACCCGCTTGAATATAGGCCGTACCGTTTTTTACAAATGCTGAGCGAATGACAATACAGGTGTCCATATCGCCTTGACCATTCAAGTAGCCAACCGCGCCGCCATAACTTCCGCGGCGCTTTTTTTCAACTTCGCGAATTAACGTCGCTGCGCTTACTTTAGGTGCGCCAACTAGCGTGCCCATATTCATACAGGCTTGATAGGCGTGCAGTGGATCCAAATCGTCACGTAGCTGGCCAACCACACGTGACACCAAGTGCATGACGTGAGAGTAACGGTCGACTTTAAGCAAGTCTTTCACATAGCGTGTACCAGGGCGACTCACCTTTGCCACATCGTTTCGGGCAAGATCAACCAGCATAATGTGCTCAGACTTTTCTTTGGTGTCTTCGCGCAGGTTTAATTCAATACGGCTGTCTAAGTCTCTGTCGATACTGCCATCACGGCGCTTGCCGCGTGGACGGGTACCAGCGATAGGGTAGATTTCTACCTGATTGCTTTCTCTTTCGTATTTAAGCGCTGATTCAGGAGAGGCGCCAAATATGCTGAAAGCACCATCTTGCATGTAAAACATGTAAGGGCTTGGGTTTGATTCTTTAAGTTTAGCGTAAGCAAGTAACGGCGACGGGCAGGGGAGAGAGAATGTGCGCGAGGGCACAACCTGAAAAATGTCGCCGGCTAAAATATGTTGTTTTAAGTCCAGCACATGGTTGCAAAACTGTTCATCACTTAAATCAACACGAACTTCAACGTTTGGATCAAAAGAAGAAAGTGACTGTCCACTTTGTGCTTCTGTTTTATTGGCTGCATTTGTGCTTGTTATCACAGGCTCGGCAGGCATATCGTGTAGCTGCTGATGAATGGCTTCTAAGCGCTGTGCAATGGCAAAGTATTGCTGGGCAACGTCTTGCCCGCTAAAAACACTACCGATTAAATGCGTCTCGCGGGTTTGGTGGTCAACAGTTATTAAGGTCTCTGCAAGGTAAAACACAAAATCTGGACAGTCATTTTCACCTTCTGCTACGTTAGGCAATTTTTCAAAGCCCGCAAGCATGTCGTAGGCAAAAACACCACCTAAGAAAACGGCGTGGGGATGCTGGCGAATTGGCGTTATCTTATTGATAACAATGCGAAGCGCGTCCATTACGCTTGCGGCCTTTAAGCGACTGTCTTCATCGAGTTCACCATCAGCTTCATCACACACTATCGCAATTGAAGTGTCTGTCTTTTCTTTGATGTGTAGACCTTCAGGGGCATGTTCAACAAACAAAGGCAAAACGGAAGCGCCATTGGCCGTTAGCGCATTGATTTCAACGCGATTACCTCGGCATTCCATGCGAAGTGCTGCATCAACCATAAGCAGGCTTTGTAAATCGTCTTTTGAATCGATTTCTGCTGACTCTAACAGCAGCGCGTTGCTTTTCTCACCACACAGATGGGCAAATGCAGCAAGTGGGTCTTCAATGTAATGACCTGCTTGCTCAATTGTTTCTACCTTGCCCGGGGAAGTGCCCAGTTCCGCTAAACTCATTTTTTGCTACTCTCCAACTGCAAAAAGATAAAAAAAAGGCCCGTATAAACGGGCCTTTATGTGTATTCATTCACGCACCAAAGTGCACACCGCCCGTTAAGTTAGGGAGTGCCACCACCAAGCTGCAACTGTCATTACTGTTGAGATATTGTATGAATGCATGAATTACTCGTTGTTTTTACAAACTTCAATAGGATTTGAAGCCGTTAGTACGTATACTTCGTGCATATAGAAGAAAACAATTTGCCCTTCGTGTCAACCTAAAATTTGCATAAGACATTGAAAATAGATCTACATAGTCATACAAAATTCTCTGATGGCCACTTAACGCCGGAAGAACTAATCCTTCGCGCGCACACCATGCAGGTGGATGCGCTTGCCGTTACTGACCACGATACCGTTGCCGGTCTAGAAGAAGCCCACGCTACCCAATCGAAGCAAAAACGTGCATTAACCATTATTGATGGTGTTGAAATTTCCACCACTTGGCACAGTTTCGATATTCATATCGTTGGATTAAATGTGGACAGACATTGCCCAACGTTTCTTGAACGGTTACAAGGCCAGTCAAAGACTCGTGAAGCTCGGGCTGAAAAAATTGCCGATAAGCTGGAAAAGTGTGGGTTTGAGGGGGTTCTAGCGCGAGCAAAAGCGCTAGCGGGTGTTGGTCAGGTGACGCGGGCGCACTTTGCAAGAGTACTGGTAAACAATTATGGTGTGTCTAGTATGGACGCCGCGTTTAAAAAGTATTTAGGGAAAGGTAAACGCGCGGCAGTTAAAGCTGAGTGGCCAAGCATTGAGACAGCTATCGAGTGGATCCACGATGCAGGTGGCCAAGCTGTATTGGCGCATCCTGCCCATTACGACATGACAGCGAAATGGTTGCGGCGCTTGGTGGTGCTGTTTGAACAAGCCGGTGGCGATGCCATTGAAACCGCGTTTCCCGGTATCAACAAAACCAAACAAGAACTGATTAACGAGCTTGCACAAACCCATCAACTTTTGGCATCAGCTGGTTCAGATTTTCATTTTCCATCTCGATGGACTGAGTTGGGTAAGAACCTCGGTATTAGCAGTAAACTCACACCCATATGGCATGATTGGAAGCAGTTTGAAGGGCAGATGACGGAAAGCTAGTATATCTAGTTACTATGCTTCCGGTTTAAATGGGTGATGTAGGGCAAATGGTTAACAGAAGTTTGATGAGTGCTATCGTTAATTGATATGCCGAAAGTTGGTTATTAGAAATCCCAAAAGCGGATTAACAAGTGGACAGTCACTCACTCTGCTGGCAAAGCAGGAGCGAATTAACAAGTGCGAAGGAATGGACAGTCACTCAACTATTTATGGATTGCAGCTCTATCGATCTGCGTTTTTATTGGAATAGGAAGTATTTATGAGTCAATTTTTCTATGTGCACCCCGACAACCCGCAAAAACGTCTAATTAGTCAGGCTTGTGAATTAATTCGAGAGGGTGCGGTGGTTGTGTATCCGACAGACTCAGGTTATGCCATTGGCTGTCAAATGGAAGACAAAAAGGCGCTTGAGCAGCTGTGTCGTATTCGACAAATTGATAAAGACCACAACTTTACCCTTATGTGTCGCGATATGTCTGAGCTATCAATTTACGCAAAGGTAGACAATACGGCGTTCAGGCAAATTAAAAACAATACGCCGGGGCGTTACACCTTCGTCTTGAAAGCGACCCGCGAAGTACCAAAACGTTTGCAAAACCCTAAACGTAAAACCATAGGAATTCGCGTGCCCGACAACGCTATTGCACTTGCATTATTGGAAGAACTAGGCGAGCCGTTGATGTCTACATCTTTGATTTTGCCAGGTAACGCCATGGCCGAATCAGATCCAGATGTCATTCGCGATAATTTGGAGAAGCAAGTAGGGCTTATTATTCACGGTGGTTACATTGGTGAGCAGCCTACTACCGTGGTTGATTTGTCGGAAGACACGCCAGTCATTGTACGTCATGGCACGGGCGATCCGTCTCCCTTTGAGTAACTTTCGTTATGCTGACTTTTTGAAAACACTGGTTTTAATAGGTTATTTTAAATAGCTTCTTTTGCTAGCTGCAGGTGGGAGTTATAGTAGGAAACCTTAAGCTAAGTTTCTAAGGCCTGTTGAGCGTTGGTGTACAGCAAAATTCAACAGGTCCTCGCATTAACGCGTAAATAATAATATCAATAATCGCCGCTTTGTAAGCGCGCAAAAACGGTTGTGGAACTGTGTCTGAGCTTGTTGAAGAGAATAAAAACGATAATAAAGCCTCTGTTGAGAAAGGGCTTTCGGCACCTGTTCAACAGCCGTTGCCACTGGCGTTCATTAATGGTGAAGCGCTGATAGAAAAACCTGAAGATCTTTTCATTCCCCCAGACGCGCTAGAAGTTATTTTAGAAACCTTCGAAGGGCCTCTCGACTTACTGCTTTATCTAATTAGAAAACAAAAGTTTGATATCACTACACTGCCCATCGCTGATGTTACCAAGCAGTATATGGAATATGTGGATGCCATGATGTCGCTAAAATTAGAGTTGGCGGCAGAGTATTTGCTGATGGCAGCCATATTGGCAGAAATTAAGTCCAGGCTTCTACTACCTAAACGCAGCGACGATCCCGACGAAGAAGAAGATCCTCGCGCAGCGCTTATTCGTCGACTACAAGAATACGAGCTAGTTAAGCAAGCCGCAGAAGATTTAGATAGTCAGCCTAGGCTTGAAAGAGATGTTTTCACCACTCACGTTGAATTAAGTGAGAGCGTGACACCCATTCGCATTGAACCCGACGTGTCGTTAGCAGAAATTGTATTGGCCTTTAGTGCTGCCATGAAGCGCGCCGAAGCGTTTGAACACCATACCATTGCACGGGAAGCACTGAGCACGCGAGAGCGCATGTCGCTCATATTGTCATTGCTTACGACATCAGAATATACGCCGCTTGAACGTCTGTTTACTATTGATGAAGGTAAAGCTGGCGTAGTGGTTTGCTTCTTGGCAATTTTAGAATTAGTAAAAGAACAGCTAATTTTATGCATTCAGGCAGGTCCTTATGCAAAAATTCATGTAAAATTAGGTGCCCATGAAGAAAATTAACACGGCACAGCTTAAACAATTGGTTGAGGCAGCAATATTTGTAGCCGACAAACCTATTTCAAAGCAGCATTTAAAAGACACGGTACTCAATGAGTTTACCGTCGCTGATAGAACCTTGAGTAAGGTGATTAACGAGCTAAAGTTAGACTATCAGCCAAGAGGCATTCAACTGGTGGAAGTAGCAAGTGGCTATCGCTTTCAGTCGTTAGATGCGTTAAGCCCGTGGTTAAGCAAATTGTGGCAGGAAAATGCGCCAAAGTATTCTAGAGCACTGCTCGAAACGTTGGCACTCATTGCCTATCGTCAACCTATAACCCGTGGAGAAATTGAGCAAGTCAGGGGCGTGGCGGTAAGCAGTAATATTATAAAGACACTCACAGAACGAGACTGGGTAAAGGTAGTAGGCCACAAAGAAGTGCCTGGGCGACCAGCGCTTTATGCAACTACCAAAGGCTTTTTGGACTATTTTTCGATGACGTCGTTGAGCGATTTGCCCAATGCTGACGCTTTCGAAAATATGGCAGAAAGTATTGCGTCAGACTCGCCGCTTAAGGTGTTAAATGAGGCACCGTCAAAATAGACCGTGCGACCGTAAACAAGCAATTAAAGAGTGAAAACCCATGACTGAAAAGTTGCAAAAAGTACTGGCTAACCAAGGGCTAGGCTCGCGACGAGAAATGGAACGTTGGATTGAAGAAGGCCGAGTATCGGTCGATGGCACCAAAGCAACATTAGGAGATAGAGTCGACCATACCGCACAAATTCGTGTTGATGGTCATTTGCTATCTCGTCAAACAGAACAGCCAATCTGCCGCGTGTTGATGTACAACAAACCCGAAGGTGAATTGTGTAGCCGTCACGACCCTGAAGGTCGCGATACGGTTTTTGACCGTCTTCCCGCGATTCGATTAGGGCGCTGGATCACAGTGGGTCGTCTAGACATGAACACCAGTGGCCTGCTGTTATTCACCAACGATGGTGAATTGGCAAACCGCCTAATGCACCCTAAGTGCGAAGTTGAGCGCGAATACGCAGTGCGTGTATTTGGTGAAGTTACGGGTAAAACGCTACATACGCTTCAAAAGGGTGTGGAGCTGGAAGATGGTGAAGCAAAGTTCCTGACAATTTCAGGTACGCCTACGCCGCAGCATGCTGAAGATGAAAGCATGAACCGTTGGTATAATGTGACGTTGAAAGAAGGACGTAACCGCGAAGTGCGTCGTCTTTGGGAGTCGCAAGGCGTGCAGGTTAGCCGTTTGATACGTGTTAAGTATGGCCCAATTGAATTGCAAAAGCGTCTACCGCAAGGTGCGTGGGTAGAGCTTGGGTTAGAAGACGTGAACGCGCTTCGTAGCCACGTTCAACTGCCAGATGAAACGCAAACTATGGTTAATGTACGCCAGGGTAAACTGGACCACGCGCGTTTAAGTCGCATGCGTCGCTCTGTTAAAAAGCATAAAGTGCGTAAGCAACAAGGGTTGAATAAACGTGCTGGGCGTCCTGCCAAACGTAAGTAAAATCAAATTTATCCATCACATGTAAGTGAATACTCATAGCCGCTAGCGCACGTTAGCGGCTTTTTTATTTCAGCGACGTGCATTCTTCAACGTAATCACTAAGTTTGTCTCCCATTTAATTCTGATTTCAGTCTCGATGATTACGATCTTCTTTCTAAGCGATGGCGTAGCAAAGTGTGAAGCTGCTACGTCAAGTACGGTAAGACCAACACGGAAAAGGAGAAAGTAATGAAAGATATGCCTCAGTTAGGAATGGGAACGTTTCGATTGAAAGATGACGAGGCCCGTGAATCAGTCAGTAAAGCGCTAGAGGTTGGTTTCAGACACATTGACACCGCACAATTTTATGACAATGAAGCACAAGTTGGCGACGCCATAAAAACCAGCGGTCTTGATAGAAACGAACTGTTTGTCACCACCAAGGTGTGGCACGAGTCATTGAGCGATGCTCATTTTATTCCAAGTGTTCACGAAAGCTTAGAAAAGCTGAAGCTAGAATATGTTGATTTGCTTCTTATCCATTGGCCATATCCTGGCAATGATATTTCACTCGAAAGTTACTTAGGCAATCTTGCGAAGGCAAAAGAGCAAGGGCTTACTCGTCATATTGGTGTATCTAATTTCACTATTGATTTGCTAGATAAGGCCGAAAAGGTTCTTGGTAAAGGCGAGATTTACACCAACCAAATTGAAATCCATCCTTTCATGCAAAATAAGAAGGTTGTTGAAGCGTGTAAGGAAAAAGGCATAAAAGCGACCGCATATATGCCATTTGCTGTCGGAAAAGTAATGAAGGACGAAACGTTATTGCGAATTGCGCAAAGCCACGATGCGACGCCAGCGCAAGTTGTTCTGGCGTGGATGGAAAAACGTCACATTTATGCCATTCCTTCATCAACCAGTAAAGTACACTTGGCGGAGAATTTAGCTTACGGTGGTGTAAATTTAACTGATCCAGAGCTTACGCTAATTGATGATCTTGATAACGGTGAGCGTATTGTTAACCCTGACTTTGCGCCTAATTGGGATTAACGTAAAGCTATATTCGTTCATCTTCTACGTAGGGGAGCTTGCGCTAGAATCAACACAGCTTTGTGTATTATGTCAATTTAATTAGGCCGCCTAAATATTCTACTGGCGGCCTTTGGAAATGGTTTAAACTTATCTTCTGGGCTATACGCGCTATAGTAAAATTGATAGACGAGAATAGCAGGGGTCTCATATGAACACATATGCTTAGAGAGTGATAGTGATGAAGCGTCACATGCGCTGTTCGGTTTGCTCTATTTCTTTTATTATCTTGGCGGGATTCCCACCTATAACCACATTGTTTCCAAAAGACTTAGTTACCACCGCGCCAGAGGCCACAACCACATTGTCTCCCAATGTCACGCCAGGGTTTATGACCGCCATGCCACCAATCCAGCAGTTGTCGCCAATCGTAATGGGTTTGGCGAACTCGATGCCGGTTGCCCTTTGTATGGGATCTAGCGGGTGCGTAGCGGTGTACAAACCGACTTGAGGCGCAATCATGCAGTTATCACCTATTGTCACCTTCGCTGCATCTAGAATGACACAATTGAAATTAGCGAAGAAATTTTCGCCTACATGGATATTTTCGCCATAATCACATTTGAATGAAGACTCGATGTAAAGCCTTTTCCCAGTACTACCAAACAGCTGTTTTAGTAACCTAGTACGCTTTTTGTGGTCGCTTTGGCAGGTCGCATTGAGCTCGTCTACTTGAATTCGGCACTGCTTGCGCAATGCCGTTAATGTTTTATCTGACGGAAAATATAAATCGCCAGCAAGCATCTTTTCTTGTTCAGTCATGTCATTTTGAAACGTTAGGCTTTGATATTCGAGCCAGTACGTTACTGTGCACCAGTATAACTTACAACGACTTTTTGCTTTAATGCATCGTTTTCAAGGTCCAGATTGACAGGGCGCTTCAAAATGATGTTGCCATCTACAATGACCGAAGCACTAATTGACAGCGTCGGTTTACTATCTGACGTGTTTCCCCATGATTTTTCAGTCTCGTTATAAATGATATCGCCTAAAACATGGGATGAACCTGATAAAGTAATATCGCCGTTTAACGTTTCAATATGTTGTTTTATGGTTGTGTCAACGCCGGTTATGTCACCATTTACGGTTTCAACACTACCGCCAATTATACTTTGTGTGGGAAGCGTAACATTTCCATTTACTGTTTCTATGCCATTAAGCACATTTAGGTATGAAGCTGCGCTAACATCGCCGTTTACAATATCAATATTTCGGACAGACACATGGTTGCCCATCTCAAGATTACCATTAACAATGCTGACTTCATCGGCACCGCCATTATCGCCAATTTCCACATTACCGTTAACAGAAGATATATCTCCCGCATGCTTCCCTTCTGCTATGTCAATATTGCCCAGAATAGAGCTAAAGCTGCTCCCTTCTAATGCACTGGCGTTGCCGACATGGATAACGCAGCCAGTAAGTAGAGAGGCTGTAAGCAACATGGCTGCACTAGCAATAAAAGACTTTTTCATATTTTTTATATCCTTGACTGTTCTTAAATTTTTTAAATTACACGCATAAATTGCGTTGTTACTGAACACAAATAATAATGTGCATGTGTAAAGTCATTATCATTTATCATGCCATTCTCTAAAAATTAATAAAAACAATGGGTTAGTGTTTTTTGTGGGCGAGAGTAAAAAGCTTGATGGCGTGATGATTAATTTTATAGTTGCATCTGCCAATGGGTGGCTAAATTGACCACATTGCATCAATGGACCAAAGGACTGAAGTGGACACACACTCAACCTTAATAGACGCCTTTTAGTCACAAGCACCTTTATTTTAAGTGTGTGTCCAGCGATTTCACAGCGATTTCAATCCAGCGATTTCAGGTAAGTTTTTAATTAGTGTGAGTGTCTGTCCTCGAGTTTATTTAATTAGTGTGAGTGTCTGTCCTCGAGTTTACTTGAGTGTCTGTCCTCGAGTTACTCGAGTTAAACTAGTATGTGGGTATTTGTAATTTTTACCTTTTTAGTGAGGATAGGTGACGATGATAAAGATTTATCACAATCCGGAGTGCGGTACGTCCAGAAATGTACTGGCGGTGATCAAGGCTGCTGGGTATGAAGTGCAAGTTATCGAGTATTTACATGTTGGGTGGGAACGTGAACAACTCACTTATTTATTAAATGCAGCTAACCTTAGCCCTCGACAGGCGCTTCGCACATCCAAGTCACCTGCTGCTGAATTGGGGTTACTTGATGAGGCTGTGAGTAACGAAACCATTTTTGAGATGATGCTAAAACATCCAATATTAGTGAATAGGCCTATTGTTTGCATTCCTCAAGATGAATATGAACACTCAGCTTCTTTGACCGAACAGCTCAAGAAGGGAAAGACGGTTTCTAATAACCTTAAAGAAACAGTAAAGCTATGCCGCCCAAGTGAGGTAGTACTGGATATTTTACCTATATGGCCACAAGGCCCTTTTGCTAAAGAAGACGGCACATCACTTATAGACCAGTACGGTAGACGAGTAATTTAAACGGAGCAGTTATGCAGGAAAAGTACACGCAGTTAAATAAGGCTAAAAGGCTCGCATTGGCCTGTTTGATTGTTGCCGCAAGTGTATTCGTCTTAACCGTATTACTCCCCAAATTTTATACGGGTTTGCAAGGTGTGTGGTGGTTAGGGCTTATTAAGATGGCGAGTGAAGCTGCCCTTATTGGTGGTCTTGCTGACTGGTTTGCTGTGACGGCCTTATTTAAGCCCATTCCTGCGCAGTACCCTATTCCTCACACCAATATCGTGGCTAGCAACAAATCCGTTATTGCTAATAACTTGTCATTGTTCGTTAAAGAGAAGTTCTTTCACCCCGAGGCAATAGAGAAGCTAATTCGGGATAGCGACCCTGCTAAGGGCGCTGGAAGGTGGTTGTCACAGGACAAAAACGCTACCCGTTTAAGCCGCTTTTTATGTGATGCTTTTGCAGGTGTTCTGCGCGTGCTTGATGATAAACCGGTAAAAGCATTTATCGCTAAAACCGCCCAAAAGGGCATTAACCAACTCGATCTTAGGCAATTAATGGCTACTTCGTTAGGCGCTGTAACAAAGGAGCGTCAGCACCAGGTCGTACTTGATAGGGTATTAGGGAAACTAGCAAAACTGCTCGCAGAGCCAGAAACCCAAATTTACATAGCAGATACGTTAGTGGTCTGGCTGAAAACCGAATACAGTAGAATTGAAAAGTTACTTCCTTCTAGCTGGCTAAGTGAGCAGGGTGCACTGATTGCTGTTAAAGCGGTTTCGAGTATTTTAGACGACATATACGAAGATGAGCATCACCCCATACGCCACGCATTTGACGAGCAAGTGCATGAGTTCCTATATGAGTTACAACATAGCCCGTTAATGGAGAAAAAAGTTAACAGCTATCGAGAAAAAATCACTAATGACCCAGCGCTAAACGCGTATGTTCAGCAATCCTGGTCTAACTTTCATCAATGGCTCTTAAAATCCCTTGAAGAACAAAATGGTAAAGCAGAATCAAAGGTGTCGGGCCTTCTAAAAGATTTGGGCACTACGTTGACCCAAGACAGTGAATTAGCCATGGCGTTCAACAAACACATAGGCGAAGCAGCTAAATATATGGCACCTGAATTGGCTGAGTTTCTAACCCGTCACATACGCGACACCATAAATAGCTGGGATGAACGCGAAATGGCTGAGCAGGTGGAATTAAATATCGGTCGCGACCTTCAAAAAGTACGAATTAATGGCACAATTGTAGGTGGACTAATAGGTGCGTTGTTGTTTGGCGTAGAGGCGCTGCTTGGCCTCTAATCGATATGTAACGCACTGCTTTACCGAGTTGCTTGAGAGGTACTTTGTGAATTAAGGTTGTAACTTGAACACCTTCTTTAACGATGTTTGTTTGCAGCAAGCATCAGCAAAATGTCTATTTCGCCGTAAGCGCAAAGACCAAATTGTCAGCATCTACTTTGCCTTTTAACCCGCCTTCAAGTGTAGAGCGCTCAAGCCTTTTAATGTTGTAAGCCGCTGAGTAAAGATCATCTACGGTTTTTTCATTCACACTAAAAGGCGGGCCCGCCATTTCGTTCTGGTCATATTCAAAAGAAATAATAAGCTGCGGCGCACATTTCGTGATAGCCATAAGGTGAGCCGCGTATTTTTCGCGAAGCGGGGCGGGTAACGCTACTAATGCGGCTCTATCGTAAACACCCGAAACGTCGCCGACATCGCTAGACGTTAGTTTAAAAATATCACCAACGTAAACGGTTAAACCGTCTTTTGTATAAACTTTACCATTGGCAGAGGTAGTAACAGTAGGAGTGACACCTAGCTCTTCAAATAGCTGTATAATCGCAATTTCACTAAGTTCAGCACCGACGACTTCGCAACCTTGCGAGAGTAGCCAACTTATATCACGGGTTTTCCCACACAGCGGAACGAAAACACGCGTTAACGATGAGCTTGCGCAATTGTGGCTAAGCAGAGAAGACGCATACTTCATCAGCAGCGTATTTCCAGCAGGTTCATGAAATCCAATTTCATTTTTTTGCCATTTACTATGCCAAAAACTATGCTCCATTTAGACCTCTACAATAAGTAAAAAGCTTCGAAAAATAAGTGTTTTAGTAAAAGCTATAGATACAAAAAAGGTAGCCTGAGCTTGCTACCTTTTCTCTGCTACTAGTTATCGATTGGCGTATTGAAGTCTTCAGATAATTCGAAGTCACCTTCAACCGTCGTTACTTTGTCGTCTACGAAGTTGATTATCATTTGCTTCTGAAAGTCTTCGCCGCGCTTTTTCATACCGCGCTTCATATCGTAAACGTAGTACCACGTGTCATTATCAAATGAATCTTGAACTACTGGGTTCCCCAAAACATAGATAACTTGCTCTTTCGTCATCCCAACACGAAGCTTTTCAACGTCGCGTTGATCTAGAAAGTTACCTTGCGGAACATCGATTCGATAAATCCAATTCGAGCAAGCAGTTGATGTAAGTGTGATACCAAGAATTACTAATAAGTGTTGCAACTTCATGCGTTAATTTGTCCAGTATTGCCTTTGTTAGTGCCTACGAATGTCGATAGTGCGAATTTCGAGACTGTTTTATTGCAAGCGCGAAGGCATGCTACATTGACAACTAGGACCAATCAACTGCATTTTAGTTCGATGCTGCGCTTTTAAGCAGTTCTTTCGCATTAGCTAAGGCAGATTTGGTTATTTTGTCGCCAGCCAGTAGCCTTGCCAGCTCGTCAATTCTGTCTTGCTTAGTCAATGCAAGCATCTGTGTTTCTGTACTTTCTCCATCTGTGATTTTGGTAACAAATAATTGGTTATGCGCCTGCGCCGCTACTTGTGGTAGATGAGTTACACACATAACTTGCGATTGTTTGCCTAATTTCCGAAGGAGCCCACCAACAATTGATGCAGTAGGGCCACTAATTCCTGTATCCACTTCATCAAAAATCATCGTCGGTGTTGCGTGATTGTCGCTTGCAATAACTTGTATAGCCAAACCGATACGAGATAGTTCACCACCTGATACCACTCTTTCTAGCTTATCTGCGTCTTGACCAGGGTTAGTCGACACCCTAAATTCAATGGCATCTAGTCCTGTGCTTACGGGTTTTTTGAGTTCGTCGTACTGAATCTTTATGTCCACGCTTGCGTGCGGCATATTCATCTGGCGAATTTGAACTTCAATGTCGGCACTTAACTTATCCGCAGCCCGTTTCCTGCTCTCTGAAAGGCCTCTAGTTGCTGTTAGGTAAGCTGCCCGAGCATTTTCGACTTCCCCTTCAAGCGTGCCTAACAGTGTTTCCTGATCTGACAAAGCATCGAATTCAGCGGACAATTCTTGGTGATGCTGATAGAGACCTTCAGGCATTACGGTGTGTTTTCGGGCAAGTTCCATTGCTTTGCCATAGCGCGCCTCAACTTGTTGTAAGCGAAGAGGATCGATTTCAAGGTGATCGCAGTAGCTACGTAGCTCTCCTGCCGCTTCTTCTACCTGAATTGCCGCATCATTAAGCATGGCAATGATTGGCGTAAGACTTGCGTCATGAGCTTCTAATTCGCCTAAACGCTCAATGCTGCTTTGGATCACCGACAATGCGTTGCCCTCATCGCTTTCATACAAATTATACACGCTGGTCTGGGCGTGCTCTAAAAGGCTCTGGCCATTGCTTAGGCGCTTGTGCTCTATTTCTAACTCTTCAAATTCACCCTCTTCAATGGCAAATTCATCGAGCTCTTGCACTTGGTAAGTTAACAATTGAATTCTGTCTTCACGCTGTTGGGCTTGCTCTTGAAGCGCTTTCAACGTTCGCTGCTTGTCGTGCCAAATAGCATAGGTTTCTTTAACTTGCGTTAACAGTTCATCGTGCTTTGCGTATCCATCAACTAATTCCCTTTGATGGTCCTCTTTTAACAGTTGCAGGTGAGTATTTTGACCGTGAATGGCTAATAAAAATTGACCTAAACCCTTCAGCTGCTGAAGCGAAGCTGGAATGCCGTTGATGAAAGCTTTTGAACGGCCTTCCTTCGAGATAACTCTACGAACAAAGCAGCTATTTTCGTCTTCGTCTGAGGTAAGCTCATGCTCGTCGAGAAAGGCTTTAGCTAATGCATTTCCGCTTAAAGAGAAGTGAGCAATTATTTCGGCTTTCGCGCTCCCTTTACGCACCGCATTTGCATCAGCGCGCTCGCCTAAGCACAAACTTAAAGCATCAATGGCAATAGATTTACCTGCACCGGTTTCACCGGTTATAGCAGTCAACCCGTTTTCCAGTTGAACTGATAATTGTTTTACAACAGCAAAATTAGAAATAGAAAGATGCGCTAACATAACCACACTCGAAAAAGTTGAACATGATGATATATACAGTAACTGATAATATATACAGTATTTTGGTGGTGTAAAGTTAAGTCGCAAAATATTTACGCAAGAATCGACGGAAATAAAAATAAAGCCAATAATATCAATTGCATATATTCTTTTTTACGAAGATGGGTTATGAGTAACCTATAACTAGCGTCACAGTAGAGGAAGAATTTACAGGACGCTTTACAAGGCGTAAGTTAAGTACAGTAGCGGAGTACTGAAGTATTCTATTGTTGTAGCGTGAGATATTTTGAATGCGCCAAGCAGTTTGCTGCTGTGCTTTTCACTCAAGTAAACGTCAAAAAGGAGAGCACAAGCTCTCCTTCATATAATAACTGTAATCTATTGTAGATAGTATACATAACAGCTTTGAATTTCGGTGTTAACCTATTACTGTTGCAACTCACCGCTGCCAGACTCAATGTGTGCGCGCACAAACCACTGGAACTGTTCTAAGTCAGCAAGTTGACCGGTGATCATATCTTCCGATACTGGGTCAATTTCACCTAAAAGCTCTAATGCTTTTCTATGGTCACCATTTACACCGTCGTATACGGCATCGAGCGCCTTAAGGTGGTCAAGTACTAAACCTTTACCCAATTCATAATCGTTCCAGCTGCGGCCTTCAACAATGGCTTTTGGTGTACCTTTCGGTACGCCACCTAATGTAGCAATTCGCTCTGCAATTGTGTCGGTCATTTCGCGTACCGCATCTACCTGCGGATCCAACATCTCATGCACACCGATGAAGTTTGGTCCTACTACGTTCCAGTGAATGTGCTTCAACGTTAACTGTAAATCTAATAGTGCAACCAATCGCTGATCCAATACCTTGATTGTTTTGGCAGCTGCATCGTTATCCATTCCTGGGGCTGTAAATTTGATATTGGTGTTACTCATGATATCTCCTATTGAATGCAAACAAGTCAGCACGGTATTCATTACTCATAAGGTCAGCGCGTCACTGACCATGTGCCGACGGCTTACTTCAATAGTTGCAACAGATATGCCGCAATATGAAATTGCTATAACTACAGGTTTTCGCTAAGGAAATCTTATAAAATTAAAAAATCTTTATTTTTCAAGCCTGTAGCAACCAAGAAAATGCTACAGACTTATGTAATAAATGCACGTGGGACAAATAAAATAGAGCAGGGGGGCTCAGTAAAGTTTACTGCCCCAACCTAACTTTTTACGAAGAACGTTGAAGTAGCTGTAGCCCTTGGGATGAACAAGGTGAAGTTTGTCTGCGCTCTTATTAATACGTATTTCATCGCCGGGTAACACGGGTAGAACGATGTGGCTATCACAGCTCACTTGTAGCGAGTCACTGTTAACCTTCGATACTTTCATCGATACCTGACTGTCAGCATCAACAACGATAGGTCGGCTGCTAAGGGTATGGGGAAACATGGGGACTAACGTAAGTGCATCTAGCTTTGGCATTATAATGGGGCCGCCCGCTGATAGAGAGTAAGCGGTTGACCCCGTTGGTGTAGCTACTATTAATCCGTCGCTACGCTGACTAAATACAAATTGCTCATCAATGTAAATTTCAAATTCCATCATATGGGCAACTTTGCCGTGGTGCAGCACCACTTCGTTTACGGCAGAGTTGTTGCTTTTAAGCTTTTCATGTCGATAAACCTCTACCTCAAGTAAGAAGCGTTCTTCCACCACGCATTCACCGTTAAAGATAAGATCAAGTTGTTGAACAATATCATCAGGGTGGATATCTGTTAAAAAGCCGAGATTACCGCGGTTTACGCCGACTACGTGAATGTCAAAACGTGCAAGCACACGAGCTGCGCCAAGCATGCTGCCGTCTCCACCTACTACCACGGCAAGATCGGCCTCTTTTCCAATAGTGACAAGGTTACAGCTTTTAAAATTTTCGGTTTCAAGCTCTTCAGCAATACTTTCCTCAACCAATAACTTACAGCCTTTCGCTAGTAAATAATCGGCAAGAATGTTCAAGCTGTCATGAGTGGCAGCGTGCTGAGGTTTTCCAATTAAAGCAACGGTTTGATAGGGCATGGAATGCTAATGTCCTCTCATTTCCAATGATTGGACATTAGCACAGGTATTTTGCAAAAGAAAAGCGTAAAACGCTGTTAAGATGGAGGTTTAGCGATCTTCTAACCGATTATAGTCGAGAAGACCGCCTTCAATAGGATAGCGTTCGCTAGACCATTGCATTAATTTATCACTGAAGGCCCAAAAGTCAGGGTTGGTTCTGCGCATGCCTACATCGTCGAGCAGAGCTTTGTATTCGGTTTCGCTTTTAATTAACTTTAGCGCCTCAACAGACGACGTTACTTCCGACGCATTGATATACCAAAACGCGTCAGGGTAACTACCTAACACACCATGTACCAGCGTGATTGAATCTTTAGAAGGCTCTCGGTTTTCCTCCTCTTCAAACAGGCTATTTACATTGTAATGCGCGCTATTTCGAAGGGCAGTGAATACATCAATATTGTCTGGGTCTTTGTCATCTCGTATCACAATCATGGTAGTTTCTGGCATCAAGGTCGCTTGTTGAGCAGGAAGCGAATCTAAGCGCTTTAATGCTTCGAACTGTTCAGCTGATAGCAAACGTTTATTGTAGGTTGAGGCATTCGGTTGAACTTTAGCCAAGTATTGCGATAACAATTGATAAAGTTCTTGTTGAGGATTATCTGTTTCGAACGCTATGCCAGATGGTTGTTCGTAACTGTTGATATCACCTTCCAAGTAATCCGTCAGCTCTGGGCTAGCTTTTTGATACCAAGCGTTGAGAAGCGTGTGGCGGGTGGTAGGCGGTAGTAGATTAAGAAAGTTCGACTCACCCTCCATACGTAAGAAATCCATATACAAACGGGTCATTAATTGGTGCCCATAGTTGCCGTAAACATCAAAGCCCGCCACGAGTAAATAATGAATTCGCTCTAGTAAAGCATAGTCAATCACCCATGCCGTTTTAGGTGGGTTGCCCACCATACCTTTAACGACAGTAGCATTATCGAAGTGACGGAAGACGGTTAAGCTTGCATTGGTGTTACTGCCGTCGCCATCCCAAATGCTTGATATATTGAGGTGCGCTCCGTCTTCAAATTCACTATTTAAAAAGGTTGTTCTCGCGCGCATATAGTCGCCTTGGCGCTTTGCATATTTAACCCAGTTTACCGCAAGGGCTGAGCTATCTTTTTCAGCTGGTAAGTGAAGGTTTTCTTTTTGAGAGGCGTAGAAAGCGTTCACTTTGCCAGATGTGGCAATGTCTGGATCGACAAAGAAAACCCAGAATCGGTCATTAATCACGTTGAGCGCTACTTGGCCTCGGCACACTGGCCCCTTGATATATCCCATAATGGTGTTTTGTGCGCGCTCAAGCATAAACCTGTACCGACTTTCTACTGGCAACAGAGTAAAAGCCGTTAGTGGATTGGCTGCCACTTCAGGTTTGTATGAAGGCAATGCTTCTACAGAAAACTCTGCATCGACAAACCACGATTGCCACTTATCCATTAGTGCTTCGTTAATAGCGTACGCTTGATGTGTTTTACTCACAATCGTCGAATGTACGGGCTGTAGACGATAGTAAACGCGCTCGACTTCAGGATCATCGAAGGGCCTGCGAGTAGCGATGATATCTAACGCTTGTCCGGGTGGGGTACGCGAGCGCACGAGATTAAAAAACTGAGGCGTTTTACCTTTTTCTGAAATATCTTCGAAATAAAGGTGAGACGTAAACAAGTGTTCGTAAATATAACGTGCGGAAAGCTGCATTTTATTGCTATCGCCATTTAGCCACGCTTCTAAGGCAGATGCTTTCTCATTCAGTTCTCGTGAAAGCGCTTTGGGTGAAGGTTGCGGAGCACCATGGTTTAACCATTGAATGAGTGTAGTATGTTCAGCGTCCGATAGCGCTGGCAGGGCGTAGGGCATGCCTCCTAAAGGCTGACCTGCGATATATTCGCCCATTTCATCTATGGTTGGGCATTGGTTTTGTCGGCTTAAGCTTACATCGAAACTGTCACCTAAATGAGCGGTATTGGGTAAGGGGTACTGTTTTTTTAGCAAAAGCATTTGCGCTAGCACCGACGATTGTGTTGGCAAACTGTTGTTATCTTCTCTTGTTGGCAATACATCGAAAAAGCCTCGTTCGCGCCATCCATCTACGCCGTGAGCGTCGAGAAACATCCTGTTTGGCTGGGCAGCGGTAAGTCGCGTACCTTCATACACTTTTTCTTTGCTAGCACCTCGGGCTAAGCCTTCTGGGGATGACATCTTTAGTTGGCATGGCGCATCGTAACAAGCGTGGCAGACAACGCAGCGCTGCGTTAGTACAGGGTTAACTTGAGTATCAAAGAAATTGTCGGGTAAATTCTCCATGGCGGGCATGGCGCTGTTTGACGAAAGTAAAGGCGCATCAGGTTTCGGCCATTGCCATATCGCTATAGCGGTAATTGCTACAAGCACCGAAATCATACCGAGTTTTTTCATAGTTGTCGTCCACTGAAAGGCTTTGTCCTGCCTGCAACTTATACCAGAGCGCTAATGTCTAAAACATGTAATTTCAAAAATAAACAATACGGTCGTATTTACATAAAAGGTCAAATCAAAAAACGTTAACATTATTGTTACATTGTCATTGCTTTGGGTGCTGTACTAGGTATGCTGATGAAAAGAATTCGCAGCGAGGGAAACATGTCTCATCAAATTATTCTGCCAAGAGTGGTGCACATTGGGAGAGGGGCGAGTCAGCGGGTTGCTGAAACGCTAAAAGGACTCAACTGCCATAAACCTTTACTTGTGACCGATAAGGTAATGGTTGAGTTGGGATATAGTGCAGCCATAGTGCAAGTGTTGGAGGAGGCAGGAATAAGGGCCGATGTATTTTTAGATACGGTGCCAGAGCCTACGGTGAGCTCTATTGATCGCGGCGTGGATGCCTTCAAAGCCCACGCTTATGACAGCATTATTGCTTTAGGTGGTGGAAGCCCCATCGATAGCGCAAAGGCTATAGCCATACTTGGTAAATACGGCGGCGAAATGCGAGACTACAAATTCCCGAGGGTTGTAGATGAAGCGGGACTGCCGATCATTGCTATTCCCACAACGGCGGGAACGGGCTCAGAAGCAACCCGATTTACCATTATCACCGACGAAGACACCACAGAAAAAATGTTGTGTGTTGGTCTTGGGTTTATGCCAACGGCAGCCTTAGTCGATTATTCATTAACGCAAAGTTTGCCTGCCCGCGTGACAGCCGATACAGGCATTGATGCGCTTACTCACGCTATTGAAGCGTTTGTTAGCCGTAAAGCCAATCTTTACAGTGATGCACAGGCGTTATCAGCCATGGCGTTAATTGCGCCGAATCTGCGCACTGTATTTGCAGACCCTTCGAATGAAACAGCAAGAGAGTCGATGATGTTGGGCTCAACGCTCGCAGGTATTGCCTTTTCAAATGCTTCAGTGGCCCTTGTTCACGGAATGAGCAGGCCTATCGGGGCAGCCTTTCATGTGCCTCATGGGTTGTCGAATGCCATGTTATTGCCTGCGGTTACCGCTTTCTCTATTCCAAGCGCATCGGTGCGATATGCACAATGTGCTCGCGCCATGGGTGTTGCTATGCAAAGTGATTCGGACGAAGTGGCGAACCAAAAGCTTATCACCGAACTAAAAGCGCTTAATGCCGATTTGCAGGTGCCTACGCCTGCCGATTTTGGTATTGATAAGGAAGCATTTTTTGCTTTGACATCAACAATGGCAGAACAGGCTTTGGCATCAGGCTCTCCTGGCAATAATCCGCGTATACCTACCATTGAGGAAATGGTTGCTATTTATGTATCGCTTTGGGAATAACGCTTTTGCGAAAACATTAAACGAAAAAAGGCTGCTTATTGCAGCCTTTTTTATGTGAAAAGAAATATTGTATAAAAAGCTAAGCGTTAAAAAGCTCACGGGTTATCTTGCCGTCCAGCCCCCATCAAGCACCATGGTTTGCCCTGTTATATTACGGGCACTAGGCGACATTAAGAAGCTTGCGGTATCTGCAAGTTCCTCAACGCTCACAAATTGCTTTTTAGGCATGGGCTCTAACATTATTTTTGTTATTACCTCTTCCTCGGTAAGGTTATTCTCTTTTGCCTGCGCTGCAATTTGTTTCTCCACCAATGGTGTTTTCACATAGGCAGGGCAAAGGGTATTGATAGTTACATCGCAATCCCCTGTTTCAAGGGCGATGGTTTTTGCGAACCCTAACAGGCCGTGCTTCGCTGCTACATAAGCCGACTTATACGGCGAGGCTACCAACGAGTGAATAGATCCTACATTGATAATGCGCCCGTAATTTTGCTTACGCATGGCAGGTAAAAACGCTTGGGTTAACAGAGCAGGGCCAACAAGCATGATATTTATAAGCTGCTGCCACGTATCTGCAGGAAAGTCCTCTATACGTGAAACGTGCTGAATACCTGCATTATTTATAAGCACATCAACGGTGTATTTTCCAAGTACGTCAGGTAGCGCCGCAACTTGTTTTGCGTTGCACACATCTACGGCCACTGCGCTGGCCGAACCGTCTAAATGTGCAAGTTTGGTCACGGCTTCTTTTGCTGCCAGTTCGTTTATGTCAGCGATGATCACATGGTGCCCGTGTTTCATCATTGACTCGGCAATGCCAAAGCCAATGCCGCTTGCTCCACCCGTGATAAATATTGTGCGCTTAGCCATTGTTACTTCCGTTGGATTTATTTAATGAGAACAGCAGCTGTTTTACTGCGTTTATTTGTGTGCCCTCTCTGTTAGCGTAATTGTTATCCGCATAGCCCCACCAATCCCAACAGCCTTGTGGATTTAACGGCATGAATAACGACTTCTTAGTTTGCGGATATAGCACAACAATATGGTTGTCATCAGCCCATTCATTCAGCCCTGTTTGGGTAGTGTAGGCATCGCCAACGGCATCGGCATACTGGTTACAGCCGTGGAAACTAATATGGGCTCTGCACGGCTCGCCTTGTGCACAGCTTTCAGGCACATACACAAAACCTTCGCTTGCTAATGTTTTGGCATCGCTACCGGCTATTTTTTGTTGATCAATTGAATGAATTTGCCCTGATAGTGACTCGTCGGGTGTCGAAACATCTTCAACAAGATGAGAGAGCATGGCACCTGCTGCATCGTAGTCGCAGTTCCCGATGAAGGGACTTTCTGATTTCATGCAGTTAACCCCATTGTTTTTGGTGGGAAAAAGGTGAGCCATTGGTTTGTCATTGATATAGGCAATATTTTGTGTGTCTGTCCACAATTTGTATTGCTCAAATAATAAATCGCTCACGGGTGCAATCACTCTGGTGTCTTGCGTACCGTGAAAAAGCCAGACTTTTGCGTCTTTCATATTGGAAAGCGACGCAATTTTTCCTTCAGTTTCATACTGTTTAGCTTTTTCATTTAGCGCTTCAAGGTTAATTTCTCCCTCTACCTTACTCACGCATTGTGCAAGGGCAGTGGTTATATCACCTTGTGCACAGTAGTACGGGCCGCCAGCAATAACGCCAACGCCTTTTACCCAGTCGCTATGTGCTAAATGAAATTGTGTTGCCATGTAACCGCCTGATGATAAGCCAGATACGGTAACGTTCTTTAAATCGAGGGTGAGCGAAGGGAGGGCGTCTTGCGCCGATGACTCGTCACCGAAGGCCGTTACACTAACGGAAAGTGCGCTTAATACAGACAGACAAAGCGCGTGGCGTAAAAAGGAGGTAGATTTTATCATTGCATTGCTGCCTTATCATTTTCTAAAAATTGGCGAATAGCCTTAGCTTGAGCGGATACATTCGTCACGCCTTCCAAATGGCCCAATTGGCCATTTAGCGTAACTAATGTGCTGTCCTTGTTCATTGAGGTTAAACCTTGGTGTGCACTTTGCGACAAGTAGGGCATAAGAAGCAAATCAGTTTGGGCTGGAATAAACAGCGTTTTCGCCTTTATCGACGCCAGCCCTTGCTCAAGAGTACCTTGATGCCCAGCAACAAAAAGCTGGCAGGCTCGAACCAAATACAAAAGGTGGTTGGCGTCCATGGTTTTGGCCCGAGCCTTTGCTCGCTCGCGCAGCCAGTTCACAATACTGTGTGATTGACGTATATCATTAAGCGGCGCCGACTCAACATTTTGATACCCTAACGTGTTGCCGGTTTGGTTGAAAAAGGAAGGAGTAAGGGCATTTTGTGTAATTAACATAAGTGAGGCAGCTAGGCCATCAAGGGGGGCTTGCGCTTTGGTGTAAGTGCCGTTGTTCCAGTTCTGGTCGAGGACAATCGGCGTAGCCCAGTGCTCTAATGCCGCGGTAGTCCAAGCATCGCTTTGACCTGCGCCGATAACTGAAATCATGCGTTCAACCCAGTCTGAGTAAGCGCTCGCCCAGTCTATAGCCTGCATAGAGCCCATAGAAGGCCCAATAACCGCATACAGTTTGCTAATACCTAAGCTTTCGAGAAGTGCTTTTTGAACATTGACAAAGTCACGTATTGTCACGACCGGAAAGTCTAAGCCATAGGGTTTACCTGTATCTGGATTTATTGACGTAGGGCCGGTTGTAATAACGTGGGGGTCGTAAGCGTTTAAATTGGCCAGCGTATCAACGCTTATTACATAAAAGCGGTCTGTATCAATCGCCTTGCCGGGGCCGATAATACTATCCCAGTAACCTGGCGCTGGATCGCTTTCATCGTACTTCCCCGCTGCATGAGAAGAACCAGAAAAATAATGCGTTATAAGGATCACGTTAGTTTTGGTGTCATTTGGTGTTCCATATGCCTCCCAGCCAACTTTTACATTTTTTATTTGTTTGCCGCTAAATGTCGTGAAGTGTGGCATTTCAAACACCTTTTTTTCTACTATCAGCGAATCTTTTTGCTCAATCTCATTTGCCACTACCTGAAAATGCAAGGTTATAAAAAGCGACGCAAACACCTTCAAAAGAGCGTGTAACTTCTTGGTTATATGTAAGCCGAATGGTGTGGATGAAGTCATGTGTTTTGGTCTCGTCAAAATGCATGACTCTCTCAATTGCTTTCTGTTGTGCTTGCTCTTGCTCCAAGTTAACCGCGGCGTTCGCTTAGTTTTCCAGTTCATTTTCTTTAATCCTCAATCCTTTATCACGGCGCTATTTTTCTTCAAAAGAGTCTGTATGTAACAGGGCTTACGCTATGGCCTTCTAAGGGCTTAGCCTTTGCGTGCCTTCGTTTTAATCGGCAAAGCCCATGCTATATAAAGCTAAACAAGCCAATTGCCATTGCCAATCCAATAACTGGTACCACTACAGTCAGCGCACCAACCGCCCAGTAGGCTGCTTGATGGGTTTCGTTACAGATGGCGCGTATAGTCGTTACTACGTAACCATTGTGGGGTAACGAATCCAGTGCGCCTGAAGATATGGATACAATCCTATGCAGCTGGTCTGGCTCTACGCCTTGGTCTAGGTAGTGAGGGCCCACTAAGGGTAAAGCGATGGCTTGTCCGCCAGATGCACTACCTGTTAATCCTGCAATTACGCTTACAGCAATAGCGGCACCAATAAGCTCGTTACCAGGAATTTGAGTCATTAGCGAAACCGTTGTCTGAAACGCTTCAGTGTTTTTGGCAATGGAACCAAAGCCCACTACAGCCGCAGTGTTGCCTATAGCGATCAATGCACCGGTGGTTCCTGCATTAACGGCAACAGGTAAACTGTGAAAATGCTTGTAGTTAATAGCCAGCAAACACAGTACGCCGCCGCCTAACGCCAGAATAAGCGCAAGCTGAGCGAGTTCTTCATGGAATAGAAACGAAATGACTAACACCACGACTAACGGCACAATTCCGGTAAGCGGGTGGGGGAGCGCTCTGTCTCGCACTTCAGGGTCGCTTGCTCTGGCTTCAAACACCTCGCCGTTATTAACGGCTTTTCTGATCATCTTAGCAAGCCACCAGTAACCGAAACATGCCATGAAAATAGCGACGATAAGACTAACTTCCCATGCGGCAAAAGGAGAGGTGCCTAAATACTTTATAGGGATCCAGTTTTGGATTTCTGGCGAGCCCGCCGAGGTCATCGTAAATGTTACTGACCCAAATGCCATGGCTGCAGGTATGAAGCGACGGGGTAAATTGGCATCTTTAAACAAACTCACCGCCATAGGATAAACAGAGAACGCTACCACAAACACGCTTACACCACCGTAGGTCAAAATAGCGCAAGCTAGCACAACAGCTAATACGGCACGCTTGTAACCAATTTTGGTGATGATCCAGCGAGAAACAGCATCTGCTGCCCCTGAGTCTTCCATGAATTTACCAAACAACGCACCAAGTAAAAACATGAAAAACCAAGAAGCAATAAAACCAGAGAAGCCACTCATATAGGTTTGAACGAAATTCACGTCGCCGGTGAAAACGCCGATATTATTGGTGATGGCAACCACAAGCGCACATAAAGGTGCAGCAATAAACAGGTTCATTCCGCGTATTGTTAAAACAATAAGCAACAACAGACCGCCTACTAAGCCAATCATACTTAACATAGTTATTATTCCTTAAAAAATCTGTGACCGCAGATGATCCGAAACAGTTAAGTCGATTAAAGATTTGCCCACACCTATAACCATAAAGTGTATACAAATCAGATAAAAAGCGTTCATTACAGATATAAAGTGTGACGTTACTTTTATCAAAATCCCATAGTACGATGGTACTACATACTATTAACAATTAATTAACTAAAGTAATTTTTGACCGTAGGCAATACATCCGGCAGTGACCAGAACTTAGAACAACAAGGACTCACTATGTCTCAATCAATACACTCACATGGCTTGGTTTCACCCTACCAACCACATTCAGCCGATGATAAAACGGAACAACGCAAAAAAGCGCAAGGTAGCCACATGCAAAGCCTATGTGCAATGGCGGTGGCAAGCGTTTTAAGTACCGCGCCAGCATTTGCTCAGGTTAATGACGCTAATGCCGATGCTGAGGGCGAAAAAGGAAAGCTAGAACGTATCGAAGTGACCGCACGCAGAACCGTAGAGTCGCTTCAAGAGACGCCGGTAGCTATAACCTCAATTGGCGCTGCTGAACTTGGCGAAAAAGGGATAAGCGTGCTGACTGAAGTACAGCAGTTTTCGCCCAATACAACGCTGCAAACCAGTCGGGGCACCAATTCAACCCTAACAGCGTTTATTCGCGGGCTGGGTCAACAAGATCCGCTCTGGGGTTATGAACCAGGTGTTGGGATTTACGTTGATGATGTTTATATTGCTCGCCCACAAGGGGCTGTGCTTGACCTGCTAGACGTGCAGCGTATTGAGGTATTACGCGGCCCACAAGGAACGCTTTACGGAAAGAATACAATTGGTGGTGCGGTTAAATACGTTACCAAGGAGATGACCGGCGATACACAAATGAACGTTGAAGCTACAGTAGGTAGCTACAGTCAGCGAGACATTAAAGTAACGGGTCAAATACCATTGGTTGACGATACGGTGTACCTTGGCGTGGGCTATGCCAATTTAAACCGTGACGGTTTCGGCGAATACTTGGTAAGTGCATTGCCTAATCAAAACAAAGAAAACTATAACAAAGACCTTTGGGCTGCTCGGGTTTCGCTTGAGGTACACCCAAATGAAGATTTGTTTTTCCGCATTGGATGGGATAAGACCGAGGATACATCAAACGCAAAGGGCGGCTATCGTTTAATTCCTAGTATTTTGACTGATGCGCCCGTGCCTGACTCAGTTTTCGATTCTTACACCAGTTTACCGACATGGAATAAAGTCGAACTGGAGGGCTATAACTGGCTGGCGCGATACTATGTAAGTGAAAATTTAACACTAAAATATATCGGCTCACATCGAGAAAGTTATTCACCGACCAACATTGATTTTGACAACACGCCTTTGCCCATTTTTGATGTACCGGCAGAATACGATGACAGTAACGACACGCACGAGATCCAAGCGAACTATACCGGAAACGGATTTAGTTTAGTGTCGGGGCTTTATTTTTACGATGGTGAAAGCTGCGGTAACTTTGATGCCATTTTAGGTGTGTTAGGTCAGTCGCTGGGTGCGCCAGGTCTGACACGCGAGGTGGCAGGCTGTAACAACTCAGAAAGCTGGGCTGCCTATGCGCAAATGAGTTACGACATTACCGACAAGTTATCGCTTTCGCTTGGTGCCCGCTATACCGATGAAGAAAAGACCGCATTTGTAAACAACGGTTTAGTATTCGACAATGTTTATCCTTATACCGATTGGATAGACGGTTACGTGCGGCCCGATGGGCAATTAGTGCCTCAAGTACTTGGGACAGACACAGATGGGGATGATGTGGTAGATGCACCAGCGGTTGAAAGCTGGTCTCGCTTTACCCCGCGGGTAGGCGTGGAGTATCAAATGAACCGCGATACCATGTTCTTCGCAAGCTATTCACAAGGCTTTAAATCGGGCACCTTTAATCCTCGCGCTCAAACGAATGAACCTGGTGTAAGGCCTGAAGTAGTAGACAGCTTCGAGGTGGGGGTAAAGAGTGACTTGACCGATGCATTTCGTATGAATATCACATTGTTCTCTTACGACCACAAAGATCGTCAATATATTGGTATAGAAGGGGATTTATCTGATCCAACAGCCTTAGACCAGCGACTGCGCAACGCTGCGGAAACTGCCGCAAAAGGTGCAGAGTTGGAGATGACGTGGGTAGCTTCAGATAATCTTCAATTTGACGCTGCCTATGGTTATATTGACTTCGAAATTAAGAAAAACAATGCAATTCCTCCATTGATTGGACTAGCAAGTACGCCTGAGAATACCTTTAATTTTAACGCTAACTACTTATTAGAAACACGCTTTGGAGATATTACTTTCAACGCCAACTACTACTACCGCGACGATTACCTTATTTTTGAAACGAGCGATCTTATCCAACAAGATGCCTACGGTAAGGTGAATTTAAGCGCGCGTTGGGAAAGCACAGAAGGCGATTGGTATGCAGGACTGCACGTTAAAAACCTGACCGACGAAGAGTATCTGGTTGGCGGCTATGACTTTGTTACACAAGACGATGACGGTAACTTTGGTCCGGGTCTCGGTGGCGATACAACCCTTATTGGGTATTATGGTGACCCACGTACTGTCCACTTAACAGTAGGATATCGTTTTTAGTAAACAACGCCCGCAGCATTCAAGCAGTGCTTCGGGCGTAACTTCACACTGCTTATTTCTTGCTAACATGGTACCATTTCAATTAACAATATAGTAACAAACTCAAAATGCTATGCCTGTAAAAATTCTCATTGCCGACGATCACCCTCTTTTTCGTGCCGCTATGTGTCACGCGCTTAGTGGAGTTGACAATATCGCGTTAGTTGAGGCGTCTACATTTCCCGAAACGCTCAGCATTTTAAGCTCAACGCCCGACATTGAAGTGGTTTTCTTAGATTTAACTATGCCAGGCAATGAGGGGTTAACAGGGGTTTCACACTTACAATCGTCGTTTCCCGATGTACTGGTGGTCGTAGTAACTGCGCTTGAAGAACCGGCGATTGTACAGCGAGCATTGGCCTTGGGGGCAAGCGGCTTTGTACCGAAGTCTGCGTCAGTTGATAGCATTGTAGATGCTGTTGAGAGTGTGCTAGACGGTGAGGTTTGGGTTCCTCAAAACGTTGCAATAAATAACCACGCTAGTGACTGCGAAGATGATTTTTTATTCAAGCTGAAATTGTTGACTCCACACCAACTGAAGGTGTTACAAATGGTGTCAGATGGCTTACTCAATAAACAAATAGCCTATGAACTTGCTATTTCAGAGTCGACAGTGAAACAGCATGTTTCGGCGGTGCTTAAAAAGCTAGGTGTTATCAATAGAACAAAGGCAGGCATTGCATTTAAAAATGCAATGCACGTTAACACAAGCTAATCCGATAGCGGTAAAGTAACGTAAAAATAAGCACTGTAAAAAAGCAAAAAGTGTTGTTGCTGTGCTATCCAAACTTTTCAGAAATATACGTGCTCAAAAAGAGAATGCGTCACTGTCTAGACGTCGGGACAACCACGCTGTATCTGTGTGGCACGACACGGGGCAAGTTTATTATTTAGAAAACACGCTTAAACTTACGTATCAGTCTAAAAGTGGGCCTATCACCATAGAGAAGCTGTCGTTGAATGCGATAGCTGAAGTACTTACACAACTTCAGGCGTTGGATGCGTCGTCCCCTTTATCACGGCAGGAAGTTGCTAATCAGACTGACGCATTTAACATCAGTATTTGTGGCGTCACATGGCAAAAAAGCAGTGACGGTTCCAGTACGCGAATAAAAGCTTTACCCGAGGCTGCACTTTTGCGAAGTCCAACCGCCTGTTTTAGTAAGTCACAAGCGGTGTTTAAACATGCATTTTTACTAGAACACGATGACTTGCTAACTCCAACGACGTCATCTGGTCGCGCGGGTGTTTTTACCTATAATCGGATTTCGATTGCCGAATTCACTCAACAGATTGCTGCCGCAAATGCACGGTTGTCCGGTAAAGATAAGCCTGCAATTACCGTAGGTTTTGACAATTTCAACACAGCTTTTACTGAACACGAACAACAAACAATCGAGGCGATTATAGGCACACAGCACGACAATGAAAGCTTGGAGAACAAATAGCAAGTGGTACTATGCTAACAAATCACGCCTACCCTTTTTAAGCATGCGTTTTAACGCCGACTGCTTTACTGGCTTGGGTAAGTACATAAATTGCTTCGCGGCTGCCTCTTCCCTGATGGTGTCGCTTCGGTTAGCCGTTATCAGTATTTTTTGGGCAAAACGCGCGCCTTTTGCTTCTAGCCACTGAGTGACATTAAAGCCAGTGTCTTTGTTTTGAAGGTGATAGTCAGCAATAAGTATGTCAAAGGTTTTTGTACGTAAAAGCGCTGTTTGGTCTCGCCCCTTTATCCATGTTACCAGCGCTCCCCAATCTGTAAGCAGCGTTTTCATCGCACTGGCCACTTGTTCATCATTTTCAATCAGCAGTATTTGTTTACGGGTGAGAAAACGCGCCGAGGCCTCTTTGTCTTTTGTGCAAGTTACCTGATTGCTGACATTAAGCGTTTGGTTTTCTTCGCGCATTGCCAGTGTATCAGGGCGATCACACCGTTCGACTTCCACACAAAAAACGCTCCCTTGGTTCGGCGTTGATTTAAGAGACAATGAATGGTCTAACAAGCGGCATATCTTATCTACAATGGTGAGCCCTAACCCAAGCCCCTCGTTGCCTTGACTTACGTTAAGCTGATGGAATTCAGCAAAAATATCTTCCTGCTGATGCGGGGCAATCCCCATCCCCGTATCGTATACACAAACCGTAACAAAGGGCGAGACGTCGTTTGCGTCGCGCCAACTGGAGGGCGCATTAACTTTACGTCGAACGCCCACTAACACTTTTCCCGTTTCCGTATAGCGCACAGCATTAGAAATGAGGTTTTGCAAAACTCGTCGTAACAAGTGTTTGTCGGAATAAACGTAAACCGAGCTGTTTACATAGGTAAGTTGTATACCTTTTTGGTGCGCGATAACACTAAATTCTTGAGTTAACGAAGCCAAGATGTCGTTTAAGCAAAAAACGGATTTTTGCGGAGTAAAATGGCCCGAATCTAAACGGGTCATATCTAAGAGTGTTGAGAGCAAGTTTTGTGCGCTGTGTAATGAACTCACAACACCTTCGGAAAGACTTGCTAGCGGCGTTTTTTCGGTTTTTCGTTTGAGCATTTCTGCAAATAAGGTTGCCGCGTTAAAGGGTTGCATTAAATCGTGCCCCGCGGCAGCAAGAAATTTTGTTTTGCTTTCATTGGCCTTGTCGGCTTGTGACTTAGCCTCGACGAGTTCGGCTGTTCTTTTGGCTACACGGGCTTCAAGTTCGGTCTTGGCGGTCTCTAATGCCTGCTGAATCGACATATACTCAGTAATATCGCTATAGGTAGTTACATAGCCCCCGCCTGGCAGCGGTGCGCCGTTAACTTCGATAACGCGACCGTCATTCTGTTGCCTGATATGTTTATAGCGATTGCCCGCTGTAATATGCGCTATGCGTTTTGAAATTTCATCACTCATAGCGCCTTCTACCGCCGCCGAATAGGTTATATTGTGTTGATGATTGTGAGAACTCGACTGCGCCATATTAAATAAACCGCGCTTGGCGTTAAATGCCAAAATATCGGCAATTGGCATGCCTGCTTTTAAAAAACCTTTTGGGTAGTTAAACAGTTCTATGTATCTATCGTTCCATGCTAGAAGCTGCAATTTATCATCGAGCACACTAATCCCTTGCTCGATATTTTGCACAGAAGATTGGAGTACTTCGTGGTTAAACTGAAATGATTGAGAAGCTTCTTCAACCCAATCCACAAGCTCTGGCAACGGATCATTGCCGGTATCAGCAATAGCGCCAATCAGTATTTTCGCGCTAGGGGCACCAACCTGTGCCGACAGCAGTTTATCAACACGCTCAATGAGAGATTGACTCGCATAGCCCGTTAAACCGGTGCGTTGGATATCCACTGAAAGCTGCTGCGTAAGCTGAAGTTGTGTGGTGTTTTCAAGTACACGTTCAGTGAGCGACAGCAAATCGCGTACCTTGATCATTAATTGAGGAAGGGAAGTGGGTTGCCCTTGAGAAGTCGTAGTTCGGGCCATATTTTTGTGTGTTACAAGCGACACTAAAGCAAATGTCACGCAATTAGCGATAAGCGCACTAACGAAACCAACGCCCATTTCATAATCAGAAGGTACCGGGTCAAAGTAATAACTAGAGAGCAAACTGGGATATAAAAGCAATATAAACCAAGTGGTAAGTCCAACCAGTAGGGCACAAATGGCGGCTGACGTCGTGCTTTTTTTCCAATACAGCCCAAACATAAGAATGGGCAAGCATTGCCCTAGAAGGGCTATAGCAATAACACCGCTTTTGGCTAAAGGGGCTGCTTGACTGATATTTAGGTGATACCAAAGTGCGATACTTATAACAACGAAAACCGTTAAACGCCTGATGGTCAGAATTTTTGACGGCGCCATGGAATTGTTGGGCGCTGTTTTAAGCCTTGCTTTTAACCACAATGGGGTGACTACATTGTTTGAAATCATTATCCCCATAGCCAGCGTGGCCACAATGACCATGCTTGTTGTCGCAGACAGCCCTCCTAAGAATGCAAGCGAAGACAAACCTGGGTTTTGTGCGTAAAGAGGAAGCGCAATAACATATGTATCTGAACTAATACTGGGTGACAGCAGAAGTTTCCCTGCAAGTGCAATAGGAATTAAAAATACCGTCATGCCAAGAAGGTAAAGCGGAAACAACCAGCGGGCAGTGCGTAATTCACCTTCACCGTTTTGCTCAACAAAATTCATTTGAAACTGTCTTGGCAAAACAAACATTGCGCAGATGCCTAATAAAACGTGAGAAAAATATACCCACGGCGCCCCATCTGCTTTTAAAACTGCCGCAGCTTCAGTATGGTTGGCAGCCTTGGTGACTACGTCAAAGAGGCCATCAAACATAACATAGCAAACGAAAATACCGACGGCCCAAAGTGCAATAAGCTTAACTAATGATTCAAATGCAATGGTTAACAACAATCCGGGGTGTTTATCAGTGAGGTTTAGCGAGCGCGTACCAAATATTATGGCAAACACTGCCATCAGGCCTGCTACATAGACACTGACTTGGGCGTTGTTTGCAGCGGTGTCCGCTGTTATTAAGTTGATGGACTTGGTAATCGCATCTAATTGCAATGCAATGTAGGGAATAACGCCTATGAAGCACAGCAGCGTAACGAATGCAGCAATAAGGTGAGAATGTTTGTATTTTAAGGCGATGAGATCTGCAAGCGAACTAATATTATGCTGTTGACAAAGGCGGCTAATATGCAACAAAACGGGGAAGGCAAAAGCCATTGTTAGCATTATCCCTAAGTAAGTAGGAATAATAGCCCAGCCGTATTGAGCCGCTTGCGATGTGGTACCAAAAAACGCCCAAGACGTGCAGTGAACTCCCAAGCCCAAGCTATAAAGAATAGGGTGTTGCTGATTATCGCGTAGCCGTTTATCTCCCCAAAAAGCAATAGCGAATAGCAGTAATAGGTATAAGGCGACCAATGTCCCTACAGTCCATATACTCAGCATAGAAGCCCTATAAAATCAGTTAACTAGCAATGCTTAGGTTAACATGGTTTTTACAAGTCGTCGCCGTAATGCGTGCGCGTTTGTACAGTACGATAGTACTGTTTGAAAGATTTTTAGCATTCATCCACAAAAATATTGTGGATACCCTTGAACACCTTAAATCAAGCCCCATAAATAAGCGCAACAGACTTATTCCCAGTAATTTTAGTATTGTTGGGCAATGCCTAATTAAGAAAAACGTTTGGAGGTAGGCATGAGCGATAATCGCGACGTGCAGGCAGAACAAGAAAATGCAGTTGAACAAACTGTTCAAAATGCTGAAGAAGCGCAAGTTGAAGCGCCAGAAACAGAAGGTGTAGAGCTTGATGAAAATGCACAACGCATTTACGAGCTAGAAACAGCGCTTTCTGAGGCGCAAGCAACAATCAAAGAACAGCAAGATGGTGTACTTCGTGCCAGAGCCGACGCTGAAAATGCCCGTCGTCGTGCTGAAGGTGAAGTAGAAAAGGCGCGTAAATTTGCCCTTGAGCGCTTCGCTGGTGAGTTGCTACCGGTTATCGACAACTTAGAACGTGCTATCGAAATGACCGATGCTGACAATGAAGCGGTTAAGCCGCTTTTAGAAGGTGTGGAAATGACCCACAAAACTTTCTTAAGCACTATTGAGAAATTCGGATTAAGCCTTATTGATCCGCAGGGCGAAACCTTCAACCCTGACTTGCATCAGGCGATGTCGATGCAAGAAAGTGCAGACCACGAGCCAAATACGGTGATGGCGGTTATGCAAAAAGGTTATCAAATTAACGGCCGCTTGTTACGCCCTGCCATGGTTATGGTATCGCGTGCGCCAAGTGGTGGTGTGGACACGCAAGCGTAAGTCACGCTTTTTGCGATAAACACACAAAAATGTCAGTTTTTTTACTGACATCTATTGAAAAGGTCGGGGAATAACCCCACTAAAAGTACAGAATTAAGAAACTTTTTCGGAGACACGAAATGGGTAGAATCATTGGTATCGACTTAGGTACAACGAATTCATGTGTCGCAGTTCTAGACGGCGACAAACCTCGCGTAATTGAAAACGCGGAAGGCGATCGTACAACCCCTTCAATCATCGCTTACACAAACGATGGTGAAACACTTGTAGGTCAATCAGCGAAGCGTCAGGCGGTAACAAACCCTGAAAACACTTTATTCGCTATCAAGCGTTTAATTGGTCGTCGCTTCCAAGACAAAGAAGTACAGCGTGACATCGACATCATGCCTTTCAAAATTGTAGGTGCTGATAACGGTG
This sequence comes from Alteromonas sp. V450, assembly GCF_001885075.1. Classification (NCBI taxonomy): domain Bacteria; kingdom Pseudomonadati; phylum Pseudomonadota; class Gammaproteobacteria; order Alteromonadales; family Alteromonadaceae; genus Alteromonas; species Alteromonas sp. V450. Next base: position 461,265 of record NZ_MODU01000004.1, read on the forward strand.
ATGCGTGGGTAGAAGCGAAAGGCGAGAAAATGGCGCCACCGCAGATCTCTGCTGAAGTACTTAAGAAAATGAAGAAGACTGCTGAAGACTATCTTGGCGAAGAAGTGACTGGCGCAGTTATCACTGTACCGGCTTACTTCAACGACTCTCAGCGTCAAGCTACTAAAGATGCGGGTCGTATCGCAGGTCTTGAAGTTAAGCGTATCATCAACGAGCCAACTGCTGCTGCTCTTGCTTACGGCATGGACAAGAAGCAAGGCGACAACGTTGTTGCGGTATACGACTTAGGTGGTGGTACGTTCGATATCTCTATCATCGAAATTGATGAAGTAGATGGCGAGCACACGTTTGAAGTACTAGCGACTAACGGTGACACACACCTTGGTGGTGAAGACTTCGATAACCGTGTTATCAACTACCTAGTTGAAGAGTTCAAGAAAGATCAAGGCATCGACCTTCGTAAAGATCCGCTAGCTATGCAGCGTCTTAAAGAAGCGGGCGAGAAAGCTAAAATCGAACTTTCTTCTTCACAACAGACAGAAGTTAACCTGCCTTACATCACTGCTGATGCAACAGGTCCTAAGCACTTAGCGATTAAGCTTACTCGTGCGAAGCTTGAGTCTTTGGTTGAAGACCTAGTGAAAAACTCGCTTAACCCGCTTAAGCAAGCACTAGCTGACTCAGACCTATCTGTAGGCGACATTAACGACATCATCCTAGTTGGTGGCCAAACTCGTATGCCGCTAGTACAGAAGTATGTAACTGAGTTCTTCGGCAAAGAGCCGCGTAAAGACGTTAACCCTGATGAAGCGGTAGCAGTAGGTGCGGCTATTCAAGGCGGCGTACTTTCTGGTGACGTTAAAGACGTTCTACTTCTAGACGTTACGCCTCTGTCTCTAGGTATCGAGACAATGGGTGGTGTAATGACTGCGCTTATCGAGAAGAACACGACTATTCCTACTAAGAAGTCGCAAACCTTCTCAACTGCTGAAGACAACCAGTCTGCGGTAACAGTACACGTACTACAGGGTGAGCGTAAGCAATCAAGTGGCAACAAGTCTCTTGGTCAGTTCAACCTTGAAGGCATTCGTCCAGCAGCGCGCGGTGTACCGCAAATCGAAGTTACCTTCGACCTAGATGCTGACGGTATCCTACACGTGTCTGCGAAAGATAAAGACACTGGTAAAGAGCAGAAGATCACCATCAAAGCTTCTTCAGGCCTAAGCGATGAAGAAGTAGAAAGAATGGTAGCAGACGCTGAAGCGAACAAAGAAGCGGATGCGAAGTTTGAAGAACTAATTCAAGCGCGTAACCAAGCTGATGGCATGATCCACGCTACGCGTAAGCAACTTGAAGAAGTTGGCGATGCACTAAGTGCAGAAGACAAAGCGCCAATCGAAGAAGCTCTTACTGCGCTAGAAACAGCGTCTAAAGGCGAAGATAAAGCGGAAATCGAAGCGAAAACGCAAGAGCTTATTCAAGCGTCTAGCAAGCTGATGGAAGCTGCACAGGCACAACAAGCAGCCGCTGGTGGTGCTGAAGGTGCAGAACAACAAGCGTCTTCTGGTAAAGCAGATGATGATGTTGTTGACGCTGAATTCGAAGAAGTGAAAGAAGACGACAAGAAATAAACTGTTGTGTCAGGCCCGTTGCGAAAACGTACGGGCCGTTTAAGCAGTTCAGGCGCATCAGGAATATCTTGTTGCGCCTTTGTTGTGTAAATGACTTGGTACATGCAACATGACGTAAACGAATGTTTAGTCAGGTTATTTTCACAACATTCAGATGTAGATTCGGTAAGTATGAAATGCTTATCGACAAAAAGTAGGATATGTAAACGATATGTCGAAACGAGACTACTACGAAGTACTCGGGGTAGATAAAAGCGCAGGCGAACGCGAAATTAAAAAGGCGTACAAGAAGCTCGCTATGAAGTATCACCCTGATCGTACGCAAGGCGATAAAGGCCTGGAAGATAAGTTTAAAGAAATCCAGGAAGCCTACGAAATTCTGTCAGATTCGCAGAAGCGTGCAGCATACGACCAATACGGCCACGCGGGCGTTGATCCAAACCGTGGTGGCGGCGGCTTCGGTGGTGGTGCCGACTTCGGTGACATATTTGGCGATGTTTTTGGCGATATTTTTGGCGGCGGTGGTCGCGGTGGACGTCAATCACGCGCACGTCAAGGTTCAGACTTACGTTATAACCTAGAGCTTAGTTTAGAAGAAGCGGTTCGCGGTAAAAGCGTTGATATTCGCGTACCAACTTTGGTTGAGTGTGACGTTTGTGACGGTTCTGGTGCGAAAAAAGGTTCTTCACCTAAAACCTGTCCAACCTGTCATGGCAACGGCCAAGTGCAAATGCGACAAGGGTTCTTCGCTGTTCAGCAAACATGCCCAACGTGTTCGGGCAAGGGCAAAATTATTGAAGATCCTTGCAACAGCTGTCACGGTCATGGTCGTAAAGAAAAGACCAAAACTCTTAACGTTAAGATACCTGCAGGTGTTGATACCGGTGATCGCATTCGTTTATCTGGTGAAGGTGAAGCAGGAGAGAATGGAGCGCCAGCAGGAGACCTTTACGTTCAGGTTCACGTTCGCGAGCATGACATATTTAAACGTGATGGCAATAATTTGTACTGCGAAGTACCGCTGAGCTTCTCCACAGCAGCCCTTGGTGGAGAACTGGAAGTACCTACGCTTGATGGAAAGGTTAAGCTTAAGGTCAGTCCAGAAACGCAAACTGGTCGCATGTTCCGCTTGCGTGGAAAAGGCGTTAAGTCAGTGCGAAGCGGCGCTATGGGTGACTTAATGTGTAAAGTGGTCATTGAAACACCTGTAAACTTGTCTTCGCGCCAAAAAGAGCTACTTCAAGAACTTGAAGAGTCGATGGGTAAAGCATCAAGTAAACACAGCCCGAAAGCCCAAGGCTTTTTTGACGGCGTTAAAAAGTTCTTTGATGATTTAACGAATTAATTATTGAAAACCTATTATGTTTCAAAAGCCCTCATTTTGAGGGCTTTTTTGTATCTGTAGTCTCTTCACTGTGCCTCTTAACACAATTATGTTTAGTGTCTGTCCAAACCTGTACTCTATCAGCTTACAGCGACAATAAAGTTGGACTTTCTACAATTGGGGTTTAGTCTCTTGAATGGGGTGTTTCACCGATATATTTGTTGCGCTGGCTCAAACTATTCGTCACGATGACACTATAAGTAAATAATAATGTATCCGCTTGTCGAACGGTGGATAAAACGTATATAAAAAGGGAACAGGCATGAGACTATTCAATAAAGCGATAATCGTAGCAGCAACCGTTGGTGCAGTGATTTCAGGTTCAGCGACAGCTGAGGTAACTGAGGCTTCTTCTGAAAAGCACGCTAAAGCAGCAACGCAGTACCGCCAAGCGGTGTTTCAGTTAGTTCGCAGTAATATGGGGCCACTAGGCGGCATGGCAAAGGGCGCGCTGCCGTTTGATGAAAGTGTAATGCAAACAAACGCGGTACGTTTAGAACAGCTTGCCGATATGATGGGTGATTACTTGTCTGTTGATACACGAAAATTTGATGTTGATACGGGCGCAAAAGACAACATTTGGGAAAACTTTTCTGACGTTGAAAAGAAAGTAATGGCCCTAAAAACCGCGGCCAAAGGCCTACAAGCTGCGGTTGCCTCAGGCGATGAAAGTGCGTATCGAGGAGCTATTGGTAAAATAGGTGCAAGCTGTAAATCTTGTCACGACGACTATAAAAAAGATTGATAATGTTTGTTGGTGGTGTCGCAGTGAAGTGTAAGCCACCGGCGGAAATTTTCTCTTAAAACGATACAGAAAACGGCTGGCGCATTTCGCTCAGCCGTTTTTTGTTGCCACAATAATTTTATTCGACAATTCAATTGCTTGATTCATCTAAGCCTGAAGTCTTATACGTGAAATTACACAATCTAGCGTAGTGTTTTACTGTAAACCTACATTGGATACTGAAATGAATTATAAGAACGAATACTATGCCTCTACACAATCACCCGATGTATTTTGGTTAGATAAGGCCAAAGAAATTAATTGGTTTAAAACACCATCGACTGGCTGTACACGCGCTGATAATGGCTATTACGAGTGGTTTAAAGATGGTGAGCTTAATACCAGTTACCTTGCACTTGATACGCATGTTAATGCAGGTAAGGGTGATAAGGTCGCACTCATTTACGACTCTCCCGTTACCGGTATAACGCAACGCTTTACCTACAGCGAATTGCTAGAATGTGTGGCGAAATTTGCGGGTGCACTGTCGCAACTAGGTGTCAAGAAAGGTGACCGAGTAATTATATACATGCCAATGATACCACAAGCTGCCATCGCAATGCTGGCTTGTGCACGCCTGGGGGCAATTCATTCTGTAGTGTTTGGTGGCTTTGCGGCAAATGAGCTTGCCGTGCGTATAGATGATGCTCAGCCTACGCTTATTGTGACTGCTTCATGTGGTATCGAAGGTACAAAACTATTGCCCTACAAGCCGCTTATCGATGAGGCTATTTCTATTGCTAAATTCAAACCAAAAGGGTGCGTGGTGTTTCAGCGTGAGCAACTGGAAGCCGAGCTTGTGCCAGGTTTCGATTACAATTGGGCAGACATAATTATTAATAGTCAGCCGGCGGTGCCAACCCCTGTCGGTGCGACCGACCCGCTTTATGTACTTTACACGTCAGGAACCACGGGTAAACCAAAAGGCGTAGTGCGAGATAACGGCGGGCATGCTGTTGCGCTGCATTATTCTATGCAAGCTATTTATGGTATTGATGAGCAAGATACCTTTTGGGCAGCGTCTGATGTCGGATGGGTAGTGGGTCATTCATATATTGTATATGGGCCTTTAATCAAAGGCGCGACATCAGTTATGTATGAAGGCAAGCCTGTAGGTACACCGGATGCAGGCGCTTTCTGGCGCATGATAGAAAAGCATAGCATTAATGTATTGTTTGCAGCGCCTACAGCCTTCAGGGCTATCAGGAAGGAAGATCCTGATGCTAAATATTTAACCCAATATGATACATCGAGCCTGCGCACACTGTTTATGGCGGGAGAACGATTAGACCCTCCGACCTACTATTGGGCCGCTGAAAAAGTTGGTGTGCCTGTAGTGGACCATTGGTGGCAAACCGAAACAGGTTGGCCAATTTGTGCTAACCCGATGGGAATAGAGCCCATGGAGGCAAAACCAGGTTCATCAAGCTTACCTACGCCTGGGTTTAATGTTCAGGTTTTGCAAAGTGCTCAAAGTCAGCAGGCAGCAGGCGTACAAGGCGCAATAGCTATCAAATTACCGCTGCCGCCTGGGTGTCTTACCACAATTTGGCGTGACCACGAGCGGTTCGTTAGCGGTTATCTAGAAGAGTTCGATGGCTACTACAGCACCGGTGATAATGGTTATATTGATAACGATGGATATGTTTTTATCATGGGGCGTACTGACGACGTAATAAATGTTGCAGGTCATCGGCTTTCTACAGGCGAAATGGAAGAAGTGTTAGCTGCGCATCCGGCAGTAGCAGAGTGCAGTGTAATTGGCATTCATGACGAGTTAAAGGGACAGCTGCCGGTGGGGTTAGTATTGTTGAAAGACGGCGTTTCTATTGCAGAAAGTGAGCTTGAAGGCGAGTTAATCGAACGAGTAAGGAATACCATTGGCCCAGTAGCGTGCTTCAAGCGCGCTATCGTTGTCGAACGGCTTCCAAAAACACGCTCGGGCAAAATTTTAAGAAAGCTTTTAAGACAGATTGCAGCAAATGAGTCAGTTTCAGTCCCATCAACCATCGACGACCCACAGAGCGTGCATGAAATAACGCATGTTATGCAAAGAAAAGGGTTAGTAGCACAACGGGACGTTCGCTAGCCCTTATTATTTTTAAGCGCGCAGCGATGTGCGCTTTTTACTTGTTTTCCTTTTTCTTATTGCATACTTTAAGCGAGCACCACATAACATAAACGAAGAATAAGGAATAAAAAAATGTGGAAATGGATCGTTGGAGTCATTGCAGTAATATTTGTAGGCCTATCGGTGTTTTGGTTTAACATTGACAAAAATGTACGATATCTCCTTCTAAACCAGCCAGAAAATCAAAACGTTTTGCAGTGGACTACGGCGCAACGTGACGCAGGCTTTCAAGCTATAGAAAAACTTGGCATTTTGCCTTATCGCACTGTAAAAAGTGGACAATCAGGCCCTTCGTTAGAAAAAGGTCCTTTACTAAATGTAGATAAAGACGTAGTTGATACGTTTTTTGACGAACAAAGGCTTGCCAGTGTTGTTGTCCTTCAACATGGTAAATTGCGCTATGAACGTTATGGGTTAGGGTTCAGTCATCAGGGAAAGTGGACAACGTTCTCGGTAGCCAAGTCATTCACTTCAACCTTAGTGGGGGCGGCATTAAAAGATGGCTACATTAAAAGCCTCAACGACAAAGTCACTGATTATATCACCGACATGAAAGGCAGTGCATACGATGATGTCACTATTGAGCAGCTGTTAACTATGACTTCAGGTGTGAAGTGGGATGAAGACTATAGCGACCCAAACTCAGATGTTTCAAAGTTTAATTTTCATGTTGCAGAAGACGGCATAGACGTTACGGCTAGCTATATGCGAACGCTAGAGCGGGCCCATGCGCCGGGAACGCAGTTTTTATACAGTACGGGTGAGACAAACCTTATCGGCTTATTAGTGTCTGAGGCAACGGGTAAGACACTGGCAGAGTATCTTTCAGAAAAGGTATGGCAGCACATTGATGCGCATCAGGACGCGTCTTGGCTATTGGGCCCTACAGGCCATGAGATAAGTGGTTGCTGTATACAAGCAACGACAAGAGATTTTGCATTATTTGGCGACTTTATTTTAAATGGCGCTGTAGTTAACGGAGAATCTATTGTTCCAGATGGTTGGTTTGAAAAGGCGGTTACAGCGCAAGTCAAATTTGACGACAAAGGTTCTGGCTACGGTTATCAATGGTGGGTATCGGCAAATGACATTTATCAAGGTAAAGGGATCTTTGGTCAAGCCATCTATATTGATCCGAACCGTTCGTTAGTAATTGCTGTCAACGCAAACTGGGAGTCGGCCTCGCATCGTGAAAGCGCGAAGTCTCGCGCCCGTATGTTTGACTATATCACTGGTTTAATTGACAAGGAATAAGCTGCATAGCGTCGAGTTAAGCACGCGTTAGCACGTGTGCTTTTCTTCGCATTATACCTTCCCATTTAATACTCGCTGACGTTTTCACAGGAGTGTTTTCCAAAACAGTTTGCAAAGAAAAACTGATGGTGCTAGCTTATGTTGCACAAAAAATGATCAGCTAGGCTTTCGTACGTCATAAAAGGATTGATGGACGCAGTATCTTTATTTTCGCAAAGTTTAGTTAATTCGAACTTATACGTGAGGGATAATGTATGTCGTACGATGTGTTTAAATTTGTAGCGTTGCGCCCGCCTGAAGCCACAGTACCCAAAAATAACAAAAATTCGCTTACGCTTGCTGCTGTTTCTTCATCTGAAGCATTTAGCATATTTTCTCAACTTAATAAGCTAAAACCGCAGTCAGCTGATTTCAAAGCAACTGTAACTGAGATAGGCGCCGAAAAGGTGCTGTCATCGTTGATGATATCAGGGGCTGACGCTGCGCTTATCAATAAAGTAATAACCGTTTCAGAATTAGACCCAGAAAACGTTGTTGTTATGAGCAGCGAACCCTCTGCTGCAAAGCCGAATGATATCAATCCAATAGCCAATAGTTTGCAGCCAAATACTGTACTTTCAGCCTCGTTAAACCCTAATCTAGCGCGATTTTTTCGTAATAATGGCTCACACATTGTTCGTGGTAATGGTAGCCATGCACTGAACGAAGGCGTGAATGAAAACGTGCTAGACGAGGGCGCAGATAGAGTGCTTGTACCAGGTCCGGCAACCCCAGGGATAGATAGCGCATTTAACGAAGGGCCCATTATCGCCGACAAAGTAAGTGAAGAACACATCGACATGACCTCAAGCTTCTTCCGTCCAGTAGGGGTTGGTGACCTTCAGGTTGTTCAACAAGAATTACAACGTTATGAGTTAGGCGAAATTGCCTACATCGAAAACGTACTCGCTAGTGAATTCAGAGAACGTTCGCATTTACAAACAAACGAACAAGAAGTGTCTATCTTCGAAGAGGAAGAATCTGAGCATTATATGGAGACTAATCTTCAAACCTCAGAACGCTTTGAACTGCAGCAAGCTTCAAAAGAAGAGCTAGAAAAGAGAACGAAAAACGAGCTTAGTATGAATATATCAGGCTCGTATGGACCCACTGTGGAAGTAAAAGCAGGAATGCAGTTTTCCCTAGAAAATGCTAAGCGCTTTTCTAGCGAGCGCTCTAGTCAGTTTGCACAAGAGGTAACAGAAAGCGCAGTTCAGAGAACTCAGACTAGAATTAAACAATCTCGCAATGAAATCCAACGTTCAAGAACAGAGCAATCTAATATTCATCGCTTTGATAATACGCAAAGCAGTGAACATATAGCGGGTGTCTATCGATACGTGGATAAAATTTACAAGATGCGAGTGGTAAACCGGGGTGTACGATTTTTTTATGAGTTCTATATTCCATCGCCAGGTGCATATCTACGACAATTGAGTGACATTCAAAGTCGAAAACCACAAGCGAACTTTCCGCGAAAACCGGCGATAAAAATTAGTGACATTACCCCGTCCAACTATCAAACCTTTGTAGAGCGGTGGGGAGTAAGAAACGCGCCCATTCCCCCTGAACCTAAAGGTGAAACGATGACCGAGGCAGCCTCAGATGCTGATTCCGGTTTAAATGGTGCGCAAAAGGTAAGAAAAGAAGGCGCTTTATTGATAGAGCGTGATTACGAAATTTCTTCTGTAAAGGTATCTGTAATAGCGTTCAAACAGCACTCAACCGATCCTGAGGTATGGGTAACTATCGGAAGCGAGACGCAGCAAAAATCGGGCGGATGGCCCAAATTAACCGGTTCTGATGATGCTACTGTGTTTGAGTTCAAAAGTGCCAAACGGCAACGTGGAACACTTGGTTTTTCGCTCTATGCACGACATGATGCCACCGTTCAGTTCTTGATACAGGTGAATACTCAGCCTACTGAGCGAGCCATGACAGCGTGGAAACATAAAGTCTACGACGCCATCATTGAAGCGTATCAGGCGCAACTCTCCGCAGCTAAAGCCGAATATGCTGAAACGTTAGCAAACCAGACTGTAGGAGACTTAGTTGATGCCTCTCCTGATCGATTAAGAGAACTGGAGCGCGACGAATTAAAACGCTTGTGTTTACAACTTATGGGCGGAGAAGCCAAACGTGCGGAAGAGCGAGTAACCAATGAAAGCATAGATGGAACGCCGCTTGTAATGGACCCTAAAGAGGGGCCAATGACAGAGGGACATTTGCCCATTGACAGAAAACGTCTAGACCCACTTGCCGTTGAAGTGCGTTTTGCTGAACAAGCGTTTGAGTGGGCTAATATGTCATTTACCCTATATCCCTATTACTGGAACGAACCAAACCAGTGGGCAAATTTAGTGTCACTCAAGCATGCCGATCCTCTTCATGCAAATTTTTTACGTTCTGGCATTGCAAGAGTACTTGTACCTGTAAGACTTAATTTTGAGGAAAGTGTACGCGATTTCGTTTATCGCGGGCGTCCCGCATTATATTCGACTGAGCCAGCTAACATAACCGACGATAGGTGGTTGCCGTTACATCAAGAAATGAGAGAAGCGACACAACGTCGCCAGAAAGGTGATATTGAAATAGATACGTGGTCGACGCGACTCTCAACGCCCTTAGTTATGCTCGATACGAAGGTTCAGGTTGATGAGCACGGGCAAATGATGAAGCGAGAGAGTGAGTAGCGTGACTCGCTCACTCCCACTTCTAGTGGGTGTAACTGGCACCAATGGGAAAACCTCAGTAACAACGATGTTGGCGTCGTTATTAAATAAAATAGGTGTTCCATCTGCAGCCATTGGACAGCGTGTCGAAACACCTATTGATGTTAGAGACCGTGCAGAGATCCCAGCTGGTGTGAAAGGGTTACCACAATATATTTCATGGCTTACGCAAAAATACAATTTAAGCGTTATAGCTATTGAGGTATACAGTGCGGCACTGGCGAAGGGGTTACACGAGCACGTCAGCTACAACGTGGTGGCATTCACTAACATCACTGAAGACCATATCAATGTGCATGGGTCATTTGATGCTTATGTTCATGCCAAGTTGCGCATATTTTCTCACATGGCAAGAGATGGCAGTGTGGTCTTAGACCCCTCTGCCGAAGGTATGCAACCAGTGCTGTCGCGATGCGACCAACTAAAGCTTACTTACACAACACCTAAAAAGCACAACACACCATTTCATTTGAGCTACCAACAGCGAAATTGCCACCTTGCTGTTGCATTGGCAAAACAGCTCTTTCAATCCAACAACAACAGTGTCTTGACTGAGCGTGTATCTTACGAACATCTATTAGAAAAAGCGATGGAATTGCATTCGCCCCCTGGCCGTTATGAAAGATGGAGAATGCCCAATGGTGTAATAGCCGTGGTTGATTTTGCGCATAACTCAGGTGGTATAACTACAGTGATTGACGACACTCGTAAAGCGCTAAAAAACAATGAAAAAGTGGGTTTTTTGTTAAGTTCTAAAGGTGGGTGGGGAGAGCAAAAGCGAGCGTCAATGGCTTGTGCTGCTCAACGTGCCGATATCGTGATTGTTACCGATGACGATCCAAGACAAGAAGACCCAGCCATTATTCGTTTTCAGCTTGCTTATGCACATGGTTTTCAAGAATATTCACCGCGCAGTCATGCTATCTATCAATTGTGTTCAGCAATGAAAAAAGACGACGTTGCTATTATTGCAGGTAGGGGGGCAGATGAACGTTGGGAGAGCGTTGTAGGAAGGTATGCGTATAGTGACGTTCGCGTTTTGCAACAGTTAGGTGGTGTAAAAATAACATGAGTAAGGACGCTCACTTTTTTAGTGTATCAGGCTACAATTTCAACCTACCTAAGCGAAAAGACAACACGTACAATGTTGATTATAAGCATCGAAATGCGACAAATCACGATGCGCTTGCAATTAATCGGCTTAAAATGCTTTTTCAAAAAGATGGCTTTTTATTTGAGCAAAGTTGCAGAGAAATAAGTAACTCCAGCACCTTTAACGTTCATGCACACATCATATTCTTCGCCGATCGTAGCTTCGATTTTAAACAAGGAAAGAGGTTTAAAAGCCTTCCTAAAGACCTGCCGCCGGCGAACCCAGGTGTCACCCTTAGTTTTAGTGGCGCAGACTTGCACAAAGGTACGGTTCGTATTCCAGATGTTGAGACTTTGCGCCGGGTCGCGTTAATGCAAATTCCTCCTTTCGACCCCACAAGTAAAATGTCTGGTGCCCAGTATTCGCAACAGGTACTTAAATTCATTAAAAAGAAAACGGCCTACTACGACAAAGTTTATAAAGAATTTGGTGTGCGCCCGTCAGACTGTCAGTTTACGCATGGGAAGACGGGTGTGAACCTTTACCACTATTACTACAAAACTAAATATAATCGTTTATACGAAGAATATGGTGGTATATCAGATTTACCTAAAACGTTTGGTGGATTCCTGCGATTGTTCGATTGGTTTGTTGAGGAAAAAGACATCAAGCTTAGTCCGCTGGCTAAAGCGTTTGTGGATGATGTTTCCGCCCACATAGATAGTGGAGCGCTAGCGAAGGTACTGAATGTCCTCTCAATTTCGGACATTTACACGGCTATCGAAACAATAGGGAAAGACAAATCTACGGTTATAGAGCTGTCCATATTCTCTCATGCGTGGTGGGGAGGGCCAGTTTTAGTTAATAGCTTTGATGAGCGTTCAGATAGCGAGGTTGGCGTATGGTTTAAATACGACAGTAACAGTGCTAAACCAAGTCAGTTTGCGAAAACGTTAAGCAATGATGATTTTATTGCTGCACCAATAAGAAGTCCGTATGACAAAGATGCTAGAACAGATTATGATTTTGTGTCATCAGGCACACGCCTGCTTGAGTGGATAAAAAACACTTTTACTAAACACCCTAAAGGTGTTCACGCTACGCTTAACGACGACCAATTAAAATGGTTAATGACCCGCAATTTTGTTAAAAATAACGTTCTCACAGGGCGCAATAAAGAAGCGCAAAGCGGGTTCTCAGAACATGCTAGGGTTTTGTTATGGGGTTGTAGTGCAGTAACCATTTACAAGAAACTAATCGATGCTTTTTTACGAAGTGATGCTAGGTCATACCGGAAATTGCATGCTAATAAAGTTAAAATAAAGCAAAGACTTATAAAATATTGGTCTCAGGAAATCTCACTTTGGTCGGGGGATTCAGATGGCCCGAAAATTGGCGATATCATTGAAAATAAAGCACGTGGTGTAGCAGCGTATCACGCTCATACTAATCAAGTGAAATTGGAAAAGATTCCATATTCTCGAGCGTACCATCAACCCCTGGCTTTACCTACTTCCAGGCTTCGTTTGAAACAAGGTTATGCTTCTCCTTGCGATTCATTTCCTATTCCAAATAACGACCCGAAAAGTAGCGATGAAATGTTTACTTTGGTTTTCAAGCCCAGCGATGCGCCAACAATTTATGATTTACCACACCCACCAAAATATTCAGATTGGCAGGAACTAAAAGATAATTCTGCTTTTATTAAAGCGTTAGGTATATTTGGTCCGTTTCCTGATGATGCGACGCCCCTGAAAAGTACTTCAGATGACAAAGCGTATTGGAAGAGGTACGTTGATGAAAACGAGAATGATGATGACATATTCACCGAAGAGCAAGTGCGTAAAATTCTAAAAGGTGTAGCACAGCGATTTAGGCATTCATGGACCGTGCAGCTATCTCCAAACCTTATTGCTGAATTTATGGAAATTCAGCAGTCATTTAACTGGCTGTTAGCGTTATCTTGGGGAGTAAAGGTTCATTCGGCACCTCCGGGTACCGGTACACTATTTCAGAATCAACGCAGTGATAGTGTTTTTAAATCAAGAAAGGCGAAGGCGAAAAAACAGACGCCACAAAAAACATTTTATCCTCTCAATGATATAGGCTACCAGCATAAAAATTATCGCGGTTATACTGAAAAGAACCACGGTCGAATTAATTTTTACAGAGAGTTATTTGGCGTAGATACCGCGCGAGACGATATACTCGATGAAACAATAGGTTATTTCGTGCTAGACCCTAAAGATACCAGTTTTTGGAATTTTGTGTCGTGGCCTGCTGTGCGTGATGTGCTTAGGCTTGAGTGGTTAGACAGAAGTGAAAGTCTTACTACCCAGAAAAGGGTAACCTAATATCGAGATCGTTGCTCTAGCTGTCTAAACCCATTTTTTTCCTCGCATTCTTTGCCCATCGTGGCCGAGTGAGGGTAATACCTGTCGGCATAGATACTTCCCCACTCAGCGAGAGTTAAAATGTTCGTAATCGCGGCGTGTTACCGCAGGTATAGTGGTTCTACATCAAGGTGACACAACAAAGAGTACGGACCTTTTAAACTCGCCCTTCTGAGTGGGCAATTATCTGTGTGGACTGGTATAAGCCCATATACCCTCGGGCAGTTCAATTTTACTGTTAGCTTTTTTAAGTGCATCGAACATGGCACGTCTATCGACATTGAAGTTTTGATACATTAATTCGTGGACGCTGCCATCTTTCAATCGCAATAAATTGCGCGATGTTCCATTGGTTGCACTTCGTATTTGTTCAAGAGCGATGATCTCGTTCACAGAAAACGTAAGCGCTTTGCCACCAAATAAAGGGTCATGATAGTAAAATTCATTGGGTGAGATTCGAATTTCTACCTGTTCATTAAGTTTCCACAAATAAATGGCAACGCTAACAAGAGCAATCTCTACGAGGATAACGGCCGCAAACACAAATACGTTGACCTCACCGTCCAGAAAATAAACCTGACACGCCCAGTATATAAAAGGAAGCAAACATGCATTCATTAATACTATTAAGCTAAAGCGACGTGTCTTGCGCACGAAGTGGTAGTAACTCACCATAAAGCATCCCTTCTTGTTTCGGCTGTGTTTGGCGTTTGCTGCACAAGCGGTCTGAAACCGCCAACCCGTTTATATAGTTATAGCATTTCTTTGGCTACATCCGTCCTTTTGGCTTGTTACCGTTCGGATGCCAATATTGAATTTTATTACGTAGCCTACGTTTGTTTCGTCAACCACGCAGCTTTTTCATCAAAATTGGAATGAAATAATGTAAATATCGTCCATCGTAAAATAACACTGATTATAGTGTGAGCGATTAATAGTACATTTCCCCAATATCTGGCGACGGCGGAACGATTTCAATTGCTACGTATACTATGCCAGCTGCGACAATGGCAATAATCAGTGCTCGTAGTAGTAAAGAACTCGTTATACCTTCGTTGCTCAGACCTTCCTTTTTTCCATGGAGCATGGCAGGTACGAGTTTTTGCTTTTTGTAAACCGTGTAGAAAACCATTGCCACAATGTGCATTGCGATAACATACAGCAAAATTTCAAAAGCCCAATGATGGATAGTATTCATGATGGCTAGTGTGTCTTCATTTGCCATAGCGCGAAATGGTCCATCCAGAAATATGTCGTCGGTAAGAAATAGGCCAGAAACGGCTTGAGCACCTACTAAAATAAGCATGATGAGAACAAACCATCCTCCCAACGCATTGTGCCCTGCTGCTGGCGGCGTGTTGCGCTTAAAAAGTGACTTTAAATATTCAAAAACGGCGGCGGGACCTTTCACAAAACTGTTAAATTGCGCATATTTGGTACCAAAAATTCCCCACATCAAACGAAAAACAATGAGAAAAAGCGTGAAATACCCTAGATAAAAATGCCACTGAACAGCATTGTCGAGCCACTCGGCGGTAGCGTATTGGCCGATTAGGCTAATCACTAAAAGCCAGTGAAACAGGCGTGTAGGAAGATCCCAAACTAAGGTCTTTTTCATAATGCAGTTCTTCTAGTATCGTGCGTAGATACGCATCAAAGTGTTATTAAAAAATAATGAGCAAATATACTATCGAAGTGTTTTTGATAAATCGATGTGGGTAAACGGTTTTTTCGATAAGCTCCCCGCATTTTTAATACAAGATAGAAAACACCCATAAACCGCTTGTAGCGTGTTAAGTAGCGCATTTGAGAATATTAAATACCACAATCGCATTGCATTAGCGCAGGCATTTGGCAAAATGCCCGACAAGTAATAGGTTTATAGCTAAGAAGGCCAAAATGAAAGTAGGGTTGTTTGGTGCGAACGGGCGCATGGGAAGGGTGCTTATAGAAGCACTGGATATAAGTGAAAATGCAGAGTTAAGCGTTGCAACTGTGCGTGACGATTCACCATGGGTGGGAATGAATGTGGGTGAACTGGCGGGTATCGGTAAAAAGCCAGTAAATTGCTCGCCAATGTCAGCGCTTGAAGCAGCGGATGCTGATGTAATGATTGACTTTACATTGCCTTCAATCATTGAAAATAATTTGGCGTGGTGCGTAGCGCATAAAATGCCAGTTGTTATCGGAACGACTGGGCTAAACGATGCTCAAACAGCGGCACTTAACAACGCAGCAAAGCACATTCCTATCGTGTTCGCAGCAAATTATAGTGTAGGCGTTAATTTGATGCTGTCGCTGGTTCGCCAAGCTGCAAGTGTTCTTGGACATACCGCAGATATCGAAATTACTGAAGCTCACCACCGATTTAAACAAGACGCGCCATCGGGTACAGCAATGGCTATCGGTGAGGCTATTGCAGATGAACTGGGACGCGACTTAAAAAGTTGTGCAGTTTATGGAAGAGAAGGCAAAGAACCTGAACGTGATCAAGGAACAATAGGTTTTGCAACCGTTCGAGCGGGCGATATTGTTGGTGAACACACGGCATTGTTTGCCGATATAGGCGAGCGCTTGGAAATCACTCACAAAGCGTCTAGTCGTCTTACTTTTGCGAAAGGTGCGGTGCATGCGGCTGAATGGTTGTACACAAAGGAACCTGGACTATACTCCATGGTAGACGTTCTTAATCTTAAGCTGTAGGCACGTTGAAACGTTCTGCTGATTAGCATTTAGGCGTTGAAGTTAGTCGAGTTATCAATACGTTAATCAAAAGTAGCATTTTTCATGAGCAATAAATCGTACTTTCGATAGTTCTGAGCAAAAAACATGACCAAACGGTTATTTTAGTAAATTATTGCAAATAAATTTGCCATTTTCGGCCAGTGATGTATACTCGCCGGAATTTGCCAGAATTTCGTATTCTGAAGCCACTAAAATGGCTGAAGAGTGCGGTTTTATTAGCTGCAAAGATCGTAAAGCGGGATGTATTGTTATCAATAACTCCCGTTTTTTGTGGGGTTTGTGCAGAAAACTGCACAAACACATAGTTATCCTTAATCTGGAGGTTGACTTGGCTAATTCTGCCCTTTTGGTGTTAGAGGATGGTTCTGTTTTTAAAGGTACGGCGATAGGCGCTACAGGCTCCGCCGTTGGGGAAGTCGTTTTTAATACTTCCATGACCGGCTATCAAGAAATTCTCACCGACCCATCCTACGCTGAACAACTCATCACCCTTACTTATCCACACATTGGCAACACCGGCACTAACGAAGAAGACGTCGAAGCAGATAAAATCTGGTCGAAAGGTCTAATCATTCGTGACCTACCTCTTGTTGCTAGTAACTTTCGTCAACAGCAAACTTTGTCTGAATACCTTAAAGCGAAAGGCGTTGTGGGTATTGCCGACATTGATACACGTCGCTTAACGCGTATCTTGCGAGACAAAGGTGCACAAAACGGCTGCATTATTTGCTCTGATGAATTAGACGAGTCTAGCGCACTGGCGCAAGCAAAAGCTTTCCCTGGCCTTAAAGGCATGGATTTGGCAAAAGTAGTGAGCATTACTGAGCCTAAAACATGGACTGAAGGCAGTTGGGAGCTTGGCAAAGGCTACGTAACACCGAGCGAGTTCAAGTATCACGTTGTTGCTTACGACTACGGTGTTAAAAACAACATTCTTCGCATGCTTGCTGATCGCGGTTGTAAAGTTACGTTAGTACCAGCGCAAACGCCTGCAGAAGATGTGCTTGCCATGAATCCAGACGGTGTCTTTTTGTCAAATGGCCCGGGCGACCCAGAGCCATGTGACTACGCGGTAACCGCCATTAAAACTATCGTCGAAACGGGCACGCCAGTATTTGGTATTTGTCTTGGTCACCAGCTGCTTGCAACTGCAAGTGGTGCAAAGACAGTGAAGATGAAGTTTGGTCACCACGGTGCAAACCACCCGGTGAAAGACCTTAAGCGCAATGTAGTTATGATCACCAGCCAAAACCACGGTTTCGCTGTAGATGAGTCTAGCTTGCCAGATAACCTAGAAGTAACTCACATTTCGTTGTTCGACAAGTCGTTGCAGGGTATTCACCGCACCGACAAGCCTGCGTTCAGCTTCCAGGGTCACCCTGAAGCCAGTCCAGGTCCTCATGAAGCGGCGCCGTTATTCGACCACTTCATCGAACTTATTGAACAACACAAGCAGTAGGAATTAGCCAACTATGCCAAAACGTACCGACATACAAAGTATTCTTATCATTGGTGCTGGCCCTATTGTTATCGGCCAGGCTTGTGAATTCGATTATTCAGGCGCGCAAGCGTGTAAAGCCCTTCGTGAAGAAGGCTACCGTGTTATTTTGGTTAACTCTAACCCAGCAACCATTATGACCGACCCAGAAATGGCAGATGCAACTTACATCGAGCCTATTCACTGGGAAGTGGTTCGCAAGATCATCGAAAAAGAACGTCCAGATGCCATCTTACCTACAATGGGTGGACAAACTGCACTTAACTGTGCGCTAGAGCTAGACAAGCACGGCGTACTTGAAGAGTTCGGTTGTGAGCTCATCGGTGCAACGGCAGATGCAATCGATAAAGCAGAAAACCGCGAGCGCTTTGACAAAGCAATGAAAAACATCGGCCTTGAATGTCCACGTGCGGAAATCGCGCACAGCATGGATGAAGCGCACGATGTACTAAGCCGCATCGGCTTCCCTTGTATCATTCGTCCGTCTTTCACCATGGGTGGAACTGGCGGCGGTATCGCGTACAACATTGATGAATTTAATGAAATTTGTCACCGTGGCTTAGACCTTTCTCCTACCAACGAGCTTCTTATCGACGAGTCGCTTCTAGGTTGGAAAGAGTACGAAATGGAAGTAGTACGCGATAAAGCAGATAACTGCATTATTGTATGTACTATCGAAAACTTCGACCCTATGGGCGTGCATACTGGCGACTCAATCACAGTAGCTCCAGCACAAACCCTGACTGACAAAGAATTCCAGCTAATGCGTAATGCAGCAATGGCTGTACTGCGTGAGATTGGTGTTGAAACTGGTGGTTCAAACGTACAGTTCGGTGTAGACCCGAAAACTGGCCGTATGGTTATCATCGAGATGAATCCGCGTGTATCGCGTTCATCAGCACTTGCGTCGAAAGCAACAGGTTTCCCAATTGCGAAAGTAGCAGCGAAACTTGCGGTAGGTTATACGCTAGATGAATTAGCAAACGACATTACAGGTGGCCTAACGCCAGCGTCTTTCGAGCCGTCTATCGACTACGTAGTGACTAAGATCCCACGCTTTAACTTTGAGAAGTTTGCCGGTGCTAACGACCGACTGACTACCCAAATGAAGTCGGTAGGTGAAGTGATGGCCATTGGCCGTAACCAGCAAGAATCACTGCAAAAAGCCCTTCGCGGTCTTGAAGTAGGTGCGACAGGCCTTAACCCTATGGTTGACCTTGAAGACCCTGAATCACGAAACAAAGTGGTTTATGAACTTCGTCAGCCTGGTGCAGAGCGTATTTGGTACATCGGTGATGCATTCCGTATGGGCATGACGGTTGAAGAGGTGTTTAACCTTACTAATATCGACCGCTGGTACCTTGTACAGCTTGAAGACCTTATTCTTCTTGAAGCAAAAGTAGCTGAACTTGGTTTACCGGGTATTGATGCTGACTTCATGCGTGCACTTAAGCGTAAAGGTTTCTCTGATGCGCGTCTTGCAGAGCTAACCAAAGTGGCAGAAAGCGATATTCGTGAGACTCGTCGCGGTTTTGGTATTTCTCCTGTCTACAAGCGTGTAGACACTTGTGCAGCAGAATTCTCTACCAGCACAGCTTACATGTACTCAACGTATGACGAAGAGTGCGAAGCAGCGCCAACTGACAAAGACAAGATCATGGTATTGGGCGGCGGTCCTAACCGAATTGGTCAAGGTATTGAGTTCGACTACTGCTGTGTTCACGCGGCGCTTTCAATGCGTGAAGACGGTTACGAGACCATTATGGTTAACTGTAACCCTGAGACAGTATCTACCGATTACGACACATCAGACCGTCTGTACTTCGAGCCAGTAACGCTGGAAGATGTACTAGAAATCGTTGCTAAAGAGCAGCCGAAAGGCGTTATCGTGCAATATGGTGGTCAAACGCCACTTAAACTTGCTCGTGCACTAGAGGCGGCGGGTGTACCGGTTATAGGTACCTCACCAGAAGCGATTGACCGTGCTGAAGACCGTGAGCGCTTCCAGCAAATGGTGAACAAGCTTAACCTTAAGCAGCCTGCGAATGCCACGGTAACTAACGTTGAGCAAGCGCTAACTATGGCTGAAGAAATTGGCTTCCCACTGGTTGTTCGCCCAAGCTACGTGCTAGGTGGTCGTGCGATGGAAATCGTCTATGACATCAAAGACCTTAAGCGTTACCTCAACGAAGCGGTTAAAGTGTCTAACGACGCGCCAGTATTGCTAGACAGGTTCTTAGATGATGCTATTGAAGTTGATATCGACGCTATTTGCGACGGTAAAGACGTAGTGATTGGCGGCATCATGGAACACATTGAACAAGCGGGTGTTCACTCGGGTGACTCTGCGTGTTCATTGCCTCCACACTCGCTTTCAAAAGAGATTCAGGATGTCATGCGCGAGCAAGTTAAAGCCATGGCGCTTGAACTTGGCGTAGTCGGTCTGATGAACACACAGTTTGCGATTAAAGATGGTGAAGTATACCTAATCGAGGTGAATCCTCGAGCAGCACGTACCGTTCCATTCGTATCTAAAGCAACGGGTGTACCTCTTGCTAAAGTTGCAGCACGTGCCATGGCTGGTGTGAGCTTAGCCGAGCAGGGCGTAACAGAAGAAGTGATTCCACCTTTCTACTCTGTAAAAGAAGTGGTGCTTCCATTTGCTAAGTTCCAAGGTGTTGACCCACTGCTAGGCCCAGAGATGCGCTCTACGGGTGAAGTAATGGGCGTTGGCGATACCTTCGAAGAAGCTTATGCTAAAGCTAACTTAGGTGCCGGTGCGCCACTACCTAAGCAAGGTAAAGCGCTTATTTCAGTACGTGATACCGATAAACCTCGTATGATTGCACTGGCAAAAGCGTTGGTTGAAGCGGGCTTCAGCATTGAAGCTACCCGCGGTACGGCTACCGAGCTTTACGATGCTGGCATTATGAGCACAGTGGTGAACAAGATGTCTGAGGGCCGCCCTAATATTGTTGATGCAATCAAAAACGGCGAATACGCGTATTTGATTAACACAACGGAAGGTCGTCAAGCCATCACCGACTCAGTGTACATTCGTCGTGAAGCCTTGGTAAACAAGGTAACCTACACTACAACGATGAACGCTGCGTTCGCAACTATCCGTGCTAAGTCTGCCGATGACCGCAATAAAGTGGCGTCAGTTCAAGAACTACACGCTAGACTTAAACACTAATGACATACGCTAGGATACGAGGTATCCTAGCAATATTACATTTGTGTGAACGAATAAAAAGTGCGCCTTCGAGGCGCACTTTTCTGTTTAAATTACTAGCTAAGCGAGACGGTATTCATGAGTCAGTATCCAATGACAGCGCGCGGCGCTCAAATGCTGCGTGACGAATTAAATGAGCTAAAAACAAAAACACGCCCACGTATTATCGAGTCAATTGCCGAAGCACGTGAGCATGGTGACTTGAAAGAAAACGCTGAATATCACGCAGCCCGTGAGCAGCAAAGCTTCTGTGAAGGTCGCATTCAAGATATTGAAGGCAAGCTTTCAAATGCACAGATTATCGATGTTACCAAAATGGAAAATACGGGTAAGGTTATTTTTGGCACTACCGTAACTATTCTAAATGTCGATACCGAAGAAGAAACGACTTATCGTATTGTTGGAGATGACGAAGCTGATATTAAGAACAACTTAATTTCGGTTAATTCACCTATCGCTCGTGGTCTTATAGGCAAAGAACTTGATGATATGGTAACGATTCAAACGCCAGCGGGCGCAGTTGAAGTAGAAATTATCGAAGTTGAGTATATCTAACGACCGACATTACTAAAAGCGCCGAGCACCTGCTCGGCGCTTTTATTTGTGCTGGCTGCTTGGGTATTGTATTAATAATATACAATTTCACTGGCGCGCAATTTCAACAGGTATGTTACAACACGGACGTTTGTACAAAACACATTTTCTATTACCCGCATTATATTTGCTTATAGTGTTAAGCATTAATTGCTATCTTGGTTTCGTCACGTTCGATCACGAGGCTACTTCTCTAGCAGCGCGAGACGCAGCTACTGCATTAACTGCGCCTGTTTTAGTCGCCTTTGCGTGGTGGGCTTCTTGTAGAACACTTCATAGCTCAGCTGTGTATTTGTCTTTTCTGTTGTCTCACCGTAGAAAGAAATCAAGAGCGAGACTTGTAGAAAAGATACGATTTACCTTCTTCTCTCAGATGTTAAAAGCATTGCCCTATATTTTTGTTTGTGCGCTTGTAGTTTCAATTGGGTACGTGTTTTCCCAAGGTATCGCCGATAAGGTGACAGAGCAGCCCAAACGCGTGTTTTTACTTCTACAAGCAGTTCCTATATGGTTAGCGGGATTGTCACTGTTTAGCTCTAACATCATCGTATTACGGTTTATTAAACGTCACTTGCAAAAGCACTTCAGAGTAAGACTGTTTGAAATGGAAGAAATGATGCCACTGTGTAAGTTGGTGCTGCACAATTTTTGCCTCACGTCGATATTACTGGCGATATATTCAGTAACGTTTTTGTTTGTCGACGTTCCCCTTACTGATGCCATGTTGTTATCGGTCATTTCTTTATTAATTGTTCTTCTTTTGCTTCAACCAATTTTGGAGGTACACAGCGTTGTGTCAAAAAGGCGCTCATTGACACTAGCTAGAATCAACGAAAGTTTAAAAATGGAGACGTCACCTGAAATGCGTGTTACTGAAACGAGGCGTTTGGTTGATGATGATACGCGTCTTCAATTCATTTCAGACCTATTAACGGTAAGAACTGAAGTTGAACGAGCACCTAGCTGGCCATTAACGCTACCGTTTACGCTTAAAATACTCGTTCTTATTTTGCTTCCAATGCTGTCGTGGACGGGCGCAGGTCTTATGAGTCAGTTGATAAAGGTCATTTTATGAATGTGACAGCGCAGCGATATTCTACCCTAGTGATATGTATTTTTACGGGTATTGGCATTTTAATAGTAGCATTCTGTTTTGGTGCATTTGAGCTAACGCGTTTAGATACGCCACTTGGGGTAAGACAGCGAAATGCAGCGCTTGCGTTTGGAATAATGATTTCGTTTTTCATTTATATCAATGGGTATTTATATCAGCGTTCAGTTAAGTGCTTCAGCGACTTCCTTAATAAATATCCGGGGGAGATGAACCATGAAACAATGGTTGTGGAATTGCAAACCGGTTTTTCTAAGTGTCGTAAATACAGCTGGATAGGAGGAGGGCTTATCACAGTAGTGTATTTGTTTTCCGAAGGCCTTTTGTCGCTAGAGTCCGATATATTGTCGTGGTATCTAAGTGTTTTAGGCCTTTTCTTTTGGCGTTACGCTATTTGTACGCTTTTTTGTTTATTGTTCGTAACGCGATTTGCGCTATCACGCTTTTTGAATGAAGGCTTAATTGATCTTTTTGGGATAGAGAAATTTAAACATTTGTCTGAATTGGTTATTTCTAATGCAGTTATAAGTGCACTTTCTCTTAGTTTGATCCCTATTTTTTGGCTTGGTATTAACGTGCCAATAATTGATAGGGTTATTGTATCTATTGCATTTTTAATGCTCACTTCCTTTTTGTTTCTTCCAGTGAATAAAGTGCAGCGGTGTATTGCCAAGAAGAAGTCTCTTGCTATTCAACGCATCAATGATTCGATAAAGCAATTGTTTCTACTTAACGAAAAGCATAAAAGGCGCCTAACCGACGATCCTGTCCGTCTGCGCAAATTGAGTTCGTTAATTAATTCAAAACAGCAAATTTCTGCTGTTTCTGAATGGGCAATCGATATTCCGCAGGGTATGAAGACTATCGCAATTGTATTTTCAGTGCCGCTGTCATGGGCAATTGGGGCGTTGGTAGATAAGTACTTGCAAGAAATAATTGAAATTTCAAAGATGGTTTAGTTCATACCGCTTGCCGTGATTTACATGTATTTGCCGAGCAAGGCAATGAACGCAATGTCTGTTTGCGCTTATTTTATTGTTTTCTATACTGAAGTGAGCTGTCTATTTATTAGGCAATAACAGGAGGTGCATCCTTCCTCATCCTCTCTATCGAGCAGTACGGTTTACATGGAGCTCTATCAGTGCGCTTGCTACAACGATTTTCTATACTACAACTGTCTGTGTTTGGTGCAGGCATTCTTTTATTAAGTGTTTCATACCTGTCATTCAAAGATATTAAGCGGTCGTTAGATATAAATCGTTCTGCCGCATACGATGTCGATATGATAACGCTTATCGCTGCTGTGGAGTCAGTTGCGCATCATCATGCGGTGGAGCGAGGGTTAACGGCTGGTTTTTTAGGTAATGGCACAGATAAAATGCTGGCTAATGTACAGGCACAACGAGTTAACGCTGACAAAGCGCAGACAGATCTTACCCGCCTCTTGCAAGACAAAAAAACGTATCCTGAGAATATTCAGCGCCTACTTCTACCTGTGTTTGATATTCTACAAGGTAAGCCAGCATTGCGTCGCGAGGTGGATGATAGAGACGGCAATCGCGCATTTGCTTATTACAGCGAATTGAACGAGGCCGCGCTAAATGCGGGTAGTGCGTTAACTATTTATGTAAGTAATGTACAGTCTAAAGAATTGCTGTCAAATGCGATATTACTGGCACAGTTAAAAGAGCGCTTAGGTCAAATAAGGGGAAAAGTTAACGGTGTTTTATCCCGCCAGAGCATTAACGATATGACACGTGCTCAAATTGAGAGCTATAAGCGCGAGGCTGACTACATTGTTAGTAAACTATCTGCACGCCTAACTGGTTCGAATAGAGCGAGTTTCGAAAGTGCGATTAATCCATCAGACGCATCGATTTTGACAGAGACAACACGTGCGTTACAAACTAGCGGGGTAGACTTTACTGCGCTTCCCACGCCAGCACAGTGGTTTCAAGCCGCCACAGAGCAAATAAAGCAAGTAAAAAGTGTATTAGACGATATCTGGCTTCTTGTAACAGGCAACGCAGAGAACGCCCATAAAACCGCATCAATTTCACTTTTTGTAACGATAGTGATAATCGCTATAGGCATAATCGCAGTTATTATTATCTATCGCACGCTTTTGTTTATTTTAGGCAAACAACTGCGGGAACTTACGAATAATTTGTCTAAAGTTGCAGACAACGGCGATTTAACAATAAACGTTGACGTTCATGCTCAAAACGAATTAGGCGTTGTTTCCAGAGCGATAAATAAAACACTTTACGCGCTTAAAGACCTAATAAAAGGGCTTGAACAATCGATTTCCGCAAGTTCAAGATTATCGAGTGAGTTAGAAGAATCCTGTGCTTCAATGGTTGATGATGCAGGTAAAACGCAGCAGCGCTCACTTAGCATTTCGTCAGCATTAGAAGAAATTTCCGTAACCAGCAGTGATATCGCTAAATCTGCTTTCGATACACTTTCGGCAAGTAAGTCTTTGGACGAATTGGCTAATCAAGCATTTACGTTAAACGAAACGATACGAGGTGAAATGAAGCAATTGGAGAGTGATATGTTGCAGGTGCAAGGTAATGCAGCAACCATGGAGCAACAAGTAACTGAGATTAGCGGAATATTAGAAACGATAAATACGCTCTCTGATCAAACTAATTTATTGGCGCTAAATGCGGCAATAGAAGCCGCGAGAGCCGGTGAACACGGAAGAGGGTTTGCTGTGGTTGCAGATGAAGTAAGAAAGCTTGCACAAAATAGTCGTGATGCATCTGCTCAAATATCGACTTTACTCGGGGCCTTGCAACAGGCCAGTTTAGTCGTGGTGCAAAACGTTACAAAAAACGCAGAAAAGGTGAACAAGTCTGTTGAAATAACGGGAATAGGCCGAGAAACGGCCAAAAAGGTGAAAGATGCTGCTTCGAATGTAGAACTTATGGCGAACAGTATGTCAGCAGCCGCAGAACAGCAGTCGGTAACGACAAGAGAAGTAGCAAAAGATATTGTAGAAGTTGAAGAGGCGGCAAAACACGAGGTCGATTTAGCAAAAGATTTATCTAATTTGTCTCACTCTATGAAAGAAAATAATCTAGTGCTGAGCCGCACAATCGCAAATTTCACAATAGATTAAGGGGTAATGGTAATCAGTATTTGTTGCATCGTGCTTGGTTTGAAGCAAATGCATTTACGAATTGTTACACACTTTACCGTGTAAAAGTGCGTTTTATGACGTTACGATACCAAGAAAAAGGAGGCAATTATGGAACACCAAGGAAGTTTTAGCATTCAAAAATGGGATGAAGACGTGTTAACCGAGCGCGGCGAGGGTGTTAAAACAACCCAAGCAATCATTAAGCAAGCGTATGAAGGCGCTATGGCCGGTGGATCAGAAGTCGCTTTCCTCATGTCGTACCAATCATCTGCACAGGCTGTGTTTACAGGGTTTGAATCATTCGTTGGGGCGATTAACGGCTTGAGAGGGTCGGTAACATTTCAGCACTCAGGGCGGTTTGACAACGGCATTGCGTCAAGTGAATTTGTGTCTATTCCCGCATCAACAACGGGAGAGTTAAGCGGTAAACATATTACCGGGCGTTTTACTTCTGGAGAAGCTGGTATAGCGCGCTATGAAATCTCGGTTTCTTCTTAAGCATAGCCTGATGGCGCTGCTATGCGTATATCGTTAACCACGCTGCGTTAAACAAAAAACGGCGCCCAGAGGCGCCGCATAAAAAATGGGAAACAAACCAAGAAAAACAGTGATTTAGTTTTCGATTAAACGAGATCCTATTTCAATCTGACGAGGCTTCTTGGCTTCAGGAATGACTCGCTCCATATCGATGTGTAACAGGCCATTTTCCATATCGGCAGCCAATACTTTTACATGGTCCCCAAGCTGGAATTTTCGCTCAAAGTTACGTTCAGATATCCCTTTGTGTAAGAACTTACGTTCTTTACTGTCTTTATTCTCTGCTTCTGACTTTTTGGTACCCGTAATGGTCAACGTATTTTCTTCAACTTGAATAGAAACGTCGTCTTTACTGAAGCCTGCAATAGCCATAGTTACGCGATATTTGTCGTCACCCAGTAACTCTATGTTGTAAGGTGGGTATGTGCTTTGCTTCTCTGCGCGAGATGCTGCATCAATCAGTGACGCTAGGTGGTCTGAACCAATGAAAGAACGGTAAAGTGGAGATAGATCGATAGTACGCATAGTCATATCCTCAAAATTAAGCAATATGTTTAAAATTTAAATGCCCCGACGTAGCGGCGGCGGTTTTGTCGACCTGACCCTTCAGCGCCGACAATAACTAAGTAGGGACAGCCCTGCTGGTTTTCAACACGAAAAATTAATTATTTTTGCTAATCTATTCAAAAAATCACTCAACTTACTGTTTTTAAATAACTTTATATTTTTAATATTTTGTTTTTTATTTTTCCGGAAAAATAAGCGGCGGGCGTGGTGCATTAGCTGTTGTGCCGCCCCAGAAAAACTTCGTCAAATTTAAAGACCTTAATAAAAACAAGTGTATGCGATAATTTTTATAAAACATTTAGCATTTGTTTAACCAACGCGATTGTTTATAAATGCTACAATTCACAGCATCAACATATAAGATACTTTATTTGAAAAGTCTGAAATGAAAAAAGAAGTTATTGTTTTAAATTGTGGCAGCTCTTCGGTTAAGTTTGCCATTATCGACGCTGAAACCGGCGAAGCTGGATTAACTGGTATTGCTGAAGCGCTAGGCAACAGCGACGCAAGTTTGTCTTATAAGTTAAACGGCAAAAAAGAAAAGCATGTATTACCTGAGAAAGCGGGGCATACCGAAGCGTTAAACGCAATTTCAAATGTTATTGCTAGCACTGGTGTTCAGCCTATTGCCATTGGCCACCGCGTGGTGCACGGAGGCGAAAAGTTTAAAGGCGCAGCTCTTGTTGATGATAGCGTTCTTCAATCAATCGAAGACTACGCGAGCATGGCGCCATTGCACAACATGGCTAACTTAAAAGGCATCGTTACTGCACAAGCGGCTTATCCTGATCTCCCTCACGTTGTAGTTTTTGATACGTCTTTTTTCCAAACTTTACCGAAAAAAGCGTTCATTTATGCTTTGCCCATGTCACTTTACCGCGACCACGGCATAAGACGTTACGGCTTTCACGGAACGAGTCACAAGTTCATACTAGACAGTATGGCAAAAATTCTTGAAAAACCTGTTTCGGATACAAGCATCATTAGTGCGCATTTGGGGAACGGTTGTAGCGTGTCGGCCATAGAAAAGGGTACTGCAGTAGATACAAGTCTGGGCTTTATTCCACTGGAAGGGCTAGTAATGGGCACGCGATGTGGCGATTTAGATCCTAGTTTACCGGGTACGCTACAGAAAAAGCTGGGTAAGACTGCAGATGAGATCAGCGATCTTTTAAACAAACAATCAGGCTTACTTGGCATTTCAGAGTTAAGCAACGATTGCAGAACACTTGAAGATGCTGCGCAAGAAGGGCATGAAGGTGCTTTATTAGCAATAGAAATCTTCTGTTACCGACTAGCGAAGTATATTGCAGGCTATATGGTTGCTGTTCCCACGCTTGACGCAATTGTGTTTACCGGCGGCATTGGCGAAAATTCATCTCTGATCCGTGAAACCACGATGGGTTATTTTAGTCATTTTGGAATAACCCTCGATGAACAAAGAAACCTTGATGCCAGATTTGGTAACGGCGGCCTTATTTCCACCGACAATGCTAACAAAGCGGTCTACGTTGTGCCTACCAATGAAGAATGGGTAATTGCTGCAGAAGCTGCAACCTTCGCTCAGAAGTAAAAAGTCGAAAATTACGCTAATACAATCAGCAGGAGTAACTATGTCTCGCAAAATAATGTTGATCCCAGTGGGCACCAGTGTGGGCTTAACTACGGTCAGCATGGGCCTTGTCCGCGCAATAGAAGAACAGGGTATCAAGCTTAATTTCTTTAAGCCCGTGGCGCAGCCGCGCAAAGGTGACAACGGAGAAGAGCGTTCAACAGCAATTATTTCACATCATGCTAGCGTTTCCCCTATTACGCCATTCGACCTTGATTACGTAGAGCGAATGATAAGTAACGATAACACTGATGAGCTATTAGAAGAAATTATTGAACGCTTTGAAGAAAACAGTGAGCGGGAAGCAGTAACCGTTATTGAAGGTTTGGTAACAACGCGTCATCACCCCTATGCTGAGCGCCTGAACTTAGAAATTAGTCGTGCTCTTGACGCTGATATTGTATTTGTTGCTGTTCCTGGGAACGACACTGTCACTGACATCAACCACCGCCTCGAAATTGTGGTAGACACATACGGTGGCCATAAAAGTCGAAAAGTTGTTGGTTGCATCTTCAACAAAGTCAATGCTCCGTTTGACGAACACGGAAGATTGCGTGCTGACATTGGTGCGATAGAAGCCCCTGAACATGACGAAGAGAGAACTCAGGCGCTACGAGCGCTGCCAATTTTCAAAAAGGGCTTAAGCCTTCTTGGCACGCTAGACTGGAGCGCAGATCTTGTTTCTCCTCGTGCTACGGATGTCGCTAAACATTTAAACGCAACGTTGCTGAATGAAGGTGAGTTGGCCGAGAGAAGGTTAAGCAGTGTAACGTTTTGTGCTCGTGAAATTCAAAACATGACGCATACGTTGAAGCCGGGTGCATTGCTGGTTATGTCTGGTGACAGAGGCGACGTATTTGTGTCGTGCTGTTTAGCCGCGCTGAACGGTACAAAGCTCGGCGCACTGTTACTTACGGGCGGCTATCGACCTGATGAAAATATCATGGCACTTTGCGAACAGGCCATGGAAACGGGCTTACCTGTTATGCTGGTGAATTCAAATACCTGGCAAACTGCACAATCGCTGCATGCCTTCAATCAAGAGGTGCCGGTTGACGATAGTCAGCGTATTGAAAAAGTTATGGTGCATGCGGCTGAAAGTTTAGATGCAAACTGGGTCACATCGTTAACCGAGAAGGTGTCGCGCCAGAGAAAGCTATCGCCTTCGGCGTTTCGCTTTTACCTTACCAACCGTGCCCGACAGGTTAACAAGCGTATTGTACTACCTGAAGGTAATGAGCCTCGCACCGTTGTAGCGGCATCTATTTGCGCCAAACGAGGGTTAGCAAGGCCAGTATTGATAGGGGATGAAACAGAGATCCGTCGTGTGGCCGAGCAGCAAGGGGTTGTTTTAAGCGAAGGCGTGGAAATACTGTCGCCAAGCGAAATTAAAGACGATTACGTAGAAGGGCTAGTCGCACTCCGCGGGCACAAGGGCGTAACGGAGGTCGTCGCTAAGGAATTGCTAGAAGACAACGTTACTTTGGGCACCATGATGTTGCAGCAAGATCATGTTGATGGGTTGGTCTCTGGGGCAGTTAACACTACAGCGAATACCATAAGGCCAGCGCTTCAGTTAATTAAAACTGCTGAAAATGCATCATTGGTGTCGTCGGTATTCTTTATGCTGCTGCCTGACCAAGTATTGGTTTACGGAGACTGCGCAATTAATCCCGACCCGAATGCACAACAGCTGGCCGACATTGCTATTCAGTCAGCCACGTCAGCTCAAATGTTTGGTATAGAGCCACGTGTCGCCATGATCAGCTACAGCACAGGAACATCAGGAGCAGGAAGCGACGTTGAAAAAGTGCGTGAGGCCACAAAAATAGCGCAAAAACTTCGCCCTGATTTACTCATAGACGGGCCGCTTCAATATGATGCTGCGGCGATAGAGAGCGTGGGTAAGAGCAAAGCGCCTAACAGCCCGGTAGCGGGTAGGGCAAATGTATTTGTATTTCCAGACCTGAATACCGGTAATACCACTTACAAAGCGGTACAACGCAGTTTTGACCTTGTGTGCATTGGCCCTATGCTTCAGGGAATGAGAAAACCAGTAAACGATTTGAGTCGCGGTGCACTGGTAGATGATATTGTCTTTACCATCGCACTAACAGCAATACAGGCCGCGGGTAATTAAATCTTCGTCGGTACTTATGTTTAATGTAAACTCAAGGGCGCCCTGTAACGGCGCTCTTGTTTTAATGTTAACTGGATGCTTTTCGAATTTAGGTGTTTACAGATGGACGTTGATAAAAATAAATATAAAGTATGGAAGCTGCCAAACTGGCTGCTGGTGCATTGGATAATCAATCCAGGCTTAGCGTTTAACGAACTCGTTCTTGGCCAGCGCATACCTAAAGTCTCGCTGATTGATAAACAAAGTGATGCCCCCCTAATGGAAAGGCAGTATGTGCCTTGCCCGCACTGCAATACTATTCACAACGGCTTGCTATGGTCGAAAAAAAACGCCTTTGGGAATTGGTTTGGGTATGTTTGCCCGAGTTGTCATAACATCATTCCTTGTTTGTGGAATATCACAAGCATTTTGTTGCTTACCATAACATTTCCAATATGGGGGTGGTTTAAAACTTCGCTCAAAAATAAGTGGTTAAGGAATAGAATCGAACGGCTGCAAGACGTTTCTGGCAATGAACTCCCAACCGCGCAGAAAACGTCGTGGCTAAAAATGGGGCTGCTTTACGCGGCTTTCATGTTCTGCGTAATGGCATTACCCGACATTATAAGAGGGAAGGCAACCTATACCGATATTGGTATTCAAGTAATTATTTGGTTAGTTGCTGGTTTACTTTTTGGTGGCCTAATGCAATTAATCTTAGGGCAAAGCAAGAGTAAAAACGAATAATGTTGTTTAATAAAGAACAGCATACTAAACGGCTCAAAAGGCAAAGTATGGCTTGGTCGATTCTGTCTTCACGGCCCCTGATTAATTAGCTTATTTTTTTAAGATAATGGTTAAGTATAAAAAGCTCTATACCGCATGCTTGTTCCTCAATTTGTTTCTTCTACCTCTATCTACTTATGGGATGTTGGTAGGTATAGCGTCTTATTTTTTTACTGAAACTGAAGGGGTAGTGTTGTCGTCTGACAGAGTTAAAGTGAGGACTGGAAATAGCTATGTTGATGAAGCACAAATAGCGTTCACTTACAGCGTTGACGATACTCAGTATGTTTCAGATATCGTTTCACTCAATTCGAGGCTCCAATTTAAAAACAGAACGTTTAGCGTGGAAAAGCTACAGAAATACGGGACTGGCAAGAAGGTGAAAATTTTTTACCCGGCTGTTTATCCAAGTTATGGAGTATTAGAAAAAGGTGTTAAGCCAAGCACCCTTTTGATGTTCTTTATTTCGCTACTATTACTATTTGCCGGGAGAACATTTAAAAGCAAATTAAGTGTCTAGAGCATTCTGGTCGATTCAATTTAGAAAATACCTCTATTATCACAAAGCCTAACTGCCTATTTTTTCGTAAATTTCTGCAATTAATGTATATAAAAAAATACTTATTGGTCTGCTGTTATACCTTTCGCATTACGTAAATTTCGAATTTAACGTCATTATTAGTAATACTTTTGTCTAATGTTGCAAGCAAAAAATGACAAGTTCCGTTCTAGTTGTATTGCTACTTTCGCTTGCTATTAATGCAGTGGTAGGTGGGTATTTTCGCATATTGGCGAAAAATCAATACGAACCTGTTGCGTTCAATTTTTGGGCTGCATCGTGTTCTGTGTATTGCCTAGGGCTACTCGGCAGCGCACTTGCTACGTCGATACCCAGTATAAGTGCTCTTGGTACATTTTCTGGGCTTCTTTATTTAACAGCAAGCTATTTGCTACTTCATGGCTTTCTTAGCTTTAATATTCAATGTGTACATTCAACCGTTAAGCACACGGCAAACCGCGTTTTTGTGTTCGCAATTCTTCTCATACTTGGGCTGTCATGGAACCATGAATTGGTTGACGTGGCTACTTCGTTGTTTATTGCGTTAATGTTTTTATTTTCTTTTCAAAGCTTTCAATCTCAGCAGTGGAAAACGATAAAGGGCATTTCCGTCCTTTTACGCGGCATACTGTTTATTCATTTTATTATTATGATGGCACGAGCAGGGCTTACCGCTGGTGCAACCTACTATGGTTTAGCATCTAATTTACAGGTTTTAATAACGTTAACTGTTGGTCTTCACGTGCTGCTTTGCGTTGCAACGTCTGCACTTCTTCCATTTATTATCCTATCTAAAGAAAAAGGCGAATGGGAAGCAATGGCAAACTTCGACGAGCTAACGGGCGTGTTCGGACGTCGCGCTTTTATTCGCAAAGTATTGAAAAGGTTAAAGTCTAAAAGCAGAAGGCCTTTCACTTTACTCGTCATTGATATCGATTTTTTTAAAGCCATTAACGACAACTATGGTCACCCTGAAGGCGATAAAGTATTAAAAAGCGTGGCACAGTGTCTGCAAGAACAGCTGCGCGAGGGTGACATCGTGGGGCGATTAGGCGGAGAGGAGTTTGGAGTTATTATTTCACATCAGCAAACTCATCATGCCTACGCTATCGCCGATAGACTTCGCGAATCAGTGGCATCGCTATCGATCTACAGTGGCTCACAGCCTATTAAGGTAACCATTAGCATTGGTATGTCTTCTTCAAAAAACGTGGAAGATACGTGGAATACGTTGTTTTATCGGGCAGATATGGAGTTGTACAAAGCGAAAAAAACAGGGAGAAACAAGGTGTCGCCAGAGATCATGGCAGAAGCAACACTGGTATAGCGAACAAAAAGGCAAAACATAAAAAAACACTGCCAAACGGCAGCGTTTTAGTTTTATTCACTGTCCAAATTATTCGCGCGTCGACTTTTCAAAACTACTGCCGCAGCCAGAAGCATAATAACAATTATCCATACCCCTAAATCTTGTAGGTGATAGTACGGCGTAAACCCGGTTGTGGCCATTACCGGGGCGGTTATGCTTGCCGCTTCGAATTGTGGTAGCGCCGAAATAACTTCACCTTTGTGATCAATAAAAGCTGTTATGCCGTTGTTGGTTGCGCGCAATACCGGCTTTCCTAGCTCAAGCGCACGCATCTGGGCAATTTGTAAATGTTGAGCAGGGCCGTGTGAACGCCCAAACCAGGCGTCGTTGCTAACGGTAATTATCATGTCGGTGTGGCCATAAACGTTTGCCAACACTTGCCGTGGAAAGGCAATTTCAAAACAAATTGCAGGGGCTAAATGTATGCCGTTAGCTTCTAAATTGGGCTGCTGAAAGTCACCACGAGAAAATGACGACATAGGTAAATCAAACAAGGGAGCGAGCGGGCGTAGCCAGTCTTCGAAGGGCACAAACTCGCCTACGGGTAGAAGGTGATGTTTAGAAAATCGATTATTGTGGAAGTACTGATAATCGGGGTATGCCGCATCTGTTTTACGCTTTCCGAGAACAATCAAGTTGTTCCATGCTTCGTCTGTTTCCCAGTTGTAGTTAACAATACCGGTTATGAGAGCTGAACCCTCGTTAAAAGCACGTTCGTTTACCCGCGCTAAATAGCCTTGTGCTAGTGGTTCTAATTTTGGAACAGCAGCCTCGGGCCACACAATTAAGTCGTTATCCCACAAGCTTTCTGTTAACCCCCAGTACGTTTGCATTGTGGGCTCATCTTGCTCTGGCACCCATCGCAGGCTTTGCGCGATATTTCCCTGAACCATACCCACCGAATAGGCCTGCTTAGGTTGCACCCACGTGTGCTGCTTGAGTATGTAACCACTAACAAACATACAGAGTGTGACTAACGCAGCATTGGCAAATGTACGCTTACTATTCACTATGGCAAAAAGCGCTGCGCTAATTATCAAAAGTGCTGTAATGCCAGTTTCTCCGATAATTGGCGCAAATCCAGACAAGGGGCTGTCAATCTGGCTGTAGCCCAATGACAACCAAGGGAAACCAGATAGCATCCAGCTGCGTAACCATTCGGCCACTACCCAAAAAAATGGAAGTGCCATTGGCCACAAGTTGATATTGAAATATTTGACGGTTAATTTTGTTGCAAGCGCCGGGTATAAAGCTAAGTAACCGCAAAGTAATGCCATGAGTGCTATTGAAGCAATGAGCGGCATGCCGCCGTAGTCAGCAATACTTACATGCACCCAGCTTACACCTGCACCAAACCAACCGGCACCGAACAGCCATCCGGCTAGAAATGGTTTATGCCGCAATTTTATTATTTGGCGGAATGCCAATGCGAGCACCGGTATTGTAATTAGCCACATATTAAACGGGGCAAATGCGAGCGTTAAGCTTGCGCCGCTTAAAATTAGAAGAAGGTAAGGGGTGTACCGTTTCAGCATAGGGTTAGTCTGATAAGGGTTAACGTGTTAT
This sequence comes from Alteromonas sp. V450, assembly GCF_001885075.1. Taxonomy (NCBI): domain Bacteria; kingdom Pseudomonadati; phylum Pseudomonadota; class Gammaproteobacteria; order Alteromonadales; family Alteromonadaceae; genus Alteromonas; species Alteromonas sp. V450. Next base: position 496,152 of record NZ_MODU01000004.1, read on the forward strand.
GCCTAACGAGGTGCTATGCGTGCACCTCGTTAGGCGAGGTTTTGTTTATTCATTACTCTAAAGAGGGAACAGACACTTTGAGTTGAATTAAGCGGCGTTTATCGGAGTTTGTTACCTTAAACTGAATATCGCCGATGCTGATTTCATCGTTTGTTTCAGGCATATGACCAAATGCCTTAAGCACTATGCCGCCTATTGTGTCGGCTTCTTCTTCACTGAATTTTGTTTCGAAAAATTCGTTAAAGTCGTCAACTGGTGTTAGCGCTTTTACTGAGTAAGTTGACTTGTTCAGTGGTCGAATATCATCGGTACCGTCATCCTCGGTATCGTATTCATCTTCTATCTCGCCAACAATTAACTCAAGAATATCTTCAATGGTAACCAAACCAGATACGCCACCGTATTCGTCAACGACAATGGCCATATGGTAACGCTGTTGACGGAATTCTTTTAGCAGCACGTCAACGCGCTTGCTTTCCGGTACAATAACCGCTGGGCGAAGAATATCGCGAAGGTTAAACTCCTTTTCCGCATTAAACGCGAAGGCAAGAAGATCTTTAGCAAGTAAGATACCCTCGATATGGTCTTTGTCTTCACTAATTACGGGAAAGCGGGAGTGCGCTGATTCAAGCATGACAGGTAAAAACTCTTCTACCTTTTGCTCAACGTCTATGGTGGTCATTTGAGCGCGAGGGATCATGATATCCCTTACTCGCAGTTCATTTACCCCTATTACCCCTTCAATCATTTCGCGGGTTTGCGGGTCAATTATTTCATTCTGTTCGGCATCGGTAATTACCGATACTAACTCTTCTTTACTTCTCGGCTCGCCAGAAATCGAATTTTTTAGTTTATCTAACCAACTCTTGCCTGATGAGCCGTTGGTAGAGTGAGGGTTGTCGTCGCTCATAATGTCCATTTTGTAGTTAATACACTCGCAAAGGTAAATCGCTCTGCGAGCAAGGTCAACAGTTTGTTGAATCGAATTTTAATGTTGTTTTAAATGCGGCGCGTATTAACGCGGCATTACTTTTATTTATAGAACAATCGTAAACTTGCCCCAAAAGGATTGTTCAATACGCGTTTTGGTCTTTAAAGACCAATATTGCGGTTTTAAAGATAATTTTCAAATCTAGCCAAATAGACCAGTTATGCATGTAGTCAAGGTCGTATTCTACGCGCTTTTTCATTTTATCTACGGTTTCTGTTTCGCCGCGAAACCCGTTCACTTGTGCCCAACCGGTGATACCTGGTTTTACTTTGTGACGAAGCATGTAGCCCGAGATGATTTTTCGGTACTGTTCGTTGTGTGCAATAGCGTGAGGCCTTGGGCCAACAATAGACATTCTGCCTTGTAAAACGTTGATAAATTGGGGCAGCTCGTCAAGCGATGTTTTTCTAAGTACAGCGCCCACTTTGGTTATGCGCTGATCATTTTTCTGCGCTTGCTTTACTTCTTCGCCATTATCAAGGGTTGTCATAGTTCGGAATTTATAAACAGAAATCGGCTTGCCGTCCAAGCCATAGCGTTTCTGTTTAAAAATAATGGGGCCTTTAGAGCTAAGCTTAACTAAAACAGCGATAAGCGCCATTGGAACGATGGCGATTGTCGTAAGTATTAACCCTAGAATAAAGTCTTCTACTCTTTTTGTTACTTCGCTTGCGCCACTGAAAGGTGTGTCGTACACGCTTAAGGCCTGCAATGAGCCAATGCTATGCCACTTTGAATTAATAAGGTTATATACAAAGAAGTTGGGTACCATATAAACACTAGCAGTGGTATCGGAACAAAGCGCTAAAATGTCTCGTATTCTATCTTCGGCACACATGGGTAATGCCAAGTAGATGTAATCTATTTCGTTTTTCTTTGCTAATTCAATGGCATCAGAAATAGACCCTTTCAAGTCGCTATGGGTTGCGTTCGGCAGTCTTGACGGTGCTCTGTCGTCAAATATCCCTTTAAAGCGTATGCCAAGCTCTTCATGAGACTTTATCTGTAATGCAAGTTGTTCACCGGTTTCGGTTGCACCAATAACGATGGCTTGTCTTGAGTTGAACCCTTTTTTTCTTATTTCAAATAAGAAAAGCCTTGTGACAAGTCGCCACAGAGATAGGGCTACTAAGGAGGTGACAAACCAGCCTATTACCGTGCTGCTCTTATTCGAAATTCCCTCTGTTAGCAAGTAATCCAAAACAATTGTTGCGGTACAGGATATCGCCCAGCATATGGCTGCTTGTTTAACAATACGCATTGTTGGCGCACCCCGCCAAGAGCGATATAGGGTAAAAGCTTCTGACGTGAGTTGAAATACAGCGCAAAACGCTAAAAGAAGCAGAACCGATTCACTTGAAATTGCCAGTTCTGTCACAAAAAAACTGACATACCATGTTGCGGCGATAAAAAAGAGGTCAGAGAGACGATAAAGTGTTGAAAAGCTGCTCTGATTTCGTACTAAAAAACCGCCGTTACTGCTGGAGGAAGTCACGTTAAATCTCTGATCAATAGTGTTTTAAGATGGATGATATAGATAGCCTAGCAGCAAATAAATGTAAAATATCGCTGCGTTGTATTCGAAATATAGCATGTTTCATATTTTTACCTAAATACTTTGATGGTCAATGCGTGATTTTTTCTTTACTATTCCATTAGGTACATAATAACGATAACACTAAAAATATCGTGACGTTAGTTTTGTGATTGTAAAGGAAGATTGTGGTGTATAAAAAATATTCAACAATAGCCACCGGGCTTTTGATTAGCCTGTCGAGTTTTGCGCAAACCCCAGCGAGCGTAGACATGGGAGGATTTGACTTATTTCCTTCCTTTAATGCAACGTTTGGCCATGATGACAACCTTTTGCGTTCAGAAGACAGCGAAGTGGAAAGCTGGATGTCAGTGCTTTCTCCAGAATTTATTTTAGTGAATTCGTATGGACTTAATGAATTCCAATTTGGATACCGATTAGAACGCGGTGACTATTATTCTAGTCAAGCCGATGACTACACCGACCATTTGTTAAACGCCTCAGCTAATTTAGAATTTGACGTGCGTAATCGTTTAGAAATTCTAGCTATTTACATGGACGATCACGACGAGCGAGGCACTAACTTTACCATTGGAAGAGGCGATTCAATAGAAACGCCAGACCAGTTCAAGCAATCTCGTATTGAAGCAACATATAGCTACGGCGCGCCGTCTGCTACGGGGCGTCTAGACCTAAAAGCGGGCTACAGTTCGGTGGATTACGACATTAATACTGATCTCTATCGAACGCGAGATAGAAAAACTAACACCTTGGCGGGTACGTTTTTTTACAACATTTTTCCGGCTACTGATTTGACGCTAGATGTTATATTTAACGATATAGACTACGACTTTGCGATTGACCCTACGGCTCCATTAGACAGTGAAGAAGTAAGAACGCTGGTGGGTGTAGAATGGGATACAACGGCGAAAACATCTGGTTACGTGAAAATTGGTCACCGCAAGAAAGAGTTTGACGATGGAGACAGGGCAGACTTTAGCGGGCTAGATTGGTTGATTGGCGTGACATGGAACCCACGTACCTATTCAACGCTAGACTTTACCACCTTTACTACAACCAACGAGACGAATGGTGAAGGTGACTTTATAGATAGACAAACTTTTCAGTTAACATGGGATCACAAGTGGCAAGATAGAGTGTCGACCTCGTTTGAAGCCGTTTATTCGGAAGACGAATATACTGGGGCGAACTCTACACGTGTTGATGACAATACCACCATTAGCTTTCGCGTTAATTACACTGCGCGCCGTTACCTTACGTTTAACGCAGGCTATACGTTTGATCAACGCGACAGCAACCAAAGTGTAATTGATTTTAGTCGAAATGTCGTTAGCGTAGGGCTAACGGTAACACTGTAGTATTTTAAATATGTTGAGAGCGATATCTGCACTTTTATTTTATGTGATAGCGTCTTTTCCGCTGTTTGCTCAGTCGGTTCAGTTTAACCAGTACACATTGGGGTCGGGAGACACGGTAAAAATTACCGTGTATGGTCAAGATGACCTTTCTCTTGAAACGCGCCTTAATGATGTAGGCGTTATCAACTACCCTTATCTTGGCGAGATAACGGTAATTGGCATGACGGTAGGAGGGCTAGAAACCTATATTTACGAAGGATTAAAAGGGGATTATTTGATTAATCCTTCGGTCTCAGTAAGCATAGTTGAATATCGCCCTTTCTTTATTAATGGCGAGGTTAAAAACCCTGGGGGATATGCTTTTCAGCCAGGGCTGACCATTGATAAAGCTGCAGCACTTGCCGGAGGCTATACAGAGCGTGCGTCAAAAACTAAGATTTTTGTAGACAGAATAGTTAATGGTGAACAGCAAACGCTCAGCGCAGATAGGTACATGCAAGTACTCCCAGGCGACATCATCAACATAGAACAAAGCTTCTTCTAATAAGTACTGGATTAATATGCTTTCCGAGAAAAATGACTTTCGTGCAGCGTCGCATGACGATGCTGACGAGGATATTATCGACCTGTCGCATTATTTTCGCGTTATTAACCAAAGTAAATGGCGCATTTTAAGCCTAGCGCTAATTGTTACGTTCTTAGTTGCGCTTATTGTGCTTTCACTTACGCCGGTTTACAAAGCAACTTCGTCTTTGTTAATAGAGTCAGAAGAAACTAATATCGTTTCTATAGAGCAAGTTTACGGATTAGACGCGTCGAAAAAAGAGTACTTTGAAACTCAATACGAAATATTGAAGTCGAGGTATATCGCCGAAAAGGTGGTGAACAAACTCGCGTTAGACTCGCATCCTGTTTTTATTGAAAAGCTTGAAGAGAGTAATACATCAGCATTTGATGGTATAAAATCTACCGTTAAATCGTTACTTACATTTCTACCACAGAAAGCGCGAGAGCCCTTGAGTGAAGATGAGCAGGCACAGTTGCGTAAAGAGCTGCTTATAACGCTGTTTTCTGAAAACTTAACGATATCGCCAGTACCTAATACACAGGTGGTTAAAATAGCGTACACCAGCGAGTCTCCAAGACTGGCGGCTGAAGTAGCGAATGCCGTTGCTGAAGTTTACATAGAAAGTTATCTCGAAGCGAAATTCGATATGACAAGTAAAGCAACGTCTTGGCTGAACGATAGTTTAGCAGGGCTGAGAAATAAGCTAGAAGTCTCAGAAAAAAAGTTAGCTGAGTTTTATCAGCGAGAGCAGCTAGTTAACCTGGACGGCGTAGTAGGGCTTGCATCGGAAGAGCTTCAGGGTTTAAGCGAGCAGTTGCTTCAAGCTGAAAATCGTTTAAAGCAAAGCGAAATAATCTTCGAACAAGTTCAAAACTTTAATGGCGACCCAACTGAGCTTGCATCGATGCCAGCGGTGCAAAACCACCCGTCTATTCAAAATGTTAAAGAAGCCGAACTCAAAGCGCAGAGCAATGTATCTGAGTTAAGTAAAGTGTATGGCCCGAAACACCTTAAAATGATTTCAGCACAAGCGGAATTGGCTTCAGTTAAACAGACATTAGACAACCAAGTTGCTTCACTAATTTCGGGGATTACGAGTGAGTACAGGCAAGCCCAGTCTCAGGTAAATCGATTACGTGTAGCAGTTGCATCAGCAAAGGATGAATACAGAAAGCTGACTACATTAGAGTCGAAGCGCAGAGTGCTGCAGCGAGAAGTGGACACAAACCAGCAGCTTTACGATTCATTCTTTACTCGATTACAGGAAACAAGCGAGGTGGAAGGTTTTGAAAGCGCAAATGCACGAGTGCTTGACCGTGCGACGCTTCCTGTTGAGCCTTTCAAGCCGAAGAAAAGTTTGATCCTGATTGCGACATTGGTAATGAGTGCTGGATTTGGTGTGTTTATCGCGTTAGTGCTAGATTTTTTAAATAGCGGTATACGCTCGGTTGAAGATGTTGAACGTAAATTAGGGCAACGCATGATGGGATTAATTCCTTGGCAGCCCCATAGAAAGAAAGATGACCTTCCGCTGCGGGAGTTCTTTGATACATCTAATCATGTTTTCAGTGAGGCTATACGAACGCTTCGAACCAGTATTCAGCTGTTGGATTTAACCGGTGATAAAAAAGTGGTTATGGTGACATCGAGTGTACCTAAAGAAGGGAAAACCACTGTGTCGATTAATTTGGCGTTTGCTATGGGGCAAATTGGCAAAACACTGCTTATTGATACCGACTTGCGCAAGCCAGCGATAGCAAAGCGTTTTGGTATGCCAGGGTTTCAGCCAGGTATAGCTAATCTTGTTGCAGGAACGCATTCTTTAGATGAGTGTTTGTGTAACGATGTTGCTTCGAATATTGACGTAATTACTGCGGGTTCTGCTACACCGAACCCTCAAGAGCTACTAATGAGCGATAACTTTAAAAAGGTTATTAGTGATTTGGCAGAGCAATACGAACATATCATTATAGATACAGCGCCTATACAAGCGGTGAGCGACGCCATTATTGTTAGTGAAAGTGCTGACATGTTATTCCATGTTGTTAAAGCTGATGCAACAAACGAGAAAATTGTATCTAGCGGCCTAGAGCGGTTCATGCGGGTAGGTAAGCGTATAGACGGTGTTATTCTTAACCAGGTAGATGTTAAAAAAGCAGGCAATGGTTATGCATATACGGGGTATTACGATAAATATGGCTATGGTAGTGAAACCAATTAGTACGCCTGAAAACGTTGAGTGCTGTTGTGATTGATTTACACTGCCACCTACTTCCCGGCATTGATGACGGGGCGAAGACAATAGAAGATTCGGTTGAACTTGCGCGTGCAGCAAGTAATTCGGGAATAACGCACATTGTTTGCACGCCACATATTCACGAAGGCTACTTTGACAACGACATAGAAACCATAAAACAAGCACACGACGTGTTTGTTGCGGCACTCAAGAAAGAAAACATCCCGTTAAAAAGTTACTATGCCGCTGAAGTGCGTATTAGCCCGACAATATTAAAGCTTGTTTCTAGCGAGCGGTTACCATTTTTGGGTTATATTGATGATAAACCGGTGCTGTTGCTAGAGCTTCCGCACAGCCATATCCCGCCAGGAACCGAGCAAGTTATCAATTGGCTTAAAGCTCAGGAGATCACTGTGATGATTGCGCATCCAGAGCGCAATAGAGATATTCTAGCCAATTACAATAAAGCCGCGTGGCTTCGAGGCAAGGGCGTACTCTTTCAACTTACGGCTGGTTCAATAACTGGGACATTTGGCACCAAAGTTCAAGCATGCGTGCAACGTTTGTTAGACGACGGGTTTGCCGATGTCATTGCTACAGACGCACACAATATACATAAGCGCCCACCTGAGCTTCATAAAGCGTTTGAAATTGTGCATCAGCAGTTTGGCGAGGCCATGGCTAATAAGCTTTGTAAAGACATGCCGATGAAAATTGCAGGTTGCTGGTTTGAACAATCAAAATAGAGCTCAAAATGGGCTGTTAGTTTTGCTGTTTGTCATTTTGACGTATTGCGGATATCACTCTGTGAGTGCCTTTGTCGCAAACCTAAATTTTTACGCAGCAAAAAACGTTATTGAGCCGTTACAATCTGGAGAAAGTACGGTAGAAACTGCAGAACTCTCAGCAGCGAAATCCGCCGCAGAAGCAGCGATAGCCTTACACAGTGGTTTAGCGCTTTATACCGACATGCTTAGCACAGTGAAACAGTGGCAGGCGCTAAAGTCAGATAACCGTGATGCTGCATTGAAATTGCTTGATGAAGCAGAGTTACTTAATCTTACCTCGTTAGAAACAAGACCCTCCTGGCCTGTTACCTGGGCTAACTTAGTGTATATAAAATGGGAAAAGGGAGAGTTTGATGACGACTTTCTTCGCTACCTTAACAATGCAACACACTATGGACCTAATACGCCGGAAGTGCATCAGGTTATTGCTGCCTTAGGTGTATATCTTTACCGCAATGATATACGCATGTTTTTGAGCAATAAAGACGTGTTAAAAACACATATTATCAAAGGTATTATTCACCCAAAAACGCGGCGTACTGTGCTTAATACTGTGAAGGCTGCTGGTGTACAGCAACTTGTTTGTTCATGGTCACAAGGTCGTTTTTCGGCGGCCAGAAAGCCGTTGTCCTGCGACAAAAGCTAAAGCGTGTTGGTTGTTTCTGCCCAATAAGTTCAGCTTAACGCGTTATGGCCTTTGTTTCGCCTCATCAATTCAGGTTATAAAACCACATTTTGCTCGCCTCAATAAAAGCGTATTTATTTCGAATAAAATTCGTAAAGCAAAAAGCAGCACGCTCTAATAAATTGATTGCAAATACAGATTTATCTAAGCCGCTTGTTAGACACCACAAAGCCTATGGCTAAAATAACAATGAAATAGGTTGCATTAGCAGGGGCCTGAAGAGGGAAGTCTACCGAGATATGTATAGCCATGCCTACTATACCCATAAGAGCGCCAAACGCGGCCCCTCTGGCAATGCTGCTTCTTCTGTTCTTAAGTACTTTCACACATTGCCACAATGCGATTAACGGTAAGCTAAAAATTACAAGGGTTGCGGGAATGCCAAGCTCTATAGCGAATTGTAAGTAATCATTATGAGCGTGATCATAAAATGCATACACCTCGTCACCGGTGTGCTGCGGAAACGCGGTATAATAAGTGCCTAGCCCCGACCCGGTTAGCGCAAAATCTTGCAGAAGGGGAATTGAATCTATTACTACCTCATCACGGGTTTCGGTAGACAGGCTAGTTTGCTCAATCCTATCTTTTACTTTATCTAGGCCAAACCACGCACTTAATATAAACATATCGATAATAAACATGCTGATAATAAGCAAGGTAAGCCCCTTAGTGCGCTTTTTAATTAGAAAAAGGCTTAACAGGCCCACAACCGTCATCGACAAGAAAAAAGCCGTGTTGCCCATTCTGGAGCGAGACATAACTAAAGCGATTACCATAATAGCCAAGGCAATTCGCACAAAAGCTTTTCCATTTAAAAACATACTTAAAAAATTGCGAAGCTTTTGATGACCACCGCCAGTTGGTTTGCTAGTTAACAATGTGCTTACCAAATAACCCACACCTACGCTAAGGCAAAGCATTAAAAAATTGGCGAAATGATTTTTATAAACAAAAGTGCCCGTAGCATTTTGCTTTACAGGTAACTGGAATATCCAACTTGTTTCTGCACCGAACAAAATTTCTAGTGCGCCATACATGGCTTGAAAAAGACCCGCGAAAATAATCAGCAGCATAAGTAGTTTTATCTTTTTCAATTCATCACAAAGTAATAGCGTGGTTAGAAATACACAAAAATACGCGACAGATTTATAAAGCGATATAGAGGTTTGTGGCGCATCTATAGATATTGGTGCCGTACTAACACCTGCCGTAAGGTACATATTTGCAGATTCTGGGCTAAGCAAAGACAGTAGCGCGCTAGGTAGGGGAATAGTTTGTACAACGACATAAAATAAAAAGCCGGTAAATAGGGCTATTGGCAGCTTGTAAACGGACAAACGCGGAAATAACGTTTGACGGTATTTATACGCTGCAAAAGCAAATAGCGCATAGCTGGCTAATTCAAATATGCTCCACGCCCACGGACGGTTGCTTCCAAGCGGTATCGGCAGCCAGGCTAACAGGGCTAAAAGGCAATAGAAAAGCGTTTTATTTTTATGTATTTGTTTATCGCTGAACTTCATTTTTTAATAGGGTAGGTTATTACACTAGTAATGATTAGTTTTACTCGCAATAACAAAAAAGGCCTCGTAAGAGACCTTAATCGTATGGGTAATTCGCAACTAGAATTACATTTTAGTTGTTAGAGGCTACGACGCCACCGCCGCCACTACCGCCAGAACCTGAGCCAACCCCAACGGGGCCTGACGAACCTGGGCCTGCGGCCGTTTCTGTAGCGTTAGCTTCTCTGTCTTCTTCATCAAAGTCAACTAACTGTGGAGAGAACGCGTCTACAAGGTTTTCACCCATCTCTGTGGTAACGCCATCTTGTGTTGAAGTGATTAATGCAGAATCTATCGTATCAGTTCCGTCTACTACCGTAGACAAAAAGAGCACCCGCGCAGTATCTGGTAACGCTGCCAGCGCTTTCTTTTGAGCATCGCTAAGCGTGGTATCTTCTTCAGAAAGCAACTGTTCGATAGCAAGCTCGATAGAGCCGGCGCTTTGTGCGACAGCCACTAGTTTAGCTTCTACGCTGTTTTTGTCTGCTGATTCTTCCTGAGCATTCGCAAAAAGCGAAACGCTTAGTAATAAAGCGGCAACCAATTTGATGTAATTGCGCATATAAACTCCGTAAAACACGATATTTGCTTGCACCCTGAAAAAGACCAACGCGCAAGACATGTCATATCGACGATAATAGCACTTTATAAAATGTTTATATAGTTTATTTTGTGCCCATTTTTAACTTTGTTATATCGTTGTTTTTATTCACTAACAAAGCCACGCGCATGGCCTGCATACGGCATATCCTTGCTGGTGATCAACAAATAGTTCCTTAAGCGTGTTTGCTTCGCTTTCGTCCTCAACGAGCTCTGCAATTACCGCTATGTTTAAGCCGTGAGCAATGTTTACGAGTGAACGCACAAAAAATTGATTATCTTCAGTTTTATGGATATTTCTCGTAAAGCTTCCATCAAGTTTAATGTAATGAGGGCGTAGTTTCTGTAGGTGGCTAAATGCAGCTATACTAGAACCAACGCGCTCGATAGTTAATTTAGTATTGAGCTTTCTCAGCTTATCGGCAAGGTAGTGAACATTGTCTGCTGCATTCTGAACACTTATTTCCTGAATTTCGATTACTACGTGTTTAGCTTGCTGTGGGTGCTGTTCTAATACTGATATCACTTTGTCGATATACACTCGCTCTGCAAGCGTTAACGGAGATAAATTGACGGCAACGGTTTCATTTGGCGTTTGCGTAAGTAACGTAATAATTTTCTTAAGAATAATAGTATCGAGCGCTCCCGCATAATGAAGGTGCTCCGATTCCGCTATGAGTTCTGACATTGGAAGATAGTTGTCATCATCCGGCGCCTTAAATCTTGCAAAACACTCGTAGTACACTGTGGTGCTGTCAAAATTCTTTACAGGTTGGCGCACTATATCGACGGCATTATCTCTGATAATACGATCGAAATGTGCTCGCCATTCGCTTTGAGTAATATTGGCCTTTAAATGGCTTGCTAATTGCCAACGTTTGGGCGTTTGCTTCGCGGTTGTTAACGCTGCATCAGCGTTTTCTAAAAGCTGCTTTTTATTCGACAATTCATTGAATTTGGCTGCACCTACATGGGCAAACCCATTAGTGTAGATAGGTAGCGTTTGCGCTGTAAATTCGTCAGACAATTCATTGAGAAATTTACAGCATCGTTCTTCATTAATATTTTCAAGTAATATAACGAAGTCGCCGCCACGAACTCTATACGTTTCGGCAGATACTTCACTTCCCTTTGTTTTAAGAATATGGGCGAGTGTATTGATATATATATCAGCGGTTTGAGCACCTTCAGACTCGTTAACGTGGCCAAGGCTAGACAGTCTTATGATGACAAGGTAGCCCGTTGGCATCATTTCTTTGTTTGCAAACAATCTAGCAAGCTTATTATCTAAGGCAAGTTTATTACCAAGTTTAGTTAGCGTATCTTGATACGCGCTTTGATAATAGCTTTGCGCTTGAGCGGTAAGTTCACTGTGCTGTTTGTTTAGAATGGCGGCCATTTTGTTAATCGCCCGCACCATTAAGTTAAGTTCTTTGGTATTCGGAATGTCTTTAATTTCGGAGAAGTCTCTGGCACTAATTCGCTCAGATGCAGTAACCACTGCCGTTACCGGGTTTAAGATAGCGCGTAAAACCACGTAAAGCAGGGCGCTCCCTATAATGAAAAGTAGCAGCGTTAGCGTGAATGTACTTTCTGCGTTCTCCCAAAGCTGTTGGTACCCTTTACCAGGATGTGACGTTACTTCAAGCGTTCCAGCCATGTTCCAGCCAGAATTAATTTCTGTTTCGCTGGTAGGCGGATTAAGCGGAAACATATCTCTGAACCAATTCGGCACGCCTTCGGGTGTTGGAGGGTTTTGTTTAGATAAAACAACGTTACCGTCTGTGCTAAGCAGGGTAATGCTTTGGTAATAACCGCTATCAAAAATAGCATTCACCATAGTTTCGACAATAGGCAATGAATTTTCGTCTGCCACATAGGGAGAAATAGAAAGGCCAAGTGATGTTGCGGTATCTTGTGAGTGGGATGACAGTTGGCTTTCTATGTAGTCTCTGGTGCTATTAACATTTATGTAAATGGTGCCAACAAACACGAGTAGTAAAACGAATAAAAAACCTAAACTAAATTGTTTTGTGAGTGACATTGTTATACCTATTATTCTTAGAATTCGCGTTCTATTCTGCTTGTTAAATCGTCCCACATCTTGTGACGAGAATTGCCCAATTTTGTTCCACGGCCTTCTGCTTTTGCCTTGTACAAGCCTTCACCATTAAAGCTGTATACCGGCCTCAAGTCAGGCCGTTTGTTTGCAGGGAGGATCCGCGGATTTATATTATCAAGAATTAATGGAATTGCGTTTGGCTCAGGATAGTATGCTAAAACCATATGGGCCTGATTTTGACGAAGCGCCGTAACAAACATCATGCGCATTTTACTGTCAGGAATTCCCAATGCCCGTAAGCTGAAGTATTTTGCAATAACGTAATCTTCGCAGTCGCCGCCGTTGGTGCCTAGCATTTCGACGGGTGTTGCCCAATAGTCTGATTGGCCCCAATGTTCTTTGTCTGTATAATATGGGATTTCGTTAAAGAAGTTGTTGATTTCGTAGAGCTGATCGTCGATTGGTTCATAGTTTGTGGAGGCAAGCAACATCTCAAGCGATGTTGCTCTGTTAAATGCTTTAACTCCGTATTCTATTCGAACGAAGTTCATCAATTTTTCGTTGATAAGTAGTGCGCTTTGCGACGCATTAACAAATAAAAGCACAAAAATCGAACTAAGTATTCTAAACATCCAGACTTCTAAAACGGTTTATATTTTTCTGAAGTGGAAGTAAAGTAACACGTATAAAAAGATAAAAAAATGCAAACTGAAATTTTCAAAAAAAGTAAAAGGCCAAATGCTTTTATCGTTGGTGCTGCGAAGTCCGGTACAACCTCGCTTTCGGAATATTTGAAATTATATAGCGACGTTTTTGTACCTGAATACAAGGAACCTTTCTTTTTTATTGACGGCTTCGGTGTTCGTGATATCAAAGAATACCAAGAGGTGTTTTCTGGGCACAATGATGAGAAGGTCATTGTTGATGCAAGTACTGGTTATCTTTTTGACAAGAGCGTTCCCCAAAAAATTCTCGAATTTAACAGTGACGCTAAAGTCATTATTCTCTTGAGAAATCCGATAGACGTTACATTTTCGTATTGGAAATATAAGCGAGTAAATGGTCATGAAAGACTACCTTTTCGAGACGCCATATCACCCGCGGTCCAAAAATTTAGACGAACTACGAATTTCTATAAGACGGTTACAGATTGGCCTCCTAGCTACTGGTATGCGGCAAGAGCAATGTATTACGGACAGGTAGCTGAATACATGCGGCTTTTTGGTGAAGAAAAAGTAAAAGTCTACATATTTGAGGATTTTATCAAAAGTGATTTTCTCAAGCAGGATTTGTTATCGTTCTTAGGCGTAGCGTATGACCCCAGTATAAGATTTTTAAATGAGAATGCTTCTGGCGATGTATCAAGGTTTTTTCATTTTTTGCGTTATTCGCGGGTACTTCGTGGGGTCAAGTCTGTTAGCAAAAAGTTCGTTTCAAAGGAGAAGCAAATTAAAATAAGAAAGTGGATGATCAAAAAATCCACAAAAAGAAAGAGTTCGCATGTTCTTTCAGTAACAGATAGAAACCATCTGAAGGATATATTTATTAAGGATGTGAAAAAACTTGAATCGTTATTGGGTCGTCCAATTAATTGGAAAGATTTCAATGAAACTTCGTAAAATCCCGTATATCACATGGCTTTTTTACTTTAATGTAGCATTAGAGCTGATTAAGACATTGTTTCCAAAAGATCATGTTGTATTCACAGGGAAAGTTAGTTTGATTAGTATTTTTTTTTTCTGCTATTTAGTTTTATTCACTAATCGCTGGCGCATAGTTTCATTCAAATATTATCGTGCGCCTTTCATATTCTTCGGCCTTTTTTTGCTGAGTGCCATATTATCATCTTTAAACCAATCGATTTTGTTAGTCTTGGGACAGTTGCTTTTGCATCTAAAGCTCCCATTATTACTCTTCGCTTGTTACCAATACAAATTTCCATCGTTTACACTGAAAAACATAGAAAGTGGACTAGTAGTATTTTTGGGAGCAAATCTAGTTACCTGTATTTACTCGGTTTTATCTCCTGCTAGTTATCAGGGAGTCTTTGAAGGTGCGTTCGTCGGCACTGTTGTTCAAGGTACCCAATTCTCTCGAGCAAGTGGGCTTTTTTATCATCCCGGACCGATGGGGGTTTTTGTTTGCTTTACAGCGGTCATATTTTTCTGTCGTTGGCTTTATGACAAAAAATACATGTATGCTTTAGGTTTCTTGTTTTCTAGTGCTGCTTTGCTATTGTCAGGGCAACGTTTGGAGCTTTCAGCTTTGGTTTTTATATTAATTTCAGCATGGTTTTTGAAGAGGAGCCCGAAGCTACTAATCACCAAATACTATTTCATAGGTTTGATAGCTTTTTCGTTTTTCAGCTTTACCCTCATATTCATTGAAGGCGATTTACTAAGTGGTTCTGCGATGGAAAACAACGTGCGCGTTATTCTGTATCAGTCGTCTATCACTCTCGCCAATTACAACTTTCCATTTGGTAACGGCTTAGGAAGTTTCGGGAGTAGTATGTCGCTCGGCAACCCAAATGCTGCGTATAATCAATTAGGTTTTGGTGCTTATTGGTGGTTCTCAGCTGGAAAATCCTATTTAACTGATACCTATTGGGCTATGATAATTGGCGAATCTGGGTATATAGGATTCTTTTTCAATTTATTATTTATCTTTTCTTTGCTATTTCAGCGATATTTGAGGGTTAGGTTCAGCCCAAAGCCAGAAAATCTGATAAGTGTTATGTTATTAATATTGACATTGCCGATAAGTATAAATGCACCAGTCTATACCGGGTCTGTTATTCCGCTCCTTTTAGTAGCGATGTATACAGGAAGACATTTTAAAAGTAAGAGCATGTTTAATGAAGTTAAATGAAAATGAGCCAAGGTCATTTCTTATTATAGGGGGGACTGAGAAGGCTGGTACGTCATCTTTATTTCAGTATTTTTCCGCAAGTGACCAAATAATCCCTTCAAAGGTTAAGGAGACTGATTACTTCCGTAATCCAGTCGTTGATATAAATGGATATCTTAAGAATTTCGAACGTCGTTCGGGAAAATACTACATGGAGGCTTCACCAGCCTACCTTGGTTTGGCAAGAAAAGTGGGAAAAAAAATAAAGGATACTGTTGGTCCTGAGAATGTTCATTTTGTCTTTATTCTTCGAGACCCTGTCGATAGAGTTAAGTCAAGTTTTTGCTTTCACAAAAGCAAATATTATATTCCCAAAAGTCTGAGTTTCGAAGATTATATAAAGATGTGCTTATCTTACTCCAGCGGCGAATTATCTTTAAATGAAACACCGTTTGACAATGATTGGTTTTTGAAAGTGCTAGATGCTGGCAAGTATTCTAAACATGTCAATTATTATCGGCGCCTTTTTCCGAATGTAACACTGGTAGACTTTGCGAATTTTAAGCGCTCGCCAAAAGATACTGTTAAAATGATATGTGATTTGATTGATATTGACTCGAGGCGTTACGACAATTTTAACTTTCACGTAACAAATAAAACAACGCAACCAAAGTTTGAGCACTTTCATAGAGCGGCGATGAAGTTGAACTCTAATTTTGAAAAGTTTTTCCTGAGAAACCCCAATTTGAAGAGGTTATTGGTTAACTTCTATTTTCTTCTAAATAAAGATGATACAAGCATAGACACTCAGCTATCTAAGGAAACTTATGAACTCTTGAAATCTTATTATACTGAAGATTACGTTTTTCTGAAAAAGGAGTTTGGTAGTGCACAACAAAGTTAAAGGCTTGATCGTAACGATTTCAACTTCTGAAAAAGGCGGCATACGAAGCGTTGTAGAAAATTACTATGAAGCTGGTTTGTTCGATTCTTATGAATCACGCTGGATAAAGTCACACTCTAATTCAAAGGCTTTAATAAAGATTGTTCGTTTTCTGTACGTGCTTTTTTTTGTCCTGTTCTACAGCGTAAGACGAAACACTGTGTTTCATATGCACATGTCTATGAATGGAAGCTTTTATCGCAAGTTTATTTATACAAACATCGCTAAATTTTTGGGCTCGAAGGTCATATTGCATTTACATGGTTCTGAGTTTAAAACGTTTTATCTAGAAAGTGGAAAATTCACCAAATACCTCATAAAAAAACTGTTTACTCAAGTTTGTGTTGTGATCGCACTATCGAATACTTGGCGTGACTTTATAAATCGCGTTGCTCCTTTGGCTAGAGTTGAAGTAATAAATAACTTCTGTATGCCGGTTGAAAATAAGATGTTTTCTAAAACAGAAAGCGTTGTGAAATTTGTTTTCTTGGGAGCAGTGATTCACAGAAAAGGGATTTTCGACCTAATCGAAGCCTTCGCAATGTTTAAGAGTGAATATCGTAATCATAACGTAAAGTTAATAGTGTGTGGAGACGGTCTCTTAACTGAAGCTGTTTTCTTAGCTAAAGAGTTAGGACTTGAAGAAGAGATCGAGTTTTTAGGGTGGATAGACCGTGACAAAAAGACTCAAGTTTTAAACGATGCGAGTGCAATTGTTCTTCCATCTTACAACGAAGGTCTCCCTATGGTTATTGTCGAAGCGCTTAGTTTGGGTAAACCAGTAATAACCACTCCGGTTGGAGGGATCGGTGAGATTATTATTGATAATGAAAATGGTTTTTTAGTAGAACCAGGAAACATATTACAGATTCGACAAAAGCTAAGGGAAATCTTAAACGGAAAGAACACGCTTAATGTTAAGGTATCGGCAAATGCTGCAGCGACATATAAAGCGAAGTTTTCGCCTGGCAAAATTGTACCGAAAGTTGATGCGCTTTATAAGGAGCTACTAAATGGGTAAAAAACTTTTGGCAGTTGCATCAGCTGGTGGTCACCTCGTTCAATTACTCCGGCTAGCGCCAGCTTTTGGCTCCGAATTTCTCTTGGTCTCTACCTCACTGTGCCCTCCTAAGACAATAGATAAAAGTCGCTATCTTTACGTAGAGGACTGCAACGCAGACGAATATCTTAAGGTCGTCAAGTGCTTCGTGAGCTGTTTGAAAATCGTACTTAAACACAAGCCGAAAATAGTAATTACAACAGGTGCCGCACCAGGTTTACTAATTTTAATTGCAGCAAAACTTGTCGGTGCTAAATGTATTTGGTTTGACAGTATTGCTAATACAGAGGAATTATCACTCGGGGGGAAAGTGGCAAAGTATTTTACGAAAGACTGTTTCTCCCAATGGGAGCACGTTGCTAAAGCCGAGAACGTACGATTTATTGGAAGTGTTTTGTGATTTTTCTTACAACCGGCACACAACTACCCTTTGACAGGCTTGTGTATTGGATGGACCATTTTTGTAAAGAAAACCCGGAAGTTAAATGTTTTGGGCAGATAGGAAATTCTAACTACGTTCCTAATCATTTTCGCTGGGTTGAGAACTTAGACTTTTTCGAGTTTGATAGAGCCTTTGAGAAAGCGGAATTAGTAGTAGCTCACGCAGGCATGGGAACAATTTTAACTAGCCTTTGTGAAGGGAAAAATCTTCTAGTAGTTCCAAGGAAGTCGACATTACGTGAGCACAGAAACAATCATCAAGAGGGGACTGCTAAAAAGTTTTCCGTTTTCGAAAATTGCGCTAAAGCTGAAACTTACCAAGAATTTTCTAAGTATATAGCAGCTTTCTTGAATGCCAAATCTTCGCAAAAAACTGAATTACTACCTAAATTTGCACCAGCCTCTACTCTAAACGCACTCGCCGAAATATTGAAAAGTTAGCTTATGAAAGGAGGACTAGTAAGCTTATCTCTCACAGCTATCCAATCTGCTATTCAGTTTTTGACAATAGTAGTGATAGCCAAATATTTTACAGCAGAATTGCTTGGGGTATATACATTCATTAATACTTTATTATTAGTGACAGGAATTGTTTGCTCATTTGGTATGAGGCAGTCATACCTTTTGAATAAGGATACCTATCGTCTCAAAACTTACTTATATGCACGACTTCTTTTAAGTTTTCCTTACTGTGCTTTCGCCCTTATATATTACTGCTTTGTATTTGACAGTGTTACGCTTCTTTATGTAAGTATATTTTTCTATCGGCTTGTTACATTCTTCACAGAGATTCTATGGTCACACTTTATCTCTTGCCATTCGTATAAGAAGCTTATGCTCTCACAAGGTGTGAAAAGTACGTTGTGCTTTCTTGTTTTTTTGTATTCAGCGCACTCTGGCATGAGTATAGAACGTTGCTTTTTTTATCAAGTTCTCACAGTCGCTTTTTTATTCGTAATATTTGATTCTAAAGTGATGTATTTGAGCATTGCTGGTACTCACTCCAAACTTAGTGAGGTTAAAGCATGCATTATTAATTCTGCTCCGTATTTTGTTGGCCAGAGTTCTATAGCTTTTCAAAATAACAGCCCTAGGCTTATATTGGGATTCTTAAGCTCTAGTACCGCTCTAGGCTTGTTTTCGGTTGCGCATCAACTGTATAACGTCATATTTTTTGCTTTTTCCTCAATGTTAAATTTTTATCTCAAGAAACGAGTGGGTCGAAAAAGTATATTGCTGCCAACCTTTATCGTGTTTCTTTTTTGTCTGGCATTAAATATTGTTTGGTGGTTATTTGGGCGAGAGTTTTTAAAAATGTTTCTATCTGAGGAATATCTCGTCATATTTTATCCCACACAATTTATTTTTGGATTTCTTTTTTTTAAATTATGTGGGTACTTGATATATTGGCGAATGCTTAGTCAGGGATTCATATTCAAAGTAGTTTCTCACCAAGTTATCTTAGCTGCTTGTACAAGTCTTATTGCTGTGATTTTTATCTATGTTATCCCTAAAAGTGGTGTTTATTTTTCAATAGTAGTTAGTTTTGTTTTTTATTTCTTTTATATGCTTTTCCTCGATCGAAAAATTAATACTCAAAAATAAAGGTAGGTTATCAATCTCTTTTCGTTATATCTTTTGCGGGAACGCCTGCAAAAGTTGCTCCATCTGGAATGTTAGAAGTTACTACTGAGTTAGCACCTACAGTAACTGAGTTTCCAATTGTGACAGGCCCCAATATTTTTGCGCCAGTAGCTATGTAACAATTATTACCAATTATTGGTGCACCCGGCTGGTTTTTCCCTTTTCCTCCTATAGTCACAGATGTGCCAATGACGGTATTGCGGCCTATGATAGCATTTTTATGAATTACAACTGACATTCCCCTGTGTGAACAAAAGCTTCCTTCACCGATTTTGGCAGAAGCTGGCACAGAGCAATTAAATAGAAAATAATTTAGCATTTCAAACAAGGCATTGAGCTTAAATCGTCTTACAATTTTTTTTGAATACAGGCGGTGGAGCGTAAAAGCATTAATATACATCATCAAAAATTCTCACAATTACTACGTTAGTAAATTCTCGAAGCAGTATACTAACTGAAAACGTTTAATAAAAAAAAGATGAAACTTATTACAAAAGGGGGGTGAACTGAAATTTTCAGTTTTTTATAACAGCAAGGACTACTGAACTGAGAGCATCGATACAAAAACAATGATATAGGAATTAAAAAACACCCCCTATTCAAGAGGGTGTTGAGATACTGCGTTAACTATTAAGAACGTCGTTTGCGAATCGCGAAAATCATCAGTGCAAGTGAAAAAAGACCTAACGTAGAGGGCGAGGCCACCTCAACGCTTTGTAATGTATCCACGCTGTTTAACGAAAATTGGAGAGATGTTAATGACATCCCAAGGTCGATATATTCACTGTTACCATTTTCGAAAGAAACGAAATAAGCACCACGAGCTGATCCACTGTTAAAAACAGAACTGACGTCTAGCGATGTGTAGCCACCGTCGCCTAGCAAATATACGAAGCCGTCACCTCTACCGGGTCGATCTCTCATGTTGTATTCAAAAAGCCAGTTGCCTGGTGAAGTAGATGAGAAACTGTCAGATGTAGGGTCATCTTTAAATATCAAATTTCCAAGAGAGTTTGATGAGTCACTAAGAGCAACATCAAATAAGACGTCGTCACCGTTATTTGTACCATCTAGCAAGCCGAAAAGAGCTGATTGCCCGTTGAATTGCGCCAAGAAAAAGACAAAGGAGTCTTCAACTTCCAGCCCTGTATCTGAAGCAAACCTAGAACCATTGTTATAATCATAAAAAGAACGAAAACTCTCATTGATGCTAATAGCTTCAACTTCTTGAGTGTTGTTCAAAATCATTGCTGCGTCTGCATTACTGATGCTTGAAGCAAGCATAAACGTTGCGAACAAGAGCTTTTTTATACTTATTGACATTAGATACCTCATTTATCTTTCAATCTTTCTTTGTTAAGCAAGTAGCGGGCCATAATTCAAAATACCTTAATTTACAACGGGTTACTCTCTCGCCTTCACAGCTTTAACTAATGAGTGTAAAAAATATTGACGTCTCTACTGATTGGTAACTATTCAGTGCCATTTTGAAACCGTATATAGAAGTATTACAACAATTCTTTAAACCAAGTCCAAAGCCCTAAGCTCCAGCCGTCAATCAAGTTTATCCCCAATGCTGACTTTATCAGATAAATAACAATTAGCCCTAGCAACACGGCAAAGGTTATAAAAGTAGCAACAATACTTGCCGTTAGAACACGCGCTACTTTCACTTCTTTTTCAGATAACGAGCGGCGGTTTCGTCCCGCGAGTATTACGTAATAATAACGCCATTTTAAGAACTTAACCGTGCCTCGTACATCCAATTTATGTTTACCCCATTCCCTTGCGCCAATTGCGTTTCTCAAATGTGAAAGCTGCTCTTCGTTAAATGAAGATGCCACTTTTTTTGGCATTTTTTCCAATAGGCGGGTGATAACGGGATCTTGGTGAATATCGTCTATTTTCGTGGCCATGCTTTACATCTTTGCGCATTTACATAGCTTTTAGCATAAAGTTATTGGTACGGATCGTCTATGCCTAATTGGGCTAAGATTTCGATTTCCTTGCTTTCCATTTCTTCTGCGTCTGCGTCTTCTATATGGTCGTAACCCATTAAATGAAGCAAGCCGTGAACCGTCATGTGAGCATAGTGGTCGACTACCGCTTTTTGTTGCTCCTTGGCTTCACGGCTTATCACGGGGGCACAAATTACCAAATCGCCAAGCAAGTTCATTTCTATACCTGGCGGAGCTTCGAATGGAAAAGAAAGTACGTTTGTGGGCTTTTCTTTACCACGGTATTCAAAATTAAGCGCTTGGCTTTCCACTTCATCAGTAAAGCGCACGGTAATTTCTTGTTCGCTCACCCCTTCGTAAGCTAAAACGACATTTGCCCAACGCTCAAGTTCTGAAGATGTTGGAATATCTGCTAAGATAACATCTTCACCTTCATAGGCCTGCTGGTAATCTATAATCGCCGTCACTACGCGTTTTCACCCTTATCTGTAGAAGTAGGCGTTTCATTTTGTTGCGCTGCTTGTTCACGCTGAAGGCGCAGTGCTTCTTCTTTGCGGGCTTTGCGCAGTCGCTCTTGTTCAGCGTCGTGCACTTCGTAGGCTCTTACAATACGAGCAACCACAGGGTGGCGAACCACGTCTTCGGCATTAAAGAAGTTGAAGGAAATGTCATCCACTTCGCTTAATACTTCGATGGCATGGCGTAGGCCTGATTTTGCGCCTCGAGGTAAATCTACTTGCGTAATGTCTCCGGTTATCACTGCTTTTGAATTAAAACCAATACGGGTTAAGAACATTTTCATTTGCTCTACCGTGGTGTTTTGGCTTTCATCCAAAATGATAAAGGCGTCGTTCAGCGTCCGACCACGCATATAAGCTAGCGGCGCAACTTCAATCACGTTGCGTTCCATTAGCTTTTCTACTTTTTCGAACCCCAGCATTTCAAACAGGGCGTCGTAAAGCGGGCGCAAATACGGGTCAACTTTTTGTGAAAGGTCGCCCGGTAAGAAACCGAGTTTTTCACCCGCTTCTACCGCAGGGCGGGTAAGCAATATACGACGAATTTCTTGTCGCTCAAGCGCATCTACAGCAGCGGCAACAGCAAGATAGGTTTTACCTGTTCCAGCAGGGCCAATTCCAAACGTAATATCGTGGTTAACAATGTTTGCCACATATTGCGCTTGGTTAGGGTTACGCGGCTTGATAACACCACGCTTGGTTTTGATATTTACTTCTTTGCCGTAGCCGCCGGTTGCGTCTTTTTCAATAACGCGGGCTTCTTGAATGGCAAGATGAACTTGTTCTGCTTCTAAATCAGGAATACGGCCCTTGATGGGCTGTGTTTCTATATAAAGAAGCTTAAGTAATTCGCTAGCACTTTTTATTTGCTGCGGTTCACCCAACACCTTGAATGCATTGTTGCGGTAGGTAATCTCTACGCCTAACCTGCGCTCAATTTGTTTAATGTTGTCATCAAAGGGGCCACATAAACTCGACAAACGTTTGCTATCTGCCGGTTCTAATTCAAATTCGTTACTAACCAATGTACTCAAGCTACTTTTTTCCTCGCTATATAATATGTTTAGGCTGGGTTAAATTGTCCCACGCCAAGCTCATCGGGCAAATCTGCCTGATGCTTTGCCATGATAGATTGGGGCGAAACGGCAACACGCAAGCCCATTTCACTTTCTCTGCGCACAACTTCGCCACGCAGTGAATTGGTAAATACGTCTGTGATGTTGACATCAACGAATTCGCCTATCATGTCAGGCGTACCCTCAAAGTTTACTACTCGGTTATTCTCAGTACGTCCTGAAAGCTCCATCGGGTTTTTCTTCGACGGGCCTTCAACCAAAATTCGCTGCTCTGTGCCAACCATGTGACGAGCAATACGAAGCGCTTGCTGTGTTATACGTTGCTGCAATAAATGAAGGCGCTGCTTCTTTGTTTCTTCGCTTACGTCATCTACGGCGTCTGCTGCCGGTGTACCCGGGCGAGCACTGTATATGAAGCTGAAGCTAAGGTCGTAATCTACTGCCTGAATCAAATCCATGGTGGCTTCAAAGTCAGCATCGGTTTCACCTGGGAAACCAATGATAAAGTCGCTAGACAAACTAATGTTCGGGCGAATTTTCTTTAGCTTGCGCATTTTAGATTTGTATTCGATCGCTGTATGGCCACGCTTCATTAGGTTCAGTATACGATCAGAGCCGCTCTGAACTGGCAAATGTAGGTGGTCTACTAATTCCGGAATAGACGCGTAAGCTTCTATAATGTCATCGGTAAATTCAACCGGGTGTGACGTGGTGTAACGAATACGGTCGATGCCATCGATGGCCGCTACTAATTCAAGCAGCTCAGAGAAACGGCAAATAGTACCGTCGTAATTTTCACCGCGGTATGCGTTAACGTTTTGACCTAGAAGGTTTACTTCACGCACGCCTTGACCTGCAAGCTGAGCAATCTCAAGCAATACGTCGTCAACAGGGCGGCTTACTTCTTCACCACGGGTGTAAGGCACCACACAGAATGTGCAGTATTTTGAACAGCCTTCCATGATTGAAACGAACGCCGTTGGACCTTCAGCACGTGGCTCAGGCAAACGGTCAAATTTTTCAATTTCCGGGAAGCTTACATCAATAACCGACTTCGCGCCGCCTTGAAGTTCGTTGATCATTTCAGGTAAGCGATGCAGCGTTTGAGGGCCAAATACCAAGTCTACGAACGGTGCACGCTGACGAATGGTATCGCCCTCTTGAGAGGCAACACAGCCGCCTACACCGATAATAAGTTCAGGTTTATCTTGCTTAAGTGTTTTCCAACGGCCCAGCTGGTGGAACACCTTTTCCTGTGCTTTTTCACGAATAGAGCACGTGTTAAGCAAGATAACATCGGCCTCTTCAGCACTTTGTGCAGCACTGTAGCCATGCGTTGAGTCTAGTAAGTCTGCCATTTTCTCCGAGTCATACTCGTTCATTTGGCAGCCCCAGGTTTTGATATACAGCTTTTTAGTCATAACAACTATTCGATAACCTGTTAGTGTTCTTGTAAGTGAATTAAACAACGTTGTTGGTACCAAAATAGCTAATTGCTTGGTTGTCTCAGGCGCAAAAAGCAGTGGTATCTGTCAGTTACAAGAAGATGTTCAAAATAGCCGCATATTTTACCTGTAATGCAAACATATTCCCAGTGTCTTGCGACGATTCATGGATATTTGATGAGGGGCGCACTATTTCTCGGTATGGCCGCTATGTATAGCGATCAGATATGGCCCAATGATAGGTTTTTGTTTATTCGCTGCATAAAAGCCGAACTTAATACACTGAAGACTATTTAATAAGCCGATACCGATCCCTTTTTGTACTTTGCTTCGTTTTACTTCACACACCAAGGTGTTTTAAGACATAATGCTTGCGTGTTACAAAGGAGAGTAAATGGTAGATTTTTGTATCAACGGTGGCGGCATGGTGGGCGCTGCACTCGCGCTTGGGCTTGCTCAGCAGCACTACAATATCGTGGTCATTGAACCACACTTACCTGAAGACTATCATTTAGACGATGGCCCAGATTTACGCGTTTCTGCTATTAGCGATACGTCGGTTAATCTTCTTCAAGCGCTCGGGGCATGGGACTTTATCAAAGCAATGCGCGTGAAACCATACACGGGTTTAAGCGTGTGGGACGACCCAGCTCACAGAACCGATTTCACTGCCTCAAGTATCGATATACCTCAACTGGGCTTTTTTGTTGAGAATCGTATATTACAGCTTGGCTGTCACGCGGCGTTAAAGCAGTATAGTAACGTTACGCTGGTTGCCGGAAAATCGGTATCAGATATTTCGCTTGACGATAGAGCAACCATTTCACTCTCTGATGGCTCGGTTATTCAGGCGCAGTGGTTGGTTGGGGCAGATGGAGCTAATTCACAAGTAAGAGCGGCCTCGGGTATAGGGTGTTCTGGATGGCAGTACGCGCAACAGGCAATGGGAATTACGGTTAAATTAAACAATCCCGTTGAGGCGATTACGTGGCAACAGTTTACGCCAACCGGCCCTGTGGCATTTTTGCCAATGTTTGACAACTACGCGTCTTTGGTTTGGTATAACTCCGCGCAAGAGTTGCAACGATTAAAGGGGTTGAACAATACCCAGCTCACTAATGAAATTCTTAAGGCTTTTCCAGCAGACCTTACAGCCAACAACAACCACTTTTCAGTAATTGATAAAGCCGTATTCCCCCTTACACGCTCTCACGCTCACCAGTACATCAAAGGACAATGTGTGCTGTTAGGCGATGCCGCGCATACTATAAATCCACTGGCGGGGCAGGGCGTTAACTTGGGCTTTAAAGATGTTGAAGCATTTTTAACGGCCACTGCTAAACGTCATCCCCTTTCATCTAACGCATTTGTGCAGGCGCTGGAAACTTCGTTTGAATCACCGAGAAGACGAGAAAATTTAATCATGATGACGGCAATGGATGGTTTTTATACCTTGTTTAGCAATGATATTGGCCCCATTAAATGGGTTAGAAACCAGCTGCTATCCGTTGCTCAAAGAATGCATGGGCCTAAGCGGGAAGTGCTGAAATATGCAATAGGATTACGTTAATGGAAGTACTTATTTTACTTGCTGTGTTATTTGGTGCGCTGGCAATTGTTGTCCCGCTGATAGAGCGCTCTAAAATGCGTATCAGTAACGAAGATGCTGCAAAGTGGTCGAAGTGGATTTGGCCACTAATGGGAATTTTGTTAGTGGCACAGCTGTTAAGAATGTTATTTTCTTGAACATAAAGCGATGAAGTGTGTCATTGCAACGTGATTAATGTACTTGCTCGGCTGGCCATCGTCCTTTCAAGTCTGATAACACCTTTTCTATCATCGCGTTAACTGTTTTAACGTCATCGTTCATAACTGCAAAGGCGCGCATGCCTACGAATTGATTCTGTAACCAGTCAGCGGCAAAGGCAACAGGGGTTGTTTGCGGTATTTCGCTCGCATCTATTGCCGCGTTTATTATATCTACAAAACACAATTTAAGCTTGTTCATGCTTTCAATTACCACCGCACTTGCAGCGTCGCCAATAACATCAAGCTCTGCAATTGATCTAACTAACAAACACTGTCGCATGTAACGTTGTTCATTGGGGCTAATTAAAGCATTCTGGAAAAAATCTTTTAGTGCCAACATAGGAGAGTCCGCTAAAGCAACACGCTTTAGTTTTGCCTCGCTATTAGCTGCGTAGTGCTCAATAACTTTTTTAAAAAGTCCTTCCTTGCTTTGGAATTTCGCATAGATACTTCCGGGACGCATATCTAGTGCTTGCTGTATGTCGCGCATACCTGCAGCTTGAAAGCCACGTTGCCAAAATAATGTGGTTGCTTTTTCAATAACGTCAGTTTCATTATATTTCATAACCGAATACCTTATGCGCGATTGCTTTGAACATATGTTCAATTATCGCTTGAACGATCGTTCAAGTAAACCTATTATTCTCCTGACTAATAAAGTTGAAGACAACGCTTGGCTTTTCTTCACACTTCGAATTCATTTACAGGAGAGTGATATGAGCGAATTTACATTACATACAAAAGATACTGCGCCAGAAGCTTCTAAAGCTTTGCTTGATAACTCACAGGCAGCATTTGGCATGATCCCGAATCTTCATGCAGTTATGGCAGAAGCGCCAACGCTTCTTGAGGGGTATCAGGTTTTACACAAGCTTGCACAAGAAACATCATTTAATGCCGAAGAGCTTACCGTGGTATGGCAGGCTGTAAACGTTGAGCATGCTTGCCATTATTGTGTACCAGCACACACAGGTATTGCGAAAAGCATGAAGGTTAGCGATGACCTTATAGAGCAACTACGCAATGATGAAACGCTGAGCGATGCTAAGTTAAATACTCTAAAGAACACTGTCCTTGCGGTTACACGTGGACGAGGAAACGTGGATAAAAGTACGCTTAATGCATTTTACGAGGCAGGGTACGAGCATAAGCAGTTGCTTGAAATTATTTTGATTTTAGCGCAGAAAGTAATGAGTAACTACACAAACCATTTGGCGGATACGCCAGTTGACGAACCGTTCAAAAAGTTTGATTGGAAACCAGCGAAAGGCTAAGTATATTGTTGTTACAGTCGCTTATAACGTCGTGATTAACTTTGTTTACCTAGATTGCCAAGGGCTAAAAAGTCCTTGGCTTTTTTATCAAATTCAGTAGACCAAGCTGACGGAATAGCCGTTTTAACGTCGTTTAATATCGCTTCAGCAGGTGCTTTACTCTTGTTACCGGAGGCATAAGCGACGGTTGCCCACAGGTACGCCTTCGATATCAACGTCTCATGATGGTTTGGGTAGCGCGAACTAAGTTCGTAATATAAAAGTGCAGTTGGCAGATATGCTGGTTCAAAATGTTGACTTGCTGCCGTCTCATACCAATAAGCCGCTGTGGCAATATCTTTACTTATCGTTAACCCTCGATCATAAAATTGTGCCAAATACCATGCCGCTTCTGGTTGATTCATTGGGTCTGACAATGAAAGAAGGTTGTAAGCCGCGGTATAATCTTTGGCTAACAGCGTGCCATGAAAATACCACTTAGCCAAAACAAGTGATGCATTGGTATTTCCCGAATTGGAGGACTGTATAAGAAGCGCCACCGCATCTTTCTTGTCTTGCGGCGAGCCGTGTATTTGGATTTTAGCTATCTCAATTGAAGCGCTCAAAATACCCAAGCCTAAGGCTTTATTAAACGCGTTTAACGCACTGCTCAAATCAGGAGTTTTCCACGTTGCATCTTGGTAGCACTCACCTAATTTAAAAGCTGCCATAGGAACATCAAGCTGTGCAGACTTTAAGTACCACTGGCAGGATGAAGCACGACTAACAGGCACACCCCAACCGTAGTCGTTGATTAACCCCAAAGTAAATTGGGCTAGGCCATTGCCTCGTGTTGCCGCGTCAGTAAAAGCGATAATTGCTTTGTCAAACTGTTCGTTTTGCAAATATTGCTGTGCTTGTGACAATTCCCCATTCCAGTCTGTCTGCGTATTATCTGCTAAAACCGGCATTGGAAATAGCCACAAGCTCAGTGTAACGGCTGCAATTTGGCAGAATTGCATGGTTAACTTCTTGATGGGAATATTCCGTTTAGTACGATAACCTGGTACATACCAATGTACGGGTCTCGGATATTAACTGGCTGTCCTGTCCCAACAGATTGCTCGTTCACAGTAACATTGTGAGAAGATTCAACGTCAAGATTTAAAACAATACTATCAGCCGACATATCAACATTGGGAATGGCGTTGCTAAACTGCTCGCTTCTTCGTGGTGCATTAGACAGCACCGCACCAGTTGGATCGGTAGTGGTTGAGCGTGCGGCTAAAGCTTTTAATATTGCACTGCTGCCACTTGTGTCATTCGTTGTGCTAATTTGAACTTGAACACCGTGATTATGTGCAGGCATATTAAACGTTTGCAAAACAACGGTCTCGGCACCGCCTTTTTGCCCCCAACGAATGTCTTGCAATCCAGGCCCTCTGCCAACACCTACAATGCTCCTTCCTCTTGTGTCAGGTAATGCAAACGTCGTCCTGCCGTCGCCGCCATAAGTTGTGCCGAGTAATGAAAAAAGCGCTGTATATTGCGCAATGGGTAAAAGTTGCCCTTGAGTTAATGCAGTGCCGCGCGGCGCAAAGTTAAATCCTACGGTACATACCTCACCAATGTATGCATCGCTACCACATGCAAAGGTTTTGCTTGGAATAAAAGCGGTAATCAGCGCTGTTAACAGTGCAGTGTTTATTAAAGGTTTGTTGAGCTTGAAAGACATAGTGTTACCTTTTGCGTTTTAGTTGCATTTTAAAAAGTACTGTTAACAGCCCAATACACAGCACTATGAAAGTGTTTGGTGCGTTTACCGGCGAAGGGTCTTGAAGTTTTTCAGCGCTGTTTAAACCTATAGATAATATCGCCGTCCCAGCGGCAAAATCTCCGTCGACATAAGCGCCTAAAGACGTTGTAATTTGACTTTCAAGGAAAAGAGACTGACCTGGGGTAATAAGTACGTTAATGCTAACACCACCGCGCTCATTCATTGGCCCACCAAAATCAAGGAGATCTTGGTCGTTTCTGTAATTACCAAATGTAGTGTCAGACGAAATATCTAAAAACCACAGGTCAGTCAAATCGTTAATAAAATCCATTTCAATATCCGAATATGCATCATCACCTCCTGCTTCAAGCGCGACGCTATAAGCGATATTAAAAGTAAGTAAATAAGTATCAATAAGCGACGTGTTCTTTATGTCGAAGAAGGCATCAAAACCAAAGCCGGGTAGAATCGATTCATCAACTTGGCTGTCATTACTTACTTGCGTTCTAGAATCAATGGAAAATCCATCGTTCAAGTCTGTCAACACGGAAGAAACTCCGCTTGAGGGTGTACTTTGCGTACCGTCAACACTGAAACCATCGAATACGCCACCAACAATTACACCAGCACTGGCGATTTGTGTGCCGTTACCCTCAATTTCTCCACCCGGGCTATCGTCGAAATTAACTGAGACTACTACGTCGAGGTCTGAGGGTATAAGGGCAGCATTTGCGCCCACACCCCATAGAAGTAGAAGTGCTAACGCGAGTTTGGCTTTAGTTCCCATGGTATTATCCCTAATAGCAGTTGTGTGTTTTTTGGCCTGTATATTTATTAAGCATCTTATAAGCCACTATTTAAAATTGCTTAAGGTTCGGCAGCTTACGAAAGGAACATCTTTTTTTACGGCAAATGTAAACAGAATGTGTAAAAAATGTTGACGGCATAGAGTGCGAGATTGTGGCTAATAACATTACTGCGATTTGTTGAAATTAGAAGTGTCAGGTTTTTTAACACTGAATCGCGTGGCTATTGTGTTAAATTGTTAACGCTATGAAATGAATGCGTTTTTTACAGCGGCCTGTATTTTGCTTACAGAATTTTACTGACTACTTATTCAATGAATGTTGATAGATGTAGTAAAAGGTATGCTGCAGACACTTGCATGTGCTTCGCCCCCTTATTATTAAATTTAACGGAAATATCATGAAAAACGTTAAGATTTTCTTTTTCTTTTTGCTCTTATGCTCATCGTGCAAAACCCATGCGGGTTTAATAAATATAGAAATTGTGAATAAAGGAGGTTTGTCAGCATCACAAGCAAGTTTATACGACTCTGCCGTAAACTTTTGGGAGTCTTTTCTTATTGGCACGCAAGAAGATATCGACGTAAATTTACAAATTATTGCCCAAGGTTTATCCATTGACGGCGTGGGAAATATTTTAGGGCAGGCTGGCCCGCGTCAGGGGATATTTCATTCAAACGGTGTATACGTAACTTTAGGTGTCATGGAGTTTGATACTGCAGATTTAAACGCTTATGAACAGGCGGGTTTGCTTTTCGATATTATTGTGCATGAAATGGGGCATGTTATAGGGTTTGGAACGATATGGTCGTTCTTTAACGGCTTGTATGAAGATGGTACAGGGGAGTATAACGGGAAATATGCGCTGGAAGCTTATCGTGAAGAATTTGATGCTAGTGCCACCTTTGTACCGGTTGATATCGTCAGTGGGCCAGGGACAAGAGACGGCCACTGGGCTGAAGACTGGGCAGGCCCACAAAGTGACTTACTTACTGGGTTCTTAGAGGGGCCGACAACAATTAGTAACACTACATTGGCCTCTTTCGCCGACATCGGCTACGTAGTTCAACTTCCTAACGGTAAAATTATAGGGCGGGTAAATGCCCCCACTATGCTAAGTATGTTCATTTTATTTTCCTTTTTTGCTATTCGTCGGCGTAAACTCAAACTGTAAGTGGCGCCCTTTGGTCATTGAAATGTATATACATCTGTAATACATTCGCTATACGGACCGTGTTGTTATGCCAGTAGGCAGTGTATGTCTGATAAGAGAAGTAAAAAGAAGAAAAAGAATAGTCAAATGATTATTCGGATTAACGACGAAGAGCGCGCCCAATTTATAGACTTGTGTGAAACGCTTGATACGTCGGCCGCCCGAGAAGTAAGGCGCTTTATCAGAGAGTTCATTGAAAAGCATGAAAGTGCGCAGTAAGCGGTTTCATTAAAGCGCTCCATAAACAATAAGGATTAAAGAATGTCTAAGAAAAAAGAGCTTAAAAAAGAAATCAAAGTAACAAAAGCTAAAATTTCAAAGCAAGAAGGGAAGTTAAAAAAATTGAAGAAGAAGCTTAAAAAAGCCTAAGTATTCTTGTTCAAATAAAGCCTTGGTTAGTTCACTTATTCTGCCAAGGCTTTTTTGTTTTAAATACTTCTTCAACAAGCTAAATCTTCGCCTTACGTTGAAAACTTAACTTCGTTCGTCTAAACAGTTTACCGATATGATTTACTGTGCTTTCGAAGCGTCTTGTCGCTATAGCCTATTGTGGAAATTTAGGTGAGCTGCCAATTTTCACTCTTATTTTTTCAACCACCTTCGCATAACCTTTCTCTTCAAACCTTGAAAAACGCTAAATGAGTGTTCATATCGTATAGATCTTATTTCGCGATTTATAATAAGGAATAATTTTGGCACACACGCACTTTTATAAGCCTAGTGAAGGCCATGGTTTGGCGCACGACCCTTTTAATGCGATTATTGCACCACGCCCAATAGGTTGGATATCAACACAGTCAAAAGCTGGCGTACTCAATCTTGCGCCTTACAGTTTTTTCAACGCATTAAACTATACGCCACCTATTATTGGTTTCTCTGTAGTGGGTAGTAAAAAAGATTCGTTAATTAATGTGCAGGAAACAGGAGAGTTCTGTTGGAATCTTGTGTCGGAAGACTTGGTCAATGCTATGAATACGACCAGTAAACCTCTAGCGCCGGATGAGAGTGAGTTTGAAGATGCTGGCCTTCAAACGGTAGAAAGTGAAGTGGTACAAGTCCCGCGTGTAAAATCCAGCAAAGTGAGTATGGAGTGTAAACTTACACAAATAGTACAGCTTAGGTCAGCGTCCGGCGAAGACGTAAACAGTTGGTTTATTATGGGGGAAGTAGTAGGCGTACACATTGATAAATCACTTATCGAGAATGGCGTGTACAACACGTTGAAGAGCGCACCTGTTACTCGTGGTGGAGGGCGTGGCGATTACTACACGATATCTCAAGATAATTTTTTCGAACTACTAAGGCCTGAATAGGGGGGGCAGGAAATCATAATGTTGAATATGAATTTTGATGAGCGCTTATCTATTCATACGCAAACCCTTGACTGGCAAGCCTCGCCATCATCAACGGTATGGCGTAAGCCATTAGAGCGTGAAGCAAAGGAGTCAGGCCATACAACCAGCGTAGTGAAGTATGAGGCGGGGGCAAGCTTCAAACAGCATAGGCATCCATACGGTGAAGAAATATTCGTCCTTGAGGGGGTATTTTCCGACGAGCACGGCGACTATCCGGCGGGTACTTATTTACGCAACCCACCAGGCAGCAAGCACAGCCCATTTAGTAAAGAAGGCTGCGTGATCCTAGTTAAGTTAAACCAGTTTGATAAGCATGACTTAAGTGAAGTGCGTGTAAACACCAAAACAGCACAATGGCTTCAAGGTCAGGGCGGTTTACAAGTAATGCCGTTACACAACTTTGAACATGAACATGTCGCGTTGGTCAAATGGCCTGTTGGTGAAGTATTTAAGCCTCACAAACATTTTGGTGGTGAAGAGATTTTCGTACTCTCTGGGACATTTAAAGATGAACATGGTGAATATCCGAAAGGTACATGGATAAGAAGCCCGCACATGAGCCAACATCATCCTTATGTCGATGAAGAAACTGTTATTTGGGTGAAAACAGGGCACCTACCGGTGGCGCTTTAGATTACTATAAGTTGTTATAGCAGCACTATTGTGTGGTTTTTGTTTAAATAGCTAACTTTTAAGGTTTATCACCAGAAACCAAAAACCAAAAACCAAAAAGGCTAACAACGGTTAGCCTTTCATAATAAAAATTAACGGAAACTTTGTGATCTTAATCCCACACACCGTCTTCAGATTTGCCTTGTATTTCACAGTCGCCTGCTTTGTACTCGACACTTTGGCCACTGTCTTTTTTCTTAAAGTAATCTTTACTTATAGACACGATGGTAGGTGTCATCCATACAATAGCGATGATATTGATTACCGTCATTAAACCTAAAGCCATATCGGCCATTGCCCAAACCTGAGGAAGGGCTGCCTGAGCTCCCCAGTAAATCATGCCAAGATAACCGACGGTGTAAACGGCACGGCCGACTTTATTATCTAGCTTAAACATATGTAGGTTACTTTCGCCATATGCGTAGTTGGCAACCACAGACGTGAACGCAAACAGGCTAATTGCTGCTGCCACGAAGTCAGTGCCGCCTTCGCCTAAGTGACTGCTCATTGCATCTTGTGTTAAACGGATCCCTTCCATTTGCTCCGAGCTAGAACCACCAGCAAGTAAAATAATAAACGCAGTAGACGTACACAGCACTAACGTATCTAAAAATACGCCTAGCATCTGAATATAGCCTTGTGATACGGGGTGGTTAGGATTTGGTACTGCACTCGCTGCTGCATGTGGAACTGAACCGCTGCCAGCTTCGTTAGAATACAGGCCGCGTTGTATGCCGTTTTTAATGGCCGCACCTAATGCGCCTGCTCCGGCTTCCTGTAGCCCAAATGCTGATTTTATAATGTCTAGCAGCATGGCGGGAAGCTCTGAAATATTTATAAACGTGATAGCCAATGCCACAAGCACGTAACCTATGCCCATAAACGGCACCACAAACTCAGCAAATCGAGCAATGCCTCTAAGCCCGCCCACAACTATTAACGCTGCTAATGCTATGATGGCTAGGCCTACATATTCACTTGGAAAAGCGTAAGCATTATTTAACGCATCGGTAATTGTGTTCGCTTGAACTGCGCTAAATACAAAGCCATACCCAAAGAATAAACACAAGGAAAATGCCACAGCAAGCCATGTTTTATTAAGGCCCTGTTTAATGTAATAAGCGGGGCCGCCACGAAACTCACCGTTTTCGTCACGCACTTTGTATAGCTGACCTAATACACTTTCTGCAAAGCCTGTAGCCATACCTAAAAGTGCTATCATCCACATCCAAAAAATAGCACCAGAGCCACCTAGCGATATCGCCACTGCCACACCGGCCAAATTGCCTGTACCTACGCGTGCAGAAAGGCTAGTACACAAAGCTTGGAATGAGCTAATGCCGTCTTTGGTTGATTTGTTGCTACCTTTAAGTAGCGTAAACATGTGGCCAAAGTGTCTTAGCTGAACGCCGCCAAGTCTAACGGTAAACCAAATACCGCATGCAAGTAGCATAATGATAAGTACCTGGCCATCTCCCCACAGAATGTTGTTAACTAATGAAACGAATTCGTTTATCACGCACTTTCCTTCGTTATTGTTTTAATTGTTACTCGGCGTTTGAAAATGACCTGAACCTAAATTTTGAGGTGCCAGAACACACGCTTTGGTAAATGCATAACAAATGTTTGCTAAACCGCAGAATAAGCCGAGATAAATAGATAAAACCCCAATACTAGCACGACAGCCAAATTATTTGGCAGTGAAAACTCACATAACGAAAACGATTTACGCATGTTCACTATAAAGTAAGGGGATAGTAAAGCCGTGCCATCTTAAACGTAAAAAGCCGCATGATGCGGCTTTTAAATTCAATTAACTTTTTTTGTTGTAGCAAATTAGCTTTTCTTTGAACGGGCTCTAAAACCTGCAAAAGCTAGCGACAACCCAAAAAGTGCAAGAGTTGCGGGGGTGTTTACATTGACAGGGGTGTTGTCATAAACGTAGTTGATATCGATTGACGCAGCAGAACGAACAGAGTTCGACGTATCGATATCACCGCCAAAGTTACTTGTGCCGCCACCCGAAAGGGCAAACACGTTCAGGTCAATTTGGCCTGCACCAACAAATAAACTTAGTAAGCTGCTGTCTGTTAGCGTAACAGACTCTGTTGCTGTAATTGGGTTTGGTGCGGTTTCTACTGTTGCGCCAGAGGTGCCATTAAAGTCATTCGCGCCATCGAATACGTCAAGTGAAATTAAGCCCGTTTCAAATTCTGGCAGAACGTTAACTAAGCTTATACCACCAATGGTGAAAAGCTCTAAAAACGAAGACACAGAACCTCTTACTCTTGATGTTGCATTTTGGCTTTTGTTTTCAAAACCCAACGTGCCTTCCATAAATCCGTTTAGTGAAATATTAACACTGACAAGACTTCCTAGGCGCTCATCGAACTTGTCAACAGACAGCGTATAGTCGAAGTTAGGGTTAAGGTAATCTGCACTGGTAAGAACATTGTCGTTATTAACATCATTGAATGCAGATTGTGTTGGAGTGCTTATAAGCGCTGCATTAGCGTTAGCTGCAAACGCTAGCGTAAGTATCATCGCTGACAGCTTTAGCGATTTTTTAAACATCTTATGATCCTTAAACTAATTACTTCTTATTATATCGGTTTAACAACAAAATCATTGTATTGCCTCTTGTTTAGCAAAATTGATGCCTGTTTTTATATTTATGATTTTATTGGTTTTTTTGCTGTTGTTTGGAAGGTGTGTAAATTATTCTGACACCAAAGTGGTTAGTGTCATCCCTAACGGGGAGTGTCGATGTACAACCCATGCTAAGCAATCAAATGCAGCGTGGAGCAAAAAGGAAAACACGACAGGAGCGTTGAATAAAAAACAAGGTGCTGTGTTGGTGCTAGTTGAATACGCGGGGACAAATGAAAAAGCCGCTCAGAAGAGCGGCTTTTTCAGAAAATTGGCTGGGGTAACAGGACTCGAACCTATGAATGGCGGGATCAAAACCCGCTGCCTTACCAACTTGGCTATACCCCAATATTGGTGCGGAAGGAGAGACTTGAACTCTCACGCCGTGAAGCACTGGAACCTAAATCCAGCGTGTCTACCAATTCCACCACTTCCGCGTAGACGCTAGCTATAAAGTCATTCAAAAAAGAATGGCTGGGGTAACAGGACTCGAACCTATGAATGGCGGGATCAAAACCCGCTGCCTTACCAACTTGGCTATACCCCAATATTGGTGCGGAAGGAGAGACTTGAACTCTCACGCCGTGAAGCACTGGAACCTAAATCCAGCGTGTCTACCAATTCCACCACTTCCGCGCAGCTAGACTTTCCTAAAAGAGATAATTGAGAATTGGTGGCTACGGCGAGATTCGAACTTGCGACCCCATCATTATGAGTGATGTGCTCTAACCAACTGAGCTACGTAGCCTTACTATTCTCTTCCCTCTCAGGAAGTGGCGCGTATTATGCGTATATGACTGGCAACCGTCAACCCCTTTTTTACTAACTTTTTTTAAATGCTCATTATGTGCGCGCATTAGGATGAAATACGCACAAAAAGCCGTGAAATTGAACAACTTGCACGAAATAAGTTAGCTATTTACCACGCTTTGGTACTGGTTTTTGTTTGGTAATAACATACGTCAATAGGGCGCGGACCATACGTATTGTCATGAAAAAACGGGTTATCTAAGTTTCTTCCTGTGTTTGCCCGTTTTTTATATTCTTCATGATGCGGTGTTTGCAGAAAATAAGGTGTAGCGTTGTTTGCATGCACAAAAGCCTGCTTAATTTTGCTTTCTTGCGTTATATCATCTAACACACCACCTCTGTCCATATTTCCTCGCGGCAATTTTTGAAGTACATCCATGCCTTCGACTACACGACCAACGACCGACATATTTCTGTCTAAGTGACGTGGCGCTTGCCCAATCACAATATAAAACTCCGTACTGGCCGTATCTTTCTCGCTATTGCGAGCAAAAGCCACAACGCCTGGGCAGTGAAGCCCCCACATTTCTTTACGGCTTTGATCAATGCCTACTGGAAAGCCATCTAAAAAGCCGGTGTTAGGCGCAAACATGTCCTTGTTCTCAACTACGTTCACATTGCTGTTAAGTGGTTGGGTAAATTCGGCGTTAATTGGCTTAAGCAGTGCCGGAGGAAATTGTGAGGCGTCGTGACTATCGTTGCTGCCTGCCTGTGCCACAAATCCGTCTACCACACGATAAAACGCTTGTTCGTTATAAAAGCCTGCGTCTATTAAACTTTTAAACCTGGCCACATGTTTCGGCGCAAGGGTAGGGTGGAGCGCAATAATCACATCACCATACGCTGTCTTAAACGTCACTGTATTACCCTGAGGTACTTGATGCCACCTAGCGGTATTACTCGCCATTACTGGCTCTTTTTCAATAGCATCATTATTGATTTGCGAATTCACTGGGTTAGCTTGAAGTTCACTGGCAAAAGCAAAATTGGCAAGGCTTAAAAAGCACAACGTTTTAATTGAGGTTCTTAATAGTGAAAGTCGTCTGGCTCGCTGTGATTTGCCCAACGTAAAAGTAAAAGGGTGCGACAAGGTAAACTGATTTAAAGTCATTGCAAAGGCCATTAATTTTTTACTAGTTATATCAGGCCTATGTGCGCTTCACAATTGTTCATATGAAACAAAAAAGCCACCTTGCGGTGGCTTTAGTAAACAGTGCTAATTTCTACATCGAAATTACACGTTAAAACGGAAGTGAATAACGTCACCGTCTTTAACAATGTAGTCTTTACCTTCTAAACGCCATTTACCTGCATCTTTTGCACCTTGTTCGCCATTAAACTCAACGTAGTGGTCGTAGCTTACGATTTCAGCGCGAATAAAGCCTTTTTCAAAGTCGGTATGAATTTTACCTGCCGCTTGGGGAGCAGTTGAACCTTCAGGGAACGTCCATGCACGTACTTCTTTTACACCTGCGGTAAAGTAAGTTTGCAGTGTAAGTAGGCTGTAGCCAGCGCGGATAACACGGTTAAGCCCCGGCTCTTCTAAGCCCATGTCTTGCATGAATTCTTCGCGTTCGTCATCTTCAAGCTCGGCAATGTCAGCTTCAATAGCGGCACATACTGCAACCACGGTTGCATTTTCGCCAGCTGCAATTTCACGTACTTGATCTAGATATGGGTTATTTTCAAAACCGTCTTCGTTAACATTCGCTACATACATGGTCGGCTTAAGCGTAAGCATGTTCATGTAGCTAATGGCAGCAAGCTCTTCTTTTGAAAGCTCAAGTGAACGAAGTAGTAAACCTTCATCTAAATGCGGTTTAATTTTTTCAAGTACTTTCATTTCGTACTTGGCATCGGCGTCACCACCTTTAGCACGTTTCGCTACGCGATGAAGGGCTTTTTCAGTGGTTTCAAGGTCTGCAAGTGCAAGCTCAGTGTTAATAACATCAATGTCATCTTTAGGGCTAACGCGACCGGCAACATGCACAATGTTTTCGTCGTCGAAGCAGCGAACAACGTGACCGATGGCGTCAGTTTCACGGATATTTGCTAAGAATTTGTTGCCAAGGCCTTCACCTTTTGATGCGCCCTCAACCAAACCTGCTATATCTACAAATTCCATCGTCGTTGGAATTACACGCTGAGGGTTAACAATCTCAGCTAGCTTGTCCAAACGAAGATCTGGTACAGGTACAACACCAGTGTTTGGCTCGATAGTACAGAAGGGGAAGTTCGCCGCTTCAATACCTGCTTTAGTTAATGCATTAAAAAGTGTTGATTTACCTACGTTTGGTAGGCCAACAATACCGCATTTGAAACCCATGGTATGGATCCTTGTCTGGAAAAGTATTCACTGATGTAGGTTACGCTTTATGCGAGTGTAACCTGTTTTGCGCTTGCTTTAAGTCTTCTTTTAGCAGAATTTCTGTACAGCGAACCGCCTCATCGATGGCGCTTTCAATAGCTGCTTTTTCATCTGCTGGTGGCTTACCAAGCACGTGGCCAGTAACACGGCTTTTATGCCCTGGGTGACCTATGCCTATACGCAAACGCAAAAAATTCTTATTGTTACCCATTTTCGCCACAATATCACGCACGCCATTTTGACTAGAGCTGCCGCCTACTTTGTATTTTGCTACACCAGGGGGTAAATCTAACTCGTCAAACGCTACTAATATTTGTTCTGGTTCTATGCGGTAAAAGTTAGCCAGTGCTGCTACGGCCTGTCCACTTTTATTCATAAATGTAGTGGGGTAGAGCAAACGGATATCTTTGCCTGCAATCGTGATGCGAGCAGTTTTACCGAAGAATTTGGTTTCTGGTTTTAGCGGGGCGTTATAGGTGTCGGCAAGTTGGTTTAGGAACCATTCACCGGCATTGTGTCGGGTATTGTCATATTCGGGGCCTGGATTACCCAGACCCACGATAAGGCGGATATCAGCCAAGAGGATTATTCCTCAGAAGCTGCTTCTTCGCCGTCTTCTTCTGCATCAGCCGCTTTAGGCGCAGGCTTAACAGTTACAACCGCTAGGTCGTGAGCTTCGTCGTTCTTCGCAAGTTCTACAGAAGCAACGCCAGCTGGAAGCGTAAGGTCAGAAAGGTGAAGAGTTTGACCCATTTCAACCGCTGCCATGTCTACTTCGATGAACTCAGGAAGGTTCTTAGGTAGACAAGTTACTTCGATTTCAGTTACGTGGTGCTCAGCAATACCGCCAGCTTTAACCGCAGCAGACTTCTCTTCGTTTACGAAGTGAAGTGGAACGTTAGTGTGTACGTCTTGACCAGCAATAACACGTTGGAAGTCAATGTGCATGATTTTTGGCTTGTACGGGTGACGTTGCATGTCTTTAACCAGTACTTCAACTGCTTTACCGTCAACGTTCAAAGTAAGAACGTGAGAGTAGAACGCTTCAAAATCAGCAGCGTTGTTAACTTTGTTGTGGTCTAGCGTGATAGAAACTGGCGCTTCTTCACCACCGTAGATGATACCAGGAAGCTTTTCTTCGCGACGTAGGCGGCGGCTCGCACCTTTCCCTAGGTCTGTACGAACAGAAGCGTCTAGGTTAAAAATTGCTTCAGACATTGTCTGTCTCCAATATATAAGTCGAGTGATGTGAGTTTTTGCGACCAAAACTCACTGTAAATTGATGTTTAATGCGTACTTACATGACTTGTAAAGTACAACTAAACAACACCCCAAAATTTAAGGGCGGCGAATTCTAACACCACCTGCTAAAACATACAATTGAAACGCGCACAGAATTTATAGTTACGCTTATACTTGCGATGAAGTGGTTTATTATTTCGTCAGCACGATCCTGTAATGGGCTTTTCCTTTCCTTAATCGCGCAATTGCGTCATTCACGTCATCGAACTTGAACGTTTCGGTCACCGGTTCAATATTGTGTTGTGCTGCGAAATCTAGCATGGTTTTAATGGTTGCGGGGCTTCCCACTGGCGAACCCGACACACTTTTCTGACCACCAATTAAATTAAACGCACCAATATCAAGCGGTTCAAGGGTGGCGCCTACAAAGTGAAGTCGGCCTTTCGGTGCCAATGTAGATAGGTACAAATTCCAGTCTAGCTTTACATTTACGGTAGAAATAATTAAGTCAAACCGACTGCGCGCTTTTTTAATCTCGTTTTCATCGCGGCTGTTAATTGTATCTGATGCACCTAGCTGTAGTGCTTCCTTCTTTTTAGATTCGCTTGAGGTGAAAGCGACCACTTTGCATCCCCATGCATTTAAAAACTGCAAAGCGAGATGGCCTAAACCGCCAATACCCACTACACCCACTTCGCTGGTTGGGCTAATGCCAAACTGGACAAGAGGGTTGAATACAGTAATGCCGCCGCAAAACAAAGGGCCTGCTTTTGCACTGTCGATAGAATCGGGTAGGGGGATAACTGCACGGGCCTGGGCGCGCACTTTATCTGCGAATCCGCCGTGACGACCACCGATGGTCATCGTGGCGTCAGCACATAGATTATGATCACCTTCTTCGCAGGTTCTACAGCTATTGCAATAACCTGAATGCCA
Organism: Alteromonas sp. V450; assembly: GCF_001885075.1. Taxonomy (NCBI): domain Bacteria; kingdom Pseudomonadati; phylum Pseudomonadota; class Gammaproteobacteria; order Alteromonadales; family Alteromonadaceae; genus Alteromonas; species Alteromonas sp. V450. Next base: position 537,382 of record NZ_MODU01000004.1, read on the forward strand.
GCCTAAACCTACACGCTGGCCCACTTTGAGTGAAGTGACATGCTCACCTATTTGACTAATAGTACCAATAACTTCGTGGCCCGGTACAAATGGGTACTGGGTCATGCCCCATTCGTTGTCCAACATACTTAGATCGCTATGACAAATGCCGCAGCTTTCCACGTCTATCTCGACATCATGCGAGCTTAGTTTACCGGGGTCATACTGAAATTTTTCCAGCTTTCCACCCACTTTCATGGCGGCGTAGGCATTAATCATAACGGTATCCTCTTAAACGTTACTTATCATTTATGAGTTTGCTAGTGTCGAGTATTTTCACTTCCGTCACGTGAAGCACTGTGCCAAATTGTGTGAATGTCATCGCGTTGGGGTCTTTAATACCTTTTATTTCGGCTATTAACCCATTTTTTTTATATTCATCCCCTAAGTTGTAAAGCGTAAATCTCTCGCCCTGTTCGCTAATAAAGGCGTAAAAGCCGCCTTCTAATTCTTTGAAGATGATAGTGCCTTTTAGTGTCGTACTTTGTTGAGCTTTATCTTCTAGTTCGGCTTGTGATGTTGGCTCTGCCTTTAACGCTTTCGGGGCCTTTTCTATAGGCTGAGTAACCGTGACTTTCTTTTCACCCATGTCGGCGTTCTCCTGCAGTTCGTCTTGTGAGCACGCAGTAATACAAAATAATGTGGTAATACCAATGCTTAGATATGTTTTTAGATAGCGCATAATGAACCTATAGAGTAAAAAAACTGTTAAGAAGCTTTACGTTATATGTAACTTTTTGAAAAGGGAAGTGATATGTGATTTAAGCGGGAAGAAAGTAGGGGGTTATAATACCAGAGTAAAAACAGTATCTTTTAGGGGGAGATACGACAACGCCAAACACAAAATATGCATTTGGCGTTGTTATTCAGCAAATTGTGTTGCTTTTAATATTCAAACATTGCTGATATAGACTCTTCGTTACTAATGCGACGAATAGTTTCTGCAAGCATTTCAGATAAGGTAAGTTGTTTAACTTTACCCATCTTTTTCATTTCACTGCTTAACGGGATTGAATCAGTAACAATAATTTCGTCGATTACTGATTCTTTCAAGTTGGATACAGCGTTCCCAGAGAAAATAGCGTGAGTCGCATAAGCATAAACGCGACGTGCGCCATGTGCTTTAAGCGCTTCAGCAGCTTTCGCCAGAGTACCGCCTGTATCAATCATATCGTCTACAATAATGCAGTCTCTATCTTTAACATCACCAATGATATTCATTACCTGAGCCACGTTCGCCTTTGGGCGACGCTTATCGATAATAGCAAGATCGGTATCGTTAAGTAGTTTAGCAGTAGCACGTGCACGTACAACACCACCGATATCAGGAGAAACGACTACAGGATCGGCAAAGTCACGTCTTACCATATCGGCAAGCAAAATTGGTGTACCGAATGCGTTATCCACCGGAACATCAAAGAAACCTTGAATTTGTTCGGCGTGTAGGTCGATAGTAAGAACGCGGTCAACACCTACGTTAGACAGGAAATCAGCCACTACTTTCGCAGTAATTGGCACCCGGGCTGAACGTACACGACGGTCTTGGCGTGCATAACCAAAGTATGGAATTACGGCTGTGATACGACCAGCTGATGCGCGACGTAGAGCGTCGATCATCACGATAAGTTCCATAAGATTATCATTCGTTGGGGCACACGTAGATTGGATAATAAAAACGTCCGAGCCACGGACGTTTTCATGAATTTCTACGCTGATTTCACCGTCACTGAAACGGCCTACTTTGGCATTTCCAAGTTTGGTGTAGAGGCGATCGGCAACTTTCTGGGCAAGTTCTGGTACGGCATTACCTGCAAAGAGCTTCATATCTGGCACAAGTGGTTCCTCAGTGCGTTGATAAAAGAGGTTTGGCTGGGGTAGCAGGACTCGAACCTACGAATGGCGGGATCAAAACCCGCTGCCTTACCAACTTGGCTATACCCCAATATTTTTTAGTAATTGTCCGATGTGGCGTACACGCTATTTTTGTTGTTCTAATTTATCTAATAGTGGTGAGCGGTTCACACCTTTTGCGACGAAACTCTGCCAAGTTTTAGGCATTTGAGCCCTAACTTGTTCGGCTAAAGTGTAGTCAGAAAAAGTGGCAAACACACATGCACCTGTGCCCGTCATTCGCGACGGTGCGTAGTGTAACAACCACTGTAATAATTTTGCAACTTCGGGATAGCAATTCGCGACTAATTGCTGACAATCATTCCAAGTTTTTTCAAATTTGTAGTCTTCCCAGCGTATTGCGGGTGTATTTCTGGGCAAATCGGGAGAAGTAAATACTTCAGCTGTACTGACATGAACATTGGGATTGGCTACTAGAAAATACTGTTCTTTTTGAGGGGCTGGCGTGATGTCCTCTCCCACGCCGCCTGCGAAAGCCGTTAATCCTCGCACGAATATAGGTACATCTGCACCTAATGCTAGTCCTAAGTCGGCTAATTCGTCTTCGCCTAGCCCTGTACTCCATAAGTGGTTCAATGCTACCAGCGTCGTCGCTGCATTCGACGACCCCCCACCAATACCGCCGCCCATGGGAAGTCGCTTATCAATTGAAATAATGACGCCTTTATTACATTGTGTTTTTGTTGCCAGCAGTCGCGCTGCCTTTACTATTAAATTGTCATCGTCTGGTACGCCATCCAGTGGTGTTTCCATGCGAATGGTTGTGTCGTCTGTGCTTACATTAAAGGCGAGTGCATCGCCATAGTCGAGCATTTGAAATAAGCTTTGAAGCTGGTGATAACCATTGTCATATCGGCCGAGTATATGTAGAAAAAGGTTTAATTTAGCGGGCGAAGGCCACCAATCTTTTTGTTTAGAAACAGATGTGTTCACTACAAAGTCCACTGATAAATTTTAATTTTAAGCTGTGTTTTGGGCATATCTGGTATTTCTTTCTGGGTAAGCGTTATGCTGTGAGGCAGCCATACAGAAGTTCCATCATCTAGCTCAACACTACCGTAGTTGCCGTAAGCTACCTGCCAATTGCGGCAACCTTGGCAGTAACTTTCAAGGGTATCAACCAACCCTTTCTCGGTTAACGTGAATTTATCCCCCTTTAACGGTAAGCCTTTTACCCAAGAAAGAAGTGAATCTACGGGAATGATCATGCCCGTAATTTGATAAATAAGTGGTTCAGGTAGAGCGTCAACATAGGTTTCACCATCAGCCTTTAAAATCGACTGGTGCTGACTTACATCAAGATTAACTAAGCTTACCCCTAAAAAATTTGTTAATCGAAAATCAAAATCGCCGGAATCGTTTTTCCAGACTAAATTAAGGCTTGCCGCATCTTTTCCCTGACGGAATGCAATTTTTCCGCGCATTTCCCACTGCTGTACTTGGGCCACCTTCTCGAGTTGAACCGTGAGATTTACCGCATTTTCTGGGCCTTTGGGGGCGGTTGTACATGCACTCAACACAAAGCAATAAATTAACACTAAGAAAATAAAGCGAATCATTTAGGTACGTTACCCGTATAAAAAACAACGCATTTAGTCATAACATTATGGGAACACAGTTTCACCAACACTTTCAATCATTTTGGGTTTTTCGTACAATGCCGCTCCGACGTTGCCAGCACAGATTTTAATGACTTTACTCGCCCTCGGTATTAACCACAAAACAGCACCAGTAGCACTTCGCGAAAAAGTGGCCTTTACACCAGATTCTCTGGTGGAAGCGCTTGCGAGTTTAAAAAAGCTGGAAGGCGTAGATGAGTCTGTGATTGTATCGACATGTAACCGCACTGAACTTTACGTTAATACACAAGATGATTCGGGACAAAAGCTCCTGCGTTGGTTAAGTGACTTCCATCATTTAGACGTAGAAGAAATAGCTAGTAACAGTTACGTGCTCGCGCAAGATGAAGCGGTAAAGCATATTATGCGCGTTGCCAGCGGCCTCGATTCACTGATCTTGGGTGAACCTCAAATATTGGGGCAAGTAAAACAAGCATTTGGCGATGCTAAGCATTCGGGCATGATCAGCAGCGAGTTCGATAAGCTGTTTCAACACACGTTTTCAGTGGCAAAGCGTGTTCGCAGCGAAACAGATATAGGGGCAAATGCGGTTAGCGTGGCTTATGCGGCGGTGCAGTTGGCAAAGCATATATTTGCTGAGTTACCCAAGCGCTCTGTGTTACTTGTTGGTGCCGGTGAAACCATTGAGTTAGTGGCTCAGCATTTGAAAGAGCAGGGGGTAAGCTGTTTGGCTGTGGCTAACCGTACAGTAGCCCGTGCAGAAGCCTTAGCTCAAACGCTAGATGCCAGCGTTTTCACGCTTTCTCAAGTACCTGAGCATCTGAAAGATTTTGATATTGTAATAAGTTCAACCGCCAGTCAATTGCCACTGATAGGCAAGGGAATGGTTGAAAAAGCGCTTAAGCAACGAAGAAACATGCCGATGTTCTTGGTCGACCTTGCAGTACCTCGCGATATAGAGTCAGAGGTAAACGAGCTTGGTGATGCCTACCTCTACACGGTAGATGATCTTCAGCATATTGTTCAGAAGAATTTAGAAAACCGAGAACAAGCTGCGAAAGAAGCTGAAAAGCTCATCAATAAGCAGGCTGATGACTACATGACATGGAAGCAGTCGCAGCAATCAATAGATTTAGTAAGACAATATCGCCAAAAAGGCATGGCGCAGCGTGACGATATTGTAGAAAAAGCCAAAGCGCAGTTAGCTGAAGGCAAAAATGCTGAGGCAGTGTTGGAGGAAATGGCGTATAAGCTTACCAATGCGCTTTTGCATCCGACCACTTTGGCGTTACGTGAGGCAGCCATGCATGATGATCCGGCATTAAGTCGCTGGATGGGACAGGCATTAGATTTATCTGGCGTAGCGCCAGACGATAATAAATAAGGTAATAAAAAGCATATGAAAGAGTCGGTAGTGAGGAAACTCGAGCATCTCGTCGAGCGTTTCGAGGAAGTTCAGGCATTGCTAGGCGATCCTGAAGTTATCGGCGACCAAGACAAATTTCGCAACTTGTCTAAAGAGTTTAGTCAGCTTGAAGACGTGGTAGCAGGGTTTAACGCGTATCAGCAGGCTCAAGAAAACCTTGCGTCTGCGCAAGAGATGTTGAACGAAGACGATGCCGATATGCGTGAAATGGCGCAGGAAGAAATGAAAGAGGCCAAGGGCGAAATTGAACGTCTTGAAACAGAGCTTCAGGTTCTACTCCTCCCTAAAGATCCTAACGACGACAACAACTGCTTTTTGGAAATTCGCGCAGGCGCGGGTGGTGATGAAGCCGCAATATTTGCCGGTGATTTGTTCCGCATGTACAGCCGATATGCTGAAAGCCGTGGATGGCGTGTAGAATTGGTTAATGCCAATGAAGGTGAACATGGCGGTTACAAAGAGGTGATTGCTAATGTAAGTGGCGATGGTGTTTATGGCGTATTGAAGTTCGAATCGGGCGGACATCGCGTTCAGCGAGTACCTGAAACCGAGTCACAAGGTCGTATCCACACTTCGGCGTGTACCGTAGCCGTGCTGCCTGAGATCCCTGAGTCAGAGGCAATCGAAATAAACCCTGCAGAGCTTCGTGTTGATACTTTCCGTGCGTCAGGTGCTGGTGGTCAGCACGTTAACAAAACCGATTCTGCTATCCGTATTACTCACTTGCCAACGGGTTTAGTAGTGGAATGTCAAGATGAGCGCTCTCAACACAAAAACCGCGCAAAAGCGATGTCAGTTTTACAAGCGCGCTTGAACCAGATTGAAGAAGAAAAGCGTGCGGCAGAAGAGGCATCAACGCGTAAAAGTCTGGTGGGTAGTGGTGATCGTTCTGAGCGAATTCGCACCTACAATTTCCCTCAAGGGCGCGTGACGGACCATCGAATCAATCTAACTATTTATCGTTTAGATGAGGTGATCGAGGGGGATTTGAAACAACTGGTAGATCCTATCTTACAAGAGCACCAGGCTGATTTGCTAGCATCACTCTCTGATGAATAAAAGTCACTGGCATATAATATGCGTATAGACGAAGCGCTATTATGGGCAACGCAACAACTAGAGGGTGGTGAGTCGCCCTCTGTTGACGCCAAAGTGTTGTTAGCGCACATCATAAATAAATCGCAGACCTACCTTTTTACCTGGCCAGATAAGTTGCTCAATTCCAATGAGATTAATGAGTTTGAGCTAGCGGTTGCAAGACGGAAACAAGGTGAGCCAGTCGCCTATATCATCGGAAAGCGAGATTTTTGGACATTAACGCTGTTCACTTCACCGCATACATTAATTCCACGCCCCGACACGGAAGTACTAGTTGAGCAAGTGCTGGCATGTGTGAGTAGTGAAAAAGACAAACCACTTACCATATGCGACCTAGGTACAGGCACTGGCGCTATTGCCCTAGCTTTGGCAAGTGAACTACCTAAATCTCGGGTAGTTGGCGTTGACTTTCTGCAAGAAGCCGTGGAACTAGCAGAGCGCAACGCAGCACATAACAAAATAAAAAACGTGCAATTTTTTCAAAGTGATTGGTTTGCACAGTTGCAAGGAAACGTGTTCGATGTCCTCGTTTCAAACCCCCCCTATATAGATGAGGCAAGCCCATATCTTCATCAAGGAGACGTGCGCTACGAACCGAAATCAGCGTTAACCTCGGCTGAAAGCGGTCTTAACGACATTTGCCATATTGCAACTCATGCTAAAAACTATCTTACGCCAAAAGGTTTACTCGCCTTCGAACACGGATTTGACCAAGCGAAGCGTGTTCGCGAATTAATGAAAGCGTTGGGATTTGAAGGCGTGAAAACAGTGCAAGACTATTCGGGGATAGACAGAGTAACGCTTGGGTTTATGCCCGCTTGCTAATATTGAGAATTAATTTAGTATTCTCTTACATACATGCACAAAACGTTTAGCGGCTTTTTTGTTTATCGTTTCTTGTTAAAACACAAAGAGTCGTACTCTTTATCCGCTTAAAATGAGCACTCATGAATACAGGAAGTTGCAGATGAACGATGACTTTTTATTTGCCGACGATGATGTTGAGACTGAACTAGAGGATTTGGGAAGTTGGAAAGTACTCATTGTTGATGATGAGCCAGAGGTTCATGCGGTTACTAAGCTTGCGCTTAGCGACTTTGCCTTAAACGGTAAAACATTACAGTTTTTGAGCGCGTATAGTGGTGAAGAAGCAAACGCCTTGTTTAGAACACACAGTGACATAGCCGTTGTGCTGCTTGACGTTGTTATGGAAACGGACGACGCTGGATTAAAAGTGGCGGAGTATATCCGCAATGAATTAGACAATCATTTTACTCGCATTATTTTAAGAACGGGTCAACCAGGGCAGGCACCTGAAAAAGATGTCATCATTAACTATGACATTAATGACTATAAATCAAAAACAGAGTTAACTGCGCAGAAGCTTTTTACCGTGATGATTGCGGCGTTGCGTTCCTACCGCGATATTATCGTGATAGAAGAAAACCGCAGGGGGCTAGAAAAAATTATCGATGCATCGGTGGACCTGTTTTCTTCTCGTTCACTTGAAAAATTCATGCAGGGCATCATTCAGCAGCTAGCGTCAATTCTGGGGTGCTCGAAAGATGCGGCTTATATTACTACCGCAGTGGCTACAACTGCCAGAACGCTTAAAGCTTCAGCTGATGCGCCAGACCAAGATGAGCTGTATGTATTTGCTGGAAATGGGGAATATGCTTCTAAAGAAGGGCAGGCGCTTCGCAACGCAATAACTGAAAAAGAATACGCCCTTTGTGTTGAGGCAATGCGTGAAAAGCAGATTGTTTATGCTGAAGATCATGTAGTAGCCTACTGCAACAGCAAAACCCACGATGGTGCATTGCTTTACTTGTCCGGCTTGCCACGTAAGGTGGGAGCCAATGATAGACATTTAATAAAGCGTTTCTCCGACAGCGTTCAGTTGGCATTTGATAACGTCCTTAAATCTGTAGAGATTGAAGCCACACAAAAAGAAATTATTGAACGATTAGGTAGAGCATTAGAACATGAAACCAACGAGTCAAATCATATAAAACGTATGGTAGAAATGTGTGCGCTACTTGCTGAGAAAGTTGGCTTGCGTGAACACGAAATAGAACAGCTTAGACTTGCTGTCCCGTTGCATGATATAGGCACATCTATTGTTCCCAAATCGATACTTTATAAGACTGGACCGCTTGACGACGATGAAATATTTTCAATTCGCCGTCATGCAGAATTTGGGTATCAAATTCTCAAAGACTCAAGCAGACCTACCATACAGCTTGCCGCAACGCTAGCCAAACAGCACCATGAAAGATGGGACGGAGCTGGCTATCCCGACGGTATAGGTGGGCGCAATATTAAAATTGAAAGCCGAATTGCTACCCTTATTGACGTATTTGATGCACTGCTTAACGAAAGGCCATATAAACCGGCGTGGAGCGCTGATAAAGTTGAAGCCTTGCTATCAAAAGAAAGCGGCAAGCATTTCGACCCGTTATTGGTAGAGGCGCTATTAAGTGCTCTGCCTGAATTTTTAGCAATTCAGGCGCGTTTTCCTAACGGATAAATTGAAATGTTTAAACTGCGCGACGATTAACGCAGTAACGATAGTATTGGCGGGGGCTACAAAGCTCCCGCTTTTTTAGTGAATAAAAATGATAAATTAGGACAATGCTATGTACATGATGGCAAAACATCTTCACTTAACTGCGGTTGCTTTAAGTATTTTATTTTTTATTTTTCGGTTCATCTGGAGCCAATTTGATGAGACGGTGCTTGCGAAAAAGTGGGTAAAGATTTTACCTCATATAATCGATACGGTTTTACTCGCAAGCGCCATCTGGTTGTGTTTCATCCTTTCGCAATACCCTTTTGTCAACGCATGGCTTACGTTCAAGGTATTGGGTGTTGTACTTTATATCGGATTTGGGCTTTTCGCCCTGAAAAAAGCGAAAACCAAAATAGGTCGCTGGACTCATTTTGTGGCCGCTATTGTAGTGTTGATGGCCACGGCAATGGTTGCCGTGACTAAGCAGCCTCTTTTTTAAAAAATATTGGAATTTGATCATGTCTGAATCTCAACAGATTATCCGCGTTGGCGACGTAGAAGTTGCTAACCATTTACCATTTGTGCTGTTTGGCGGAATGAACGTGCTAGAGTCACGAGACTTGGCAATGAGGATTGCAGAGCACTATGTTGAAGTTACGAAAAAACTCAATATTCCTTATGTGTTTAAAGCATCATTTGATAAAGCGAACCGTTCATCAGTGACTTCTTACCGTGGGCCTGGCATGGAAGAAGGCTTACGCATTTTTGAAGAGATAAAGTCGACGTTTAACGTTCCGCTCATCACGGATGTGCACGAGCCGCATCAAGCAGCACCCGTGGCAGAAGTGGTTGATGTTATTCAGTTACCTGCCTTTTTAGCACGCCAGACTGACCTTGTGGTTGCCATGGCGAAAACAGGTAGCGTAATTAATGTTAAAAAGCCACAGTTTTTAGCGCCCCATGAAATGCGCCATATTATTGGAAAGCTAGGTGAAGCGGGTAATGATAAGGTGATCCTGTGCGAGCGCGGCAGTTGCTTTGGCTACAACAACTTAGTTGTAGATATGCTGGGTATGGACGCGATGAAAGAATACGCCCCGGTGATATTCGATGCAACGCACGCACTTCAGATGCCTGGTGGTCGTGCTACGTCTGCCGATGGTCGCCGTGCTCAAGCGGCACAGCTAGCAAGAAGCGGTATGGCGTTAGGTTTAGCGGGCTTGTTCATTGAAGCTCACCCAAATCCTGATGAGGCACTATGTGACGGGCCTTGCGCACTGCCTTTGGCGAAATTAGAGCCTTATTTGCAGCAGATGAAAGCGTTAGACGAGTTAGTGAAAGGTTTTGACGCGTTAGATACTAGCAATACCTAAGCAGGTGTTGATGGCGTATGCCGGTGCAAGCACCGGCATGCGTATCAGGTGTGTGAGTTGCTTATTCCGTTTCAGAAACGGTTACGCGCTCTTCACCTTTTGTCATTGCTAGTAAGTTTCTATGAAGCTGTACTTGCGTCTCTTCTGCTAAAATTGCCTTTGACTGCTTTTTTACAACGATATGTGCATCGTTTTCTGGCAATACTTCTGCCATTTTAACGCTAGTCATGGCGGTATTGATTAACGATTGTAGATTGATCTTTTCTGGTTGTGCGTTAGCATTTGCAGCAGCGCTTGCAAAAGCCATTACAGAAACACTAGCTAAAAGTAATTTTTTCATTTTCACACCTAATAAAAATAATTAAAAATTTGTTTATGGTTGTTAAAATGTTTAACATTTAAGCGCCATAATATACTGAAATTAAATGTTCTTTCTTAATTTCGGGTAAATTATAGTCAGCTGGTGGTGAAAGATAAAACGAGTAAAAGTATGGGTTGTCATTAGAAAAACTAATGTAATTGTCATGCTTCGGTCACACTGGATTAAAAACGATATATGCACCGACGTTTACCCCCTCTTAATGCCCTCAAATCGTTTGAAGCGGCTGCTCGCCATTTGAGCTTTACTAAAGCGGCTGACGAACTGTTTGTTACACAAGCTGCGGTGAGCCATCAAATTAAAGCACTAGAAGATTTCTTATCGATGAAGTTATTTCTTCGTAGAAATAGAACCTTGCTTCTTACCGAAGAAGGACAGGCATATTTCTTAGAGTTAAAGGACATCTTCAAAAATTTACAAGACGCGACAGAAAGGCTACTTGCGAAGGGAAGTAAAGGTGCTATCACGGTAGCTATGCCACCCAGCTTTGCAAGCCAGTGGTTGGTGCCCCGCATTCATAAATTTAGTTTGGCGCACCCAGACATTGACGTACGCATAAAAGCTGTAGATTTCGACGAAGGCTTTTTAGAAGACGATGTAGATGTTGCAATATATTACGGCAAAGGTCGTTGGGCGGGCCTGCAGGCTGACCAGCTTCACAGAGAGTTTCTAACACCGCTGTGTTCTCCAATGCTTTTTCAAGGCCCTAAACCTCTATCTAGCCTTTCTGATTTGCGGCACCACGTGTTGCTTCATGACTTAAGCCGTACCGCATGGAAAAACTGGTTGAAGCACGTAGGTGTGGTTGGCGTAAACGTTAATCAAGGACCGGTTTTCAGTCATTCCATGCTCGTTTTGCAGGCAGCGGCACTTGGTCAAGGTATCGCGTTGGGTAACACGGTACTTGCCAGGCCAGAAATTGAGGCGGGTAGGCTGGTCATGCCGTTTGAAGAACGCGTAGAGAGCCGTGATGCGTTTTATTTGGTGTGTGAAGAATCACAGGCTGAGTTAGGTAAAATAGCTGCATTTAGAGACTGGATCTTAGCGCTGGTTGAAGCAGAACAAGAGGACTTGCTGTAATATGAGTACATCGAATACCACTACTGAACAACCTAGTTTTGACATTGAATTACATGCAGCCGATAAGCCAGCAGCGTGCTTGATACTCGGTCACGGAGCTGGTGCGGGAAAAGAACACGAGTTCATGCAGGACATGGCGAAAGCCCTTGTTGCTAAAAATATATCAACCGTGCTTTTTAACTTTCCCTATATGCAAACCATAAAAGCTACCGGAAAGCGTAGGCCTCCCGATAAAGCTGATAAACTTATGTCACATTTTATTGCCGTGATTGAAAACTGCAGTAAAGATAATAAAGCTCTGCATAACTTGCCTGTTTTCATCGGTGGAAAGTCGATGGGCGGACGTATGGCGACCATGGTGTATGAAGCGGTGAGCAATGTAAAAGGCGCGATAGCGTTAGGCTATCCGTTCCACCCTCCTGGTAAGCCAGAAAAAACACGAACTGAACATCTGCAAACGGCGTCTAAGCCTTTGCTTATTATTCAGGGTGAACGAGATACGTTTGGTACAAAGAGCGAAGTAGAGGATTACAAAAAGCGCAGCGTTTTATCTAAAGACATTGAATGCGCCTATTTAGACGACGGCGATCACAGCTTTAAGCCTCGCAAAGCAAGTGGCAAAACGCAGGAAGAACATATTGTTACCGCTGCTAAGCTTACCGCTTCTTTTATTGAAGCCCATTTAAATAATTAATGGTTAATTAGAAATCAGAGCGAAAGACTAATTTAATGAAAACTGAAAAACTTGGGTTCGCCACCGTTGCTAAACCTTATCTTATTGTTGGGGCATTGCTAGCGGGCCTTTCTGTGGTACTTGGTGCGTTTGGCGCACATGGTTTAAAAAGCGTGTTAACTGCACAGCAGCTCAACACGTTTGAAATTGGCGTGCGTTATCAAATGTATCACGCATTAGCCTTACTGCTTTTACCTGCATTGTCAGGGGTTGTCTCATCGACGTGGGCTAATCGGGTAGCCTTTTGTTTCGTTACCGGTACGCTGTTGTTTAGTGGAAGTTTATACGCGCTAGGAATAAGCGGCATAAAATGGTTTGGCCCAATAACCCCTGTAGGAGGCGTGTTCTTTATTATTGGATGGGTGTTGTTAGTGTTTGGACTGATAAAAGGTCATGATTTAAACAAGCAACAAAAAGAAGAGCAGAACACAACTCACCACACGCCGGGGGCAGGTAATGACTAACATCAGTATTTTAGGTTATTGCCGACCTGGTTATGAAAACGATACAGCTAACGAACTCACGTCGCGTTACGGTGAAGCCCAGTGTTATGGCTATCCAGTATCTAAGAAGAACAGTGGCTTTGTACTTTATCATTTATATGATGGCTCGCAGCTTGAGCAAACCATTACCCAGTTTGCTGTTCACGACAGTATCTTCCCTCGTCAGCTGGTGGCTGTCTTTGCCACACTAAACGATATAGAGAAAGAAGACAGAGTCGGTCAAGTGCTCGAGGCGTTGAAAGAGGTTGAAAAACCATTTTCAATTTTTGGCGCTATAGACGTCGAGTACCCAGATACAGAAGAAGGTAAAACCCTCGCAAAGTTTTGCCGAAAGTTTACGGTTCCTCTTCGCCAAGCGTTAAGAAAAGCGGGGTGGCTTACGTCCAAGGAAAATCTGGGGAAACCTAAACTGCATATTTTCTTTGAGTCATTTGAAATTTGTCATATTGGCTATACATTACCCAGTCATGCCAGTAGCGATCACTTGGGCATTTGCCGATTAAAGTTCCCAAGTGACGCGCCCAGTCGCTCCACGCTTAAACTTGAAGATGCCTTAGTAAATATGCTGAGCGATAAACAGCAAGCTAAAGTACTTCGAAGCGGTGGACGTGCCGTGGATCTTGGTGCATGCCCAGGCGGTTGGACATACCAGCTTGTGAAGCGCGGAATGTATGTTGAAGCTATCGACAATGGACTTGTAGCCGATAGTTTAATGAGCACGGGGTTGGTTGAACATCACGCGGCAGACGGGTTTACATATAGACCACAATTTGGTCGTGTAGATTTGCTGGTATGTGATATGATAGAGCAACCCGATAGGGTAGCTAAATTGATGGGCGATTGGTTAGTTAAGCACTGGGCAACGCACGCAATATTCAATTTAAAGTTACCTATGAAACAACGTTATGAAACTGTAGTTGAAGCCATGACGTTGCTAAGAAGCCGATTAAATGCCTTGGAAGATGCATTTGCGGTGAAGGTGAGGCATCTCTACCACGACAGAGATGAAGTTACAGTAACAATTGTTCGCACTTCAAAAGATGAGGTGTGATTTTGTTATTTTTCAAAAAAGTGTCATGAGCTGTTAAGTTGTTGATACTTATAGAAAAGAATTGATGGTGGTGCGGATTTTAGCAAACGAATTTGAGGTTTATGCTAAAAAAGGTGTAAATCTGGTACAAAAATCCTTTATAATCCGGCCGTTTTTTTACTCTGAACCAATGAAAGTGAACTAATGTCAGACTTATCTTTATACAGAAACATTGGTATTTTCGCCCACGTAGACGCGGGTAAAACTACCACAACAGAACGTATCTTGAAGCTTACTGGTAAAATCCATAAAACTGGTGAGGTTCACGATGGTGAATCAACTACTGACTTCATGGAGCAGGAAGCTGAACGTGGTATTACTATCCAGTCAGCGGCTACTACCTGTTTCTGGAAAGATCACCGCATGAACATCATCGATACTCCGGGACACGTTGACTTTACAGTTGAAGTATATCGTTCACTTAAAGTACTAGACGGCGGTATCGGTGTATTCTGTGGTTCTGGCGGTGTTGAACCTCAGTCAGAAACTAACTGGCGCTATGCTAACGAATCTGGCGTTGCTCGCTGTATTTTCGTTAACAAGCTAGACCGTATGGGTGCAGACTTCTACCGTGTTGTTGGCCAAGTAAAGAAAGTACTTGCTGCTAACCCACTAGTAATGACGCTGCCAATCGGTATCGAAGACGAGTTTACAGGTGTTGTTAACCTTCTAGACATGAAAGCGTACATCTGGGACGATTCAGGTCTTCCTGAGAACTACGAAGTTGTAGATATCCCAGCAGACATGGTTGAGAAAGCAAACGAGTACCGTGAGCAACTAATCGAAACTGCTGTTGAGCAAGACGACGACCTAATGATGGCTTACATGGATGGCGAAGAGCCGTCTCTAGAAGACATCAAGCGTTGTATCCGTAAAGGTACTCGTGACCTAGCGTTCTTCCCAACTTACTGTGGTTCTGCATTTAAGAACAAGGGTATTCAGCTAGTTCTTGACGCAGTTGTTGACTTCCTACCTTCTCCAACAGAAGTAGATCCTCAGCCACTGACTGACGAAGAAACTGGTGAGCCTACTGGCGAAGTAGCAACAGTATCTGTTGACGAGCCGTTCCGTGCGCTTGCGTTCAAAATTATGGACGACCGTTTCGGTGCCCTAACGTTTATCCGTATCTACTCTGGTAAGCTAAACAAAGGCGACACTATTCTTAACAGCGCAACGGGTAAGACTGAGCGTATCGGCCGTATGGTTGAGATGCACGCTGACGAACGTACTGAACTTACTTCTGCACAGGCAGGTGACATCCTAGCTGTTGTTGGTATGAAGAACGTTCAAACTGGTCACACGCTATGTGATCCGAAGAACCCTTGTACACTAGAGCCGATGATCTTCCCTGAGCCAGTAATCTCAATTGCTGTTAAGCCAAAAGACAAAGGCGCTAACGAAAAGATGTCTATCGCTATCGGTAAACTAGTAGCAGAAGATCCATCTTTCCAAGTTGAAACTGACGAAGATTCAGGCGAAACCATCCTTAAAGGTATGGGTGAGCTTCACCTAGATATCAAAGTAGACATCTTGAAGCGTACTTACGGCGTTGAGCTAGAAGTTGGTCAGCCTCAGGTTGCATACCGTGAAACTATCACGCTACCTGTTGAAGACAGCTACACGCACAAGAAGCAGTCTGGTGGTTCTGGTCAGTTCGGTAAGATTGATTACCGCATCAAGCCAGGCGAAACTAACTCTGGCTTCAAGTTCACATCTACTGTTGTGGGCGGTAACGTACCTAAAGAATTCTTCCCTGCAATCGAAAAAGGTTTTGCAGGTATGATGGAAGTAGGTCCTCTAGCGGGCTACCCAGTACTAGACGTTGAAGTTGAGCTATTCGACGGTGGTTTCCACGCAGTTGACTCATCAGCAATCGCGTTCGAAATTGCAGCGAAAGGTGCATTCCGTCAGTCAATGCCAAAAGCAGGCCCTCAAATTCTTGAGCCTGTGATGAAAGTTGACGTATTCAGCCCAGAAGACAACGTTGGTGACGTAATCGGTGACCTTAACCGTCGTCGTGGTATGATCAAAGACCAAGAAGCTGGCGCTACTGGCGTTCGCATCAAGGCTGACGTACCTCTATCTGAGATGTTTGGTTACATCGGTCACCTACGTACTATTACATCTGGTCGTGGTCAGTTCTCTATGGAATTCAGCCACTACTCAGCATGTCCTCAGAACGTAGCTGACAAAGTAATTGAAGAAGCGAAAGCACGTAAAGCTGCTAAGTAATTAGCCTTTACTTACGTAAGCTGACCTTGGGTTAGCTTACGCTTCAAGAAATACTAAAAAGCCGGTCGCATGACCGGCTTTTTTATGTCGAGTGTCTCGTCCTGAAATACGTTTAGTACATCTTATACGGCAGAAACTTTCCTGACATCACTACGCTTACGCGGTCGCCTTTAGGGTCGTTTTCGCGCTGTAAATCCATCGAAAAGTCGATGGCACTCATTATGCCGTCGCCAAACTCTTCGTGAATTAATTCCTTTAACGTAGTGCCATACACATTTACCAATTCATACCAGCGATAAATAAGTGGATCGGTAGGCACTTCTGTGGGTAATGAGCCTTTGTAAGGCACGATTTGAAGCCAAGCAATAGCTTCGTCTGAAAGCTCAAGCAACTCACCTACGGCTTCAGCTTGCTGCTTTGTCATGGCCATCTGGCCTAAGCAAGCGGCAGTACTCCATTCCTTTGACTGACCAACAACTTCGGCAATCTGGCTCCACTTTATGCCTTTTAAAATTTTAGCTGATTGGATCATGTCGGTAACTTGGGTTCTCGATGTAATCATTTGTATTTCCTTAAAGGGTTAGTTAAACAAAATGAGCGTAGCTAGATTGCTGAGAATAAGTGCCAGTATCAGCACCTTGTAAACAAAAAGAGGGTGACGTTTTACTAAAGGCTCATAGGCCGTGTGTTGAGTTGGATTTGGATAGCGAAGCGAATAGAGGAATTCGGATAGTGTTGAAAAGCGTTTATCAGGGTTAACGTGTAAAGCGCGTTTCAGGGCACTATCAACCCAGGTTGGTATTGGGCGTTTTGGATCTAACGCCGTTTCATATTTTAGTTTTTTCTGTTCGGCAAAAGTGCGACAGTGAGCGAGTTTTGAATGATATGGGTAACGCCCGCAAAGAAGGTAGTAGGTGAGTACGGCTAGAGAGAATAGATCTGAGCGCTCTGTGCCTACATTCCCTAAAAAGTATTCAGGTGCGGCAAAAAGGACCGCGCCGGGAATTGGCGCACTGCTATAAAGGCTAGGCGAATCGGCTAAGGCCGCCGAACCAAGGTCAATAATAGTACAGTGGCCCTGTTCACTTATCATTATATTCTCAGGGCGTATATCTCTATGAAGAATGCCCTGACGGTGCATTGCTTGTAAGCCTTTCCCAACCTGCTCAATGATATCCCTAATTTGCTCCAATGATGGTGTGGGGTTATCAAAAGACCATTGTGCCAATGTTTGACCTTTTACATAGTCACTAATGCTGTAAAACGCTGTAGGTTTGTGTTTGAGCCCTAAAATTGTATATGTTGGGCTTTTAACAACATGCGTTGAGTTAACTCGCCTTGCAAACCAACTTTCTATCAAAAAACCGTTGAGCATTTCTGGTGACTGGCTAAAGTCGGTTGAGGGGGTTTTAACCACCACAGAATCTTGTTCATAACTTCTTTTATGAGCTTGAAGGGAGGCAATAAAAACATGACTACGGGCAGAGCTATAGAGCTGTCGCCCTAGTGTGATGCCGTCAATTTTATCACCGGTCTCTAGTTCTTCGAAAGCAGGCTTACAAAGATGAACGTGGGGTTCACTATTTTCACTCCCACTTTCATTACCGATTTGACACTTAATAAGTAGTAGAGTGAGGTTATCATCACTTCCCTGGTTAAACGCCTCGTGTACCACCAAAGCAGCTTGGTTTTCTGGTAGCGTGTTGGCATTATTAATTCTATTGAGTATGACCGATAGCGCTATGAATTCATGCACACCATCAGTGCTTATCGCAATAGTGCTCGATGTTTTTAAGGTTAACGAAGTATGGTCAATGTCGATACTCGCGGTTACACCTAATGCATTGGAGAGATAGGTTTGCGAAGGTACGCTATCAGACACGTGACGATGAGGCTGCGTAAGCAAAACGGGGTTTTGGTCACCCTCAGAAACAACCTGAATTTGACTATCACCTACATGAAATACGTCGAGGCGAGCGCCTGTTAAAATGGCAACGGAAAGCGTACATATATACCCTTTCTCAGGTGTGTAGCAAAAAGCGCTTTTCTGCGTTCGGGTATAAAGCCGTGCATTCAATTCTTTAATTATGACTTCGGCGCGCGTTTTTACCGACCACTGTTCAGGTGCAATATTAAAAAGCTTAACAAACTCGCTGGTAGCAAAATCGCTAGCTACCTGACTTACCGTACTGCTACTGACTCCGTCAGCAACAACAAAAATATGACTAGGGTTTAGCCTATCGGAAGAAATATGGTAAGCATAGGCATCTTGGTTAATTTGTTTAACGCCGCGCGTGGAAAACGCACTTACACAAACCTTGCAAGGTAGCGGATTAACCGGCGTTTTTTGAGCAGCTTGTTGATTCATATTTCGTTGCTTCTATCTATATCTATGACATCGACTCAACTATTTGTTTTCATACAAAGGGTAAGACAGTGCCATCACAACGTACACTTGAGGATTGCGTCATGATGGCTCTACGGTAGACGCTTTGATTAAATGGGAAGCGTTTGTGATGCCGCTGCTTTATCAACGGGAATTGTGCGCTTTGGCAATGTTTTTACGTGAGTGGTATAAAGGGTAAGCCCAGTAAATGCTAAACCGCCTACCAGGTTCCCCAGTGCTGTTGGAATTTCATTCCAGATAAAATAATCCATAACAGAGAAGTCGCCGCCCATGATCAGACCAAATGGGAAAAGAAACATGTTTACCACTGAATGTTCAAAGCCCATAAAGAAGAAAAGCATAATAGGCATCCACATAGCCAACACTTTACCGCTTACGTGCGTTGAAATCATTGCACCCACAACACCTAACGACACCATCCAATTACACAACATGCCGCGAATGAATATTGTAATCCAGCCAGCAACACCGTGTTCTGCATAGCCAAGGGTGCGCGCCTCTCCGATGCTGGCGACTTTCGTAGCAATCGCGCCACCGTCGACGTTATAGCCCATGGTAAAGATAAACGACATCATAAAGGCAACGGTTAATGCGCCGCCAAAGTTACCTAAGAAGACTAGGCCCCAGTTACGTAAAATCTGTTTAGGTGTAACCCCAGGACGCTGCGCAAGCCACGCAAGAGGTGTTAAAACAAACACACCAGTTAAAAGGTCGAACCCCATAAGGTAGAGCATACAAAAGCCTACAGGGAACAGCACTGCCCCGAGCAGAAACACCCCGGTTTGGACGGCAATTGTCACTGCGAAAACGGCAGCTAAGGCTAAAATAGCACCAGCCATATAAGCACGAATTAGTGTGTCTCGTGTGGACATATAAATTTTTGCTTCGCCTGCATCTACCATTTTGGTTGCAAACTCTGCGGGTAATAGATAAGCCATGGTTTTCACCTTCTCTTGTAGTAGTAAATGACTAACCCCGCGTTATTTAGGCAAAAAAAAGGCGACCGCAGCTCTCTTTATCAAAAGAGCTGTGGACGCCTTTGTCCTAAATCTCAGATTGTGAGGGGGCTGGTCTTAAACAAAGTGCCATTAAAAACGTTTTAACAACACACTAACTGCGTTACAAAAATAGAGCGGCAGTTATTCAGCAACAATAATTTAGCTAGAATAATGCCAACATTAAGGGTTTTGTGTAATATTGTTTTAAAACAGGTGGTTATTGATTTTTTTGACGCGCTTTGCTGTTTGTATACAATGCGTGAGCTGTGATGAATTGCACTGTTTTTGAGCTAAACAACTTGCGCCTGCACTAAATTTAATCGCTATGATCAGTATTTTGCTTTAAGCGCCTTGCGCATTTGCTTATGGTGATGTGCCATTGCTTTATTGACGTTGATGTCTTGCTTATCAGAGGTATAAGCGGCTGTTTCGAAGATTGTATTCATAAATTCCAATTCTTTATAAGCAACGGGGTTGATCAAAGGCCTGACTTTTTTTATGTATTGTCGGGGTGTCATGGTTAAACGAGGTTGCCCTGTAAAAGCCTCAACAAGAGCTAAGCTACTAAGTAAGCGCTGACGGTAAAGCGGCATCGTATTTTTTTGCCATGGCGGAATAAAATAAAAAGCGAGCATCGCGCTAATAAGGCCAACGACACCCAGTAAAACAAAGGTCATTTTCTGCGGTGTCAATGTTCCTAGCAGTTCCTCAAGCATGTCAGTTTGCTTCTTATTGTCAAAGCCTAGCACCCACTTACTCCAATTGTAGTCAAGTTGTTCAAGGTAATTTTGAATTTGTGAAAAAAGGCGCGTTTCGCTGATGTCTCCTAAAAGACTGCTGTCACGTTCTTCACCAAATTCAGCAAGCGCATCCTCAAGGCCAAACGTTAACCGCGATGGCGCCACCACGCTTGTCGGGTCGAATCTTAACCATCGCTCGTCAACAAGTAATTCAACCCAAGCGTGAGCATCGTACTGTCTGATCTGAAGCACACTATCACTTAACGCGGTACCGCCATGATAACCGGTTATCATTCTAGCAGGTACGCCAGCGGCACGAAGTGCAAATACCATTGCGCCTGCATAGTGAGCACAAAATCCGGCTTTTTCGTTAAATAGAAATGCATCGATAGGGTTGCTGGGCATGGGATTGGGGCTCAGAGTGTAGCGAAATCCCTCAGATGCAAAGAACTGCATTATGGTAGCAATAATTTCGGAAGGAGAATCATTTCCTGCCGCTATATTCCTCGCCCATTCACGTGTTTTCTCGTTGCCTTGAGCTGGAATAGTTAAATTGAGTTGTCGTTCGAAGTCACCTGCGGCATTGGTTATCTTTTCATTAGGTAGATAATCCAAGTAAAAAGCTTTTTTACTGGCTACAGGAGAATTAGCACGCAGCGTGAAATCAAATAAACTGCGAACGTTTGTATTGTTTAACGTGTTGTTTGGCACGGATACTTCTAGAGAAAAAACCCAGTCTTGCTGAGTAGGTTCTACAATAAGCTGATAAGGTATTGCGGTAACGGGTAACGCGTATTGAAGTACCTCAAGAGGTGAAGCCTTGTTTGCATACGCCAGCTGCTTTTCTACTTGCTTTCGTTGGTTGCTAATTGACCAGGTTTTTCCGTCGAATTGTTCCATTGTCATCGCGCGCCAGTAGCGCTGCTGAGGTGAGGGAAGGTCGCTTGCACGTTCAAACGTTGCACTAAAAGCGAGTTCGGAAGAACGCGCTAGTGATGCTATATCACCCGGTGTGACCGTTTCAGCTAGCCCTGTTTTCGTAGCTTTTGCTGAGGGCATTTGCCAAAGAGGCGGCAGTTGCGGCAGAACAAGAAAAAGCAACATCGCAATGGGCACACCTTGTGCGACCAAGCGCGTTACAAATTTAAGACGCCCAATTTTTACGCTATTGCCAGCGTGTAGGGCGGCAGTTGAAAATAATAAAGCTATAAGAACCGCGGTATAGCCAAGCCAAGCAAAAAAGCTGAAAGCGGAAATAAATCCACATCCAATTAAGAACAAGCACGTGCAAACAATAATGTGAAAGTCTCTTTTTTGTTGCACCTGCATTAACTTAAGTGCGCAAGCTACGGCCAGCAGGTTTATCATGCTGTTTAGCAATCCGATTGAAAAGCCAAACCAAACAAGTGCAAAAATAGACAGTACAGCAAGTAGGTTTACCGTTCGTACGCTTGGAAGGTGGTTATTGGTTATTGCGCCAGCCACGCGCACTGCTGTAGCACATAAACCTAATACAAGAACCCAAATCATTAGTTGAGAGGTAAGTGTGAAAAGCAATGTAGCGTAAGTAAGCGCAAGCAAAATGATAGAAAAATTTTTATTGTCCAGCACGAAAAGGTTAAGGAGGCGAATTCGATTTTTCATGCGGGCTTTCTTTTTTTGTGAGGCGTTATCACGGGACTGAACTCAAAAGTTGCCAATGACTCAAGGCACTGTTGAAGGTGTTTTGCTCCACAATTAGGTGGAATATTGATGTGATAAAAAGAAAGCCCAAAACTATTATTACGTGCTGCCTGTCGCTCAACGTTATGAGTAAGCAATGAAATTGCGTGTTCCACTTCTAACCCGGGTGGTGCTGATACAACAACAGTATCACTTTGTTGAGACGAGAATTGTTTTGTGACCCACTTTTCGTTTTTGGCAACATGTTTCCACGCCACGCGGTTAAGAGGCTGTCCTTCTTGGTAGTCAGTCAACGCGTAGAAATCTGAGGTACTTGCTTCATTTGGTGCCGCGCTTTGCTGCTTTGTGTCATTATTATCTAAATGGCGGAGTAATTGCGCTGGCCCCTCTATTGGTTGCGGGTAAACCCAGACTTCTTGATTGAAATCTAGATGTGTCCAACATTTGTACAGTCCAAGTGGAAAGTCACTAGTAATAGTAAGTCGTCCGAGTGAATGCTTGCCGCGCTGGGGAAACCGTATTGGCACCAAAACCGTTAATGGTACTTGGTTTTCATTTTGATAACTGTCGCCATCGGTCAACGCAACTTCAATGCTATCTTGGTTTTGCGCCGATTTAGAATCAGGTTGGCGCTGTGTGTTTGCGTTTAACCAGCGCAATGAAAGGTTTCCACTACAAGGCTTAAGATGGTCTTTGTGGTTAACTAGCGTCAGTTGAAAGGTACCCTGTTGATGACAGTAAAAAGGCTCAGGTGTACGTGCTTTTAATGCAAGGCGTGCAAAGTTTTGATGGCTATAGAAAAGTGTCAATAGCATTACACTCAGACAGAGATAACTAAGCAATAGCATTAAGTTGTTTTGGTAGTTAGTGCCAAGTAAAAACAGACAAATCGTCATGATTAGAAATGACCAGCCAAAGCCTGTTGGCAGAATAAAAATGCTGTTTAGTGTGAGGTGGTGTTCACTGTTGGCCGGAATGCGTTTATTTAGCCACTCACGCATTCGTTTATCTATCATCTTTTTCACGCTGCAATTGGGTCAATACTATCGAGAAGCTGCTGGCTTAAAGATTCATTATGTAGATGGCTGTTCGGTGTTGTTGCAAGAGAACCAGACTGAGAAGACGCTAGACGGTGAGCAGTAACCGCAATAAAAATAGCCTGTACGTCTTCGGGGATGACATAGTCTCTACCGGATATGAAAGCCCAAGACTTAGCGCCTTGCAATAATGCTCTGCTTGCTCTTGGTGAGAGAGGGTTGGGGTATATTGGGTTTTGACGGCTCTCGTTAACAAGGTTCAGAATATAATGCAAAATGGCATCGCTGACGTGTGTCTCGACAACCTGTTGCTGCATTGCTTTAAGATCATCTTCGCGAATTATTTGGTTTAGGGTTGCGCCGATATTCTTTTGCATTAACATCGCTTTTTCCGCTTCCCATGCTGGGTAGCCTAAAGAAATGCGCATGAAAAAACGATCTAACTGGGACTCAGGCAGAGCATAAGTTCCTGATTGATAACTGGGGTTCTGTGTTGCAATTACAAAAAATGGCGAAGGTAGGGGATAGGTTGTACCGTCCACACTCACTTGTCGCTCTTCCATCGCTTCTAACAATGCGCTTTGCGTTTTGGGGCTAGCGCGGTTAAGTTCGTCAGCAAGAACGACCTGGCTAAAAATTGGACCATGCTTGAAACTAAATTTTTTGTCAGGATCGACTTCATTCGCGTGGAATATGTTTACACCAAGCATGTCTGATGGAAGCAGGTCTGATGTAAACTGAATACGTGCATACTTTAATCCAAATACCTGAGATAAGGCGTGTGATAACGTAGTCTTACCCATGCCGGGTAAATCCTCTATCAATAAATGGCCGTTTGCAAGTAAACACGCAACAGCAAGTTTAAGCTGGTGCTCTTTGCCTATTATTTTTTCACTTAACGCATGTTGTATCGTTTTTATTTCAGGACGCATAAATTGTCGCTTAACTTTTGAAAAATACCGCTGTTAATGTCTTAAATAGCACTCTGCTGATCTATACGCATAACAGAAACTAACTGTTTAACTGTTCGCATGTTTTTGATACTCAAGCTTATAGCGATACGGTGCTTATTTGCAAACTAACGAACCATTACTCATGGTAGCAAGAGTAGTGGTAAAGGTTATACCGCCCCCTTATACATGGGTATGTTTGAATATTCGAAAAACCAAAGTGCTTGGATAACTACTCGCTCTTTGCCAAACGTTGAAGCTTAAACCGTCCGTACTCTTGAAGTTTTGCTTTTATACGCAACCACTATACATGCGGTAACACGCCGCGATTAAAAAAATGTTAATTTTGACTGGATGGGCAATGGCCTACGCGAACTGGTATTACGTAAGATACTGCAAATAGTACAGGGCTGGTGCATTGATGCCTTGTAATGAGCGCTTTTTCGGATTAAGTGCTGCGTAGTTTATCTGTGTTGTCTATAATAGGGCCTCTTAAAAAGGAAGTAGTTATGAAAAGCATTGAAATAGATGACGATTTATATGCCTTCATCGCCAGTCAAACTAAGCATATTGGCGAAAGTGCATCGCAGATACTAAGACGTTTATTGTTACCAGAAGATGGTGCCGTTTCTAACAACTCTTCTGTTGCTGCTACGAAAACGAGTGAAATAAAAAATGCAGCAGCGCAGATAGCCGAAGCAGCGACGGACACCGTCTCAGATAAATCTCGTGAGTCGGTGAAAACAACGGCAAAAACCGACAGTAGAACACCAGCGCAAGACAAAGCGGCGCCCAAAGTGAACGCTAAAAAAGCGGGGGCAAAAACGCCTGCAGGCAAGGTGGTCTCTAAGCCGGTTCGCAATGCTGAGCCTTCAGCTACCGCTGAACAGCACAACAAACGCGACATTATTGACGCTGTTTCAAAGGATGCATTGTCAACTTTTACAAAGCGCGTAGACCAATTTTTGTTTGTATTGAGTGCAGCCCATAAGCTTAACGCAGATGACTTTGAAGCAGTTCAAAGCATAAAAGGCAAAAACCGTACATATTTTGCAACAAGTAAGGAAGCGTTGTTGGAAAATGGCAGTAGTACGAATCCAAAAGCCATTCCGGATAGTCCGTTTTGGGTCGTGACAAATAATAACACGGCAAAAAAGACAGCTATGTTGGAACAGGTCTTGCGTATCCTAGGCTATAAAGACGATGTGATTGAAACAGTCATCGCACGTTTTTCTGCAGAAGGTAAATAAACTCATATTCTTTCTACAAGGACTTTTTCATGGCATTACACCCGCAAGCTGGACAGCATGCTGCAAAGGAACAATTGATAAACGTAGCGCAGTTGGTGAGTCAGTATTACAGCTTCAAACCGGATATTAATGATCCTGAGCAAGCGGTTTCGTTTGGTACCTCTGGACACCGCGGCACAGCATCGAATTATACGTTTACTGATACCCATATTAGTGCGATATGCCAAGCGCTTGTGGAATATCGTCAGCAAGAAGGGATTGCAGGCCCCCTTTTCGTAGGAAAAGACACGCATGCGTTATCTGAGCCTGCAATGGTTACCGCAATAGAGGTGTTGTGTGCCAACGGCGTTGATGTGGTAGTGCAGCGCGATGACAATGAAAGCATGGGATATACACCAACACCGGTTATTTCGCGCACAATTATTCGTTATAACCGCGCGGGTAATGAAGACAAAGCCGACGGTATTGTGATTACGCCTTCACACAATCCACCTTCTGATGGTGGATTTAAATATAACCCACCTCATGGTGGTCCTGCCGATAGTGATGTCACAAAACAAATTCAAGACCGTGCCAATGCACTGATTAAAGACGGCAATAAGGATGTGAAGCGACTGGATATTCGACAAGCAACAGAGCGAAAGTTGGTGCGTGTAGAAGACTTCATGGAGCCGTATATTGATGATCTTGCAAAGGTTATTGATATGCAGGTCATTGCCAGTGCAAACCTTAAATTGGGTACTGACCCCCTCGGTGGTGCTGGAGTGGGCTACTGGTCGCGTATTGCTGAGCGATATGGTCTAGATATAACTGTAGTTAACGACACTGTTGATCCGCAATTCGGTTTTATGCGTCGGGATAAAGATGGAAAGCTTCGCATGGACTGTTCATCCCCCTACGCCATGGCAGGATTAATTGAACTGAAAGATAGTTTCGACCTTGCATGGGGTAACGATCCTGACTTCGATAGGCACGGTATTGTATGTAAAAGTGCAGGGTTAATGAATCCAAACCATTATCTTGCAGTTGCAATCAACTATTTATATACGCATCGCCCAGCGTGGCCGCAATCTCTCAAAATAGGTAAAACGCTTGTCTCGAGCAGTATGATAGACCGCGTAGCGGACAGCTTGGGTAAGCCTCTTGCAGAAATGCCAGTGGGCTTTAAATGGTTTGTTGAGGGGCTGTCAAACAGTACGATTGGCTTTGCCGGCGAAGAAAGTGCTGGAGGGATATTCTTAGAGCGTGACGGCAGTACATGGGCCACCGACAAAGACGGCTTCATTTTATGCCTTCTTGCTGCGGAAATTTTGGCGGTTACTGGTAAAGATCCAGGTGAGCACTATGAGATGCTGACTGAGCAATTTTCAGCGCCTGTTTACAATCGCGTTGATGTAGCGGCCACGCTTCAACAAAAACAAAAACTGTCAGCGATGGATGCATCGGTTGTAACAAGTGATACCCTTGCTGGAGAGCCTATTGTTTCTGTTCAAACTCATGCACCAGGTAATAACGCCGCTATTGGTGGTGTAAAAGTGTCTACCGCTAATGGTTGGTTCGCGGCACGTCCTTCTGGTACAGAACAAATTTATAAGATTTACGCCGAAAGTTTTAAGGGTGAAAGTCACTTACAAGAACTTATAGGCGAAGCTGAAGAGTTGGTCGGAAAAATCATTAAATAAGTCCAATAATTAAGCTTAAAAAAATAAAAATGTAAATATTGTGTTAAAAAGCGCGTGAATGCATACGAATTCATGCGCTTTTTTGTAATTTTAACAAAATAATTACAACATTCGGTTTTTCTCACTGCTATATTGCTGTCATATCTGTTCGTTATTATGTAATTAAATTACGTTTTGGTGCATCGGGCACCTGGATGATTAAGAGTGAGACGCAAAATGAACGCAAAAGCGACCAAAACGCACCCCTCTCCGGCAATTGATAAAGCTGCTTTTAAAGCGTCGGTTATCAGACATCTTCACTGCACGTTAGGTACTGACGAAAATAAAGCGAATAACCACGCTTGGTGGAAAGCAACCTGTGCTGCTATTCAAGAACAAGTGCTTGAAGGGCTTCGTAAAACACAAAAAAGTCACTATCTCAACGACACTCGAGCGGTGCACTATTTTTCTGCTGAATTTTTGATGGGCCGTTTGCTGTCCAACAACCTGCAAAATTTTGGACTATTTGACGTTGCCAGCGGTGCACTCAAGGAGTTAGGGGTAGAGCTCTCTGATATCTTAGAAGAAGAACCGGACATGGCGCTTGGAAACGGTGGTCTTGGGCGTCTCGCCGCTTGTTTTATTGATTCGCTGGCGACAATGGAGATGCCAGCAATTGGTTATGGCATTCACTATGAACATGGCTTGTTCCGTCAAGAGATAAGAAGCGGAGCTCAAATTGAACGTCCTGACAGTTGGCGTGATTACGGTAACCCATGGGAAATTTGCCGTCCGGAATCTACGCAAGAAGTGTCTTTGTACGGTTACGTAGAGACTAAATACGGCGAAAATGGACGGGTCGTGAAAGAGTGGCATCCTGGCTCTATAGTAAAGGGGGTACCTTGGGACATTCCAGTTGTTGGCTATGAAGGTAAGACGGTAAATGTACTTCGCCTGTGGCAATCTGAAGCGTCAGGCTATTTTAACTGGGATGTGTTTAATGCAGGTGGTTATGTCGATGCGCAGCGTGAAAATGTGCAGGCTGAAACCATTTCGAAAGTATTGTACCCGAATGACGAAACGGAGGCGGGTAAAGAATTACGGTTAATTCAGCAATACTTCTTCTGTTCATGTTCATTGAAGGACATTATTCGTCGCTACAAGCGTGCACATGGTGATGACTGGAGCCGCTTTGCCGATCAGGTTGTTATTCAACTCAACGATACGCACCCAGCAATTGCAGTACCTGAATTGATGCGAATTTTAGTCGATCGCGCCGAGCTTGGTTGGGATGAAGCATGGGAGATTTGTACAAAGGTATTTGCTTATACTAATCATACATTGTTGCCAGAAGCCCTTGAAAAATGGCCTGCGCGCATGATTGAAAAAATACTGCCTCGTCATCTTGAAATTATATACGAGATTAATCATCGCTTCATGGCTGAGGTAGATAAAAAATGGCCTGGCGACAATGCCATGAAGGCAAAGCTTTCTATTATTGAAGAAGGCAACGAGAAAATGGTTCGAATGGGTCACCTGTCGGTGATTGGATCTTTTGCGGTAAATGGCGTAGCAGAAATGCATTCTCGTTTAGTAAAAACCACGCTATTCCCGGAGTTCGATGAGCTATATCCAGGTAAGTTAACGAACGTTACAAACGGCATAACTCCGCGTCGATGGCTAAAAGCATGTAACCCAGCACTATCAAAGTTGATCGACAAGAAGATTGGCGAAGACTGGCCTAAGGACTTGGATAAGCTGCAGGGACTGGCGAAATTTGCCACTAACAAAGCCTTCCAAAAACAGTTCATGAAAGTGAAGCTGGAAAATAAAGAATTGCTAGCGGAAGAAATTCGCAAGTCTCTGGACTTGGAAGTAGACGTTAACGCGATATTTGATGTTCAGATAAAACGTCTTCATGAGTATAAGCGTCAACATTTAGCGCTTCTGCACATCATGGCACTTTATCGCCGTATTCTTGAAAATCCAAATTACGATATGCACCCCCGCGTGTTCATATTTGGAGCAAAGGCTGCTCCGGGGTATAAATTAGCTAAAGATATTATCTATGCCATTAATAAAGTTGCGGATAAAATTAATAATGATCCTCGCGTAAACAATAAGATTAAAGTGGCGTTCTTGCCAAATTACCGAGTGTCGTTGGCTGAGAAAATGATTCCTGCAGCCGATGTTTCAGAACAAATCAGCACCGCAGGTAAGGAAGCGTCGGGAACAGGCAATATGAAGCTAGCGCTAAACGGTGCTGTCACGATAGGCACGTTAGACGGGGCAAATGTTGAAATCGCTGAGGAAGTAGGCGATGAAAACATCTTTATTTTCGGCCTCACCGTTGAGGAAGTTAATGCCCTAAAAGCGAGTGGATATAATCCGTATGACTTTTACTATAAAGATCCAGAGATTAAAGCCGTGCTTGATTGGCTGGAAACGGATTATTTCACGCCCGGAAAACCTGGTGCATTAGTGTCGATTAAGCAAAGCTTACTTGATAATGGCGACCCATATATGGTGCTGGCTGACTATCGCGCTTACTCCGATGCACAAATTGCCGTTGATGCCGCTTACAGAGATACCGAACGCTGGGCGGAAATGGCTATAATAAACACAGCGAAAATGGGTAAATTTACTTCAGATCGTTCTATTCGTGATTACGTTGAACGTGTTTGGAAACTTTCACCGTGTAAGATAGAGAGCTAATCGCACCTCGCTATACGAAAAACCCGGCAGTGATATACTCGTCGGGTTTTTTGTTATTAGCGCTTCATCGCGATGCACAATTTGACTATATTTTGAGAACGCTGGTTTATTGTGCTATTTGTTGTTTATGGCTATAAGCGTGTATTTAAAACTATACGTAACGGTGATTGCACCTTCACTATAGCCATGTTCTTATATAAGTAGTTGTTTTTATTACCTAGAAGCGTAAAGCTGCAGGAAAACTTCATGATCCGTCATACCTCATTGGCAACCATCCCCAACCGCTACGCATTTATCGACAGCGTTGCTAGACACGCACAAAATTGCTCTACGATGTCTTTAATGTTGATTGATGTGGTCAGGTTTTCTGATGTGACAACCAGTTTAGGTATTGACGTAGGAGACGAGTTTTTGCTCGCCATTGCAAACCGCATCCAAACGCTGTTTGGAGAAAATGCAAAAGTAGGGCGAATCAGTGGCGATGTGTTTGGTGTAGTATTTATTAACTTGAGTAACGAAACGAAACTCAGGGAAAAGTTTGAACACCTTGTAGAGCATTTTAAAACGCCAATGCATTACGAAGACAATGCATTCATTGCAGATTTTAACGTAGGCGTAACCACCAATAAGTCTAAAGATTTTAATATTACCCAATTTGTTTCGCGTGCTGAAGCCGCCCTTAAACAGGCTAAAGAAAGCAAACACGAAAATTATTTCTCGCTAACGAAGGAAGATAGTGCAGAAACAGGTCGCAGCTTAACGCTTAAAGCTGATTTAAAGCGGGCTCTGTCTTTTCACGAACTAGAGCTTTACTATCAGCCTAAAGTAGATTTGAGTTCTTTGAAGATAGTTGGGGCTGAATGCTTATTGCGCTGGAATCATCCTATTGATGGCGTGTTATTTCCGGGCCCTCTCATTGAAGCCGCAGAGTCTTATAATATGATGAGCGAGCTGGGATATTGGACCTTAGAACAGGCTTTTTCTACATTAACGGAATTTGAAGCCAAGCGATTGGAGCTTGTGTTATCTGTTAACATTTCACCTACCCAGCTTTACGATAATCAATTATTGCCTAATTTAGTTACGCTTAGTAAGCGTTACGGAATTGCGCTGTCTAAATTAGAGTTAGAGCTTACCGAAGACGTTGCGCTGTCTAACTCGCTAATGGTAAAAAAACAACTAGACGAGTTGAAAAACCTAGGCGTTGCAATTTCAGTTGACGACTTTGGTAAGGGTTATTCGAACTTAGCCTATATCCGTGATCTGGATCTAGATTCTTTAAAAATAGACAAATCTTTTGTTATGGAGTTAGAGCAGCACCCGGTTAATCGAGCAATAATTGAGGCTGCCCGAATTATTGGAAATGCAAAGGGATGTGATGTTGTCGCAGAAGGAATAGAAACTCTTGCTCAGCTGCATATTCTAAGAGAAGTAGGGGTAACACAGGGGCAAGGCTATCTGTTTTCGCGGGCTGTTCCGCTGAACGACTTTATTGAACTTACCAACAAAGAAATAATGGTTGGCAATTCCCCGATGCGTGCCCAGGCGTAATTCACCGTAAAGCACTACCGAAATTTACAGCTTTCTCGCGCTTATGTTCTGCAAATTAATGATTTTCAAAACTCGTATGGCTACACTATGACCCTCTGATATTACACGGGTTTAAACATGCAAGCACTTACTGATAGTGGCGAATTTCTCACGCTTTCTCGCCGCAATCCTGAATTATTCGACACGCCTTCTTCTTTTCTACTAAGCAACGGTATAGCCGTTAGTGTATCAGCCCCTGGTATTATTGAATTTAAGCCTGCAAACAGCAGTGAACTGAGTAAAAAAATCGTGCTGTCTTGTGGAGTCCACGGGAATGAAACAGCGCCGATTGAAATTTGTGATGAACTAGTAAAGAACATACTCACCGAAAAGCTTGTTATCGCTCACCATGTTCTTTTTTTATTCGGCAATTTACCGGCAATGGATATTGCTCAACGTTTTGTTGAAGAAAATATGAACCGGTTATTTAGCGGTGCACATTCTGAGGGTAAAGGGCTTATTAATGCTGAGCGCGTAAGAGCGAAGCAGTTGGAACAGGCTGTGAAAGTGTTCTTCGAACGTGGTGAAAGCCAAGCAATCCGATACCATTATGACCTGCATACCGCCATCCGAGCCTCAAAAAACGAGAAGTTTGCGGTATATCCCTATCTACACGATCGCAAGCACAGTAAGAGCCAGCTGGCTTTTCTTGCTGCCTGTGGAATTAAGACCATCATGTTGTCAGAAACGCCAACGACAACATTTAGCTATTATTCCTCATACCAGTTTAACGCCCATGCTTTTACTGTAGAACTGGGAAAAGTTAGACCGTTTGGCGAAAACGATATGTCGCGCTTTGAAGATGCAAAATGTGCAATTACTGCGCTTATTACGCAACTAGACTATACGCCTGATGTAGATATTGCTGAGTTAGATATATACCGTGTTAACCAAGTAATAAATCGAAACGAAGAAGCCTTTGAGCTTCATTTTGATGACGATACGCCAAATTTTACCGACTTTAAAAAAGGCACTGTGCTTGCCTCAGAACCCAAGACTAAATATGTCGCGCAATATGATGGCGAGGCCATCGTATTTCCCAACGCAAAAGTAGCGATTGGCCAACGAGCATTACTTACCGTTATACCGACTAAACTGGACGATTTAGATGTTTGAATTAGACCCTCGTTTACACAATGATACATTTTTTGTCTGTGATCTTTCGTTGTGTCGTGTACTGTTGATGAACGACAGCCAATTCCCTTGGCTTATTCTTGTGCCCATGAGAAGCAGAGTTTCTGAAATTATCGACCTTTCAGGCGATGATCAAGTTACGCTTTTAAGAGAGTCGGCGTTGGTATCTAAAGCGATGCAAGCCGCTTTTTCTCCGCTAAAATTAAATGTGGCAGCGCTGGGAAACGTGGTTAGACAACTTCATGTGCACCACGTCGCCCGTTATGAAAATGATGTGGCATGGCCTAAGCCCGTTTGGGGAGCCCAGCCTACAATAGCGTATCCGCAAACGCAGGCACAGGAGCGCATAGCGTTAATTAAACAGCACTTGGTACAAGTTTAAATTCACTTGCACGGGGCTGGTACTAAAAACCTTAGATTAAACGGAGTTACAGATGATAGTTTCTACTACCCCTACATTAGAAGGCCACAAAATTGAGGCTTACTACGGCATTGTTGTTGGTGAGGCAGTGATGGGAGCAAACATTGTAAAAGACTTGTTTGCTTCAATTCGCGACATTGTTGGCGGACGTTCCGGTTCATATGAAGAAGAGCTGACCACGGCTCGTAAGCTCGCTTTTACTGAACTAGAGCACGAAGCAAGAAGTATGGGGGCGAATGCGGTTGTAGGTATTGATTTGGATTATCAAGTAATAGGCGACAAGGGCAGTATGCTTATGGTAAGCATCAGCGGTACTGCGGTAAAAACCTCTCCGTTATAAACGATACATTCATTATCGACGGTACACTTTCCAACTCTAGTAAAGGAATAACCCATGTTTAAAAAGTGGATAGCGTTATGGCTTGTGGTGCTCGCTGGGCAGTCTTTCGCTCAAGACGCGCTGACCTATCAAAAACCACCTAAGGAAATACTCGATCTCGTTGACGTCACACTAGCACCTTCTACTTTGATGGATGATGCTCAGAACAATATGGTGTTGTTATACCGAGATAACTACAAGTCTATCGAAGCGTTGTCGAAAGAAGAGCTACGGTTAGCGGGTTTACGAATCGACCCAACAACAAATATCGGTAGTCGCGTAACGTATTACAATGATCTTAAGGTTCAAAAAGTGGGCAGCGATGAAAGCATGGTAGTCAAAGGCATGCCATCGTCTCCAAAACTCGCGAATTTTAGATGGTCTCCAGACCAACAATATATTGCTTTTACACATACCTCCAAAACGGGCGTTGAGCTATGGGTGTTGAACATTGCAAAAGCCGAGGCATATAAGCTGTTTGATAAGCCTGTTAATGCAAATATGGGCGACGCGATTAATTGGCAAGCCGATAGCAAATCTATGCTTGTAAAGGTTGTTCCAAGCAACCGTAAAGCATTGATAGACGCAGAGTTCGCCGTACCGACGGGGCCGACAATATCTGTTAGTGATGGTAAAAAAGCGCAGAATAGAACCTACCAAGATTTACTTAAAAACAAAAATGATGAGCAAAACTTTGAGCAGCTTGCTCGCTCAGAGATTTATACTGTTGGTTTAGATGGAAAAGCGGCAGCATGGTTGCCGTCGGGTATGTATGGCAATTTGAGTGTATCGCCAGCAGGCGATTATGTGATGGTTCAACAGTACAAGCGTCCGTTTTCCTATTTAGTGACATACCGCCGTTTTCCCCACAATATAGATGTATACACCGCCGATGCTAAACTTGTTAAAACAATCGCTAGCGTACCGCTTATTGAAGACTTACCTCAAGGCTTCATGGCGGTAAGAACAGGTATACGAAATGTGCAATGGCGCAATGACAAGCCCAATACGCTAGTGTACGTAGAAGCGTTGGATGAAGGCGACCCAGAAAAAGACGTGCCGTATCGCGACCAACTGTCTCAGTTAAGCGCCCCTTTTTCGGGTGATGCACAGCCTCTGCTAAAAACAGAAGACAGGTTTTACCAAGTTATTTGGCACGATGACAGCGTTGCGATAGCAATGGACTATTGGTGGAACAACAGAAACACAAAAACGTACGTGTTTAGCCCCGATAAGAGCAGGCCAACAGAAATTATCGCAGATAGAAATTATCAAGATAGATACAGCGATCCGGGGGCTTTTGTTACAACAAAAAACAAATTCTTCAGGAACGTATTAGCGGTTAAAAATGGACACGCATTTTTGATGGGAGAAGGTTTTACACCAGAAGGGCAGTTCCCTTTTTTGGATAAAATGAACCTTGAAACGCATGAAACAAGTCGTTTATATCAGTCTGAATTTACCGATAAGTTCGAAGATTTACGCGAGTACAATGTTAAGAACGACCGCTTGTTAGTTAGGATTGAGTCGAAGAATGATTACCCTAATTATTACTTTAGAACCTTAACTAATAACAAACTTGTACAGATAACGGATTTTAGTAATCCATTCCAGAGTTTGCAGAATGTTAAAAAAGAAGTAGTGAATTACAAGCGTGAGGATGGCCTTGATTTAACAGGGACGCTTTACCTTCCCACCGACTTCGAGGAAGGTAAGCGATACCCCATGATCTTGTGGGCATACCCTCGTGAGTTTAAAGACAAATCGAGTGCAGGACAAAATACCCAGAATCCAAACACGTTTACCTATCCATGGTACGGTTCTCCGATTTATTGGGTAACAAAAGGCTATGTTGTGCTCGATGACGCTTCTTTCCCTATTGTTGGTGAGGGTGATAAAGAGCCTAACGATACATTTAGGACACAGCTTGTTGCTAACGCGAAAGCAGCAATAGATGCATTAGACGCACGGGGTATCATTGACCCTGAGCGAGTTGCTGTAGGTGGGCACAGCTATGGTGCTTTTATGGTTGCAAATTTGCTCTCTCACTCAGACTTGTTTGCCGCCGGTATTGCTCGCTCTGGTGCATATAATCGAACGTTAACACCGTTTGGTTTCCAATCTGAGGAACGTCACTATTGGGACGCGCCAGAGGTTTACTATACGATGTCTCCGTTTATGCACGCGGATAAAATGAAAACACCGCTGCTATTGATCCATGGTGAAGCAGACAATAACTCTGGAACATACCCTATGCAGAGTGAGCGCTACTTTAATGCACTTAAAGGGTTGGGTGCAGTAACTCGCCTGGTAATTTTGCCAAAAGAAAGTCATGGCTATCGCGCAAAAGAAAGCGTACTACACACCCTGTGGGAACAAGATCGCTGGTTGGATAAATACGTTAAAAACAAAGGCAAATAAACGCATTACGGCGTGCTGTTATAGGCGTCGAAATTAGAAAAGGTGGCTGTTTAGAAGCCACCTTTTTTTGTCACTAATCGTTAAATTTAGTTAGTCAAGCAAGCTAAGTAAGCGCTGTCGACAAGTTTAGTCGGCACTATGTTCAGAGTCTTTTTGCTTTGCTGATGGTGGCACTTCTTTTTCATCGCTGTCGTAGGGCTTCGATGGAGTAGGAAACTTAAACTTCGCACTATATTTAAGCAGCGTGATGTTGCCAATCACAACTCCCAACACTAAAACAATAATAATAATGACCCAAGTAGTACTCATAAATATTCCGCAGGCTAGCCCCTTTTATACCAATCTATGCTGATTGGTATTATTCAAAACGTAGCGATTATACAAGGCTGGCAACTGTGGCAAAATACATGTTTTGCCTTCAATATCGCTTTTGCCTAGGGCGTTTATTAAACCGTTGACGTTTCGAGTATTCTCGAAGTCACGCGCTATGCTCTTAAAGCTTAGGTGCCATGGCTCTGGAGCAACGCCTCCGGTGTTAATTGAAAAAGGACGAAAAAATCCAAACTGGTCCATGGTTTCGTTAAGCCAACAAGACAGCGCATGGCATGGCCCACCCAATGTATATTCGCTCTCAACAAGATCAAATTTACCGCCCCACTTTTGCACTGCAGTCTTGTCGTATACGTCCATGTCCGTTCCCCAATGATGGCGGCTGCCACCTGGTAAAGCAGACCATGTTAATATTGCATGGAGCTTATCGTTTTCACTGAGCGAATTGAAAGCAAGCGCATCGCCATGTATATCGAGAAGCGGCGCTTGGCCTGTCCATTTTCGGTTGAAAATAACAGTTTGTCTGTTGAAATCACGAAAGCTACTGACTAATTGCAAGTCTAAACCGTCTTTCTGTGCCGCTTCTTGCATAGCAAGAAACGGCGCAACAACGTCTCGGTGCAGCTTGTGGCCGTTGCCAGCGTCAACAAGAAAGTCGTTTTTCTGGCCTAGCCACGCTTGTTCGGGTATCTGCTCCATAGCTAAGAATACCGATTATTTAGCCAGCAGACGTTCTAATATACCAAAGTACATATCGGCTAGCTGCTCCAAGTCAGACATTTTTACGCACTCGTCAATTTTGTGAATAGTGGCATTTACAGGGCCTAACTCAATAACTTGAGCGCCAGTTGGTGCGATAAAGCGCCCATCAGACGTGCCGCCAGCGGTGGACAGTACCGTTGGTTTACCTTTTACCGCCGCAATAGCCTCTTGCGTTGCTTCAAGCAGTGCACCTGTATCGGTTAGAAATGGTTGACCGTTAAATGTCCATTTTATTTCGTACTCTAGCTCATGGGCATCTAAAATAGCAGTAACTCGCTCAATTAGAATGTGGTCAGTCACTTCCGTTGAAAAACGAAAATTAAAACAAACGTGAAGTTCACCGGGAATAACGTTACCAGCGCCTGTACCGGCGTGAATATTTGATATTTGAAAGCTGGTGGGCGGAAAAAAGTCATTGCCGTTATCCCAGTGAGATTTGGCTAATTCATCTAGCGCTGCCATTGCGGTGTGTACAGGGTTTTTGGCCAAGTGAGGGTAGGCGACATGGCCTTGAACGCCTTTTACGATTAAATCGCCGGTTAATGAACCTCTACGGCCATTTTTAACGATATCGCCCACTTCGTTAGTAGAGGAGGGCTCACCAACAATACACCAATCAATTTTTTCATTGCGCGCTTCAAGGGTATCTATAACGCGTGTAGTGCCATTAATGAACGGGCCTTCTTCGTCGCTGGTAATAAGGTAGGCTATGCTGCCTTTGTGATCAGGGTATTTGTTTACGAATTCGCGGGTGGCTACTAACATGGCCGCAAGGCTACCTTTCATGTCAGCTGTGCCCCGTCCGTGTAAATAACCGTCAACTTCAGTTGCTATAAAGGGGGGCGTTTTCCAGGCGGCTTCAGGCCCGCTAGGGACAACATCGGTGTGCCCAGCAAAACAAAATACAGGGCCTTCTTTACCTCGGCGAGACCATAGGTTTGTAGTATCTTCAAAAACCATAGTTTCATTGTCAAACCCGAGTGTACCTAAAAATTCGCCCATGGCCTCTTGGCAACCTGCATCTTCTGGCGTTACCGAGCGGCGGTTTATCAATTGCTTTGCAATTTCAATCACAGAGTCGTTTAACAAAATATTTCCTCGTACTGAGCGGGTTTAAAACCAATATGGAATGCGTTGCGATGAAAGAGAATAGGGCGTTTTACCATAGCAGGGTACTGAACAAGCAACGCAAGGGCCTTTTCTCGATTAAGCTCTGACTTGTCTGCATCGTCTAGTTGGCGAAACGTGGTGCCTCGCTTATTGAGCATGGCTTCCCAACCAAGCTCCGATTCTGCTTTCTCGAGAAAATCGGAATCAATTCCGTCTTTGCGGTAATCGTGAAATGAATAGTCTTGATTATTGTCTGATAACCACTTTTTTGCTTTTTTAATGGTGTCACAGTTTGGGATCCCGTATAGGACTGTATTCATCTTTTTTTTCCGTACTACTTGTTGAATTACCCCATCATACAATTTGTTGGTTTATTGATAAACGGGCAAGCGAAAGAGATTCATATATACAGCGAAAAAAGCGGGTCCTCTCCTGCTTCAACATACTTGCGAACGGTGGGAAGTACACCGAGCAAAGCAGTAGCGTTCAATACTGTCATTATGCAATGGTTGTTCACATTTTGCTGTTTAAGCCAAGAAGCATTGACGGTGAAAAGGGCCTGTTTGGTAGATATTCTATCACCTTGGTGTAACGAGCATTGAAACTGTGCACTGTGTAGGTGATGAGTATTATTACCGTATTTGATTCTGCATTTCAGCCCTGCTGTAGACTGCAGTTCAACAGCGTAATCGAGGGGGGTTACCTTTTTTACTGTGCCGTCGAAAGGCGAGACGATCGTATTCGAATTAGTCATTACCGCTGCGCCGGGGCCAAAGACACCCGCATTAAGAAGTTTGTCATCTAATTCACTTAATGCAACCAATTGGCCAGTGACGGGGCTGAAAATATCAATTTTTTTCTTAAATGTTTCTGGGGCGTGGAACAAAAGCTTATCGTTCACTTCAATACTATTCTCTATTAATAAAATAACCGGCTGCTTCTAAGGCCGCCACCGCGTCTTCCAGTTTGTTATTTTTTACTAGAAAGAAATCGGTATCGAATGTAGAAACAACAAATATCGCCACCTTAGCGGACGCAAGAACCTTTCCGATTTGAGCCATAATCCCAACCATAGAAAGATGCAACGGCCCAAGTAATTCGAGTGCACGCCAACCCTCGTCACTGTCTAAAGAGGAAACTTCCACGTATTCAGGGACTACAATTGACAGTTCTTCTTCAGTCTTACCCAGAAAAAAAAGTGGGCTGCTAAGCACTGAAGAAGGAATGTCACTCTCGGGATCTAAACTGTGAATTGTAAATAACGATGTGCGTACAAGTAACGTTTGTTTAGGCATGTGAACTGCTAAATTGTAGTAACTACGGTGATGGTCACATTAAACCATTAACTGTGCTTAAGTGCTACGTGTTATCCACTTTATCTGTGGATAAGTTTGTTGAGTAGTTTGGGGAGTTCTTTTAACTAATTGAAATTAAAGCATTTAATAAACTGTACAAACAATGTTCAGTGGATAACATTATTGAAATAGCAAGCATTTTCCACAGGCTGTGTCTATAAAGAAAATAAAAAATCTTAGTTTTTTTTGCAAAATCTTAGCTTGACAAATAAGAGAGATTATAAAATTTTTGTGCGAGATCTAGTCAAGTGTACGCGCCTTAAATCAACGATTACTCCCATTTTCTGGCTTATAAGTTAAAGTGATATAAAGTTTTAAAGTACTGTTAACAACAATGGTTTTGTTTATTTAAGGGAAAGGAGTTTTTATGTCAGATTCGTCATGGTGTGATATTACAACTGAAAACGCAGAGTCTCTCGTTAATTTCTATGAAACCGTTATGGGCTGGAAAAAGGAGCCGGTAGATATGGGAGGATATCGGGATTATGTGATGTTAACGCCCGATGGCACACCCATTGGGGGCATTTGTCAAAAACGTGGAGTGAATCACGACGTGCCGGGCGGTTGGATAAATTACTTCACCGTTGAAGACTTACAAGTGTCGCTTGATCATGTTAAGTCGCTAGGTGGAAAGCAGGTAGGCGATATTCGTCGCCATGGAAGTGATTGTTTTTGCGTAGTGATAGATCCCAGTGGTGCGGCTTGTGCACTCTATCAAAAGGGTTAAAGAAGGCCAGTATCGCTAAACTGGCCATATCTTTATCTTTATCTTTACTCTGGTGCGTTAAATCATTATTTGGCAAGTACGCCACGATTTAATTGGTCACGTTCTATCGACTCAAACAATGCCTTAAAGTTACCTTCACCAAACCCATCGTCTTGTTTTCTTTGAATGAACTCAAAGAAAACTGGGCCGAACACGGTTTCTGAAAATATTTGTAACAATAGTCTGGGTTCGCCATTTTCAGTGGTACCGTCAAGCAATATGCCGCGTTTTTGTAATTCGCCAACATTTTCGCCGTGGCCAGGCAACCGTTCTTCCAACATGTCGTAATAAGTATCTGGCGGTGGCGTCATAAACTTCATTCCTTTTGCTTTGAGCTTATCTAAACACGCCACTAGGTCGTCGCAGGCAAAAGCAATGTGCTGAATACCTTCACCGTTGTATTTCATTAAGAACTCTTCTATTTGACCGCCGCCACCAACCGCTTCTTCGTTAAGTGGAATGCGAATTTTCCCATCAGGAGCGGTCATTGCTTTTGACAACAGTCCGGTGTATTCGCCTTTAATATCGAAGTAACGAATTTCTCTAAAGTTAAACAGCTTTTCATAAAAGCCTGCCCAAAAGTTCATACGCCCGCGATACACATTATGTGTTAGGTGATCCAGCGTGTGGAAACCACATCCCTCAGGGTGACGATCTACGCCCTCAATCCAGTTAAAATCGATATCATAAATGGTGTTTTCACCTTGATAGCGGTCAATAAGATAAAGCATTGCACCGCCTATGCCTTTAATGGCAGGAAGTTTCAATTCCATCGGGCCAGTATGCGTATCCATGGGCTGAGCGCCGCGCGCTAGCACTTCTTTGTATGCTTTTTGAGAGTCTTTCACGCGAAATGCCATACCACAAGCTGAGGGACCGTGTTCCTCTGCGTAATAAGAGGCATGACAATTTTTCTCGTAGTTACTTAAAAGGTTAATATCGCCCTGGCGCCACAGTTCTACTTCCTTCGACTTGTGTTTTGCGACACGAGTGAAACCCATTGCTTCGAAAATGGGCTCCAGCATGCCTTTCTTCGGTGCGGTAAATTCTAAAAATTCAAAGCCATCTAACCCAATTGGGTTTTCAAACAAATCTGCCATAGGGAATATTCCTTAACGTGGAGCTTTATATTTTGTTGGTTGATTGTAATCGCGGTGTAAAAATAGAGGCAACAGAGGCTGATTCGGCGCGTTACACGATTGGAAAGCAAAAGTGTAACGAATAGTTTTCATAGCAGTGCTTATGAAAGAATAATACCATGCGCTACCGGTGTATCTGTTTGATTTTGATTTATTTTGTCGTTTCGGTGCGCTTTGGGGTGTTGTTCACTTTTCAGTACGGCAAAGGGAAAAAGGCATACACCACCTTTCTCCCATTTGTTCTTAAAGCTTGCCGTCGAAGTACTTTTTCAGGCCTTTCCAGCATGCAAGGTAATCTTTTTGCCTGATATCACTGGACATAGCAAACGGTGTTGGTGCTATTGGGTAGCGAGACTCGAACATAAACGCAAGGGTATTTTCATAGCGCTGTGGCGTTAATTCTCCTTGAGACGCTTTTTCAAATACTTCAGCTTCAGGGCCATGTGGCGTCATGCAATTGTGCAAGCTCATTCCTCCTGGTACGAAGCCTTTTTCTTTAGCATCGTATTGCCCCTCAATTAATCCCATAAATTCACTCATCGTATTTCGGTGATAGTAGGGCGGGCGGAATGTGTTCTCAGCAACCATCCAGCGGGGAGGAAAAATAACAAAATCCACATTTGCGGTTCCCTCTAAATCGGAAGGAGAGGTAAGAACAGTAAATATCGACGGGTCTGGGTGATCGAAGCTTACGGTGTTCATTACATTGAAACGAGATAAATTATATTTGTAAGGCGCAGAATTTCCCACCCAGGCAACAACGTCAAAAGGCGAATGATCAAGCTTTGCCTCAAATAAGTTGCCGCAAAATTTGTTTACCATTCTATGCGGAGTATCGTTATCTTCAAACCACGCTGTTGGGTAGCAAAAATCTCGTTGGTTAGCATAGCCATTTGCACCTACGGGGCCACGCTCAGGTAATACAAAGGGATGGCCATAGTTTTCGCATATGTAGCCCCGAATAGCTCCGTCGATTGGTGTTACCGCGAAGCGGACACCTCGGGGAATAACGGCTATTTCACCCACCGATAAGTTGAGTTTTCCAAACTCAGTGGTGATAAGCATGTCGCCAAACTGTGGGACAAAAAGCAATTCACCGTCGGATGAATAGAAAACACGGTTTTGCATATCAGCATTGGCACTGTAGCAATGAATGCCCATTCCCAGTTGCGCTTTGGCGTCGCCATTAGTAGCAATTGTGACAAGAGAGTCTACAAAATCGATGTCTTTTTCAGGAAAGGGAACGGGATCCCATCTAAGGACATTGGGGGGGCAATGTATTTCGGTCTCGGGGGCAGTTCTTATCATGCCGTTGTCAATTTTTTGAAAGTCGCTCATTGCAATAGATGGACGTAGGCGATAAGTCCAGCTGCGACGGTTTTCTGCTCGAGGTGCGGTGAATGCGGTACTACTAAACTGCTCAGCATAAAGCTTGTAGTTAACCTTTTGGGGGCTGAATTGCCCAACAGGAAGTGCCCCTGG
This sequence comes from Alteromonas sp. V450, assembly GCF_001885075.1. Classification (NCBI taxonomy): domain Bacteria; kingdom Pseudomonadati; phylum Pseudomonadota; class Gammaproteobacteria; order Alteromonadales; family Alteromonadaceae; genus Alteromonas; species Alteromonas sp. V450. The sequence continues at coordinate 579,668 of NZ_MODU01000004.1, forward strand.
CAACGCTTCAGTTTCATGTTCGTTATTGAAACCCTTTAAATACAACAAATTATCCATACACCCTCTCTTAGGCAGTCACAGCTTTTGGCTTGATATCCTTAGCTAACCGATAAAATAGTTACAAATGAAACTATGTGGTTTAGGCTAGAGGTAAATAAAATGTAAATCAATATCAAGGGGTGAGTGGATGAGCTGGGACGAGAGTATTTTCTGGTGCGCTAGCTTTACACCTTTTGTTTTTAAGTCCTTATAACATTGCGTTTAATCAAGAGTGTTTACGTGTGTTACTGCCAACAGAAAAACATAGTGTTTATTCAACACGCCCCAAGAGTCGTATATTGAGTATCGTAAAAAAAGAGCAAAGACTATGCAGTTAGAAGACATGCTTGCTTATAAAGTGGCAATGCTTGCAAGCGATTTAAGCGATTCGCTTGCACAAGAATATGCCACATATCAACTTACAAGGTCTGAGTGGCGAATTTTAGCCACACTCGGGGCGTTAGGTAATAAATTGGGTAAGATTTCACTAACTTCTAAAGATATCGCTACGGAAACGCGACTTGATAAAGTTCAGGTATCTAGAGCACTTGAGCGCCTAGCTAAACGTAATGCCATTGAGAAACGTTCCAGCAAACGGGATAAACGGGCGACGTTGATCTCGCTTTCGGTAGAAGGCAGGAAAATTTACCACGCTCTTTTGCCTAAAGTTGTTTGTTGGCAAAATGAACGCTTAAAGAATATCACTGAAGATGAGTATCAAATATTTCTAAAAGTGATAGACGCACTTAAGCCTTAAAAAACGGGTAAAGCCGTTGATGGCTCTGGTCTGAACAGATGTAAGGCTATTGCTATAAAGGTTACTTTCGCTGCTTTAGCTGTTAAATTTCACCGAACTAGTCAATTCAGGTAGTTATTGTTGGATTTACAAATAACGGCATTTACTCCCTGAAATGGTAGCGCGATTTGTTAATAGCGCTTAATCAAAAAACGTTGCAAGGAAATTGAGTGGCCCCTTTAGAGATATACGCTGGTAAAAAAGCACGTGAGACCATAATGAAAAACGGGTTTTCACCTGAGTTATTTAGTTATTTCTTAGGTGCTTCAGGCGGCCCAAAATGGTTTTCATTGGCAGGCTTAGATCGCGTGCTTTTTCCCGAGTGGTTTGCCAACGTGAACCATCAAATACACGTAGTAGGTTCATCTGCCGGGGCGTTCCGAGCAATCTGTGCCGTTCAAGATGATCCATTGGCTGCCATAAACCGCCTTGCGACTTCTTACTCGACGACTACCTACAGTGAAAAACCAACACCAAGAGAAATTACCGCGAAAGCAGAGGATTTATTGTTGGAAATGGTTAACGATATTGGCAAACAGGAGGTGTTAACAAATTCACGTTTTAAAGCACACCTGATTGTAGCAAAGTGTTTAGGCGCGACACGGTTTGAGAGTAAGTTTAGACAACTTTCTGGGCTTGCCATGAGCGCAGCTGCTAACGCCTTTAGCCGTAAGAATTTGTCGCGTCTTTACACACGTTATGTTTTCTCTACGCCGAACACCGACTTTGTTATCAACGATCCTTACCACATACCTACGAAATACCATGATCTAACGCAGGGCAATATACATAATGCATTGTTAGCATCTGGCTCAATTCCTATAGTTATTGAGGGTATACCGCAAATAGAAGGGGCCCCTGAAGGCATGTATCGCGACGGTGGTATTGTTGACTACCACTTCGATTTATCATTTGGACCTGATGAAGGCTTGGTGTTATACCCGCACTTTTATGAAAAGCCTATTCCGGGATGGTTTGACAAAGGCTTAAAGGGTAGGGTGCCGCACCAATCGAGCTACGATAATGTTGTAATGCTCGTTCCGTCGTCATCGTTTGTTGCTAACTTGCCTTACAGCAAAATTCCCGATAGAAAAGACTTTGAGGTGCTCGATGCAGATACGCGCATAAAGTACTGGCAAACAGTACTGCAAGAAACCGACAGGCTGGGTGAATATTTTATGCGTGCGGTAAGTGATGGTACGTTAGTCGACGCTATCAAGCCGCTTCCCTTCAAGATGATTTAAGTATTGGATGGTTGGTGAAGAAAGTGGCTAATTGCTGTCAAATTAGTCACTTGAACTCGGTTTCGTGAAGTTTTTCTTGCAGGCAGCGCTTGTGCTGAGTATCATACGCGCCGTTGTTCGGCATTCGCTTACCTTTCAGGTGCAACACAATACAATATGCGTCTATAGCTCAGTTGGTTAGAGCGCTACCTTGACATGGTAGAGGTCCCCTGTTCGAATCAGGGTAGACGCACCATCTATTTTTCCAAAAATATTCATAGTAATTAAGCGCTTAAATGCATAGATTGTCCCTTGGTAATCTTTTTTTGCTAGTCCTCTGTGAAGAGTAATCCGTAAGCTTAGTTCAAATATCAGTTTTTTCGGCATATTCCAGCATTCTCGTGGGTTTCAAGGTGGAAGAATGTTACCGAGGCGCCCTTACTAGTATGACCACAAACCGTATTGGCTTCGCCTATTGATGTGAACGAAACGCCCATCACCTTTTGGGTTTATCCCGATACCGCGATACCCTCGCTCCATAAAGAAGTGAAGAAGTTTGATTACATCCTCACCAGCCCGCGCACAATCACCTGCGTAGACAGACTAATCACCAGACTATTTCTTGCACATTGAATTACCCTAGTTCATTGTCACTGACTGAAATGTTAAATAACAAGTCCATCCATTTTGCTGTACGAATTTACTAATGGCAGATAATAATTCTATCTAACAATCAATGGTAAGTTCGCTATACGGCAATCACTTTTCGATTTGGATAAATTTTTTCTACTGTCAAACAAAAAGTGTATGTTTTGCCTTCACAGGCTTATTTATCGTCCGCTAAAAGGAAACTAGCGCTTAAAGTAAACATTTGAATTTGGTTATATTTCGGACTAATTTGAACTTTCTTGAGTAATACACAGGAATAATTTTTTTATCACATTATTGCTTTAGCAAAGGAAAATAAGGATTTTTTATGAGACTTAAAATAAGTGTCATATTTTTTGTTTACTGATTTCAGATTTCTCGAATGCAGAAGGGAAGTGGGATAACTTTGGACAAGGTGCGTTACGAGAATTTAGCGCTTACTGCATAAGAATGCGTGATAAAAAGCAGAAATATGATTTATGTTCGGCAAACTCTATCGTGCGATGAAATGTTAGTCTACAGCAACCTTAACAAGTATGAGAAACAGCTGTTTTTATCGCAGGTGCCAAGGGCTGGGAAGAGATTGAAGACGTTGGTGATTTGCACTTCAAGTGGTTCACCGACAAAGGCTTATTCAAAAATAGTTTACCAGTACATGACACTATCGCTCGTGTAGTACCTAGAGTAGATATGGAGCAAATTCAGCGTTGTTTTATTGATTGGATGAAGTCAGTTACCGAATTATCAGACGGGGAACTGAGCCATAGGCGGTAAGCGGCTTTGTGGCTCATACTACTGTGAACACAGGCAATAAGCCATTTACATGGCGAACGCCTTTGCCACCGAAAACAACATAGTACTGGGTCAGGTCAAAACACAAAGCAAGTCGAATGAAGTGACGGCCATGCCCGCGTTACTTCAGCTTTTAGACATCAAGGGTTGCCTCATATCAATAGATTTCATGGGTTGCCAGACTGCGATTGTAGAGTAAATTGTCGATAGCGGCGGCGATTATCTGCTTGCCCTGCTTCACTATCCAATCAAATTGTTTCCAAAAAACTATACCTACATTCAGTAGAAGTTTGTTTTTCCTATTGCCATTATTGAACAAGCTCTTATTACGTTAGCACGCAGCGCTTTTATTTTTAAAAAAACTTTTTTTAAAGACTATCTATATGTCGACTTCAACATTATTGAATGGACTCAAAGTTGATTTCGTGGCGTTAAGATTTCTAGATGAAAATAGCGTTTTTGAATAAGGGTAAATGGAACCTAAAATATAAGGATATATTATGAAACTATTATGCAATTCGACTTACTGTATTACTGCCATCTCACTTCTGTTAAGCCCTTCGTTAGCTTTAGCTAATTGGCAGGCTGAATTTCCGGAGAATGCGGAAATTATCGAGGTTTCAACGCCATATTACAAAATGGCAGGTTGGGAAGAGGCATGCAGCGGCGGATTTGAATGCAGAAGTTTTCTCAATCAATTCACCAGCGCATTGAGTGAAAATTCTGTACTAGAAAACATGCGAGAGTTTGACGCGCTTTCAAAGGGCTTTGACGAAACAGACGCAGAAGAAGCCAATGAGGAATGTTCTAATGGTTATACTCGACAAGAAATGGCCGATGCATTTGTCGAAAAATCTCTTCATATAGCAAAGCTTAAAAGTACATGGGGATATTACTTGAACATTGAAGCAACGGTGGTGACGACGTATTACAAAAACACCATTTTGGGTGGGGGGTATAGAACTGTTATGGGTGGATTACTTACTTATCTTGGCGATTCTACGTCGGAAAGATTGAAAAAAGAGTACGAACAGGGAATGGCTACCTGTGACTAATTCTTCAACTCAAAAGCACGCGAGCGATTTATCTATCACTTACGAGGGAGTGTTATGATTCAGAGTATAAGCAATTGGCAGAGCAGCAGTGTTATAAATTTTGTAGAGAAAAGGACGGGTAAAAACCTGTCCTGCCCTCATAAAATTTTACTATTGAGCACTGTTTATGGGCTAATGACAGGCTTGATTATTTCTTCGATTGAAATGGTTATTTCATTTTTAATACATAACCGCCTCAGTCTCTCCTATGAGCCATCTATATTCTTGATATTGTTTTATCAAGGGGCGATTTTTGGTTTTTTGAATTTTACAGTATTGATTACGTCGCATGATATAAAGCGAAGGATAAAGATAAGCGAAACACACAATATTTTTCGTCTGACTTTAGTTTCAGTGTTGTCTACAGTTCTTATATTTCTGATAAGTTTTATCTATTTTGTATACTTCTCTCCAGCCAGATTTATTGAGGCGCCAACTTTATCTACACAGCATTGTCATGCCCCTCATTGTTTTACCGTTTCGCGCACAACGGCTGCAAGCGCCGATAGTACTCCTTTAGAGGATATGTCTTATCAACCAGCAGAAACTAGCGGTGGCATTGGCAATGCGAATAAATTCAAACACCTAACAAAAAAAGAGTTTGATGAATACCTCGAAGCCACAGGATTTGACGAGTTCAATATAGAAAGCACGTCAAAAAAAATAGCATCCTCAATGGGAGAAATAAGCCTTTTCTCGGAAAAAAGTAAGGTTGATTGGAACCAATTTTTAGAAGAGCTTGAACAAAGTACTATCGAAAGCCCTAGGTATGCAGATATTAAAATAATGTCTGCGCTGATAAATGAAGCGCCATTTGAAATAGTTTTAGAGATTATGAACAGAGGTCATCAGCTTAATGGTAGCCATCTGTTAACTCTTGCTTCTTACTTCAATGTAGATGAATTTAAAAAGCTCGAAAATTACGGGGTCGATCTTTCATTACCCTCTGGAGATGGTTCTAATGTGCTGGTTAGATCCTTACTAAACAAAGCGGGACCTGAATTATTTGAGTATTTACTTTCAAAAGATGAATTGGTACTCAATGATGATATCGATATTGTAAAAGAAGTACTAATGCTCTCTGGACGGTTAAACAGGCCTGTCAAATACGTAAAAATGTTGATTGAGAGGGGAGCGCCAGTTACGGAGGATACGAAAAAATGGATAGAAAGTGATTTAAGAGAAAATAACTTTAAATACTATGCGGTAGTAAAATCACGATTAATGCTCTGAATCACAGATGTTTTGCAACGCTGCGCAATTGAGGGTCTTTTCATAGCCAAGCGTTTTTGACGTAACGCTTGCTCTTTGGCTTTTTATTGAAGCTAACAGTCTACCTGTATTGATGTGATATCCTGAGTCACGTGATTCAAGGCATTGCTTAACTTAAATGTAATAGGAGAAATGCCCTCAATTTTTTTAAATTGAGAAGAAAAGTGTGAATGGCTACAGTAGCCAACGAGTATAGACACATCGCTGACAGGTATTCCTTTGCGAAGCAAAATCTTGGCGCTCTGGATCCTGTATTTTTCTATGAGGTCGAACGGCGATAATTTGAACAACCGCATGGACTTTCTGCGCAGTGAACGTTCTGACATATGCATACACACAGCAAAGTCCTTCACTCTAATTTCATTGTTATCAAAATTGTTTTCTAAAAATTTAGCGGCCTTGTGAATGCAAAGCCTAGTACCGCTATCTGCGTGAATCAAAGTTAACTCTCGATTTAGAAATGCTATTGCCTTCATGGTGTGCGTCCGTTCTACAGTTTTAGGTAAAGACGGTGCAATATCATTTTTGGGGTTAATTGAGTTCCAGTTTAAAACTGGTTAACTTTTTTTGGTTGTCTGGTATGTTAGGGAAACCTTATTTGTTGTTGAATCATTGCGCTACGTAACATGAATGACAGAGAACTAATAAAACAATATTTAAATGGCTCTGATAATGCGTTCGACCTTTTTTATAAGAAATATAAAGACAAGGTATTTAGGTATGCGCTTGGTGTTTTGTGTGATTACACTCAAGCGGAGGAAGTAGCCGCCATAAGCTGGAAAAAGTTTGTAGAAAAAGTCGAGACTATAAATGGCGAGCCAGGGGGCTACTTATTTGCAATTTTGCGGAGTAAGGTGCTTGATAGTTTTAGGTGTTCATCAATTAATAAAGGTGACGATGTTTGTACTGATGACCTAGAAGCATATGTTGGTAATATTGACCACGCAGAATTGGAAATTGTTTTTGAAGAGTTACGCGCGTTGCCACTATTACAGCGCGAAGTCGTGTTGCTCAAACATATCGGTGGCTACACGGTAAATGAAATTGCATCGCTCCATGATGTAAGTAACGAAACGGTAAAAAGCCGATTGCGGTATGCTTTAGAGAAACTGAGATGTCGGCTTAGATTAGTAGGAGGTTATGATGATTGAAGATAATCTTAAAAAGCTTGAGTCAGTTACCTCTTCTGAAAGGCTCGATAACGCTGTTTTAAGAGCAGCCCACAGTAAACAGCGGGCTCATACCAACAATACTCGACCTGCTAGCGTGTCCGGCTTTTCGCTGCTGGTGGGTTTCGCTTTTGGCGTTTGCTTTGCCTTTATTTTTGCCTTCAACTTTTTTGTTAATGAAGAGGTGCCCTTTGTTGTTGACGTTCCTACAATGACTACGCGAGGTAACACAATTCAAAATACGCAAATTGTTGACCTTCGTACGCTTACATTGCCTGAGCAAAAAGACTTGGCCATTGAGCTACTTATGATGGAGAAATATGAAGAAGCGCTTGTGGTGACCAATTGGATAGATCAACATAAAAAAGAAGACGAAGATGCTAAACCTCGTTAGGTGTTTCGTCGCTTTCATTTTACTTTTTTGTGTTATCGATACGGCTGGCGCAAAAACCTCTAGTCGCGTTGATGTTGGCGTGTTTCTTACGAATGAGCGAAAAATTGCCGAGCTATACGACAACGGGCGAGCCGATGATGCGGTTGAAGCGGCCAAACGCTTATTGTTAGAAAGCTTAAGCAGCAACAAATTCTCTGATAGGGAACTGATAGATGCTTACGAAATTTACGCCTCTTACTCCAATCGCTTACACCGTTTAAATGCAGACACATTAGATATAATGCGAGAGTACAATGCGCTAGCGTTGCGTGTTTTAGACCCTGACTCTCCAAAGGCGCTAATGGCATCCACCATGCTGGCAAAGAATTACCTCGCGCTTGATAGAATTGATGAAGCGTTTGCCTTATTAAGCGAGGCAGATAAGCACTTTTCAATAGATGATGATGGCGCAGGCGCTTATTATTTATATTCTTTTAAACATTCTTTTGCTACGTATTTCTTTAAACAAAGAGCGTACGAATCAGCACTAAAAGAATTTACAACGGCAAGGCGCATTGCAGAGAAATTTTTGAAAGGCCATACGCCGGATCTACAAATAAGCTTAAATAATATCGGTTTGACGCTACAAAAATTGAATCGACTTGATGAAGCCATTGATATTTACCGGCAGATTGAAGCGATGGCCAAGGCTGAAAAAAAGACCGACAGTCCAGAGCTCTTAGCGACTAAAATTAATATTGCTGCAATACATTATCGTTTGAATAGATTCGGCCAAGCGGCGCAAGAATTCGAAGCATTGCTACCGTTGTCCAATCTTTTACATGGCTATAATAGTCCAACTACTGCAACGCTGTTGAATAATCTTGGTGTAGTTTTCTCGAGATCAGGCAACTACGAAAAAGGCGTTGACTATCATTTAAAAGCGCTCGACTTAAGAAAAGAGCTGTTCGGTGCTAGTAGCGTTGTTGCGGCAAATTCACATGCTAATATAGCGAAAGGCTATCTCACTCTTGATGACAAGCGGGCAATCGAACATGCCCAAAAAACACTGGCTATAAGAGAAGAAAAGTGGGGTAAAGACTACCCCGATAGAGCATTAGATGAAATTGTACTAGCGCAAACCTATGAGCAAGCTAGCCTGCTGGATGATGCAAAAGATATTTACGATAGCATATTGGAAACGGAAAATGCTGCCGCGTTGAACGATGTGACAAAATTAATTGCGTTAACGAGGAGAGCCTCTATTGCAAAGCAGAAAGGTCAGCTAGACGAAGCTACCTTCTTTATCAAGCAAGCAATTTCGATTAAGGTAAAATTTTCCGAGCAAGGGTTAAAAAATGCCTTTGCAGAAGCTGCTGAAATTTTTCAGCTAAAAGGAGAGAGTAGCCAAGCATTACAATACTCAAATATTGCGGTAAGTTTCGCTTGGGAAGAATTTGCTGAGATGTTGAGTAATAAACCCGACATTTCACCGAGTTACGTAGAGCCAAATATTCATTTGCTTGAAAGTCACTTGTCGCGATTATTAAACCAGCCTCTATCTGAACAAGTTAAAGAAGAAGCATTTTTGTATTCACAGATCTTGAGGTTGTCTGAAACGTCTATATCGCATTGGAAGGGAATATCAAAAACATCCTCTTCTTCTGAATTAACGAATCTCAAATACCGTAAACAGCTGTTAGAACTTAAGCTATCAAAACTAAATAGTGAACTTTTTAAACAAATTAACAACCTAGAATTTGATGAATTACTGACTCAAGACTTGAACAAAGCCAATAAGCAACTGGCGGAAATCTCTGAAAAAATAAAATCGATAGAAAAAAGTGAAGATATGGTTGCGATGGTTTCTATTTCTGATGTGCAGTCCGTGCTTGAAGAGAACGAGGTGTTTGTTACATTCAATATTATCGACAATATCAAAATTGTATGGGCCATCTCTAGAGACGAAGCTGTGGTTAAGCATATTCGTAACGCGGTTGATATTGACTCAATGGTGAGCCAGTTAAATAGTGGGTTGCGTTTGAACGAATCAGGCCGACTTGCTGATACTCCCATTTTCAATAGCGAACTTTCATACGCGCTCTATGATGTTTTATTCACACCGATATTCGAAAACTTTGAACAGGTAGATGAACTCATTTTGGTGCCTGATAGAACATTGAAAGCCCTTCCTATTAACGCGTTGGTTTCGAATTTGAATGGCCAGAGTGTTTCACATTTTTCAGAGTTTTCTAATTATGGAAAAATGACATGGCTAATTGACGCTGTATCTGTTTCTTCCGTGTCTACGGCGGCAAATTTTTTGAAGATAAGAACGCAAGGATATAAAAACAAAACTGGTCTCCTAAGTTTTTCAGGAATAGGAGCACCAATTTCAAAAACACCCAATAAAGAAGGTGAGGCAACACTAAGAGCGGGATATGACGAGATTAGTGCGCTTCCGGAATTAAAAAATGCGAAGCAAGAACTACAGAGACAAGCTGAACTTTTTGAAAATCGCTCTTCTTTGCTCGTAGGTAAAAGAGCGACGATAGCGGCAACACAGAACGCGTTAGAAAAGTCGAACTCAGTGGTTTCATTTGCTACGCATTTGGTAGAAGGTGAGGAATCTGGTCTCTTATTATCTTCTGATGAGGCTTTTACGCTTTTAACAGCCGATGCCATATCTTCATTTGATATCCGTGCTGATGTGGTTTTACTTGCAGCATGCGATACCACACGTTTTGAGATAGCGCAAAATAGCTTGTATTCACCACTAATAAACAACCTGTTACGCTCCGGCGCACAAACGGTGGTTGCAACACAATGGAATGTAGAAGATGAAGCAATTTCCCGCATATCTGTGGAAATGTTGGAAAATGCATTATCCAAGGGTCACTCTATCTCTAAATCACTTTCATTGAGCATGAGATCTTTCAAAGCGTCGAACAAAAATACTTTCAAATCACATCCTGCATTTTGGGCGCCAGCTGTCATTATTGGTGATAATCGGGCATTCAAGCGGTAATTCTTTACACTGCAATATAAAGTAAGCTGTTACTTGAACGTCGTTTTTTATCTTCATGCTACAAAAATACGTTAATTCCTTAATGCCCTTTTGGCCGAATATCGAAAACGCTTTTTCAAATTCTATGACAAGCTAAATGCATAGTTGAAAAACAAACTTTGATAATCTCCGCTATAAGGGAATGACTATGAGACCGTATAAACGAATTAAGTTTGTACCATTTTTGTTACTTGCGTTATTGATTTCAGCTTGCGGTGGGGGAGGCGGATCAGATGGTGGGAGTACCCCTGTTCCACCACCTTCCTCTAATCAACCAGATTTTGATAACGATGGGATAGCAGATAGTCAGGATCCAGATGACGATAATGATGGAATTAATGATCCGCAAGACTTTTTTCCCTTTGACAGTAGCTTGCCTTTAACAAATCAAATTCTGACGAACAGACTATCGCAGCCGAATATTCAAGTTATTGACCCAGAGACTAACACTGTCTTAGCAAGTTTCACGACAACTGCAGCTCAAAGCGACTTCGAAAATGCCGCAAGTTTTGTTTTCCCAGCAGATCAATTATCGTTCTCAAATGATGATCCGAAGTGGTATCTACTAAAAGCATCAGGTGGTTTTGACATTGACGCAGATAACGATGGTGTAGCTGATATGAGCCCAGTATCAAATGATGGTGAATTTGTGATGCTGGTGAGCAAAGAGCAAATTAGATCTGGTGGAGTTAATTTCAACGTATTCGGCGATACCATCCTTACAGGGTTACCAGATAACTATGCTACAAATACATATGAAGAAAACCAGCAAACGCTTGACGCCCTAAGTGCTACTTTTGTCCCCGACATAAACAATGATGGTGCAATCGGTTACCAAGACATATTGGCATTTGAACCTTTGACCCACTCAGAATTAACGCTTCAGCCCTATCTAAATTACATAGCGATGTACATAGCCCCTATTCTTAACAATGATTTGGCTGACAAATTTTCACGCGTATCTGTAATCCTGAATATAGAGCGGCCTATTTCTGAAAGTTCTCAAATAGAGTTATATGGGAATGGAGAAGTCAAAAGTATTAGCAATATTGAGATTGATAGAGGTGACATTACCTTCACTACATCGCGTGCTACAAGTCAGGAAGAGATCATTGTCTCCTCATTCATCGAAAGTGGTGAAGGGATGTCAGCCGAAGTCGTTTTTATGGCAGATAATGTTCAGACATTTTTTATCGAACCTGAATCATTTGCTGAGTTAAGTAAATTGAAAGCAGTGAACAATAACCAAGGGTTTCGTCTAACTATCCCTAAAGAACTCATGTCGTCATGGGCTGCTTCGGGGGCCTTGGTGCAATCAATACATAATGATGTAGATGTTGTCGTTGTTGAAGACGACCCTATCGTCGATTTGATACTTGGCCGTGGCGACACGCTTCGGCTGATAAATACTGGATTGAGGCGTTCTGATGAGGATGCAATAGAATTAAGTGCAGACAGTTACAATGAATTTACTGTGGAACCTATTGATATTCGTTATCAAGTGCAGTTTGTCCTAAGAAATGTCGATGATAACGTTAGAGTTTATGGTTCAACAAGCATATTTGAGGATGATTCCTTTCTATTTCTTGGTTTTGATGATCCTATCGTACATCATCCTATTGATTTTCAAACTTCTCAATTAGCTGGTTTGAACAGTGATGTGCGTATTCAAATTGGAAAGTCTTCAACAGGGCTTATTGAATGGCATGCGCGAGATTTAGAAACGAATGATTACCTAGATGGAAATGTGCAAATTGGCCAACTAGGGTACTTTACTGGCCAATTTAGAGATTTTAACAATGGCTTCTTCAATCAAGACGCAGAAATTGGTGTAAATGCACGTCTATTTAGATTGGGTGTGACCGATCCACTACCATCTATCAATGCAGAATCAGATGAATCTGTTAGCGAAATTAAAGTATTGTCATACGACGAAGCCGAATTTTCTGTGACAGGTTTTACCAATGCTCCATGGGAGATAGGTGAAACAATTAGTGTAGATTTTACTGAATCTGGTATCCCTCAAAACGTCAAACTCGCTCTGTTCTATGTCGATCCAAATGCATCTTGTGGGACGCCAAATTGTCTTGCGAAGATGAAAGTATTGACGTCTGCTGATCGTAATCGTGGGAATTTTCAATGGCAGGTCAGTGATTTGCCGATTGACAGTGGACGGGTCACCTATGACTCACAATTTGAATCTAAATTTTGTGTTAAGGGAGCCGATTTTTCGGGTGGATTCACAACATGTGATGACATCGCAGTGCTTGTAGAAACTCCTGAATTCAGGTTATCAGTGTCTACTTCGGGGCAAGGAACAGTGACGAGTATGCCAGCCGGCATCAATTGTCCTGGTCAATGCAGTCAACCATTTGTAATAGGGACTTCTATAACTCTAACAGCCGTTGCCGAAGAAGGGTATGTTTTTGATGGCTGGAGTGGAGGAGGATGCTCTGGAAACAATACAAATTGCACAGTCAGCATTTCAGAAGAGACAGAGGTCCTAGCAAAATTTCAGCAGCGAGATTCTAGTTATTCTCTAACAGTGACTAAATCAGGTTCTGGTTTAGGTACGATAAAAAGTTCTCCAGCAGGTATTGATTGCGGAAACACATGTTCTGCGAATTTTCCAACTGATAGCATTGTAAGACTTACTGCTACACCTCTGTCAGGCTATGGTTTTTCAAAATGGCGTGGCGCATGCGTAGGAGCAGTCCGAACCTGCGATGTGACAATTAATCAAGCAAAAAATGTAGAGGCTGTTTTCAGGAAACTCTACTCACTATCTATTGCAAAGACAGGTGAAGGTAGGGTTTACGAAACCTTACGCAATAGAATTGATTGCGGAGACACTTGTAGTGCAAGTTTTCGTGAATTTACAAGAGTAGTTTTGGCAGCCGATGCTGCCACTGGATTTGAATTTGAAGGGTTTTCTCAAAATTGCTCTCGACTAACCGATAAAGGATGCGAAATTACGATCACAGACAATGTTACGGTTAGTGCACAGTTTAGAAGCGATAGCAATTCAGATGCTTTAGTCTACTTAAACTTCACTGGCCTTCCATCATCTAGTGCAGTTGATGTTAGCGCGCTAGTCCGAATAAACGGGCGAATTACTCTTAATGGTACAGCCGATACTGACAGACGAATACAATCGACCTTCGAGAGTCCCTACGATTCTGGTGACACATACACCCTTGAGGTTCTTGGAGTAAATAATGACAATTACACCTGCACTGAACGGTCCTCTTCAGGAACGCTTGTCAGCGGTGACAACGAACTTTATGTTGATTGTGAAGAGACTGACTCTAATGGCGACCCGAGATTTGTGGGAACTTGGACTGTCTCATCGCGTTTCAACACATGTGAATCGGAATGGCAAGTTGATGCAACAGGCAACTCATTTGAGTTTCACGTCAATGGCGAAATTTCTTCAACAACTTGCTCGTCGACATATAATGAGGCTACACAGTCATGGGTTTGTTTTGGACCTCGAAACACTGATGATAGGTTTGCAACGTGGGAAGTACTTAATTCAAACACAATAAAAGTTGGTGACTCCTCTCTGCCTTATGAGATCAACGGTAACAATCTTACCTTCAACCCGATATCTTTTACTTGCGATGGAGTAAGAATTACTGAACAGTTGGGGCATAGATACAATAAGAATTAGGTTGTCGGAGCTAGGTTATTGGCTATAGAAAATCCTTTAATACGATTGGCTGTTGATGAAGAATATCAAGAACAGGTAATACGAAGGGGGATGGGTAATAACTCAATATCCTTGTCAGAAAAAGCACTTCGATTGAAGTGCGATGGAGAGTATTTAAAACTGGAAAGCAAAGAGGCTAAGGACGAATTTTTGTCATTTTTGCGGTGTTTCTACGAGAAATATGGGCAAACTGAAAACAGAAGTTAATGAGGGTCTACGTCGATACTCCAACTTGGTAGGCAAGTCGGACATCAGCGCCTTTAATGGCTTTTTCCAAGATTGAAATTCCTTTGGCTAGCTGAGGGTTATTATCCAGACATCTCTTGATGTCTTAGGGACGTGGATAAAGCCGTGTTCAACAACATGTCCAGTTGCGATTCCTGAATAATTCGTTCTATGGTTTTAATATAGCGCTTAGTTGTTTTTACTCGGACATGACCTAGGTGTTGTTGCAGGATAGAATCGGCGTTAGCAATCAACATGCGGTTAGTATGATTTAGCCCAGTAAGAAGGCCGTTATTCTTAAGATATCGATATAACACCTGAGTCACACCAGTGTGTCGAAGTATATGTGGGTGGGCTTTTATATTTAGTCTTTCTGCGCATTCCTGCATGACTTTTTGGTAGGCCCTAACCGAAACAGGCGTTCCATTTTCAAGCAACCAAGTTGGTGTTTCTTCTTTACTACGACCTGAATTCTCAGCATGTTTGGTATTACAATAATCTTCGCGGTATTTCTTTAAGCGGCGATAATATGTTATGCCATCTTCGGGTTTCTCATATACGTTTTAGAACACATCCATTATGGTAAGTGGCACTAGCAGGCTTTTCGTTTTGCCACCTTTGGCTATTATATACCGCAGCTTTTGACTACTCAGCTTATCGCGCTTCATTTCTCTGTAACTTGACCAATTTGGGTTAAGCTTGTTTGGCCCCAGAGGAAAGCAATTTATCAGCGCTGTAACGCGGAGACATGCCACAAGTTCCACATACACCATTACAGCGTAGACCGCATCTACTTTGAACAATTCTGCATAAAGCAACCAGAACTGTTCCATGGTCAAAATATTGTCTTTATAGTCGTCTTGGTGTTCTTTCCAGGTTTGATCTACAGCTGCTTCCTCTTCTCCAAATTGATCGCCGCGATAGCTTGTATGGGATAGAAAGTCGTCGTCTTGTTCTTGCGCAATGGGAATTTCGTTGGTTTCTGGCATCAGCATTTCATGCTCTATACCCTGCAAGGTCAAAAATCGGTAGAACTGTCGCCATGCTTTCACATATTGCTCAATGCTTTCACCAACCCAATCACCTTCAAAATACATAGCGTTAATAAGCGGTTCCATATTTTCCCGGTAGGTTGCTGTTAGGTAGTTAATGTTTTTTACCATCAAGCTTTGCTGGCTTTTTCGATTGGTATTTGCCAAATATCAAAGAGCTATCATCGATTACAGAGGTTGCGTGCTTTAACCCGTCAATAAATACTGAAGTGTTCCCTGATACAGCCAACCATTGGTACTGGTCGAGCTCATCAGACTCCGAACAGGCTGAACGCGCGTGGGCTCAACATTTAGAATTAGGCGTTGTACGAGCACCGCTTAAAAATACGTTGGGGCATGTTCGGCTAGTGAGAGTAAACAAATGAACACTACCTAATGTAAATAGGAACTGATACCTCGGCTTTGCACTCGGTATCAGTGTGGAGTTGCTATCAACCCCACTATATATTGGTAATTTCCCCCTTAAAAAAGCCACATGATGAATGGTCTGATTTGATTGGTATTGTCAGTATTTAGTCTACACTTAATAATTAGACAATAAAATACAGTGCAAAACGCAGTATAAGCCTAACATTGTGTGGGGATAAATACTTGCAAGATAGTCGAGCGAAATCATCACTTAAGCGGCATGGCGCGGCAGAACAGCGGTTCTTGCAGTTGATTAGCGCGCTGCCTAAAGTTTCCGTTCAGGGATATGATAAGTTCCGACAGGTTATCTATTGGAACAAGTCTAGTACCGACATTTACGGGTACACTGAAAAAGAGGCGCTCGGACAGAAGTTAGAAGACCTTATCATCCCCCAAGCAATGCGTGAAGGTGTAAAGGTATTACATCAGCGTTGGCTTGATAAGGGAGAACCTATACCTTCCGAAGAGTTAGTGCTGCGTAAAAAAGATGGTACAGATGTTCACGTATTTTCTTCACATGTGATGTTAAACGAGGGTACTGACAACCCAGAAATGTTTTGTGTTGATATTGACTTGAGCGAGCAGTATGCATCCCGTCAAGCATTGGAGCGAATA
The DNA here is from genome assembly GCF_001885075.1 of Alteromonas sp. V450. Lineage (NCBI taxonomy): Bacteria > Pseudomonadati > Pseudomonadota > Gammaproteobacteria > Alteromonadales > Alteromonadaceae > Alteromonas > Alteromonas sp. V450. The sequence continues at coordinate 596,153 of NZ_MODU01000004.1, forward strand.
GCATCTACAGACCTTTTAACAGGTTTGCCCAACCGTCGTCATTTGCAGCATTTTTTAAAAGAAAACATAATCAAAGCAAGTGCTTCGTCGTCTTCGTTTGCGCTGTTTTTCATTGATTTAGACATGTTTAAAGAAATCAATGACACATTAGGCCATACGTGGGGAGACGAATTGCTTCTTCGAGTAACAGAGCGTCTTCAACATAGCATAGGTAGAAAAGGCCTTATCACGCGATTCGGTGGTGATGAATTTGTTTTTGTTTCAAATGTAATTGAAGACAAGAATGAAGTTTATGGTTTGGTGAACCAGATGCATCAGTGCTTTTCCAATAGCTTTGAACTTGGTATTGAAAATGTGCGAATTACGTCGAGTATAGGCGTAAGCATTTTTCCTCATAATGGGGTAAAAGCTGAGGATCTTTTGAAACATGCAGACGCTGCGATGTATCAGGCCAAATCAAATGGGCGTAATCGATACCATTTTTTCACTGCAACACTTGGCGAGAAGCTTTACAAAGAACGTAATATTGCGTCAGCCCTGCATGAATCGTTGGACAAAAACGAATTTAAATTGGTCTATCAACCTCAGTTAGATCTTAAAACTGGAAATGTCATTGCGTGTGAAGCGCTGCTTAGATGGCAACCTAACGATAAAGCAAAAGCGGTGGCCCCAGACATTTTTATTCCCATTGCCGAAAAATCTGACTTAATTATTAAAATTGGTAGATGGGTGTTCGAGAGCGCCTGTGCACAGGCAAAAGTATGGAAAGAAAGAGGCATTAACCTAAGGGTTGACGTAAACGTGTCAGGAAGAGAATTTGAGCATGCAGACTATTTCCAATTTTTATCTCAATGCCGCGAACAGTATCACTTGGCGCCAACGGATATTGGTATAGAGCTTACTGAAAACGTCTTAATGCATTCTGACAATCATCTCATAGCACAGCTTAAAATACTAAGAAATATGGGTGTTGAAATATCGATAGATGACTTTGGTACGGGCTACTCGTCGCTGAGCTACCTCAAAAAGTTCCCTGTAAGCCATTTGAAAATTGACCGGTCTTTTTTAGACGGCGCAACGGAAAATGAATACGATAGCGCGCTAATGGAAGCAATTGTAACTGTTGGTCATAAACTTAACCTTAAAATTGTCATTGAAGGCGTTGAAACAATTAAACAGTCTAATTACTGCAAACAGCTCAATATCGAATTTGGTCAGGGGTATCTCTACGCCAAACCCCTTACGGCAGCCGGCGTAGAAGAGTATATTGAAACGCTTAAACACGTTTCTTAAACGGCATTGTTTTTGCCAATTTAATATACTGACCACATCGTAGGTTTTGCGAAATAATATCCCTGCTGGTGCGTTATATCTAACGTATTGAGCGCAACCGATTCCGCTTCATTTTCAACCATTTCAGCAATAACTTTAATATTTAAGGTTCTAGCAATACTGGTTAAGCTACTTACAAACAATTGATTGTCTTTGTTTGTGTGAATACTTTGGGTAAGTCTGCCAGAAAGTTTAACAAAGTGAGGCTGGATTGCCCGTAACCCTGATAATGAAGCAAAATTGTCGCCAAAATGCTCTACCGTTATTCTGCAGCCTAACTTTATTAAGTCTTTACACAAGGCAACGGCCTCTTGGTGGAAATTAATAAGCGCAGAATCCTCAATTTCAAACACAAGTCTAGGACAAATCTCATCTCGTTCTTTTAGCTGATCTACCAGCCACCTTCTGAATTCATCGTTTGCTATTGAGGCGTTAGTGATATTTATACCTACTTTTTGTGAGGTTACACCGAGCTTCTTAAGCACCATATTTGTTATCAGTTTGTCTACTTGCGGGACAAGGTCTAGCCTCTCTGACGCAGGGATAAGCTGAGACATTGGAATGATCTCATTGGTATGCCTATCTTTAAACCTACCAAAAGATTCAAAATAATCAGGCTTATTTAGCTCAGTATCCATCACTGGCTGAATGATTATGTCAGCATATTGCTGGGATATAATATAGTTCAGTCGTTCACGCCATCGTGCATTACTGTGAACCTGCGAGATTTCCGAAGAAAACTGCCAACCACGCTCTAGTTTCGTTGCCGCAATTAGCGCGCTGTCTGCGCTTTCCATTACTTCTTGAATTTCCATACTGTTGGTGAATTTCGTCACACCAATCCAAGCCGTTTTACTGCCATCTCGCATTGGGTTGGCTGCATTTAATTGCTTGCTAAGTGTAGAAAGTTTGTCTTCCATTTCGCCTTTTTCTATGGTCTCGGTGGAGACTGCAAAATCTCCACCAGAGATTCGAAATACATGGGCATTTTTAAATGATGCTTTGATAAAGCGCGCTAAAATTTCAGATACTGCTACAACATAATGGTCGCCAGCTTGTGTGCCTAGTTTTGTGTTTATTGTATTCAGTTTAGCCAAGCGTACAATCAATAGCTCTTTCTCCGCGTAGCCAGAGCCCCCGTTAAAAAAGGCTGCCATGTGGCGATCAAAGGCGTTTCTGTTGGCAAGCTTTGTTAGTGCGTCTTTACTGGCTATGAATTTAAACTGTTCTGCCTGGCGGGTGAGCTCTTGAAATTTTGTTTCCAACGAAAGCGATACATTATTTATCGCACTCAACAAGTAGCTGTAATCCGACGTGTAGGACTCTACTGGCGAGGACGTGAAATTGTGGTTCACGATATCGTTTAATTTCCTCGTTGCTTCATCAATGTCTGCGTGAGCGCGTTTTGAGATAAACCTGACGATAAGTACGCCGAACACAACAAATATAAACACAACTAAAAAGTTCGTAACTATTTGATGTATAAAGAGCGTTAACGCATGCTGTACGCTCGGCTTTAAAACAAGCGTTCCTTTGTTATTTGAAAGTCCAATTTGGCTACTTGCGTCATCTAGCCCTGTTAAAGAACCAAACCAATTGACTGCCGTTGTATCTTCCCCTTCTTTTTTAAATTCAAAAGCGGTGTTTTCATCGGCATCAATTATTTTAATTACAGAGATGGTGTCAATCGACGCGAGATAACGCAGTTGCGCTGAAATGCGTTGCTTAGTTTTCTCATTGTCATTCGATGCTTGGGCATAGACAAAATCAATTAGCGCCTTGTTTCGCTCTGTCTCGTTTTCTATTAGCTGAATGGCTGTGGTTGTTGTTCTATTAAACTCTAGGAAAGTTGTAAACCCAAGTACAACAACAGCAAGACAACATAAGCCTAAATTAATCTGGCTAGAAAGTTTCATTTAAGCAGTAAACTCCTTCAACCTATATTCCCTTTGGTTCTCTATCTATCCGTTGCTATATATTTTTTTAACACGCAGATGCATTTTTATTGTGATATGTGCATCGATAGCAACGTTTCAATGTGCTGCCAAACTAGGCAAAATCAACATCGAATAAACGGTACAATCCGTGTGGTCAATAAATGTACTGCATAACATGAAGTTATGCGAGTATTTTTATCTAATAATAGCAGCGTGAGAATGCTTGGGGTAGGTTGATATGGAATTACTTTGGTTCTTGCCACCATACTTTATTCGGCGCTTGAGCAGCACGTCTTATCGGTACTATTTCGCCAAACACAGGAATGCTGGTGGGAATACCCCTAGCACTGGTAAGATCTGTAATTTTTATTAAAGGCTCATTCCAGTTATGCAGCGCCAAATCAAAGGTGCTGTTGTGTACAGGCATCATAACACTGGCTTGAACATCAATATGTGCTTGCAGGCTCTCTTCAGGCAGCATGTGAATGTCAGACCATAACTCGTTGTAAGCGCCGGTTTCAATCATAGATAAGTCAAACGGGCCGTACTTTTCACCAATGGCTTTAAATCCGTCAAAATAGCCCGAGTCGCCGCTATAAAAAATGTTGGTATTCGCAGATTTGATAACCCAACTTGCCCAAAGGGTTTCGTCTCTATCAAATAAACCTCGCCCTGAGAAATGCTGAGACGGTGTGGCCACTATTTCAATACCGCTTACTTTTGTGCTTTGCCACCAATTTAACTCAACAATTTTATTTGCATTCACCCCCCAGTCGCGTAAATGATTGCCCACTTTTAAAGGTGTGATAAACACGTCGACCTTGTTTTTTAGTAGTTCAATACTGTTCTTATCTAAATGATCATAATGGTCATGACTTATAATAACAGCATCTAATTTGGGCAAATCTTCCAGTGAAATGGGCGCTTGGTGGAAACGCTTGGGTCCCATCCATTGGACGGGAGAAGCACGCTCACTGAAAACCGGATCAATCAATATATAACGCTCGGCAAGCTTCAATAGGGTAGTAGAATGACCTAGTTTTATCACGCTATCTTCTGCAATCGCATCAAGCACTTGAGGGGTAAGTGTCGATACGGGTATGTCAAATGTTGGCGCTGCGGCATCTCTGTTGTCGCGAAAGTACGCTTTGGTTACTTTCCATATGTCTTTCAACGTCGTTTTATATTCTATATGAGTGTTAGTGAATTTGTCAGGTTGTGACGCGCTTGCAGCATGAGTGTTTGTAGATCCACAGAAAGATGTCATAAATAAAACTCCAACAAGAAAGCGTGTGCGATTAAAAACGGGCATGCTCTCACCTTAAATTTAAAGTACACTGCACAGTGTAGTTTACTTTTAGTGTGTAAGTCTATAAAAAAGTAAACTTATTAGTGTAGTTTCTTGTTGGAAGTTAGCGTTGTGACTAAAAAATTAATTACAAAAAAGCTACTTAGCGCTAACTTGCAATTAGTTGACAGTATGCTTTTGCACGTGCAGGTGAATTAAAGCAACCTGTTAACACATAGCCAATGGTATTGAACTTATTGTCGAGCAGCCTTGCACTAACCCCATTATTACTTTGCTCTTCAATTACCCAACGATTGCGACCGCTAGGAGTATGAATGGGTAGCACCATGTTTATAGGATGACAGCTGGTTTTTACAACAATGGGCATAATGGGGTAGGACAAATGCGCGGGTTGCTTCCCGTTCATTTTCTCGTTGGCTAAGTTTGACGCCAGTAACTTAACTTGATTCAGTAATGGCGCGACATAGGGCAGTACTACGCCAACCCGCTCGGGCTTAATTTCAGCAACTATATGAGCGTCTGCATCGTCATGCTGTGTTGAAACTTGCGCACAGTCTCCCACGGCAAACACATCTGGCGCCGATGTTTCTAAGTTACTGTTGGTTAAAATGCCGCGCTGACACGAAATGTCAGCGCGCAACGCCAGCGCAATATTGGGTTTTACACCAATTGCTGACAGCACAAGGTCGCTTTTAAGTCGCTTGCCGTTAGCAAGCATCACTTCTACGCCCTGCCCATTATTTTCAACACGCGATACTGTAGTGCCAAAGTGAAATGCTGCACCTGCCTCTGCTAATGCATGAGTGAGTGAAGTAGAGGCTTCATTGGGCAGCAGCGCGCAGAGCGCACTGGGTTGAGGGTCGACAATACTCACATGAACACCTGCCTGCAGCAGGTTATCAGCAAATTCACAGCCAATTAAGCCCGCCCCCATGATCGTAATGTGGCGAGCATACGCGGCGTCGGTAATGAACTGTCCATAATCAGTGAGGTTATTCACAACGCGAATCTTGTGACTTGCATTACCCTCAATAGCTGGCGTCATTGCCGATGAACCTGTAGCTAGAACTAACTTGTCATAAGGTTGCTCTCCGCCACCTTGAAGTAACAGGCATTTAGCGTGCGTGTCGATATGTTCTACCAACGTATGAGTAAACAGTCTAACGCGGTATTGGCGTGAAAAATCCGAGGCCGAACTTTGCGTAAGCGTAGCGACACTTTTTTGTTGCGCGTAAGCATTAGATAGCTGAGGCTTGCTGTAAACCGCGCCATCATCTGCGCAGATAACAACAATGGGTGTATGTTTGTCGTGTTGACGGTACGACTTTACAAAGTTAACGCCCGCCATGCCCGAACCTACAACCACGATAGGAGCATCGCTTGCGTCGTTGTGCTGAGTTCCTTGGCTGACTAATGGTTTAGTGCTTGCAGCACCTTCACTGTTAAAGGGTGGGGGCGATGCCTTTTGAGTGTTTATATGCTCAACATCGCTCACTTCAGCCACTTGTCTCATTTGAAAATCGCGTTTACTAATACCGCATTCAGGACAACACCAATCGTCGGGAATGTCTTCCCATTTAGTACCTGGACGTAAGCCTTCTTCAGGGCAGCCTTGCTCCTCATCATATAGCCAACCACAAGCCTGACATTCCCATATTCTATACTGCGACATAGCTTCTACCTCACCGAGCCTTTTGTTTTATAGCCACTAAAGACAATTTTTTATGCAAAACAGTCGTTACACTGAAAGGAGTGCATCAAGCTCTTCATTAAAGGCGTGTAAAGCCCACTCATTCTTACCGTATTGAATGTAGGGCAGGGCGCCGCTTTCTAACGACGATTGGATAGACTCACCCAAAGCCCAATCCTCGTTGAGCGTGGTATTGGTGATGTCGTGGTTTTTCTGCCAATGACGAAGCTGATTAATATCGTTAAGATCGGCGCTCTTGGGGATTAAGGTCGTAATAGTAATTTCGGTTTCTCCCGCGCTAAGTGGGCGAAAGTTAATAAATTCTACGTGTTCTTTTTGTATAAGCAGTGCCGTATTCGGCAGCAACATGAACAGCGTGTGGCTATAGTCGTGCAGCGATAAATCATCTGTCGCCTGTGCTTTTTCTGACGAGAGGTTCTTTGTGGGCATAACTACCCGGTAATGCATATCAACCTTGTCAATTACCGCAACATTGTTGTAAAAAAACGGCGCAATGGTCTCTTTGTGGGCAAATGCAAAATGATAAGTCTCAAGCCCGCCCTCAGAAAAGAGTTTCCAATTACCCTTCCATACCTTAGTAAAGCGCTTGAAATGCGTTAGTTCATCTGCTTTAAGCCACTCAAGGTGCGCATTCATACCTGCCAAGTGTCCCGTTAAATGGGCTTTGATGTCTTCATTTTCACCAACGCTCGGGCATATCCATATAAAGCCATACATTTCAATGCTAGGCAGTGCGATTAAGCCATTGTCTGATTTATTGGTATTTGGAAAGCAATGCTGGTGACCAGGAATGTTGTTAAGAGCGCCATCAGTGGTATACGACCATGCGTGGTAAGGACATACGAACTGCTTACTGCACCCAGAGCCTTCAACTAATTTCGCACCTCGATGTCGACACGCGTTTCTAAATACGTGCACGAGGTTGTTCGAATCTCGGCTGACAATCAACGAGCCCATAGTTGTCTTAACTTCCTTATAACTGTCGAGCTCACCTACTTCAGAGGCATGAGCCACAATAGTAGGTAACGCATTAAACACCTTTTTTACTTCATCGCTGAATCGAGATTGACTGGTATACCTGTCGGTATCTGAACGAACCTCAATATCACCTAACGAGGTGGTTTTGTTGGCTACGTTTTGTTTCGCACTTTTTATCAACAATTTTTCGATATCGGTGTTCATGATGTCACTCCTAAACGGGAAGCGTATGTTTTGATAAATCAAACGCGGTATACGTATTCTAATTTACTTACCGGTTGGTAGGTTTTTACAAAATACCTACCAGATGGTAAGCTGTCAATATGCTATCTACACTTTTTGCTTTGGAATGATGAAGTGAAATTAAAAACGAAAGAGAAGTTATTAAGTACTGCCACAGTTCTTTTTTCAAAAAATGGTTTTTATGGCACAAGTATTAACGATGTTGCCGCGGAGGTTAGCGTTAGCAAACAAGGCCTGCTGCACCATTTCCCATCAAAAGAAAAACTTTATGCAGCCGTAATAGCGCAGGCGGCGCATCATCTCGTCGATCTGGTAGAGGAAATAAAAACTGAATCAGATAATGCGCAAAATCAACTCTTCGCACTATTTAAAAGGATGGTATGTGCTGATGAAGAACGGTTGAGAGTAATTATCTTGCTTATGCGTGAGTTACTTGATAATCGCGAACGTGCTGAACAGGCACATAAGTGGTTTCTACGCCCATTTCTTGATGATGTTGTGGCTATTGTAACGAACGGGCAGCAACACGGGTATTTTAAAGGGAAGGCTCCACTTGCTTTCGTATATCACTTGTTGGGCGCAACGCAGTACTATGTGGTTTCCCGTCCCACGCTAGACAAGCTTTACACGCAGGAAGAACGAAAGCTACACGAACAGCAGCACATGGAGATGTTGAAGGGGATTATTTTTGATGCATAACCGCCCCTAGCACGGTATTTCGTTAAGTGCTTCAATTTCTCGACGTGAATATTGACCCTTGATAGGGCCAATATTCAACCTGTTTCTACAAATGAAAGCTAAGGGAAGGCTATTAAAATACTCTCTCTTACGCCAACGGTTTGTTTGTTGCACAACCCTCAATTCCTAGTCCTACCAAAAATTTTACCACTTTTAAGTGATTAAACTTTTTAACAAATAATTTCATCACTGTTGACAACCTACCACATGGTAAGTTATTTCTATTTTGCCTACCGACTGGTAGGTTTTTGGTTCCCTCATGCCTAACTAACTGCCTAAGGATGCGAAATGATGAATGATGTACTCCCATTAAGTGCGCTAAGACACAACTTTAAACATCTTGCTGTGAAGCCGGCATTTTACCAACCTGATGGCGCAAGGCAGCGCATATGGACCTGGGAGGAGGTAGAAAAAGCGGTGCGATCGTTAATAGGTGGTTTGCATGATTTAGGACTGGGTAAAGGCGATGCTGTGGCAATTTATGGCAAAAACAGCGCCGAATGGATAATTGCTGACTGGGCGGTAATGCTGGCTGGTATGGTTTCGATCCCCATTTACCCGACGGCAAATGAAGAAACGCTGGCTTTTATTATTGAGCGTACAAAATGCAAGGCTGTATTCATTGGAAAACTTGACGATCACCAAGTAGGTCAGCGGGTATTTTCTTCTTCACTTGCACAGATAGTGCTTCCTTGTGATTCAATTGACGGCCCAATTGCATGGAAAGATTGGATGGCTCAAAAATCGTTTACCGGTGAGTTCTTTAAAGGGGCAGCTGATAGTGTTATCAGTATCATGTACACATCAGGCTCAACTGGCACACCTAAAGGCGTCGAACTCACCCAATCTGCATATGCATCAGCATGTGGTGATACTGCAAGGTGGCTTAACGTAAATCAAAGCGATAGGCTCTTTTCCTACCTACCTCTTGCTCATATTGCCGAGCGTGTTGTTACCGAAGGTATGATGATTTATGCTCCAGGTGCAGTGACTTATTTCTCTGAATCACTTGAAACCTTCATTGATGACCTGAAAGCGGCAAAGCCAACTGTTTTTTTCTCAGTTCCTCGCCTATGGGCCAAGTTCCTTGCTTCAATTTATCACACTGTACCCAAGAAAAAACTGTCATCACTGTTGAACGACCCTTCTGTAAATCAAAGTATTAAACGAAAAGTAAAATGTAGTTTAGGTTTCGAAGAAACAAGAGTTTGGGTATCGGCTGCCGCGCCAATCGCGAGAGAAATTATTGAGGAGTTTGAAGCCCTTGATATCTACATTTCTGAAGCCTGGGGCATGACTGAGGTAACGGGGGCAGGATGTATTAACTATCCGTTTAAATCGTCGATGATAGGTACAATAGGCAAGCCCTTTACTGATGCTCAGGTTCGTCTCTCACAAGATAATGAGATTCAGGTGAAGGGGCGCAATGTTTTTGAACGTTACCATTTAAATCCAGAGGTAACCGCTGAAAGTTTCACCGACGACGGCTGGTTTAAAACCAAAGATAGAGGTGAGTGGGATGAGCAGGGCGCTCTTAAAATCGTAGGGCGATTAAAAGACGAATTCAAAACGACAACGGGAAAGTACATCATTCCTTCTCCTATCGAGGCAATGATGTGCAATCACGACATTATAGAGCTTGCGTGTGTGATGGGAAGCAACAGGCCTCAACCTTTCGCTGCAGTTGTACTTAGCGACACTGCATCATTATTAGATAAAGATGCTATAAAACGAGAGCTTGAGCGGTTTCTTCAAAATATGAATGAAAGCTTGGAAAACCATCAAAAGCTAAGCCATATTCTTGTGGCAAGTGAACCATGGACTATTGAAAATAATATGCTTACGCCGACGATGAAAATTAGGCGCTTTGAAATTGAAGCAAGATATAAAGAAGCTGCGTCAGCACTTAATGATCAACAAAAAGTGTTGTGGTGTGAATAACCAGTAGCAATACTAGCACGTATTCAAACGACGTTATTTCTCAGCAAAAACACAAGCCACAATAGGGTTTGTGAGTGGGCGTTAGCATATACATAATAAAGCTGGCATCCTAAAAAAGGAGCCAGCTTTTTCTGTACAATTTGGTTGTAGACTTTTTACTCAGACTTAATACCGTGGAACGTACAGTGTAGCACTGGCAAGATGAGCAGTGTAAGCACCGTGGCAACGGTCAGACCAAATACAATAACCACTGCCATTGATGCGAAGAACGCGTCAGAAAACAGCGGTATCATACCCAAAATGGTTGTAATGGCGGCCATTGAAACGGGACGTACACGAGATACCGATGCTCTAACTACAGCATTAAACGCATCACTATTACCTTTAGCCTGCACGTTTATCTCTTCCATAAGCACTATGCCGTTTTTAAGCACCATCCCAATAAGGCTTAAACTGCCAAGCAGCGCCATGAAAGTAAAGGGTGCACCAACCAGTACTAAGCCGCCGATAATGCCGATAGTGGTAAGCGGTATTACGCCCCATATGGCTAACGCTTGGCGAAGCTTGCCAAACAGCAACACGGTAATAATAAACATGCCTAAAATACCAATAGGCATACTCGCGAAGAGGGCGCTTTGCGCGTCGGTTGATGTTTCATATTCGCCGCCCCATTCAATGCGATAGCCATCAGGCAGTTTAAGTTCTTCTACAAGAGGGCGAACTTTCGCTTGCACGCTCGCTGCCGTCTCGCCTGACAAGGGCATGGGCTCTGCGTAAACTGCCAGCATTCGCACTCGATTGCGGCGTTTTATGATTGGGTTATCAAGCGATACATCTACATTGCTGATAACGTCGGCCATGCTAACGTATTTTCCTTGTTCTTGGCTCCACACATTGAGTGAGGCAAGGTTGTCTATGTCATAGCGCTGGTTTGGATCGTTGCGCATGACAATAGGTATTAAATCGCTACCTTCGCGGTAAAGGCCCACAGTCTCACCTTCATTGTTCAGTAAAAATGCGGTGTGAACGGCATCTCGCGTTACGCCGATACGTCTTGCTTGTTCCTCTAGAAACACGGGCTCAACAAATGGGACTTTGTTGCTCCACGATAGCCGCACACTGTCCATGGTTCTCTCAGCTTGGAATATGGCTTCAATGTCGCTGCTTATTTCTCGCAAAACTTCAGGATCTGGCCCGTAAATTCGTGCTTCAATTGCCGCTTTTGCAGAAGGGCCCACTTGCAGTGCTTTAACCTTATATTGCACGTTGGGGAAGTCTTCCCGCACCAGCTCAATAATTTCTCGCATACGAGCATCACGAGACTCTACCGTGTTGGTTTCAACAATAAGTTGGCCATAGCTGGCATACCTGTCTTCTGGCGCATAAGTAAGGGTGAGGCGCTGTGCACCACCACCAATAACACTGGTGACGTTGGCAATATTCTCCATGCCTAGCACATTGTCTTCTAAGCGGCGAATAGACTGCTCAGTGGTTAAGATGTCGCTTCCCTCCGGCAGCCACAAATCTACAAAAAACAGCGGTGTGGATGAATCTGGGAAAAATGCGTTTTTTACAAACTTACCTGACGCCATGCTGCCTACCAGGGCAACAAGTACCAGAACTATTGTCACGTAGCGATGATTGATAGCAGCGGTAAGTACACGCTTGTATACGGTAAAAATAATGCCTTTGTACGGGTCGTCGTCTTCATCGCTGTTGCCGCGTTCTTTTTCAGTTTTAAATAATAAATCGAAAAAGAAAGGCGTTATGGTGAGCGCGGTGATCCAACTTAAAAATAGCGAGAAGCACAGTACCCAAAACAGCGAGCCGACGAATTCACCTGTGGCATCTGGCGACAGACCAATTGGCGCAAAAGCGGTTATGGCAATCACAGTCGCGCCAAGAAGGGGTAAACCATTTTGAGACACTACGTCTTTTGCCGCTTGAAGCTTGGTTTGCCCTTTTCTCACGCCAATTAACATGCCTTCGGTGACCACGATGGCGTTGTCGACTAGCATACCAAGGGCAATAATGAGCGCACCCAAAGAGATTTTTTGCAGCTCAATGCCTTTCACCGACATCAAAATAAAGGTGCCGAGAATGGTAAGCACAAGAATGAGCCCCATTAGCACGCCACTTCGCCAGCCCATAAAAAGCAGCAGAACGAAAATAACGATAGCCACGGCTTCAACAAGGTTTATCAAAAAGCCGGTAACAGAATCGTCCACCACCGTAGGCTGGTTGTAAACCGTATTCAGGCTCATACCAAGTGGCATGCGCTGCTCTAGCTCAGCAATTTTGCTATCAAGCCGTTTACCTACGTCAACTACATTGACCGCCGACGCGAACGACACGCCAATAGACAGAGCAGGGATGCCAGAACTGTGGTAAAGAATTGACGGGGTATCGTTAAGTTTGCGCTCAATAGTGGCAATATCCGTTAAACGAATAAGGCCGCTAGCCGGTGACCCAATCACTACCTGACCTAACGCTTCTAAGTTATCAAATTCACCAGTAGGCTGAATGGATAAACGTTTGCCCTGAACTTTAATTGAACCTGCGTTGCCTACCACGTTTTGCGCAGTTAACAGGCCGGCAATGGATTGAGCAGACACATTAAGGGTTTTCATTTTATCGTGATCTAAAGACACGATAATTTGTTCGCTTACCGTACCGGCAATAGAGACTTTCTTAACACCTTCAACAAGCTGAATTTCTCGCTGCATTAAATCAGCAAAATCTTCCATTTGCTTAAGGGAATAGTCTTCACTTTTAAGAGTAAGCAGCAGCCCAAATACGTCACCAAAGTCATCATTCACAATAGAGGTGCTGGTGCCAGGTGGCAGTGATGCTTGTGCATCGCCCACTTTACGTCGCAAGTTGTCCCAGTATTGTTCTAGGTCTTTAGCCTGAACGCTGCTCTTAAGCTCAACCGTAATCTGCGACAGTCCCAGCATGTTTACCGAACTTACGCGTTTTACATTGGGTATACGCTGAATAGCCTTCTCAAGCTGCAGCGTAACCTCTTCTTCCACTTGTTCAGGCGTTGCGCCGGGATATTGGGTTATAACCAGTGCGTTTCTAATAGTGAATTCGGGAAACTCTAGCTGACCTAAGCCTAGAAAAGTCACAATGCCGCCCACACCCAAAATGATAGCGACCATCCAGCTTATGACTTTTTGACGAAAAAAATACTCGACCATGATTTACAGGCCTCCTTCTTTCGTCCACTCAGTAACAGCTTGGCCTTCTTTTACAAGGTGTGCACCGGCAGCCACAATTTTATCATCGTCCTGTAGCGGCCCCTCTACAAGTAAGCCATTAGAAATGCCGCGTGTGATCATCACTTCTACTGCTTCGACTGTGCCTTTCTTGTTGTCGTCTTCATTTGGTTTAAACCGCCACACTATGGCCTTGTCCGGTTGCGCATTGTCAGTAACTACCGCACCAAAAGGAACCAACCAAAGCTTTGCGTCAGACTCAATAAGTTTCGACATGTCGAGTAATACGGTAGCGCTCATGCCTGATAGAATGTTGATATCGTCTGGCTCTGGAAGAGTAATCGTTACTTCGTAGCTAAGTTCTCCTTGTCGCGTGGTGCTTTCGTGATCTTTGTACATGGCCGCATAGCGTTTTTCTGGCAGGCCGGAGAAAGTGACCCACGCTATTTCAGTTGTGCTATTTTCCCGGGCACGCGATCGGTCAATCATACGCATTTTTTGCTCTGGCAACTGAAACGTAACGTCGATAGCGCCTGGCATATGAAGCTCGGCAATGGTTTGCTGAGGAACAATAACTTGATAGTTTTCAACAGGTACGGATGCAATAAGCCCTGCAAATGGTGCGCGAAGCTCTGTGTAACTTAGCTGGTCCTGCGCGTTGGTGAGGCTAGCTTTAGCCGCTAAAAAATTGGCCTTCGCTTCATCAAAAGTAGAGCGGCTAACCGCGCCCTTTTCAACCGATGCTTCCATCCGTTCAAACATAGCAGAAGACACATCAAACTGAGACTGTGCGGTGGCTAGCTGTGCCTTTGCATCTCTGTCGTCAAGACGCGCGATAAGCTGGTTCTCTTTTACTTCTTCACCTGCTTTCACGTTGAGTTCCTGTAGTTTTCCGCCAATGCGAAACGAAAGGTTTGAGTACTCGGCGGCCTCCACTTGCCCTGGGAATTTAGCGATGGTCTCGTCTGAATGCTGAACTTTATAAAGCGTTACCGGTGTTGATGATACAGCTTTAGGCGGAGTTGGTGCGTCTTCACAGGCGCTTAATCCAGCGAGTGAAGCAATAGCAACCACAGTGCGCAGGGCTAAGCTGTGAAAGAGGTTTTTTTCAGACAACATGGTAACTCTCCATTTAAATAGACCACTTTTTCCCATTTGTACTTTCACAATGGGTTAATTTAGTAATGCGCGCCCACATCGGCAAAAATGTGGTCAAAAATCAATTAACGCCAAGTTAGTTCTTCTTACAGGTTATAGCGTTATTTGTCGTTTTCGATCAGATTTTTATTCTTATTTACAAGCGCTAACCATTAGCTTTCCACCGATTTATTCAATACGAAATATGAATTCGCAAAGAAAAAGCATTCTGTCCGGCACGATCAAGTGTTGTTTCTATTTGGGTTTTCATCGGGCGCAAGGCTTTCAGCATAGCCTTTAGGCGGCGGAGTCCAGCCACGCATCTTCGAATGCTTGTCGTGTAAATCTGCTTTTAACGCATTTTCAATTAGCGACTCAAGTTCGATAAATAGCTTAAGATAGTTGTTATCTACTCGTTCTCCGCTGGCGTCATCTGCCCATGCATGATACAGCACGTCGTTTTGTTGAGACTCAATGTTTTTATATGCCATTTTTTGTCGTTCAACTTGGAATGGATGGACATTGAGTGAGCGAAGTGCCTCTGCGCCCATTTCAAGTGCACTGTGGTACGTTTCAGATACCACAAAATCGGCTCCCAATTGGCGCAAGCGATAGCCATGACCTCGGTCAAAGGCACGGGCTAGCACTTTAATATTGGGAAAAGCATGCTTTGCGTACTTCACCATTTCTGCAGCGGTTTCCTTGTCATCTATGGCAATAACCAATAAAGCGGCTTCATGCGCGCCAGCGGTATGTAAAATATCTGGTTTGGATGCATCGCCAAAATAGGCTTTAGTGCCAATACGCCTAATTAGATCTATCTGCTCAGAACGAATATCAAGCACAACGGTATTTACATCGTTAGCGACTAAAAGGCGATTGATGATTTGTCCAAAGCGCCCAATTCCAGCAATTACTACTGTGCCTTTCTCGTCAATCTCATCTTCAGCTCGCTGTGATTTCGCGTTTTTGTAGCGGGGAATAATGGCCTTATCGAAAAGAATGAACAGTCCTGGTGTTAAGAACATGGAGATAGCCACAACAAGAGACAGTACAGAAATTATGTCGCTGGGTAGCACGTAGTTTTGCGAGGCAAAACTCAATAGCACAAAACCAAATTCACCTGCCTGAGCAAGGCTTAGTGTGAACAGCCATTTATTGGTGCCTCTTATTTTAAAAATTAGGGCGATGATAAATAGCACAATGGCTTTCACAAGCATAACCGCCGCGGTTAACCCAGCTATTAACATTGGGCTTTCACTTAGCACAGAAAAGTTAATACCAGCGCCTACCGTAATAAAAAATAGGCCTAGCAATAAGCCTTTAAACGGTTCGATATTGGCTTCAAGTTCATGCCTGAATTCACTGTTTGCTAAAACAACGCCGGCTAAAAATGCGCCAAGGGCAGGAGAGAGCCCAACTAGCCCCATCAATGCCGCAATCCCAATAATTAGCATAAGCGCTGTTGCGGTAAAAATTTCTCGTAATCCTGATGCGGCAACAAACTTAAATAAAGGGCGACTTAAGTAATGTCCGCCAACAGTAAGAAAGGCAATTGAGCTAATGATCACAAGACCAGAAGCCCAAGGAGCAAGCCCTTCAACTAAATTAAAACTATCGTGTGACCCTGTATCTCCACCATGTGCATTTCCTGCTTCAACCAGTTCGGGTATGGCAAGCAAGGGAATAAGCGCAAGCATGGGAATTACCGCGATGTCCTGAAACAGCAACACGGAAAAAGCACTTTTGCCTCCTTCCGTTTTTTGTAACCCTTTTTCTTGTAGTGTTTGTAAAACAATAGCGGTTGAAGAAAGGGCGAAAATAAGGCCTATCGTAAGTGCAATGCTAAAAGGCTGTTCAAGTAACAAGGCTACGCCAGTGATAAGTGCTGTGGTTAGTGCTAACTGCAGGCCGCCTAAGCCCATAAGTTTAGACTTCATGGCCCAAAGTGAACGGGGCTCTAGCTCTAGCCCAACTAAAAACAGCATCATGACTACACCAAATTCAGCAAAATGCTGAATAGCGACAGTTTCGTCACCAACAAGGCCGAATATGGGGCCAATCACTAGCCCTGCTATTAAATAGCCTAGTACAGACCCTAAACCAAGGCGCTTTGCAATGGGTACGGCTATTACAGCGGCTACAAGGTAAATAAATGCATATAGAAAATAGCCAGTCACATTACTCTCCTTGAGGTGTACAAAGGTCTGCCAGATTCTCGATGCGCTTTGCTTTTTCTAAATCGAGGGTGTTAGTTGTTAGCTTTCTCAGCAAAGTTACCCACTTCTCTTTGTGTTGAATTACACGATGCTCTTCTTGGGCGGTACGCGAGCCGAATATTGCAAACGGTGCAATGTAGGTCATATGGGTAATTTGAGCCATTTGTTCTAAAGGCTGAAGCAGTTGCCTAATGGTATAGTGATTGAAGCCGTCAGTTTGATAGGCTTCTTCTTTGCCGCCAGCACTTAGTGCACAAAGAAACAATTTATCTTTAAGCGCAGTACCTTCGTGACCGTAGGCGAATCCATATTCCAACACTAAATCTTGCCACTCTTTTAATATTGAAGGCGTTGAGTACCAGTAAAGAGGAAACAGAAAAATAATCACATCATGGTCGACTAAACGCTGCTGTTCCCGTTCAATATCAATATTAAAATCTGGGTATTCTGCATACAAATCAACAGCGGTAACGTGTTTGTTTAGTTGAGCTTCATGAAAAAGAGGCACGTTCACTTCGGAACGGGTTTGTGCAGGGTGAGCAAAAAGGATCAGTACTTTCTTACTTCGTTTTGTATCTTCTATGGCGTCTAGGTTGGTCATACTTCTCTTCTCATCTTTACTGCCCGTGTCTCTAAGAATTTTCCTTGCCACTCTAATTTATAAAGCAACATAAACGCTTAGAGCAAATCAGAATTTATACTTCTTCAAAGTTATATGGTTACTAATATTTATTAGGTTGAAAAAAGTAACCTAATTACCATTATGAACTTGAAAACGGATTATTGCTATGACGGATCACTATTTTTTAACTTTGCTTAGAACCATATAACCATGAAAACATCATTAAAAACACTCGCACTCGCATTATCTTTACTTTCCCTGTTTGCAACACTTTCTACCCATGCTCTGCCTCAAGGTAGTGAACTCAAAGCGGGGGCTGCGGTATGGAATTTGTTTGATGACGCAGACCGGTACGCATTGCATGTGGCTTATGTCCACAAACCGCTCGAATCATTCTATGGCGTTAGACCAACTGTCCTCTTGGTAAACGCAGATCAAGGGCAACATTACTTCGCAGCGGGTTTGGCAAAAGATGTCTACGAATACAATGACTTTTCAATACGCGTTGCCTTTCACGCGGGCATTGTTGATGAATCTGAAAATCTAGGTGACACCATTGAGTTCTACTCATCACTTTCTGGCTTATACAAGCTCTCTGAGTCGCTCTCGCTAGAAGCTGAAGTTGGCCATATTTCTAATGGTGGGTTAGGGGATACAAACCCAGGCTCAGAATCGTTCGTATTAAGTGCTCACTATCATTTCTAATCTCGCCTAAACAAGTTGTGCCTACTTCTTTCGTTAAACAGCCCGCTTAAAACGCGGGCTGTTCAATTTCGGGCAAAGACTTTTTTAACTTAACTTTCTGTCGGGCAAGGTGCGCCGCCGTTAATCCACACAGACATCGCTTGTGAGAAATCTGCATGTGTCCCTGGTGCAGGTGTTCTGCCTGGACCGGGGTTCCATGCCCATCTCACTAATGGGTCGTCACTAACATGATGCTCAAATTCTTTTTTGAACGTTTTCATGTCATCTCTACCCCCACGTTGAGCAAGAAAAGAGTTCAAACGCGGGTTTAACCAATTGTCGCATAACTTTGAGGGGGTCATGTCGTTGCCAATAATCATGGTAGGAGGCGGCATGTGCCACACGAAACCAGGCATAAGGTCGTTTGCTGCGCCAGGCGGCCTGCCGGGTTCACGCGCATTTTCATCTTGGTGACACCCACGGCAGTTTACGGGGTGCGTTTCGCCAACCTGAACAAACTTTCCGTCTTGAACAGCCATTTTTAAGTTGTTCAAAGAGGTAATGTTCATCGGATGAGGTGTTTTGTTGTCGCCCACCGTTGGACGGTGAGCACCGTCCTCGATAATACCGTGACAATTCACACACCGTGGATGTGTTGCTACATCGAACAAGTAGTTGAATGCAGTCGTTGGGTTAGGATCTTGCTGATAAGCTTCAAAAGCAGGTGTTGAGTTACCCACTTGTGAAGCGTTAGCAGTTAAACTTTCATGATTGCTATCGTCATTTTCATGTAAGCTACACCCGGTAAGCATAAGTGCTAATAGGGCGCTTACCGCTAAAGCGGATATCATTCTCATCATACTGCCCTCATGCTTTTAATGCTGCGGTAACGTGTTGAGCAAGCATGGGCAAATGACGTAGCCGTACACCAATGGCTTGGTACACTGCATTGCCGATAGCCGGCGCGACACCAATAACGCCTGGTTCACCCAGTCCCACTGGAAACTCCTCACTTTCAACAAGCTCAATATCCATTTCTGGAACATCGTTCATGCGTAGAGGAAGGTAGGTATGTAAGTTTGTTTTTGAAACCTGACCGTTTTTCACTTCGTTATGCTCAAACAGTGCCAAGCTCAATCCCCACAGCAATGAACCCTCAAGCTGCGCTATTGCGCCATCTGGATGAATAACAATACCAGCATCAGAAACAACCCATAGCTTCTTGACCGTTATCTTTCCTGTGCGTTTGTTAACGTGAACATGAGCTGCAGTCGCGAGCCAAGCTGGCATAGTGCGTTCTTGACCTGCACTTACGCTATAGCCAATGCCTTCATCAGCACCAAGTTTAACATTCGCCGTCTTTTTCTTAAGAATCTCAAGAGTATTGGCAAGTCGAGTGGCACCGCCGACACTTTCTGGCGCTTTGCCCCCTTGTTTTCCTTTTCCGTCTAATATAGCAAGTCTGAAGTCGACGGGGTCTTTGTTCGCTTTTATTGCCACTTCGTCAATAAATGATTCTAAGCCCCATACAATCCAACCTTGACCTACCGAACGCAGCCAACCTGGCGTAAATGTATCTTGTGCTACCTTATTGTTAACCGCACGGGCGCGATGGTGAGACATGGTGTACCAATGGTCGGCGCCAGATGCCGAGAACATATCGACTTTCCCTTCGCCGCTTACTCCTGGTGCTAGAAAACCTGGAGCCATTTTTAGTGTTGGCCAGCCTGCCGCAAGCGCATGCTCCATGCCTAAAAACTGATTATTTTCATCGAACGACGCGTTAAACAGTGAGGTAGAGGCAGAGCGGGGTTGGTCAAACAATGTATCATCCGGGCGCATGAACACCAATTTGACTGGCTGGCCAGTAGCTTTAGCTGTAAGCAAAGCTGGAACAATCCAATCTCCAAAAAGACGTCGCCCAAAACCACCGCCAAGATAATACTGATGAAGGATTACATCATTTTCTGGCACTTCTGCGGCCTTAGCTACAGTAGGGAGTGTTAGGCTCTGCCACTGGTTACCCGTATGAATATGCCATTTACCACCTTTAAATTCCGCAATAGCGTTAAGTGGTTCTAGCTGGAAATGATTGGCAGTGGCGGTGGTGTATAAAGCCTCAATAGTTTGTGCCGCTTTTGATTGCGCCAGCTCTATATTTCCTTCATCTACAAAAACGGTGCCTTCCTTGCGATCACGTACAATTCTTTCGCCTTCTTTTTGTATATCAGCTTCAGAAACATTAGCGGTTTTACCGGCGTTATAGCTGACTTTCACCATATCAACGGCTTTAATCGCTGTGGGGTAGTCTGTAGCCAATACAGTAACCCAACCTTCGATAGTACCGCTCGGATCGGTGAGCACTTTATAACCTTTGTATCCCGGTAAGCTCTTAGCTTTACTGTCGTCCACATTCGTTACTGCGCTGCCATAACGAGTCGGAGGCAGAATGGGGCGTGCATAAAGCATATTTTCCACTTCCACATCAATGCCGTATACCGCAGTACCGTTAGTTTTAGGCGGGATGTCGAGTGCTTTATAGTCTGCGTTAACACCAATAAGGTGGCGTTTTTTACCTGGTTTAATTGGCAGTTCCGCGAGCTCATCTGCACTGAATGTTTTGTCGACGTTGCCGTTCGCTACAATATCGCCGTAGCTAATTTTCTTGTTACCCGAGATAACAAAACCTTTTTCTGCCTTGCAACTATCGGCGGGCACGCCAAGTAGTTTCGCACCTGCATCAATTAACACCATGCGGCCAGCGGCGCCTGCCTGAGACATAGGCTTGTAGGTATGGAAAATTGACCAAGAGCCGCCTGTTACCATGTAGCCCCACTTTGGGTCTGTATCAACGTGCACTATAGACACTTTATCCCAGTCGCACTCAAGCTCATCAGCTAAAATTCTAGCGATTGGCGTACCAATATGCTGGCCCATTTCCGCTTTGGCTATATTGACGATGACGTTGCCATCTGTATCCATTTCAAACCAGATATTTGGTGAAAACTGTTTAGTTTCAATACTTTCTTTCGCTGATAACAGAGATGGAATAGCGGCAGCACCAAATGCCATGAATAAAGATGTTTTCATTGACCCCACCATGAAAGAACGGCGAGATAAGTTGATCATGTCTTTCTTTTCTTGAGAGATGTTTTTCATGCTCATGCGTTTTCACCTTCTGATGAAGCATTTGGGTCAAAGTATTGAACTGAAGACGTTGCGGCGCGCTTGATCGCTTTTTTTATGCGCGCATAAGCCATACAGCGGCAATAATTTGCGCTCATGTGGTTAACGATATCCTGGTCGCTCGGATTTGGGTTTCTGTCTAGTAAGGTCGCTGCTTGCATAATTTGACCAGACTGGCAATAGCCACACTGAGGAACCTGCTCTTCTACCCAAGCAGATTGCAGCGGATGCTCATTGTTGAGGCTTTCGATAGTGTTTACGTTCTTGCCTTTAGCTAACGAAACAGGATATGAGCAAGAGCGAATAGCGTTACCGTCAATATGTACCGTGCATGCGCCACACATGGCAACACCGCACCCAAACTTGGTACCTTTTAATCCAAACTCATCGCGTATCACCCAAACGAGAGGCGTATCTGATGCAGCATCTGTCTGCACTTTTTTTCCATTTAATGTAAATTCAATCATGGTTTGTGTCACCGTGAAGTTAATGTTTAATATGCTCTCGCCAAGGCGCTTCACTTGGTTTGAACGGTCTGTTTTGCCTGTTTTAATTTGTATTATTAAAACCTGTCAGCGTTAGCTTTCTCTTGCTTAGCTTGTTGTTCTGAATCCCCTCTGCCAAAGAAAGCCTCAAAAGGTTCCGGAATAGTTAGTGCGCGCTGAGTTGCTTCGCGCTGATCAATGCGCTTAAACCATGCTTTAAGGTTTTCCAGACCCGAAATATCTACTTTTGCCCAATGATAGGCTCTGGCCCAAGGGTAGGTTGCCATGTCAGCAATAGTGAACTCGTCGTTCACTAAATAACTTCGACCTTCAAGCCTTGTGTTTAGCACTTCCAAAAGGCGCCGACTTTCTGAAACGTACCTGTCAATGGCGTAGGAGTTGTGCTCACCCTGTTTGGGCGCAATCCGCTGAAAGAACATGGCCTGTCCCATCATTGGCCCGATCCCTCCCATTTGAAACATTAGCCACTGCAGAACTTCTGATTCCTTATTGTTGTTCTGCGGAAGGAACTTTTGATACTTTTTGGCTAGATACCAAAGTATGGCGCCGGACTCGAAAACCACGAAGTTATTGTTAGATTTATCGATGATAGTTGGGATGCGGCCATTGGGATTGATGGCTATATATTCAGGCGACTTTTGCTGCCGAGTGGCGAAGTCAATGTGAGTTAAGTCGTAATCTACACCCGCCTCTTCTAAAAAGATAACGGGCTTCCATCCATTCATTGTGCTTGCGGTGTATAAATGAATATCTTTCATGGCTTACACTCCAAAGAGGCCTACAGTGAACCTTTTACATTGATATTAGACTAATTAGCTAAGGGTGAACGTAAAGGTAAACTTGCTTATGTGGTCTATTTTAGTTACCTTGTTCAAACAAACAATTAGTATACTTTTAGTAACTAGGTGGTTTTTTTAGGGAATTTGATGGAAAGTGAAATAAAAACAGACGCTAAGGGTAGAAAAACCGTTTTAAATACGTGCACCGAGCCTTGCGCGATTGAGCGCGGTATGCGCTTGATTGGTGGAAAATGGACAGGCTCTATTATTTATCATTTGAAAGATGAACCTGTAAGGTTTAATGACTTGTGCAGAATGCTTGGCGGTGCCAGCCGAAAAATGGTCGATCAGCGCCTCAAAGAGCTGGAAAACAACGGTATGGTCATTCGAAATGTTATAGAAACAAGACCGATTGCGGTAGCATACAGCCTAACTGACTTTGGGCGTTCAGCGCTGGATATACTCGAGCAATTACGCATATGGTCTGAGCGCAATAGCGAAGAGGCACAAGTTAGGTAAATCTTCTTACCAATCGATAAGCGGTGAAGTCAGCATATGCACTTTATTGGGGCGCACTCCTGAAGGGCGCCCCGATTAGTAACCAACTTTACAGAACGACTTTTGGAAGACGAACCACTTTATCAACTAATTTTTCAGCCGCTGCTTGGAATGACAAAAAGTGCGGCGTGGCTTCATGCTTGTCTAACGCTTCTTGATTTAGCCACTTTTCAGTAATGATAAAAAGCTCAGTTTCACTAGCGTGTAGGTCGTACATAATAGCGCCATCTTCCTTTTGACTCTCTTTCACAAGTGGCAAGAGCGCCTCTGCAAGTGCTTCGCTGCGTCCCTCTTTTGCATACAGCAATACTGAAAACTCAATCATAAAAACTCTCCGCGTTTAAAATAAACTCCTTTTGGAGCAGGTTCGTTACGTAGACTATGCAATCGAAAGAAGAAGTGGAATAGTAAACCGGCAACAGTGTATTTTTCTGAGGTCAGTAGCGTTCAGCATCACCTTTTTGACACTTTATGCCCAGCTTTAACTTCGGGGATAATAATTAGGAAGAGGGTCTCCTAAAACAATATACACACAATATACACGCCATATTTCAAACTTCATTTTGCGTTTTACTATTTATATTTATTTTTTGTACTACGCTAATAGAGATATTGTCTAATCAAAACTTCGGCGTTCAGGCGAATGATTGAAGATGTAAACCATTCAACAATAGCAACATAAGGGCGATGGAATGCAGTTGTTACAAAGGGCGCTAGCCCATGTTTGAAAAAACTTTTCTTTATTGTGCAGTCGGTCTTGCCCATGTAGGACTAGATGGCCGATTTATTAGGGTAAATCGAAAGCTCTGTGAATTTTTAGGATACAACGATAAGACGCTTACAACGTTGAGCTTTCAAGAAATAACAGCCCCAGACTTTTTAAATGAAGATATTGAGTATCTTACCCGGTTACTGAAAGGGGAAATCGATAATTATACATTGGAAAAGCAATATGTAAGAAGCGATGGAGAGTTAGTCTGGGGAAAGTTAACGGTATCGTTGGTGCGCGACAAGCAGGATAACCCTGAATACTTCATTTCGGTAGTTGAAGATATTGATGACAAGAAAAAAATAGAAACCGAACTTTTCCAAATCGATGCGCTTTTCAGTAAGATCGTAAGTGCTTTTTCTGAGCGAACGTTTATTTGGGTTGCCTCTCCAGATATGTCCAAGCTTTGCTACGTTAACGATGGATATAACAATATATATGGAAGAAGTGAATATGAACTTTATTGTAACCCAAGTGCATTTATCGACCATGTTCATGAAGACGACGTTGCTCGTGTCTCAAAAACATTCAACCAACGCCCCTTAGAGAACTGGGATATTCAATATCGAATTTATGATTCAAAAGGAGCGATTAAATACCTGCATGATAGGGGTAGCTTAATCTACGATAACAGAGAGTTACAAAGCTTGATTTTGGGGACTGCTGACGATATCACACGCGAAAAGTCGCAGCAGCAAGCGCTAATGAAAGCGGTCAATAAACTTGAATTATTGTCAAAAACCGACACGTTAACAGGCCTTGCAAATAGGCGAGAGATACTTGCTCAGCTAAGTAATGAGATTAGTCGTTTGGTACGGGGTCAAAAGTGCTCGACATTGGTATACCTAGATCTTAATAATTTCAAGGACATTAATGATAGCTATGGTCATAAAGTTGGCGATGATGCACTTGTCTATTTTGCCAATACAATGTCTGGTTTACTGAGAGAAAGTGACAGATTCGGACGCATAGGTGGAGATGAGTTTGTAGTTTTACTCTACGGCACAAACGAGGCTGAAACTGAAGCGTTCTTTCGCCGTGTACTTACTCATTCCTTTGTTTTGAAAATAGGTAATGGCATTTCACTACCCATTTCTTTTAGCATTGGCTGGGTGGAATGGGCACCAGATATTGAAAGTGTTCAAGAATGGTTAGATCGTGCTGATGAAGCTATGTATCGAAAAAAACGCTCATTCAGACACAGCGGGCAAGCGGAAAGTGCCAATTGAGCTATTTAACGGCGTGCACCAGTAACAGTGCCCGCCGTTGAAACTTAGTTTCGTTGAGTAAACCAGCGAGCTATGACTTGTCTTTCTTCTTCCGTCATCTTTGTTTTATTCAAAAATGGCATGTCTTTGGTCACAGTGGTTCTTCTAACCACTTGTGGCGCAAATCTTTCTATATCTGTCCACGAATCTAACACCACGCCCAACGGCGCGACTTTGAATATATCGTCGGTCGGTGTGCGCGAGTGACAGCTTACACAGTGGGTGGAAATTAAACTCGCGACGCGCTCGTTACTAATCACCGTCGATGATTCGTTTACCATTTTGTTAGTAGAGCCTGAAGATGCAATTAACTCAGGTTGATCCGCTGACTGTGTACTCATGGTTGAAGAGGATAGTGCATCGTCATGACTTAACGATTGAATTGAAGATACGTGCGGCCAAGACACCCAAAGAGCGATGGCGAGCATGGCGGCTGCGCCAGACACTAAAATACTTGGCTTGGTGGTTCCCACATGACGAAGATTAAAGAAATGTCGTATCCAGGCTGCAGCGGCCATAATAGCAATCAACACAAGCCAATTTTGTGGGTGCTGATATGTCATGGGATAGTGGTTTGAAATCATGATAAACAGCAAAGGCAACGTGAAGTAGTTGTTGTGTACAGAACGCAGTTTAGCGCTAGCTCCCCAATTAGGGTCGATGTCTTTTTTATCAGCCACCGCTGCCACCATTTTGCGCTGGTTTGGCATAATATTGAAAAAGACATTACCTGCCATAATCGTACCGATAAGTGCGCCTACATGAATATAAGCGCCGCGTCCACTAAACCATTGAGTAGACAGATAGCTAACAATACAAACAAGAGCAACTAACCCAATACCGAAAGCGAGCGGGTATTTTGCCAATGAGCTACGACAAGCAAACTCATAGACAGTTAGCCCACCAAAAATTAACCCAAGTCCTAGAGATATTGCCGTAGCAGGTGACATGGCATTGACTGACGGGTCGATGAGATAAGCGCTAGCGCCAAAGTAGTAAACAATGATGAGCAGTGCAAAGCCTGATAACCACGTGGTGTAGGCTTCCCACTTAAACCAATGCAGTGTTTCAGGCATTTTTTCTGGACCATAGGCGTATTTAGCAACTTCATAGAAGCCACCACCGTGGATTGCCCACAAATCGCCCTTAATACCTTTATCTTGTTTCCATTTAGGCGGGGTTCGCAAGTTGTTGTCTAACCAAATAAAGTAAAACGACGCACCAATCCATGCTACACCGGCCACAACGTGAAACCATCGTACGAATAAACTTATCCAATCTAGCCACGGCATTATTGTTCTCCTTATTTCGGGCCGTAAGGCCCGAGTGCAGCTTGTTTTTAATTATCTTCTTTCTTATAGCGGCATGTGCCGCTTATCCACGTTTGGTCGATAGCGCGGTCGTCACCTAAAATACTCAAAGCGAAAAACACATCGTCGAAGTCGGCATCTTCTTTTATCCGCAACTGTGTTAATTCGTCAAACCTTGGCTCAACAACGATGAAGTCAGCGGTAGAGCCTGGGTTTAAATTGCCAATTTCATGGTCAAGAGCATGGGCCACAGCTGCGCCTTGGGTCATAAGATAAAACCCTTCCAGCGGGCTGATAGGCTCATTGCGCAATTGACTTACCTTGTAAGCATCGCCGTAAGTTTTAAACATGTTAAACGTAGTGCCTGCACCCACATCGGTGGCCATAGCCACATGGACCTTGTTCGCACGCGCTGCACTCATATCAAAAAGGCCACTACCTAAAAACAAATTCGAAGTAGGACAAAATGCAACCGTAGCGCCGCTATCCCCTAAGCGCGCCCACTCATTAGGCGTAAGGTGAATGCCATGGCCAAAAACCGCACGTTTGCGCACAAGGTTATAGGTGTCATAAACATCCAGGTAGCCGTCTGCTTTTGGGAATAAACTTTTTACCCAAGCAATTTCGTCTAAATTTTCAGACAAGTGCGTTTGAATGAAAACGTCAGGATACTGCTTTGCAAGCTCACCTAATGCAGCAAGTTGCGCTTCTGTGCTGGTTGGCGCAAAACGGGGGGTTAGCGCGTAGCGGTTGCGGCCTTTGTTATGCCAGGTTTCAATTAACTGTGCGCTGTCAGCTTGCGCAGTATCCGGGCAGTCATTGAGCGCGCTAGGGCAATTTCTGTCCATGCACACCTTACCGGCCACAATCGCCATATCAATTTCGCTTGCGGCACTAAATAGTGCTTGGCTACTGCTTTTGTGAACGGTTGTAAAAACAAACCCCGTGGTGGTGCCGTTCTTTAACAGCTGTTTTAAGAATACTTTCGCAATCGTTTCACCGTGCTCACTATCTGCAAACTGCATTTCTGTAGGAAATGTGTAGTTCTCAAGCCAGCTAAGCAGCTGCTCGCCATAATGGGCTATGCTCTGCGTTTGCGGGTAATGTAAGTGGCTGTCGATCAAGCCCGGTAAAATCCATTTGCCTGAAAAATCGGTGACAGTGGCGGCAGGGTAGCGCTCAGCTACCTCTTTAAACGCGCCAACGTCTTTTATTTCTTTATTATCTACTAACAAACCACCGTCTTTAAAAATAGCGATGTCACTATCGAACTGTGTGGTTTGTTTAGGAAAGTGCGCAATGCTTGCACGAAAAAGCTGCATATTTGTTAGCTGCCTCTGTAGCTGCTGAAACCAAATGGAGAAATAAGCAGTGGCACATGATAATGGCCGCCATTCTCTTCAAGTTCAAACGTAATATCAATGTGAGGATAGAAACTACTACCATGTGTTTCTACAAGGTAGGGTTTGCAGTGAAAACGCAAAGTGTAAACGCCTGCAGCAAAACCATCTTCAATACCCCAGTTTTTAAAACGGCCGTCATTGTCGGTTTCGCCAGAAAGAGTATTTCCATCAGGTAACGTTAGCGTAAGCGCAATACCTTGTGCGGGTTTACCCAGTGTGGTGTCGAGTACGTGGCTTGAGAGCGTATTCATACTGTATTCCTTAATTTCTGTTCAATTCGCATAGCTGTTGCATTTGGTATAAACATGTCTGCTAACCAAGAACGCCACACTAATTTAATGCTTTATTAATACGTAATAGGGTTATCTTTATTTGCTGCGCGGCAGCATTTGAAATCTCTTGCTGCGTCGTATTCGGCAGCCTTGCTTGCAATGCTTCTAGCATGGTTTGCGCAGAAAGCCCGGTGGCGCAGATAATAAAAATAAACCCGTGCTTGTCTAAATAAGCCTGATTGGCTTCTTTTAACTGGTGAAGGGTAGCCTCAGACGCGCTAGCCGTACCCGATTGTTCCCCTGCTGCAATGGCTTTAGTATTAGCAAACTTCTTACGTAAAGAATCTACGTCGCCAATCATGGGGTGTGCCGTGAAAGCTTCAAGGTAGTCATCACTGCTACATTTAGCCCATGCGTTTTTAGCTTGGCTAACAAGCGCATCAATATCGCTATACGGGCGAGCTTCTACCATTTGGTAAATCCAGGTTTTCGCCGCGCAGCACTGTTCAAACCAGGAAGTTGCTTCTTCAGCGCTTAGCGTATTTAGTTCATTAAGTGTCACTGATGGTGTCCTTTTCTCTGAGAAACGCTGTTGCGGGCTTCTCACTGTTTCTTTTGCTATTGCCTGTCTTCGTTTCACTTAAATGCAGGCGTTCGATAATTTGCGCAGATATAGAAACGGCAACTTCTATAGGTTGCTTGCCAGGAATGTCCCGATTACCTATAGGCGTAAATAGCCTTGCCAGCGCGTTGTCGTCAAACCCGCGCTGAGTCAGCTTAGTAATAAAGCGCTTTGCCTTTGTATCTGACCCTATTAACCCAACAAAGGGTAGGGAAGGTTGCTTTAACGCCTGCTCTGTAATGCGATAGTCCAATTGATGATCGTGAGTGAGTATAATTAGCCAGCTATTCTCATCAAGGTGTCTAACCTCGCTCTCTGGCGCCTCTTCCACCACTTTTTGCACGTTGGATGGCAATGACAGTGGAAACAATTCATCGCGACTGTCTATCCACGAAATTCGCACGGGTAATTGAGCCAAAATAGGCACCAGTGCTTTTGCAACATGACCAGCGCCGAAAATGGCGATGTGCTGTTGATGAACATTACACACGTCAAATAGTACCTTTACCGCTCCGCCACAGCACTGCCCTAAAGAACTGCTTAGCGGGTAGCTGTGAAGCTCGGTATGCACTTCGCCTTTAGCAAGAAATTCACGGGCGCGGGCGATAGCATCAAACTCAAGGTGTCCGCCACCAATGGTATCGATGCTTTGAGAAGCGGTAACTACCATTTTACTGCCCGGTTCACGAGGCGTAGAGCCTGCAGTGCCTACCACAGTCACCAGCACATAACCTTCATTACGCGCTTGGCATTCGGCTATTGCCTCATGCCAGGTCGTTGCGCGAAATGATTGGGGGGCGCGAAATGACGTTGCTGACGCGGGTGTCATAGCGCACCGCCTCGGCAATCCGATTGCTGTATAGCAGCTACCGCGTTTAACACTCGTTCTGGCGTAGCTGGCGTGTCTAACTGCGGGTCAACGGTATAGCCAGAAAGACTAGAAATAGCATCTTTGAGTGCACACCACACTGAAATGGCTAGCATAAACGGTGGCTCACCCACGGCTTTTGAATGGTAAATGCTGTCTTCAGCATTCTTTCTACCGAACAGCTTCACATTAAATTCCTTAGGCGTGTCACCTATTGCAGGAATTTTATACGTTGCCATATTTTCACTTATCAGTTTGCCTGAATCGTTCCATTTTAAATCTTCCGTCGTCAGCCAACCCATACCTTGAATAAACGCGCCTTCAATCTGGCCAATATCAATGGCGGGGTTAAGGCTGTTGCCCACATCGTGAATGACGTTCACTTTATCTACGGTGTATTCACCGGTCAGTGTATCGACAGAGACTTCGCTCATTGACACACCGTAGGCAAAATAGAAAAACGGACGGCCTTCGCCTGTGTCACGGTTGTACTGTAATTTAGGTGTTTTGTAAAAACCGCTTGAAGATAAGGACACTCGGGCAAAATACGCTTGCTGAACAAGTTCAGTGAAGGCAATGCTGTGTTCATCTAACACAACGTGCTCATTAATAAACTGCACGTCACCAGCGCGGTCGTCTAAACCTAAGCTGTTGGCGAAGCACTCAGCCAAACGGGTTTTCAAAGTAATACACGCATTTTGTACAGCTTTCCCGTTTAAGTCAGTGCCACTTGATGCCGCTGTTGGTGAAGTGTTGGGTACTTTATCAGTGCGTGTTGCGGTGACCTCTATCATATCCAGGTCTAGGCCAAATTCATTGGCTGCAATTTGGCCTATTTTGGTATGTAGCCCTTGGCCCATTTCAGTACCACCATGATTCACCTGAATACTGCCGTCGGTGTATATGTGTACCAGCGCACCGGCTTGATTTAAGTGTTTTGCGGTGAATGAAATCCCAAATTTAACCGGTGTCAGTGCCAGCCCTTTTTTAACTAACGGACTTTGGCGATTAAAGGCCGTGATCGCTTCTCTGCGCTGCCAGTATTGCGCGCTTTCTTCTAACTCGGCAATCATATCGGATAAAAGGTTATGCTCTACCTTCATTCCATAAGGAGTCAGACTACCCGTCGTGGGGCCGTATAAATTACGCTTTCTTACCGATAGGGGGTCGCTGCCAATGGCGCGGGCAATTTTATCAATCATAGCTTCAGCCATGATCATACCTTGCGGGCCGCCGAAACCTCGATAAGCGGTGTGCGATACCATATTGGTTTGTAGTCTATGACCTACAATGTCGCTATCACCCA